>CAMMBV010000006.1 GCA_946494335.1 uncultured Ruminococcus sp. | reverse complement strand
ATGATATGGCTGGAAATACCACAAACATCAGTATCCGCATGGACGCGGATTTGAAAGCACAGGCCGACGCCCTGTTTGCGGAACTCGGCATGAATTTATCCACGGCGTTCAACATCTTCGTGCGCCAGTCGCTTCGTGAGGGCGGCATTCCCTTTGAAGTGAAGCTGGAACAGCCCAACAAAGAAACGCTTGCTGCCATGCTGGAAGCGGAAAGGATTGCAAAAGATCCGTCCGTAAAGGGTTACAATGACCTTGACGAGTTGTTTGCTGACTTGAAAAGATGAGGAAAACAAAGTACACTGTCAAGTACACGACGGGTTTCAAAAAGGACTACAAACGGGCAATCAAGCGCGGCCTCAAAATCGAATTGCTGGAACAGGTGGCCGCGCTTTTTTTGGCGGCGGTCAAAGTGTTTCATGGGCGGCTCCCTCCTATCGTGAAAAACACCCTGTCCATCATACCAGCCATTGCCTGTGCCGATCAGCGCCTTCAGTTCTTCCCTTTGAGTAGCGATCCACTTTTCATACTCCTCTGCCGTTCACCATTCAACATCCGGTGCAGGATTGTTTTTCTCATAGTCTGTTTCAGCTACCCAATTTTCGCCATCGGTGCTAATGTCGTCAGCATCGTTTAAAAAGATGTCGGTGCTTGACGTTTGCGCTGTTTCTTCTGCTAATGTTTTAAGCGTATCGGTGGCCGTCCGATAGAGCCGTAAGCATAATAATAGGGACTTGCGATCTTTGACGAATGACTTCGCATACCCCTTACCTCCTGAAGTGATACTTTATCATATCAAAAATATATGTTTTTTTGATGGATTTTTGATTTTTCTATATTATTTATCAGATGGCAGTGACAGTATCAATTCTTCAATCTGCGCTTTCGGCGTGTTCACCCGCTCCACCCAAGTCATCGCCTCACGGAATTTCCGTTCCTCGGTGATGCCAGCCGCCTCCATTATGCGGGACAGCATGGTGTCCATGCGCTTCTGCGCCGTTTTGTCAATTTCCAACAGGTGCGGGTACAGCTTTTCGCTCAATAGCAGGCTGCTGTAAAGGCCGGGCCATCCCCGCAATGGGTATAAGTCAATTTGCTCATGTTCGGTGGCGATTGCCATTGTCATTTTAACGGATTGGCTATATCCGATTTTCCTACTTGTCTGCCGCCGAACTGTTTTCTGTAGGAAGAGGGTTTGATTTTTACAATTTCCATGAATTGTCTGGAAAAATGGCCTTGCGTAGCATAGCCCAGTTTTTTTGCGATTTCATTTAGAGACATATCAGTAGTAAGGAGAAGAGTTTGAGCATGCCCGATTCTCCCCCTGGCCTGATAAGCGCTTAAGGTGTAGTTTGTGGTTTGTTTAAAAATATGTGAAACATAATAAGTGCTGAGTCCGAAATTTGCTGCGACATCCTGCAGGGAAAGTCTGTCCAAAATATGTTGGTTTACATAATCCAAAATTTTCTCTCCTGTTGTTTGCGAAAGGTGTTTATCAATCAGTGAATTTTCAACCGGCATTTGTTTTTCTTGAATCAGGTAAAGTATTTGCTTGAAAAAGGAACGGAATAGTAACTGACAGGATTCCTGGGCGGTACCAATATTGGTTGCTGCGATTTCGTTCATGGCGGCCAGAAGGTGATGGAAGGTATTCTCATGGTAATCCAGATGAAAAACTGGGGAGATTTCGGGAGCAAGCATGACGTTAGGAGGCAACCCTGAGATCTGTATGTTTGTGGCGCCGCAGAAGTAGACCAGGCCGAAGTTATCAAAATGCAGCGTGTTGGCATTGTAGATGACCAGATCACCTTTTTTCACAGTGTATTTTTTGTTTCCCACTGTACAAACACCCATCCCGTCCCGAAAATACAGAAATTCAACCATGTCTGAATGGGAGTGAAAAATACGCGGAGACGGAGTGGGGATTTGACGAAGAAAATTGTGAGAGCCCCAAAATCGTAAAGTCGGCTCTGTGGATACTTTTTCGGGGAGTGATAAAAAGTAATGCATAAAAACAAACCTCCTTCGCCATGGTTAATCGTGAGTCATGAATTATTTAGAGAATGATTTCACGTACTGAATTATGTTCAACAAGCTCCGGCTCAAAAAGATAGTTGGCATCATAACTTGGATCTTTAATAAGTTCCAGTATCTGCTGTGCCGCTTTTTGGCCTACACTGGCCCGGGGATAACGGATGCCGGAAATGGATATATTTTCCACATTGGGGAAATAGTCGTCATTACTCATAAGCGAGAGGTCTTCGGGGATGCGAATTCCTCGTTTCAATATCTCTGGAACAATCAACTGAGCTATCAAATCGTTATAAAAATAAGCAGCTGTATATTGTTTTAGACGGGAAATTATAGGATCATAGTTGATCTTTGTGTGAATAAAGTTATCATTTCCTGTCAGCCAGAAAATATCATCGTCATGAGGGGAAATATTGTTGTCTAATAGAGCCTTTATATATCCTCTGTACCTTAAAATGCCCTGGATATCATCCATTTTTCCGAAATGAAAAATTTTTCGATGTCCTTTTTGAATCAAATATTCGGTAGCAAGATAACCGCTTCGGAAATCATCAAGACATACGGCCGGTAAATCCGGCAGTTCAGGATAGTGCCCGTCAATAAGAATGACAGGCATTTTTTTTGCCAGTTCTTTTAGAAGATGAGGGTGCATTCTGGGCAAATACCCCCTCGTTACTTCAATGATAGCGCCTGTGTAAGAGGACTGCAGAAGATTGCGTAAAATCTGTTCTTGTGTATCAATACTGTAATTGCAGGTAAAAATATTACTGATATATTCGTTCTTTGTAAGAACAGAATTTATACCGGCTATTTTGTATGGAAAAATATAATCATTGAGGGCATTTAAAATAATAGCAATATTGTTGCTGGAAACAGCGGCCATTTCAGGCTGTTCCGATACGAAGCAGCCTTTTCCGCGCTGGGAATATAACAATCCGCGGTTTCTCAGAAAATCCAATGCATTACGGATCGTTTGTCTGCTGACCTGATAATGGTCAATCAGTTCTTTTTCAGAAGGCAGTTTCTGATGGGGCAAGTAAATTTGAGTACGGATTTGTTCTTCGATATTTTCGGCAATAGAAAGATATTTTGGCATATGATACCTCTTCATGAAATATATATTTTTGTTTTGTTTTTTTCTGATCCAAGTATATAACATGCTTAAATGAAATACAAGTATTTATTAAAAAATAAAGAAAAAAATACATGATAAAGTAAAAAAATTAATTTACAGCAAAAAAGTGTAAAAAAATAAGACGAAAATCAGAACTTATCTAAAAATCAACGGATAAAAACACAATAAAGTGCAAAAATATACGAAACAGCCAAAAATGCAAAAAGTATTTCGTGTAAAACATGTATTGTAAATATCAAAAATAAATGTATAATTAACACCAACAAATAAATATAAGATACACGCAAAAATCAAGTCATATAATAACAAGATGAAAAGATTATAATTTTTGCGTGTAAAAGGAAGAAAGGAGAATAAGATGAAAAGGAAAATACTTGCAGTAATTATGACAATCGTAGTGGCGGCTTCCATGACAGCCTGTGGCTCTGGTGGTTCTGACTCAGAATCTTCGACAGACGATACGGCTACGGAAAAAGAAGCGGCAGAAGCAGATGCAGAGGAAGAGAAAAGTGGCGATACAGGAGAGTCTAAAGGAACGATTCTTTTCTCTACAAAAACAATTACTAATAATGAATTCCAGAGAATCATGGTTGAAAAATGTGAAGAGGTGGTGGAAGCAGCAGGCTATACCTTTGAACTTACTCTTTCCGGCGATGAACTGACTGTTTCCAAGCAGGTAGAAAATGTGGAAAACGCTATTAACAAAGGAGTTGATGGTATTATAGTAGCGCCTATGGATGGCAGCTCTTTGGTTCCTGCGTTGGAAAAAGCAAAAGCGGCGGGAATTCCGGTAATTATCGCAGACTCTTCTCTTGATGAAGGAAATGATGATCTGTTTATGTCACATGTTGGATCTGATAATATTGCCATTGGTTATGAAGCAGGTCAGCAAATGGCGAAGGCCATTGGGGAAGAAGGTAAGGTTTGCGTGGTTCGGGGTGCTGCAGGCGCTATGGGAAGTGAGCTCCGTTCTCAGGGATTTGAGGAAGCCATTGCAGAATATCCTAACATTGAAATTGTTAATGAACAGCTTGGCAACTGGCTGAGTGATGTAGCAATGCAGGTTACGGAAAATATGCTGACAGCAGATCCTGATATGGATGGAATTTTCCTTTGCTCTGATGGAATGCTTTCTGGTGTTATTTCCGGTGTGCAGAATAAAGGTATGGATCCCTCGGAGCTTTGCATCATTTCCGTAGATGGTAATATTTCTGCTCTTGATGCCATTAAAGCTGGAACTTGTTATGGTTGTGTGGCACAGTATCCTGCTAATATTGGTGAAATGTCCGCCAATACCATGATAGATGTGTTAAACGGTGATATTGCACAGGAAGACGTAGAGCATGAGCAGGATTCCGGTTATTTCTTTATGTGTCCTGACACAATTGAGGAATCGGAAGAGGTTGCGTTTTAAATGAAATTCTGAATTCATGGAGCCCTGGCAAAGTTATCTGCCGGGGCTTTATCTCTTAAAAAAGAAATATATGGAGGAGGCAGGAACGAACGTGAAGAAAAGAAACATAAAGACAAAATATATTGCCTATCTGGTAATTTTAATCGTGGCATGTGTTGCTGGTAGCCGGATTCCGGGATTTTTCACAGTGACGAATATACTGAATGTAACACGTCAGGCTTCGACAATTGCGATCTGTGCATTGGCTATGACTCTTGTTCTGATTATACAGGGTATTGATCTGGGAACGGGCGGTGTGATGGCTTTCTGTGCTATGGTCAGCGGTTTTATGATGCTCAATGGAATGAATGTATTCTTTTCCATGTTTGTCGGGGTTGCAGTTGGCCTTGTAATTGGTGTCATTAATGGTCTGTTAATATCCAGAATCAACATTCCGCCTTTTATTGCAACTTATGTGACGGGACAAATCACTCTGGGACTTGCACTGGTTGTAGGAAAGGGCAGTTCCATCAGCGGGATGCCGGATTTATACGTTGCTATTGGCAACCAGCTTTTTTTGAATATTCCTATTAATACATGGATTATGATTGTGCTGCTTGTGATTACTACAATTATTTTAAAATATACCCGAATGGGTAAACATATTTATGCCCTTGGCGGCAATGAAAGTGTTGTGAAAGCAGAAGGAATCAACTCTGGTATGATTAAAATTTTTGCATTTTCTCTTTGCGGACTGTATTCCGCCATTGCAGGAATACTGCTTTCTGCTCAGATGGCTACCGTACATCCCACCCAAGGAGCTTCTTATCAATTGGATGCGGTAGCAGCTTCTTTGGTAGGCGGAGTCAGCATGTTAGGAGGAGAAGGAGCAGCCTGGATGTCGGTTGTTGGTGCTTTGATTATCGGTTTTCTGCGTAATGCGTTGGATATGTTGGCGATTGATCCCTTTTATCAGAACCTTTTTATCGGTGCGGCAATTATTTTTGTTGTGGGTGTCAGCGTGTTTAACAAAAATAAAGAGATGGAGAAAGCAAAAGTATTCTAGGAGGGAGGAAACAAATGAAAAATTTTGCAAAAAAGTACGGCAATGTCATCATATTTGCATGTGTGTTTATAGTAGGCATAATTGCCAGGCCTGGAGCCTTCTTGAGTATAAGTAATGTTACTGGGATTATTTCCCAGTCTGCTATTGCGGCGATCTGTTGTCTGGGTATGACCTTTGTGTTGATGACGGGTGGAATTGATCTTTCTGTAGGGTATCTGTTAGGTTTCTGCACCTATGTTTTTGGATGGTCTACAGTTACTTGTGGACTTCCAGTTATTGCAGGTATCTTACTGACATTGGCTGTCGGAGCTTTTTGCGGCATGGTAAACGGTATTCTGGTACAGGTATTAAAAATTCCCGCGTTTATTGTAACGCTGGGTACCGGATATATCATATATGGAATTGCCCAAATTGTCAGCAGCGGTTCCGCTATCACGCCTCTTCCAAATTCGATACTGGCTGTGGCAAGAACAAATATTTTGGGGTTAAATTCAGTTGTATGGATTATGCTTCTGATTGCAGTGGTTGCCTGGTTTATTCTCCATAAATCCACATTTGGCCGGGCTCTGACATCGGTAGGATTGAATAAAGAGGCCAGTACTCTGTCAGGGATTAATGCATCCTTTACCACTGTTATGGTATATGTAATCTGCGGGATTACTACAGCTTTAGGAGCGGTTCTGATGGCGAGCCGTGTAAATAACTGTGTGGTTACTATGGGCGGCACGGATTTTACTTTTACTGCCATTACAGCTGCAGTTCTTGGAGGTGCCAGTCTTTTTGGAGGAATTGGTACGGCATGGGGGTCTCTTCTGGGGGTATTTACGATTTATATGATTCAGAATATTCTTGGGATTTTGGGCGTGAATTTCTATATGTATACAGCCGTGCAGAGTATTGTGATTTTAATTGCGATCATCTTTGAGAATGTGAAAAACAGACTGCTGCAATAAGGAGGTTTGCTATGGCGAAGATTTTGGAGATGAAGAATATCACAAAGTATATCTTTGATGAATATGGTAAAAAAATTAATGGCACCACAGTTAAAATTTTAAATGGCGTTAATTTTGACCTGGAAGAAGGGGAAGTACATGTACTTGTGGGAGAAAATGGAGCCGGTAAGTCTACATTGATGAAAATTCTTGGGGGAAATATTCCTGCTGATGAAGGAGAAATGTTTCTTGACGGAAAGCCTTACTTTGTAAAAGGTCCGAGAGAGGCCAGAGAAAAAGGGGTAGCTTTTGTTCATCAGGAGTTAAATTTATGTCTTAATTTGGATATCGCTCATAATATTTTTTTGGGAAGAGAGCCAAGAAAAAATGGATTTGTGGATCATAAAACTATTTATAAAAAGAGTCGGGAGTATTTAGATAAGTTTGGGTTTCAAGATAT
This sequence comes from uncultured Ruminococcus sp., assembly GCA_946494335.1. Taxonomy (GTDB): domain Bacteria; phylum Bacillota; class Clostridia; order Lachnospirales; family Lachnospiraceae; genus Ruminococcus_G. The sequence goes on along the minus strand of CAMMBV010000006.1, from coordinate 87,415 downwards.
TGATCCGAAAACAATCATGCATAATCTATCTACAGCCAGACAGCAGGTAGTAGAGATTGTGAAGGCTCTCTCTTATGATTCCAGAATTTTGATTATGGATGAGCCGACAGCTTCTCTTACAGCGGGAGAGATTGATCATTTGTTTGAATTGATCAGGGATCTGAAGTCCAGAGGAGTCAGCATTATATATATATCTCACCGTATGGATGAACTGCAGATCGTAGGAGACAGACTGACCATTCTTCGAGATGGTCAATCCATAGAAACGTTGTCCATGAAAGACTATAATCAGGATTATATTGTAAAGCAGATGGTTGGCCGTACGATTACCAATTTGTTTAATTGTACCCACAAAGTTCTGGATGAAGATATTCTTAAAGTAGAGAACTTTAAAATCGGACCAAACACGAAGCCTATCAGCATGCACGTAAAGAAAGGGGAAATTGTAGGTCTGGGGGGCTTGGTTGGCTCAGGCAGATCAGAATTTGCAAGGGGAATATTCGGGGTTAGAAATTATTTTGGAGGGACGATTATTTATAAAGGCGAAGAATATAAAAAACCATCGGCAGAAAAATCCATTGCCAAAGGGATCGCCTATTTGTCGGAGGACAGAAAAATTGACGGCCTGATAGTTGCGAAGGACATTAAAGAAAATATTTCTATGGCTTCTATTAAAAAATTGTTCAGGTATCATGTTTTAAACAACAGACTGGAGCGGAAAGAAGCGGAAGCAAAGATCAAAGAGCTAAATGTGATCTGCAGATCGATGGATCAGCTTGTCAGTACGCTTTCGGGCGGTAATCAGCAGAAAGTTCTTTTTGCAAAATGGCTGGAGAGCAAACCGGATTTATTGATTCTTGATGAACCCACGAGGGGCATCGATATCAATGCAAAAGCAGAGATTTATGAAATTATGGATAATATTGCAAAACAGGGTGTGGCTATTATCATGATTTCTTCAGAACTTCCGGAATTGATTGGTATGAGCGACAGAATCTATGTAATGCGAAGAGGCTCTATTTCTCTGGAAATCAATAAAAATGAAGAGATGACCCAGGAAAGGATTCTGGCAAATACTCTGTAGAATTAGATTTAATAAAAAAGAAAGAGGGTAGTAATAATGATTAAACTTGGATTAATAGGAGCAGGCGGCATCGGTCGGATGCATGCAGATATTATCATGAATCAGATTCCAGGTGCAGAAATTGCAGCTGTCAGTGATATCAGCCTGGAGAACAGAGAGAAGATTACTGTTCAATATCCGTCTGTGAAAAGTTTTGACGATCCACATAAACTGATTGAGTCTTCACTGGTAGATGCGGTCATTGTGACTACATGGGATCGTACCCATGAAGAATTCGTAGTAGCAAGCATCAAAGCCGGAAAACATGTTTTCTGTGAAAAGCCGCTTGCTGATACAACAAAAGCCTGTATTAATATCATGGAGGCTGAAATGTCAGCGGGTAAGCGGTATTTGACCGTAGGATTTATGAGACGATATGACAGCGGCTATGTGCAGGTGAAAGATGCTATTGATAGCGGGCGAATTGGTCGCCCACTGCTCCTCCATGAACAACATAGGAATGCGCATCCTACGGGGGAAAAGCATACGACAGATATGTCAGCAAATGGTGCCTTGGTGCATGAATTTGATATCACCAGATGGCTGACTGGCGATGAATATGAAACAGCTCAGCTAATCTGTCCAAGAAGCACTCGTAATGCGGACGAAGATCTGATAGACCCTCAGATGGTTATACTGCGGACAAAAGGCGGCATTCATGTGGATCTGGAAATCTATATGAATTGTATATACGGTTATGATATTCACTGTGAAGTAGTAGGCGAGGAAGGATGCGCGTCGCTTCCAGATCCCTCCAATGCGGTAATTCGTGAAAAAGGCGCCTGCCTCTATAAAATTGATCCTGTTTGGATCAATCGGTTTGCTGATGCTTATGTCACGGAGATGCGGGAGTGGATCAAATGTGTAGAAAAAGATTGTCTGACAGGACCGACTGCCTGGGATGGTTATGCAGCAGCGGCGGTGGCGGCAGCGTGTACAAAGTCACGTCTGGCAGGCGGTCAGGCTGTGAAGGTGGAGATGGTGGACAAGCCAGAGTTTTATAAATAGAAAACATAAAGCGCAGGGAGGTGTTACATATTAATGAGAGGATTTGTATTGAGGGGAGAATGGAACCCGATTCCCGGGATTTCCCTGGGAGAAAGAGAATTAACCGATCATCGTGCTTATGTTTCTGGGGCTGTGTGGAATAATCTGTCTTGTCAGATGGAGGATGTGCAGATTCCGGAACCAAAAGAGGACGAAGTTCTGATTAAAGTGGGGGCCTGCGGTGTATGCGGCAGTGATATTCATTCCATTGAAGTAAAAAAAGATGGATATATGGTGTACAATTGCCATACCAGACTGCCTGTGATTCTGGGGCATGAGTTTTCTGGTGAAATAGCAGAGGTGGGAAAGAAATTAAAGGGACAATATCAGGTGGGAGATATTATTGCGGTGGAGCAGATTCATTATTGCGGGCACTGTCACAACTGCCGCAGCGGACTACCAAATTGCTGTGATAACAGAGAAGATATCGGACTTTCAAAAAATGGGGCTTTCTGCGAATATGCGGTTGTGCCTGAAAAATACATTATTAAAATCAATGATCTTGCAGAGAAATACGGCGACAAGCTGGCGGCATTTGAGGCGGGAGCGCTGGCGGAACCAATGAGTGTTGCATATCACTCTATTATGATCAATGCCGGTGGATTTCAGCCAGGATCTAATGTGGCCGTTGTAGGAGCCGGGCCCATTGGCTTATCTGCCGCAGCGCTCTGCAGAGCATCAGGAGCGGAGAAAATTTTTATGTTTGATACAAACCGGAAGAGACTGGCCTTTGCCCAGGAAATGGGAATTGCAGACGGTTGCTTTAATCCTATGGATTTTGCATCTGATTATGAGATTAAAGGATTATTAATGGAATTGACTCACGGTTTGGGATGCCATATTAACATTGAAGCTGCAGGGAATCCAGGAGCAACATACCCAATGATTGCTGCGGTCATGGCATCTCATGCAAAACTGGTACAGATTGGACTTCCGGGAAAAATTCCTCCCATTGATCTGATTCCATTTATTTATCATGGAACATCTATTTACTGCTGCAGCGGTTCTGCAGGATATGATATTTTCCCTAGTGTACTGCGGATGTTTGCAACAGGCAGGCTGGATATAAGGAATATGATCAGCAAAAGATATCCTTTGGAGCAGACGAAAGAGGCTATTGGCGATGCGGCAGCTGGAACTCCGGGAAAAGTGATGGTTAGCCAATTTTATTAACGTCGATGACAAGTAGGAGGCAGAAATGAAACAATACGATTCTGGAACATTTAAATTGGCAGTTCCTGAATGGTGTATACCTGGGGATTGTATCTTTGGAATACGGATGGCTTCTGAGATGGGGCTTGATGGCGTGCAGCTTGAGGCAGGATTTCCGGATACTGGTTTTAAACTTGCCCATAAAAGGGTGAGGGATCTGTATGTGGAGACTGCACGTAATTATAACATGGAGCTGATTTCTATTGTGATGAACGATTCTAATAACCATGGGCTTCGAAATGGAAGAGGAACAAAAAGCGGTGATCTGGCTTATGAGGGATTGGATATTGCTCTCTATGCGGCAGCTGATATGGGTATTCCGGTGTTAATGGTTCCCCATTTCATGGATAATGATATACATACGGAGCGGGACAGAGAAAATGTCGTTCAGGCATTGCAATATGCATGTGACGAAGCAGAAAAATTGAGAATTACCATTGCTGCTGAAACAGCTGTTCCAGCGGAGGATTTTATTCAATTGCTGAAGGATGTGGACAGAGAAAATCTTAAATTGTTTTATGATTCCCAGAATTACAGGTGTTTCCGTGGGCTTAGCCCTATGGATCACCTTCCGAAAGTATATCCGTATATGTTAAATCAGATTCATGTAAAAGACGGTGTTGGATCTGCTTACAGCAGTAAGTGTCTGGGAGAGGGAGATTCTCAGTTTGAAGAGCAGATTGCATGGCTGAAGGCCCAAGATTATTCAGGGTGGTTTGTATTTGAAAATTATTATTCTCAGCGACCTCTCCGTGATGAGGCAATTGATCCAATGGATCTGCTGCGGAAAGATATTTATAAATTAAAATCTGAGCTGGAGAAGTAAAAATGGAGGGATAGTGTGAAAAAAATAATGCAGGCGGCTGTTTTCTGTGGGAATGGTATTTTGCAGGTGAAAGAAAAACAGATACCGTCAATCATAAAACCGGATGATGTACTGGTAAAAGTACATGCCTGCGGCATCTGTGGAAGTGATCTACACGTCTTAAATGTTCCGCCGGGGCAATATGCAAAACCGGGTACAGTTTTGGGGCATGAATTTTCAGGAACTGTGGAAGCGGTAGGCGCAGAAGTAAAGACTCTGAAAATTGGCGATAGAGTGGTGGCGGAGCCGAATATTCGATGCGGGATTTGCCCGGAATGCCGCAAAGGAAATTTTAATTTGTGCAGAAATGCAGTTAATACAGGACAGGTAAGAGACGGCGGCTTTGCGGAATACTGTGTAATGCCGGAAAAGCAGTTATATCTGGTGCCGCTGGATATGCCAGTTCATTTAGCGGCTCTTGCCGAACCTCTTGCTTGTGTAATGAACGGAATGCAAAAAATCAACCCTCAGCCGACGCAAAAGGTTTTGTTGTATGGGGCGGGAGCTATAGGTCTGTTTTTTGTTAAAACGTTGAAACGATATGGCGTGAAAGATATTATGGTTGCGGAGCTTATAGAGTCCAGAAGAAAAGATGCAAAAAATGCAGGCGCAGACATTGTTATCGATCCTGCTTCTGATGACATTGCTTCTGTTATGCAGGAAGAATGGGGAGGTTTTGCAGATGTGGCCATTGACGCTGTGGGCGCGGGAAGCGTTCTGGAACAGAGCATTGATTTAGTAAATTGCGGCTCAAAAATCCTGATTTTCGGACAGAATATGAGTCAGAGATCCACAATACGTCCAGGAGTTATTAACAATAAAGAATTGACCATAACTGCCGCGCTCAGTACTAAATACAGTTATCTCCCGGCTATTGATTTGCTAAAAGACTCTTCTTTGAAATTTGAAGAGTTGATAACCCATGTTGTGAAACTAAAAGATGTAAATAAGGGGATAGAGTGGATGAGAAACGGGGAAGCCATAAAGGTTATGGTAGAACCATAATAGGATAAAAGGAGTAAGACATGCGCGATAAACTTAAAATGGGAATGGTCGGAGGTGGAAACGGCGGCAATATTGGAAGCAGCCATAGGAGGGGATCTGCTATGGATAATCTTGCGATTTTGACAGCTGGAAGTTTTACTAGAAATTCCAGGCAGAATAAAAGGGATGGAATGTTTTGGGGGGTGGCTGAAGAACGCATTTATGAAAGTTATCAGGAAATGGCTGAAAAAGAAAGTGCAAGAGAAGACGGTATTGATTTTGTCAGTATTGTCACTCCAAATAATACCCATTATCCAATTGCTAAATGCTTTCTGGAGCATGGAATTCATGTAGTATGTGAAAAACCGATGACATTACAGGTGGCAGAAGCAGAAGAACTAATTGCACTGGCACAAAAAAAAGACTTGGAGATTTGTGTGCCGTATACATATGCCCACTACCCAGTCATTCGGGAATGCAGAAATCTGATTGAAGAAGGAAAAATTGGAAAAATTCTGGATGTGGTGGCGGAATATCCTCAGGACTGGATGATTTTGGGACTTCAGAACGATGAGGATGATTTTACTAAATGGATTGGAGAACCAAGATACTCGGGTGCTTCCAATGCAACGGGAGCTATGGGGGTGCATTTGTATTATTTGATCTGTGCAGCCACAGGGCTTAGGATAGAAAAAGTGCTTGCTGACTTTGGATACTATCCAAAGGATGCGAAGCTGGAAACGATTTCACGTATTCTTCTGGCATTTGACAATGGTGCTCATGGGATAGCATGGACATCGAATGTGGCTATTGGACATGATTGCAGTATGTATCTGAAAATATACGGGGAAAAAGGATCTATCCGATGGTCTCATGAGGATATGACTCATTTATATGTGTCGTATCTCAATCAGCCGGTGCAGATTTTTTCAGCCAACAGGAGTTATATGAGTGATTTTAGTAAACAGGCTTCACGTTTGCCGACAGGCCATCCGGAAGGATTTTATGAGGCGTATGCGAATATATATCATTCTTTTTGCGAAAAGCTTCTGGATCGGATGAACGGATGCCTGAAAGAAGAACGCTATTATTATTTTCCACATGGGCTTGATGGACTTGAAGGTGTAAAATATGTGCAGGCGGCAGTAGACAGTCAGAAAAAAGGAAACGTATGGGTTGCTCTTGATGACGCGACGAAGCGATTTGAGTAATGAAGAGAAAGGAAAATAAGATATGAAATTGAAGTTTGGTATGATAGGAGGAGGTAACGGCGCTTTCATTGGCAATGTTCATAGACATGGGGCGGAGATGGACGATCTGGCTCAAATGGTATCCGGTTGTTTTTCACGAAACATAGAAAAAAACCTGGAAACTGCTGAAAAATGGGGGATAAGCGATTTGGATCGGGTATATACCAGTTATCAGGAAATGGCCGAAAAAGAAAGTGCAAGGGCAGACGGTATCGATTTTGTCAGTATCGCTACACCCAATGATACTCATTATCCTATTGCGAAATGTTTTCTTGAACATGGTATTCATGTAATGTGTGATAAACCCCTGGCATTACACACGGAAGAGGGAGAAGAGCTGGCAGCCCTTGCCAGGGAAAAAAATCTTCTTTTTGGCATGACATATACTTATACAGGATATGCTATGGTGAAGCAGGCAAGACAGATGATTGAAGCGGGTGAGATTGGCAATATACTGACAATAGTGGCGGAATATCCTCAGGAATGGCTTCTTGTTCAGATGGTCAGTGATCGATCGGATCAGGCCACCTGGCGTATGGACCCGGAAAGAAGTGGTCCCTCTGGCTGCTGTGCGGATATTGGCACTCATGTGGAATGCCTGATAAAAAAAATGACCGGTCTTTCTGTTAAAAAGGTGTTGGCTAATTTTGAAAAACTTCCGATGGATCAGGAGCTTCCTCTGGAAAATAATGTACAGGTATTGGTGAAGTTTGACGGAGGTATTTCCGGCATGATCTGGACCTCACAGGTGGCTATCGGTCATGAAACGGATCTTTTAATTCGAATTTTCGGTGATAAGGGGGCGATAGAGTGGCAGCATAAAGAACCGGCGGTTCTTCGTTTTACAAAAATCAATGAGCCACCAAGAATTTATACTCCGACAAGAGATTACGATACGCAGGAATGCCGCGGATTGTCACGATTGCCTTCCGGTCATCCTGAAGGATTCTTCGAAGCTTTCGGAAATATTTACCGAGGTTTTTGTGCTGCACTGCTGAAAGAGAAGTATGGCATGGATTATGGTGAATATGATTATCCTACAGTGGAAGATGGAGTTCATGGTTTACGTTTTATTGATGCCTGCATTGAAAGTAATGCCAAAGGAAATATCTGGGTAGACATATAAAGGCTGGGTCCGTATCATAAGAAGGAGATTAAAAAAAGATGAGTTTACATAAAATCCCGGTGGAGGATTTTGAATATGGCGGTGTGTTAAGGAAGAAAACGATGCGTGCTGCAGTTTTTGAAGGAGAAGGCGTTCTGAAAGTGAAGGACATGCCATATCCAGTTATAAAAAATCCACATCAATTGATTATAAAAGTAGAAGCTGCAAGTATTTGCGGAAGCGATTTGCATGGTTTGGCTGTTCCACCTGGTCAGTATATGAAGCCGGGCATTATTTACGGTCATGAATTTTGCGGAACCATTGTGAAAATGGGAGAAAAAGTAGAGGGATTTACATTAGGTGAGATGGTAGCTGTGAATCCCAGAGTGCGATGTGGAAAGTGTTATGAGTGTACTCATAACAAAGGTGATTTGTGTTCTCATTCCAATCATTATGGTCAGTTGGCAGATGGTGGTTTTTCAGAGTATGCGCTGGTAGACGAAGACCAGCTTTATCATGTAGATGCTTCTGTTCCGGCAGAAATTATTGCTCAGACAGAACCCATTGCCTGCATAATGAATGCTGTGAAAGAAGCACGGCCGACTCCTGTGGATTATGTGCTTTTATATGGTGCGGGTCCTATAGGGCTTTCCTTTATCCGCGTATTGAAAGTATATGGAATTCGGAATCTAATTGTTGCTGCGAAGGGAGAGAAACGTGTTCAAGAAGCGTATACTTGTGGTGCGGATATCGTTGTAAATGTAGAAAAAGAATCCGTGGAAGAAGTTATGAAACAATATTGGGAATATAAAGCTGATCTGGTCATTGATGCGGTAGGCAGAGGAACGGTACTGGAGGAAGCGGTAAATCTAGTTAATCCCCAAGGAAGAATTCTTCTGTTCGGTTTGGATCAAAATACAAAAGCGATGATTCCACCGTCTGTATTTACACTTAATGAAATAAGTTTAAAGGGAGTCTTGGGGAAAGATTTCCCAGCGGCATTGGAGATGATAAAAAATCCTGGTCTTCAATTGGAGAAAATTATTACTCATCGTATTTCGCTTGAAGAAATACATTTTGGTATGGATTTGATGAAAAGGAAAGAAGCCTGCCGGGTCATCGTATTTCCTCACGGAATATGAGTTTGGCATTTAAAAATGACGGGACTGTCACACTAACAATGAAACAATTGTGTGGCAGTCCCGTTTTATTATTTTTTCATATTTTTTACAGCCGTTGACAGCATCAGCTTAATACGGTTCAGCTGATTTACCTCGCTGGCGCCGGGATCGTAGTCGATGGCCACGATGTTGGCGTCGGGATATTCACGGCGGATTTCTTTAATGACGCCTTTGCCAACGATATGGTTGGGCAGACAGCCGAAGGGCTGTGTGCAGACGATATTTTTGGCGTTGCTGTGAATCAGCTCCATCATCTCGCCGGTCAGGAACCATCCTTCCCCTGTCTGATTTCCCATGGATACGATGGGAGCCGCCATGCGGGCCAGATCTTCGATCCGCGCCGGCGGGTCAAAATGAACGCTCTTTTCAAATTCCTTTGTGGCGGCGCTTCTCAGCCACTCGATGGCCTTGATTGCCACGTTGGCCCATTTGGCCGTGGATTTTTTCGTTCCCAGATATTTTGCCTTGAAGTTCTGGTTGTAGAAGCAGTAGCACATAAAATCGATCAGATCGGGGACGACGGGCTCAGCCCCTTCTTTTTCCAGCAGCTCGGCCAGGTGATTATTGGCGGCCGGCAGGAATTTTACCAGAATCTCGCCCACGATGCCGACTCTTGGTTTCTTCTCATCGGTGATGGGAAGATGGTCAAAATCCCGGATTATGGTGCGGCAGATCTGATTGAACCGGGTATGGCTTAAATGTTTTCCGGAAATATAATCAATACAGATTTTTTCCCATTTTTTATGTAACCGGTTGGCGCTGCCTTTTTTCTTTTCGTAGGGGCGCATCCGGTAAATGCATTTCATCAGGATATCCCCGAATACAGCCGCGTAGGCAAGACGTCTTGCCAGGTCCGGCGTGATTTTAAAGCCGGGATTGCTCTCCAGTCCGCTTAAGTTGATGGAAATCACGGGAATATGTCCCATGCCTGCTTTTTCAAGGGCTCTGCGGATGAATGCGATATAGTTGGAGGCACGGCATCCTCCTCCTGTCTGGGACATGATGATGGCCACGTGATCCAGATCGTATTTTCCGGACAGCAGGGCCTGCATGATCTGTCCCACCACCATCAAAGAGGGATAGCAGGCGTCATTGTTTACGTATTTAAGCCCCACATCCACCGCTTCCTTATTGTCGTTGGGAAGCACCTCCAGATGATAGCCGGATGCATTGAAGGCCGGTTCCAGGATGTTAAAATGGATGGGCGACATCTGCGGACAGAGAATGGTATGTGTCTTGCGCATTTCCTTTGTAAATGGAACCTTCTTTATGGAGGAAGGCTTAATGGTGCGGTTCAGGCACATGTTTTCTCTGGTGCGGATGGCAGCCAGCAGGGAGCGAACCCTTATGCGGGCGGCGCCCAGATTGTTGACCTCGTCGATTTTCAGACAGGTGTATATCTTGCCGCTGTGGGACAGGATTTCACTGACTTCGTCTGTGGTTACGGCATCCAGACCGCAGCCGAAAGAGTTCAGCTGAATCAGATCCAGATTGTCATGTTCTTTTACAAAATTGGCGGCGGCGTACAGTCTGGTATGGTACATCCACTGGTCGTTGACCCGGATGGGACGTTCCAGAGGAGCCAGATGAGATACGGAATCCTCCGTCAGTACAGCCACTCCGTAGGAATTAATCAGATCAGGAATGCCGTGATGGATTTCCGGATCGATATGATAAGGACGTCCCGCCAGTACGATGCCGTGGCGTCCTGTTTTTTTCAGGTAATCCAGCGTCTCCTCGCCTTTGCGCATGATATCCTGTCTCTGCTGCGCCTGCTCAAGCCATGCCAGATGAGCCGCTCTTCTGACTTCACTGTCCGGAATATCGGGGAATTCCATAACCAGACGCTCCGTCAGAATCTCTTCGTTTGTGAATGCCACAAAGGGATTGCGAAACAGGATGGAATCATCGTTTAACTCGTCCACGTTGTTTTTGATGTTTTCCGCATAAGAGGTAACGATGGGACAGTTGTAATGGTTGACGGAATCCTCGAATTCCGTACGCTCATAGGGTACGCAGGGATAGAAAATAAATTTAACTCCCTGACGGATCAGCCAGGTCACATGGCCGTGGGCCAGCTTGGCCGGATAACATTCCGATTCGCTGGGGATGGATTCAATGCCCAGCTCGTATATCTTTCTGGTGGAGGTGGGGGAAAGCACCACCTGGTATTTCAGTTCCGTGAAAAAGGTGAACCAGAAAGGATAGTTTTCAAACATATTGAGAACTCTGGGGATTCCCACCTGACCGCGGACGGCCTTGTCCGCCGGCAGAGGTTCATAGCCGAAAATTCTCTCATATTTATATTCAAACAGATTGGGAACTTGATCTTTGTTTTTTTCTTTCCCGATTCCGCGCTCACAGCGGTTTCCGCTGATGAACTGGCGTCCGCCGCTGAAACGGTTTATGGTCAGACGGCAGTTGTTGGTACAGCCTTTGCAGTTCGCCATGGAAGTGGTGTACTGCAGCGTATTGATTTTTTCAATGGGCAGCATGGAAGTGACTTTGTCTTCCTCGTACCGCTCTCTGGCAATCAGGGCCGCGCCAAAGGCTCCCATGATGCCGGCAATATCGGGTCGAACCGCTTCGCAGTCTGCGATTTTTTCAAAGCTTCGCAGCACGGCGTCATTGTAAAAGGTACCTCCCTGTACCACAATGTGTTTTCCCAGCTCCGACGCGTCGGAAACCTTGATAACCTTGTACAGAGCATTTTTGATAACGGAATAGGCCAGACCGGCGGAAATGTCGGCCACCTCAGCGCCTTCCTTCTGGGCCTGCTTTACCTTGGAGTTCATAAACACAGTGCAGCGTGTTCCAAGATCGATGGGGTTTCTGGCAAACAGAGCCGCTTTTGCAAAATCCTCCACCGTATAATTCAGTGATTTGGCGAAGGTTTCAATAAAGGAACCGCATCCGGAGGAACAGGCTTCGTTTAACTGTACGCTGTCCACCACATGGTTTTTGATCTTAATACATTTCATATCCTGGCCGCCGATGTCCAGGATACAGTCCACTTCCGGATTAAAGAAAGCCGCTGCATAATAATGGGATACCGTCTCCACCTCACCTTCGTCCAGCATAAGAGCCGCTTTTATAAGAGCTTCGCCGTAGCCAGTGGAGCAGGACCAGGCGATGTGGGCTTTGGAAGGCAGATGGCGGTAAATTTCCTGAATGGCATGAATGGTAGTTGCCAGAGGACTTCCGTTGTTGTTGGCATAGAAAGAATATAAAAGGGAGCCGTCCTCAGCCACCAGCGCCGCCTTTGTGGTGGTGGAGCCGGCGTCAATGCCCAGGTAACAGTTTCCTTCATAAGTATCCAGATCCGAAGTCTTTACATTGTACTGGCTCTGACGGCGGTTAAAATCCTCATATTCTTCTTCAGAAGCAAACAGCGGTTCCATACGGTCCACCTCAAATTCCAGCTTCACGCTGGATTCCAGCTGGGTCTGCAGATCGCTCATGAGGACGGATACGTCTTCTTTTGCGTTAAGGGCAGAACCGATAGCAGCGAAAAGATGAGAATTTTCAGGTGCAATGGTATGCTCCTCATCCAGGCGCAGAGTCCGGATAAAAGCCTGTTTCAATTCTGACAGAAAGTGAAGGGGGCCTCCCAGAAAAGCAATGTGGCCGCGGATGGGTTTTCCGCAGGCCAGACCGCTGATAGTCTGGTTGACAACTGCCTGAAAAATGGAAGCGGAAAGGTCCTCCTTTGTGGCGCCTTCATTGATCAGGGGCTGAATATCAGATTTTGCGAATACGCCGCAGCGGGCTGCGATCGGGTACAGCGCTTTGTAGTTTTTTGCATATTCATTTAATCCCACGGCGTCTGTCTGAAGCAGGGAAGCCATCTGGTCGATAAAGGAACCGGTGCCTCCGGCGCAGATGCCGTTCATTCTCTGTTCGATATTTCCTCCTTCGAAGTAGATGATCTTGGCGTCTTCTCCGCCAAGCTCTATGGCCACGTCTGTTTTGGGCGCCAGCTTCTGAAGGGAAGAGGATACGGCGATTACTTCCTGAACGAAGGGGACATGCAGGTGGTTGGCCAGTGCAAGTCCGCCTGAACCTGTGATTACAGGATGTACCGTCAGGTCACCGCAGGAGGCACAGGCTTTCTTCAGCAGGGCCGCCAGAGTTTCCTGAATATTGGCGAAATGACGCTCATAATCAGAAAAAAGCAGGTGCTGCTCCTGATCCAGAACAGCAATTTTTACTGTTGTGGATCCAATATCAATACCTAACGTATAGTGCATATAATCTCTCCTCATTGGTGATAAACGTGATTAACATAAGTAAAGTCGATGATATTATACGCTCAACCAGCTGAAAATGCAATGAAAAAAAGGGCAGAACATTTTGGAAAAGTGTGTTATACTAAGTCCCGGACACTTCGCAGATGCGAATAAGAGTAAAAGAATCAAGAAGAAAAGGATTACGACTGCAATGTATGAAATTTTAAAAAAGGACGGCCGTGCGAAACGGGCGCGGCTGCAGACGGTACACGGCGTTATCGAAACCCCGGTGTTCATGAATGTGGGAACGGCGGCGGCCATCAAAGGCGCTGTGGCAACTACGGATCTGAAGGAAATCAAAACCCAGGTGGAGCTGTCCAATACCTACCATCTTCATGTGAGACCTGGGGATGAGGTCATAAAAAAACTGGGGGGTCTTCATAAATTCATGAACTGGGACCGTCCCATCCTGACAGATTCCGGCGGCTTTCAGGTGTTTTCTCTGGGCAGTCTGCGCAAAATCAAAGAGGAGGGCGTAACTTTCCGCTCCCATGTGGACGGAAGAAAAATATTTATGGGACCGGAGGAGAGTATGCGGATTCAGTCCAATCTGGCCTCCACCATTGCCATGGCATTTGACGAGTGCCCCTCCAGCGTGGCCTCCAGAGAATACGTACAAAATTCCGTGGACCGGACTTTTCGATGGCTGGTCCGGTGCAAAGATGAGATGGAAAGACTGAACAGTCTTGCAGATACCATCAATCCCCATCAGCTTCTGTTTGGCATCAACCAGGGGGCGGTTTATGAGGATATCCGGATTGACCATGCACAGCGGATATCCCAGCTGGATCTTCCGGGGTATGCAGTGGGAGGACTGGCAGTGGGAGAAAGTCACGAGCAGATGTACCGGATTCTGGATGCGGTGGTGCCCCACCTTCCGGAAAACAAACCCACTTATCTGATGGGCGTGGGAACACCGTCTAACATTCTGGAAGCCGTAGACCGGGGCGTAGACTTTTTTGACTGTGTCTACCCCAGCAGAAACGGCCGTCACGGACACGTCTACACCAACAGCGGCAAGCTGAATCTTTTAAACGCCAGATTTGAACTGGATACAAGACCCATTCAGGAAGGATGCGGATGCCCGGCCTGCCGAAATTACAGCAGAGCCTATATCCGTCATCTTTTGAAGGCAAAGGAGATGTTGGGAATGCGGCTGTGCGTGCTGCATAATCTGTACTATTACAATACGATGATGGAAGAGATACGGGAAGCCATTGAAGAAGGCAGGTACGCTTCCTATAAAAAGGCGAAGCTGGCAGGATTTATGGAAAATGACAAAAAGTCCTGAGCGAGAAAATCTGAAAAAGGACTTGATGAATTGACATATTTTGTGTATTATGGTCTTTATTAGGGTGAAACAGGAGGAAATAATTATGATAGCAGCTACAGCATCGTCTTCGTCTTCCGGAGCGCTTGGCACGGTCTCCATGGTATTATGGATCGTCGTATTGTTCGGACTGATGTATTTTCTGATGATCCGTCCCCAGAAGAAGGAGCAGAAAAGATTAAACGCAATGCTTTCTGATCTGGCTGTGGGAGATGCAATTGTGACCACCAGCGGATTTTACGGTATCGTCATTGATCTGACGGAAGAAGATGTGATTGTGGAATTCGGAAACAATAAAAACTGCAGGATTCCCATGAGAAAATCAGCAATAGCAGAAGTAGAAAAACCGGAAGATGTGAAAAGCGAGTAAAGACAGGGGACTGGGTGCGCAGGCATTCAGTCCCAGCTTTTTGTTGAAATATCGAAAAAAATGGATTATTATATTCCTAATACTATCGCAGACATTTTGGAGGATAAGGATATGAATTACAGAATCGCGCTGATACCCGGGGACGGAATCGGACCGGAGATTGTAAGAGAAGCAAAGAAGGTGCTGGATCGGGTATGTGAAAAGTATCATCATGAATTTGCATATACAACGTTGCTTTTGGGCGGCGCTTCCATTGACGCTAACGGAGTACCGCTGACGGAAGAAACCATTGAAAAGGCAAGAGAATCCGCCGCAGTGCTGATGGGTTCCATCGGCGGAGATGCGGCCACATCGCCCTGGTACCGTCTGGAGCCGTCCAAACGTCCGGAAGCGGGACTTCTGGGAATACGAAAAGCCCTGAATCTGTTCGCGAATTTAAGGCCGGCTTATCTGTATGAAGAGTTAAAGGCAGCTTGCCCTTTAAGGGATGAGATCATCGGCGACGGATTTGATATGATGATTATGCGGGAGCTTACCGGCGGCCTGTACTTTGGCGAGAGGAAAACAGTGGAGGAAAAGGGAGTCAGAAAAGCCATCGATACGCTGACTTACGATGAAAATGAAATCCGCAGGATTGCCAAACGGGCTTTTGATATCGCCATGAAGAGAAGAAAAAAGGTAACAAGCGTGGATAAAGCCAATGTGCTGGATTCCTCACGGCTGTGGAGAAGCGTTGTGGAAGAGGTGGCAAAGGACTATCCGCAGGTGGAATTAAGTCATATGCTGGTTGACAACTGTGCGATGCAGCTGGTGAAAGATCCGGGCCAGTTCGATGTGATTCTGACAGAGAACATGTTCGGCGACATACTTTCCGATGAGGCAAGCATGGTAACCGGCTCCATAGGAATGCTGTCTTCCGCCAGCTTAAACGAAACAAAGTTCGGTCTTTATGAGCCCAGTCACGGCTCTGCGCCGGACATCGCAGGGGAAAATATGGCCAACCCCATAGCAACCATTCTCTCTGCGGCCATGATGCTGCGGTATTCGCTGGATCTGGACGAGGAAGCCGACGCGGTGGAGCGGGCAGTAAAAGAGGTGCTGGCACAGGGTTACCGTACAGTGGATATTATGTCAGAGGGATGTACCCTTCTTGGAACCGCGGAAATGGGAGACAAAATTGCCGAGGCAATTTAAGATCAGATAGATAAGAGAGGTAGGATTATGAAAAGTGATGCAGTAAAAAAGGGAGTGCAGCAGGCGCCCCATCGGTCCTTGTTTAATGCGTTGGGTTTTACCAGAGAAGAGATGGATAAACCCCTGATAGGTATTGTAAGTTCTTATAATGAAATCGTACCGGGTCATATGAACCTGGATAAAATTGTGGAAGCAGTAAAGATGGGAGTGGCACTGGCAGGCGGCGTGCCGCGGGTATTTCCCGCCATTGCCGTATGCGATGGAATCGCCATGGGCCACATCGGTATGAAATATTCTCTGGTGACAAGAGACCTGATTGCGGATTCTACAGAGGCCATGGCGCTGGCACATCAGTTTGACGCCCTTGTCATGGTGCCAAACTGTGATAAGAACGTGCCCGGACTTTTGATGGCGGCAGCCAGAATCAACGTGCCGACTATCTTTGTCAGCGGCGGTCCCATGATGGCCGGTCATGTGCACGGACAGAAAAGAAGTCTCTCCAGCATGTTCGAGGCAGTGGGAGCTTACGCGGCAGGAAAGATGACGGAAGAAGACGTTCTGGAATTTGAGAATAAAGCCTGCCCCACCTGCGGTTCCTGCTCCGGTATGTATACAGCCAACAGCATGAACTGTCTGACGGAGGTTCTGGGTATGGGTCTGCCCGGAAACGGAACCATTCCCGCCGTTTATTCGGAGAGAATCCGTCTCGCCAAACATGCGGGCATGCAGGTAATGGAGCTGTTGAGAAAAAATATCCGTCCGAGGGATATTATGACAGAGGAAGCGCTGATTAACGCGCTGACGGTAGATATGGCCCTGGGATGTTCCACCAACAGTATGCTTCATCTTCCGGCCATCGCTCATGAAATCGGTATGGATTTTAAAATTCCCTATGCCAATGAAATCAGCGCCAGAACACCCAATCTGTGTCATCTGGCTCCGGCAGGTCCTACTTATATGGAAGATCTCAACGAGGCCGGCGGCGTTTATGCAGTGATGAATGAGCTGAATAAAAAAGGTCTGCTGAATACGAAATGTATGACGGTTACAGGAAAAACAGTGGGTGAGAATATCGCAGGCTGTGAAAATAAAAATCCCGAAGTGATCCGTCCCATCGATAATCCTTACAGCGAGACCGGCGGACTGGCTGTTCTGCAGGGCAATCTGGCTCCCGACGGCAGCGTGGTAAAACGCTCCGCCGTAGTGGATGAAATGCTGGTGCATGAAGGTCCGGCCAGAGTGTTCGACTGTGAAGAGGATGCCAGTGAAGCAATCCTCTCCGGAAAAATCAAAGAGGGCGACGTGGTAGTGATCCGCTATGAAGGACCAAAAGGAGGACCGGGCATGCGTGAAATGCTTAACCCGACTTCTCAGATTGCCGGAATGGGTCTTGGCTCCACCGTAGCGCTGATTACGGACGGACGGTTCTCAGGAGCATCCAGAGGAGCATCCATTGGCCACGTGTCTCCGGAAGCGGCAGTGGGCGGCCCCATTGCACTGATTGAAGAGGGAGATATGATTCAGATCGATATTCCAGGTCATAAGCTGAACGTGGCAGTCAGCGAGGAAGAGATGGCCAGAAGAAGAGAAAACTGGAAGCCGAGACAGCCGAAGGTGACCACCGGCTATCTGGCGCGGTACGCATCCATGGTAACCTCAGGAGACCGGGGTGCAGTATTGGAAATTCCCAGAAACCAGGAGGATAAGTAATGCAGTTAACAGGTTCGGAAATCATTATCAAATGTCTGCAGGAGCAGGGAGTGGATACTGTCTTCGGATATCCGGGAGGCACGATCCTTAACGTATACGATGAATTGTATAAGCATCAGGGAGAAATCCGTCATATTCTGACATCCCATGAGCAGGGAGCAGCCCATGCGGCTGACGGCTACGCAAGGGCAACAGGAAAGGTGGGCGTCTGTATGGCCACATCCGGTCCGGGTGCTACCAACCTGGTGACGGGAATCGCCACGGCACATATGGATTCCATACCGCTGGTGGCCATTACAGCCAATGTGGGCGTGCCGCTTCTTGGAAAAGACAGTTTTCAGGAAGTGGATATTGCCGGCGTGACCATCCCCGTCACAAAGCACAGCATGATTGTAAAGGACGTAACGAAGCTGGCGGATACGATCCGCAGAGCTTTTACCATTGCCAAGAGCGGCCGGCCCGGTCCGGTGCTGGTGGACGTCACAAAAGATGTCACCGCGATGAAAACGGAATATACTTATAAAGAGCCGGAGGAAATTCTTCCTTACACGGAAAAGATCACCTCCATGGATATCGATAACGCCGTCCAGATGATTGCCAAGGCAAAGAAACCCTTTATCTTTGTGGGAGGAGGAGCAATTCTCTCCGGTGCGGCGGAAGAAATCAGAACCTTTGCACATAAGGTGAATGCGCCGGTGACTTCGTCCCTGATGGGAAAAGGAGCTTTTCCGGAGACAGATGAGCTGTATACCGGGATGATCGGCATGCACGGAACCAAAACCTCCAATCTGGGTGTGATGCAGGCGGATCTTCTGATCACCCTGGGCGCCAGATTCAGCGACCGTGTGACGGGAGATACGGGTACCTTTGCCAAAAACGCGAAAATCCTTCAGATTGACGTGGACGCTGCGGAGATTAACAAAAATATTGTAGTGGATGCAAGTATAGTGGGAGATATCAAAGAAGTGCTGAAGCTTTTAAATGAACAGATTCCACAGCAGGGCCATGAAGAATGGCTGGAAAGCATCCGGGAAATGAAAGAAAAATATCCCATGCGGTATGATGAGAGCGGATTGAGCGGTCCCTATATCATGGAAGAGCTGTACCGGATTACAAAGGGAGACGCTATCATCACCACGGAAGTGGGGCAGCATCAGATGTGGGCGGCCCAGTACTATAAATATACGAATCCCAGAACCTTTATTACCTCCGGCGGACTGGGCACCATGGGTTACGGACTTGGCGCCTCCATCGGAGCCAGAATGGGCCGGCCGGATAAGATTGTTGTCAATGTGGCCGGAGACGGGTGTTTTCGGATGAACATGAATGAAATTGCCACGGCGGTGCGCAATAATCTTCCGCTGATTGAGGTGGTAATCGACAATCACGTACTGGGAATGGTCCGTCAGTGGCAGACACTGTTTTACGGAAAGCGGTACTCCTACACAGTGCTGCAGGATAAGACAGATTATGTAAAGGTTGCGGAAGCCATGGGAGCCGTGGGAATCCGTGTGACGAAAAAAGAAGAAGTAGCGCCGGCTATTGAGAAAGCCATAGCTTTAAATACCACAGTTCTGATAGACTGTCAGATCGACTGTGACGATAAAGTATTCCCCATGGTTCCGGCGGGAGCCTCACTGGAAGAAATCTTTGACGCTGAAGATCTCAAAAAAAGTGAGATGGAATAGATATTGACATTAAAATAACAAAGAGTTATGATAGTGAAAGATTTTAAGTAAAGATAAAACTGTGAGGAGGATATTAAAGTGAGTAGAGTATACAATTTTTCAGCAGGTCCGGCAGTTCTGCCGGAGGAGGTGTTGAAGGAAGCCCAGGCAGAGATGCTGGACTACCGCGGTACAGGGATGTCTGTGATGGAGATGAGCCATCGCTCGAAAGCTTTTGATGAAATCATTGATCAGACAGAGGCAGATCTGCGCAAACTGATGCAGATACCTGACAACTACAAGGTGCTGTTTATGCAGGGCGGCGCTTCTTTGCAGTTTGCCATGATTCCCATGAATTTCATGAAAAATAAGACTGCGGATTATATCGTGACGGGACAGTGGGCCAAAAAGGCTTACCAGGAGGCGCAGAAATACGGAAAAGTAAACAAGATTGCTTCTTCCGAGGATAAGACCTTTTCCTATATTCCCGACTGCTCCGACCTTCCTGTAAGCGAAGACGCCGACTATGTCTATATCTGTGAAAACAACACTATTTACGGAACAAAGTTTAAAGAACTGCCGGATACAAAGGGAAAGATCCTGATTTCGGACGTATCCTCCTGCTTTCTGTCAGAACCGGTGGATGTGACAAAATACGGTATGCTTTACGGCGGAGTACAGAAAAATATCGGCCCTGCAGGTATGGTAATCGCAGTAATCAGAGAAGATCTGATTACGGACGACGTACTTCCCGGCACGCCAACCATGATGCAGTACAAAACCTACGCAGACAACCGTTCCATGTACAATACGCCTAACTGCTACTGTATTTACATGTGCGGCAAGGTCTTTCAGTGGATTATGAGAATGGGCGGCCTGGAAGGCATGAAGGCGCATAATGAGAAGAAGGCGGCCATTCTGTATGATTTCCTGGATCAGAGCAGACTGTTTAAAGGCACTGTGGTGAAAGAAGACCGCTCTCTGATGAATGTGCCCTTTGTGACGGGCGACAAAGATCTGGATGCCAAGTTTGTAGCGGAGTCCAAAGCGGCAGGTTTTGAGAATCTGAAAGGGCACAGAACCGTAGGCGGAATGAGAGCCAGCATTTATAATGCCATGCCGCTGGAGGGCGTGGAAAAACTGGTGGATTTTATGAAAAAATTTGAAGAGGAGAATCTGTAACATGTATAAGTATCATTGCCTGAATCCGATTTCACCGGTGGGGCTGGAAAAATTTACGGATGAATATCAGCAGACAGATAATATCCAGGAGGCGGATGCCGTACTGGTGCGCAGCGCTGATATGAAGGAGATGGAGCTGCCCAAAGGCCTCAAGGCCATTGGCCGGGCAGGCGCGGGCGTCAATAATATTCCTCTTGGCAAATGCTCCGACGAAGGCATCGTGGTTTTCAACACACCGGGCGCAAACGCCAACGGTGTAAAGGAGCTGGTAATTGCGGGAATGCTGCTGGCTTCCAGAGATATCGTGGGCGGTATCGAATGGGTGGAAAGTGAGCAGAATGTAGAAGAGATTGGGAAACTGGCAGAAAAGAAGAAAAAACAGTTTGCAGGCTGCGAGATCAGCGGAAAGAAGCTGGGTATTATCGGTCTGGGGGCCATCGGCGTGCTGGTAGCCAACGCTGCCACCCATCTTGGTATGGAGGTGTACGGATACGATCCCTATATTTCCGTGGAAGCTGCATGGAATCTTTCCCGGACCATCAAGCACATCAATGATGTGAATATTATCTATAAAGAATGTGATTATATTACCATTCACGTGCCTCTTCTAGAGGATACAAAGGGAATGATCAACGCAGAAGCCATCAGTCAGATGAAAGAAAACGTGGTGATCCTCAATTTCGCAAGGGATCTTCTGGTAGATGAAAAGGCGCTGGTGGAAGCGCTGGAAAACGGAAAGGTGAAAAAATATGTGACCGACTTTGCCAATCCTGTGGTGGCCGGAGCGAAAAATACGCTGGTTACGCCCCATCTGGGAGCATCCACAGAAGAGTCGGAAGACAACTGTGCAAAGATGGCGGTCAAAGAACTGAGAAATTATCTGGAAAACGGCAATATTAAGAATTCAGTGAATTACCCCAATTGCGATATGGGTACCTGTGTGGCAGCGGGAAGAATTGCCATCAATCACAGAAATACGGTAAATATGATCAGCGGCTTCAGCAAGGTGTTAGGAGACGCAGGATTCAATATTTCAGATATGGTAAATAAGAGCAAGGGCGAGTACGCTTATACACTGATAGACCTGCAGACGCGACCCACGCAGGAGGTTGTTGAAAAACTTGGAAAAATAGATGGCGTATTGCGGATTCGTATTGTAAAATAAAAGGGAGGGAGAATTTTAGCAATAAAATTCTCCGCCCTTTTTCAACATATGCGGATAAAGGAGATCGGAATGAAATCTGTACAAAAATATAGGCGGATAAAAAATCGTCTGAGACTGTTAAGATCCGCAGTGCGAAACCGGGACAGAATATTTCGGACCTGCCAGATGGTTCTGAAAATGTGGAGAGGAAACGAATGATATGGCGACAGTAAGACCTTTTAGAGGAATTCGGCCTACGGCTGAACTGGCACCGCACATAGCAGCGCTGCCGTACGATGTATACAACAGAAAGGAAGCCTGTGAGGAAGTGGCAAAAGAGCCCTATTCCTTTTTGAAGATAGACAGAGCGGAAACGCAGTTTCCGGACAGTGTGGATACCTATGATCCCCAGGTTTATGAAAGGGCAAAAAAGACGCTGAACGATATGATCCGTTCAGGGTGCTTCATACAGGACCGCTGGAAAAGCTATTATCTTTATGAACTGACCATGGACGGCAGAAGCCAGACGGGAATCGTGGGCTGCGCTTCCGTCGACGACTATGACAGCGAAGTGATTCGGAAACATGAGAATACAAGAGAGGAAAAAGAGATTGACAGGATCCGCCATGTGGATATCTGTGACGCCCAGACCGGGCCTATCTTTCTGACCTATCACAGAGATGAATTCCTGCAGCGGGTTATTGAAAATTGGAAAGAGCGAAAACCCAATTATGACTTTGTCAGCGATGATGGGATCCGTCACCGTGTATGGACCATCGACGATGCAAAAACAGTGCAGGAGATCGGGGAGGCATTTGAGAAAATAGACAGGCTTTATATTGCCGATGGTCATCACCGATGCGCCTCGGCTGTGAAAGTGGGGAAAAAACGGCGGCAGCAGCATCCCGATTATACCGGCGAAGAGGAATACAATTATTTTCTCTCCGTACTGTTTCAGGAGGATGAGCTGAAAATTTATGATTACAACCGTGTGGTCAAAGATCTGAACGGCCTGTCAGCAGAAGAGTTTCTGGAAAAGGCAGGGGAAAAATTCCAGGTGGAAAAGACCGGACAGGAGCAGGTGCGTCCCCGGCAAAAAGGCGAATTTGGGATGTATCTGGATGGATCCTGGTACCGCCTGCGGATAAAGGATGAATATCTGTGTGACGATGCAGTGGAGGGACTGGACGTTTCTCTGCTTCAGAACCATCTTCTGGCTCCGGTGCTGGGAATCGAAAATCCGAAAACAGATTCCAGAATTGATTTTGTGGGAGGAATCCGCGGCCTGTCGGAACTGGAAAGACGGGTAAAAAGCGACTGCCGGGCGGCTTTTTCCATGTATCCCACATCGATTGCGGAATTATTTGCGGTGGCGGACGAACACCGGCTGATGCCGCCTAAATCAACCTGGTTTGAGCCTAAGCTGCGGAGTGGATTGTTTATACATAAACTGTCAGACTGACAGAAAACAGGAGGATCTTTATGGCAGATAAATTATATAATTTGATGGACTGGGCTGCAATTGAAGCAGTGGTATATTCGGAGGAAGCGCATCCCGCAAGGATACTGGGACCCCGCCTTGTAAAGGAGGGTGTGCTGATTCAGTGCTTTTTTCCTGACAGAAAACAGGTAATGGTAAAGACGCTGAAGGATCAGAAAAAGCACCGGATGACAATGGAAGATGAAGCCGGATTCTTTGCAGCGCTGCTGCCGGGAAAAGAGATACCGGAGTACGTATTTGTAGTTCAGGAAGAGGGTAAATATAAAGAATATAAAGATCCTTACCGTTTTCCGGGAAGAATCACAAAAGAAGATGAAGTGCAGTTTTCCCATGGAATCGGCTATAAGATATATGAGAAGCTGGGAGCTCATCCGGTGAGATCCGGACACACCAACGGCGTGCATTTTGCCGTATGGGCTCCAAATGCGCTGCGGGTCAGCGTGGTGGGCGATTTCAACGGCTGGGACGGACGGATGTATCCCATGGAAAAGCATGAGGAATCGGGAATCTTTGAACTTTTTCTTCCTCAGGCAAGACCGGGGGATCTGTACAAATATGAAATCAAATTGAAAGACGGACTGACCTATCTGAAGGCGGATCCCTTTGCCAATGCTGCTCAGCTGCGGCCGGAGACGGCTTCCGTTGTGGCCAATCTGAAACGGCATCACTGGCAGGACCGGGAATGGATGAAAAACAGGAAAAAGTATCACAGCGAGGACAGCCCGGTTTATATTTATGAAGTGCATCTGGGATCTTTTAAGAAACCGGACGACGGCAGAAGCTTTTATAATTACCGGGAAATAGCGGTATTGCTGGCGGATTACGTAAAAGAGATGGGATATACCCATGTGGAACTGATGCCGGTGATGGAGCATCCCCTGGATGAGTCCTGGGGATATCAGGTGACAGGCTACTATGCGCCTACCAGCCGTTACGGAACGCCGGAGGACTTCATGGCTTTTGTTGATCACATGCATGAGGCGGGGATCGGCGTGATACTGGACTGGGTGCCGGCTCATTTTCCAAAGGATGATTTCGGACTTGCCTCCTTTGACGGAACGAAGCTTTTTGAGCATCTGGATCCCAGACAGGGAATGCATCCCCACTGGGGCACATTGATTTTTAACTATGGACGACCCCAGGTCAGCAATTTTCTGATTGCCAACGCCATGTTCTGGGCAGACAAATACCATGTGGACGGAATCCGCATGGATGCTGTGGCTTCCATGCTGTATCTGGATTATGGCAAAAACGACGGGGAATGGGTTGCCAACATGTACGGGGGCAATGAAAATCTGGAAGCCATCGAGTTTTTGAAACATTTAAATTCCATGATGAAAAAGCTCTATCCCGACGTGATGATGATCGCTGAGGAATCCACTGCCTGGCCCATGGTAACCGGCGATGTGAAAAAAGACGGGCTGGGATTTGACTATAAATGGAATATGGGATGGATGAATGATTTTCTGGGATACATGCAGTATGATCCCGTGTTCCGGGGAGCCCATCACAATGAGCTGACTTTCAGCATGATTTATGCCTACAGTGAGAAATTCATGCTGAGTCTGTCCCACGATGAATTTGTGCACGAAAAAGGCTCCATGATCCGCAAGATGCCGGGAGATGAAAATGCCAGATATGCCAATATGCGCGCCGCGCTGACCTATATGCTGTGCCATCCTGGAAAGAAGCTTCTTTTTATGGGACAGGATTTTGCCCAGGAGCAGGAATGGTCGGAAGCAAGGGGGCTGGACTGGGAGCTTCTGGAAGAGGAGGAGCACCAGATCTTTCACCGGTTTATGAAGGACGCGATACATTTTTACAAGACGCAGCCGGCTCTTTATGAGCAGGATTACAGTGTGGAAGGCTTTGAGTGGATCAACGCCATGGAATGGGAGAAAAATATTCTTTCCTTCCTGCGCACGGACAGGAAAAAGGAACACTGCCTTCTGGTAGTCTGTAACTTTTCGGCGCTTCCTTTTGCGGAATATACAGTGGGAGTGCCAAAAGCGGGAAAATATAAAGAAATATTCAACAGCGATGCGAAAATGTACGGAGGGGGAGGCATGGTGAATCCCCGGGTGAAAAACACCAGGTCAGTGGAATGTGATGACAGGGAGAATTCCATTACTGTTAAACTGGCGCCCCTTAGCGTGTCGATTTTTGAATACAGAAAAGGATAATTTATGGAAGTATTTTTGAGACTGACGGAGGAGAACCTGCCGCGGATCGGGAATTTCTGCCTGAAGGTGATCCTGGCTATCATTATTTATTTTGTCTGTTCCAGGGTGATCCGGTGGGTCTGCAGCATACTGCGGCGTTCCATGACGAAGGCGGGATTTCCGGCGGAGGGGGTCAGTTTTATCAATTCCCTCTCGAAGGTGGGACTTTACGCCCTGCTGATCTTTTCCATTGCCACTCAGTTTGGCGTGGAGGCCTCGTCAGTTGCGGCGCTTCTGGCCTCCGCCGGCGTTGGAATCAGTCTGGCTTTGCAGGGCGGGCTTTCCAACCTGGCGGGCGGAGTGATTATCCTGATGTTTAAGCCCTTCACAGTTGGGGATTACATTATCGAAGATTCAGGGAATCATGAGGGAACGGTTCAGAAAATAGAGATGTATTACACCACGCTGCTGACCATGGAC
This sequence comes from uncultured Ruminococcus sp., assembly GCA_946494335.1. Taxonomy (GTDB): domain Bacteria; phylum Bacillota; class Clostridia; order Lachnospirales; family Lachnospiraceae; genus Ruminococcus_G. The sequence goes on along the minus strand of CAMMBV010000006.1, from coordinate 61,619 downwards.
AATCAAAGGGTTATGGTTCCCAACGCCACCCTTACCAACAACATCATCACCAATGTGACGGCCATGGATGAACGGAAGCTGGATATCAAAGTGGGAATTTCCTATGACTCAGATTTAAAAAGGGCCAAGGAGATTTTGATGGAGCTGATCGAAAAAGAAGACCGTATCGAAAAGGATATGGAGATACAGGTGTTTGTAGATGCACTTTGTGACAGCAATGTTCAGCTGGGACTGCGGGCATGGGTGAAGACGGATCAGTACTGGGCGGTCCGCTGGAAACTAAACGAGGAGATAAAAAATTCATTTGACGAGGCGGGAATCAAAATCCCTTATCCGCAGATGGATGTCCATATTTTGCAGGATGAAAAAAGCAGGAGATGAAGGAAAATGAGAGCAAAAATATATAAGGATATGCTGAATGCGAAATCGGTGATCCGTGAGACCTTTGCCTATGGAGCCCATCGGGCAGCTCAGATTGGCTATGAGAATGTATTCGATTACAGTCTGGGAAATCCATCGGTGCCGGTTCCGGACAAGTTTACGAAAAAAATGATGGAGCTTCTGGAGACGAAAAGTCCCATGGAGCTTCACGGCTACAGCCCAACGCTGGGAAATCAGACGGCGAGGGAAGCGGTGGCGGTCTCTCTTAAGAAACGGTTCCATCTGGACTATACGGCGGATCATATTTTTATGACCAGCGGGGCAGCCTCGTCCCTGGCTCATGCCTTTCGTGCGGTTACGGTGCCGGGAGACACCATTCTCACTTTCGCTCCCTATTTCCCGGAATATGGTCCATATGTCAATCTTACGGGAGCGAAGCTGAAGGTTGTTCCGGCTGATCTTACTTCTTTTCAGGTCAATTTCCAGAAATTCGAGGAGATGGTGACGGCGGATGTGACGGCGGTGCTGATCAACTCCCCCAACAACCCTTCCGGAGTGGTGTATACGGAAGATACTCTGAAAGCCCTGGCAGATATTCTGCGGAAGAAAAGCCGGGAATTTGGCCATGATATCTATGTGATTTCCGATGAGCCCTACCGGGAGATTGTGTTTGAAGGCATCGATTCTCCCTATATGGCGGGAATTTATGAAAAGACCATCACCTGCTATTCCTTCAGCAAATCACTTTCTCTGCCGGGAGAGCGTATCGGTTATCTGGCCGCGTCGCCGCTGGACGGCGACGGGAAAACTATCGTGGATATGTGCGGACAGATTTCCAGAGGAATCGGGCATAACTGTCCATCTTCCATAATCCAGATGGCGGTGGCGGATGTGCTGGAGGACACTTCTGATCTGAGCGTCTATGAGACCAATATGAAAATCCTTTACGATAAGCTGACCGGACTGGGATTTTCCTGCGTAAAGCCGGGCGGAACCTTTTATATGTTCCCGAAGGCGCTGGAAGAAGATGCCAATGCTTTTTGCTTAAAGGCAAGAGAGTACGATCTTTTGCTGGTACCCGGCGACACCTTCGGATGTCCGGGATATTTCAGGATTTCCTACTGTGTGGACACGGAAAAAGTAAAACGCTCGCTGGGCGCCTTTGAAAAGCTGGCGAAAGAATATCATTAAGATGCAGGAGGTATTATATGGCATTTCAAATTTGCGGAGCTCCCTGCTGCTGGGGAATTGAGCTTCCCATAAGACCGGAGCTTCCGGACTGGAAAAGAGTGTTGTCAGAGGCCGGGCAGGCCGGCTACAGCGCCATAGAACTGGGGCCCTACGGCTATCTGCCCCTGGATGTGGATGTTGTGACAGAGGAGCTGAATAAAAACCATATTTCCATCGTGGCGGGGACCATTTTCCATGATCTGATTGATCCGGCCAATCAGGAGTATGTGCTGAAGGCAGTGGACGATATCTGTTCTCTCATCACGAAGCTTCCGCCGCTGAAACAGCATGAGGGGCAGAAGTTTCCCACTCCCTATATGACCATTATGGATTGGGGTCATGATAAGCGGGATTACGGCGCCGGGCACTATGACACGTCGCCGAGACTTTCCGGGGATGAGTGGAAACAGTTTATGAAGCATCTGCGGGCGGTGTGCGACCGTGCCAATTCCTACGGCGTTCGTCCGGTGATACACCCCCATGCGGGAAGCTATATTGAGTTTTCCGACGAGATTGAGGCGGTTGTCCGGGATATTCCCTATGAGGTGGCCGGCCTTTGTCTGGATACGGGGCATCTTTACTATTCCGGCATGGATCCGGTGGAGTATCTGAAGAAATATAAGGACCGGCTGGATTACGTGCACTTTAAGGATGTCAATGAGACGGTTTACCGGGAAGTGATGCAGGAACATATCCGCTTCTTTGAAGGATGCGCCAAAGGAGCCATGTGTCCCATCGGTACGGGATGCCTTGATTATCCCGCCATCAAGCAGGCGCTTCTGGATATCGGATACAGCGGATACATTACCATAGAGCAGGAACGAGATCCGAAAAATGCAGATACCACCCTTGCGGATGTAAAGGCCAGTGTGGATTATCTGAAATCGGTGGGTTACGAGATTTAAAAGGGCTGCAGCCGTAAGAGGCTGCAGCTTAATTTATTCACGGAGTTATTGACAACTAACTATAATTAGCGTATACTAACTAATGGAAAACAAAGGAAATACCCTGGAGGCGAAAAAAATGAGTGATGACGGCTATGTACAGAAAAAGGAAGGACAAAAAAGGGCTATTGTGGAGAAAATGCGGGAAAAAGGGTGCAGAATAACGAAACAGAGGATAACGATACTGGATGTAATTCTGGAACATGAATGTGCCAGCTGCAAGGAAATCTGCTATTATGTGGCAAAAGAGGATGAGGGAATTGGACAGGCCACGGTCTACCGCATGCTGAATGTTCTGGAGGATGCAGGAGTTATCAGCCGGAAAAATATGTATCGCATTGATTCGTCAAAAGAGTTTTCCTGACGCCAAAATGATAAAGTTTCTCAATAAGCCTCCTCTTCGTTGACGGAGAAGCTGTCAGAGGGTATGATGAAGACGCAGAGGAATAAATTTGTAAATTCTGGAATAAGGAAGTGAGGTCAGTGAAGCATCATAAGTTTTGGGCAGTGGCAGCTGCTTTTTGTTTTTTTATGGTAATGTATACCGGTTATAAGCACAAATAGAGGAGGTACATAATAAGATGATGAGTATTGACTGGAAGAAATTAGGTTTATTTGCGGGCGGTATTTTATTTGGTACGGCAGGAGTGAAGATTCTGTCCAGCAAGGACGCAAAAAAAGTGTACACCAACTGTACGGCGGCGGCGTTGAGAGCCAGGGAATCTGTGATGCAGACGGTTACCAGTGTGCAGGAAAATGCGGAGGACATTCTGGCCGAAGCAAAACAGATCAATGAAGACAGAGCTGCACAGGAAGAAAGCTGCTGCGTGGATGACGACAGTGAAAAGGCATCAGAGGGCGCAGAATGAAATTCATAATCAGACATGAGGTAAGAGGACGTATCCGTGTTCATATGGTGCTAAAACGCATGACATATGAGGAAGCGGATACGTTGTTGTATTATCTGCAGAGTCAGCCCGGTGTCTCCCAGGCCAAAGTCTATGAAAGAACCATGGATGCCGTTGTCTGTTATACCGGATGCAGGGAAGAGATTATCAGCGCGCTGAAGGAATTTCAGTATGACCGGACAGAGGCGCCGGCAAATGTGATTGAAAATTCCGGAAGAGAGCTGAATGCTCATTATCAGGAGAAACTGATAGAAAAGGCAGCGCTTCGCTTTATAGGGAAAATGGTGGTTCCCTATCCGGTAAGAGCAGTCTGGACCGGCCTTAGGGCTCTGCGGTATATCTTTAAAGGACTGCGCAGTCTTAAGAAAAGACGGCTGGATGTGGCGGTCCTGGACGGGACGGCCATCGGGATTTCTGTACTGAGACGGAATATGGAGACAGCGTCCTCCATCATGTTCCTTCTGGGTATCGGTGAGCTTTTGGAGGAATGGACGCACAAAAAATCTGTCGGGGATCTGGCAAGGAGCATGTCCCTTAATATCAGCAGGGTATGGGCGGTGAGAGACGGACAGGAGGTCCTGACGCCGGCCGGTGAAATTTTGCCCGGCGATGAAGTGGTCGTTCATATGGGAAATGTCATTCCCTTCGATGGGGAGGTGACGGACGGAGAGGCTATGGTTAATCAGGCCTCCCTCACAGGGGAATCCCTGCCGGTGAGAAAGAAACTTCACGGTTACGTTTATGCCGGAACAGTAGTGGAGGAAGGGGAGCTGACCATCCGTGTGAAAGCGGTCAAAGGTTCCACCAGATTTGAAAAGATCGTCACCATGATCGAGGAATCGGAAAAGCTGAAATCAGGTGCGGAAAGCCGTGCGGAGCATCTGGCTGATCGTCTGGTGCCATATACGCTGGCCGGCACCGCACTCACCTGGCTGTTGACCGGCAATATAACCAGGGCGCTGTCGGTACTGATGGTGGATTTTTCCTGCGCTTTAAAGCTGGCCATGCCCATTGCGGTTCTGTCGGCTATTAAAGAAGCCGGACTGTCTCACATTACGGTAAAAGGCGGAAAGTACATGGAAGCGGTTGCCGAGGCCTCCACTATTATATTCGATAAGACAGGGACTCTGACGAAAGCCAGACCTACGGTAAAGGACGTGGTGACCTTCGGACCGGAGAGCAAAGATGAAATGCTCCGGATTGCCGCCTGTCTGGAGGAGCATTTTCCTCATTCCATGGCAAAAGCTGTGGTACGGGAGGCGAAAAAGCGTGGGCTGGAGCACGAAGAGATGCACTCCAAGGTGGAATATACGGTAGCCCACGGCATATCTTCCTACATCGAAGGCAGAAAAGTGGTGATCGGAAGCGCTCATTTTGTTTTTGATGATGAAGGATGCAGGGTGGATCCTTCTTATGCGGAGCAATTTGAAGGACTGCCCGGAGAGTATTCCCATCTGTATCTGGCTGTGGAAGGCAGGCTGTCGGCGGTTATCTGCATTGAAGACCCTCTTCGGGAGGAGGCAAAGGAAGTGATCGATACGCTTCGCCGGATGGGGTTGACAAAAATTGTAATGATGACCGGAGACAGTGAGCGGACAGCGGCGGCCATTGCCGCCAGAGTAGGTGTGGATGAATATTATTCGGAGGTGCTGCCGGAGGATAAAGCCAGGTTTGTGGAGAAAGAAAAGGAAAAAGGGCGTAAGGTCATTATGATCGGAGACGGCGTCAATGACTCCCCGGCGCTGTCGGCGGCCAATGTAGGTGTGGCGGTCAGTGATGGAGCGGAAATTGCCCGGGAGATCGCGGATATTACAATATCTGCGGATAATCTGGAACAGATTGTCACGCTGAAGCGATTAAGTGACAGCCTGATGAAGCGGATTCAGAAAAATTACCGCTGGATTGTGGGGATCAATACTGCGCTGATTCTTCTGGGAGTGAGCGGTGTGATTTTGCCTACTACGTCGGCGCTGTTTCATAATACCTCCACGCTGCTTATCAGCCTGAAGAGTATGCAGAATCTCCTGCCGTAAACTGGAAAACAAAAAAATCAGGAACATTGCAGATGATATGCAATGTTCCTTTTTTGCGCGATACGCCCGGAGGGCGACCGCCGTGCTTGCACGGACGGGCATCCGACGGGCAACGGTCATCGAGCGTTTTACCGCGAGATGGACGTGGTATCGGATAGGGAAGAAGCTTCCCCTATCCGATCTCCGGCATATCATATATTAAACTATCATGAAAGGAAGAAACAATTTGAACGGAATTGACATCAGCGCCTATCAGGGAAAAATAGAAGGAGCCAGAGTCAAAAACGCAGGGATTGAATTTGCCATTTTGCGGGTATCGGATAAAAATAATGAACAGGACCAATACTTTGCGGCCAATTACCGGCAGTGCCGGGATAATGGAATACCTGTGGGCGTATACAAATTTTCCTATGCACTGACAGAAAAAGCTGCTGCGGCGGAGGCGAAAAAAACACTTTCTCTTATTGAAAATAAGGAAATCACCTGCGGTGTCTGGCTGGATCTGGAATGGGAAGAGCAAAGAAAGCTGGGCGGATCCAAAATTGAAAAGATTGCAGAGGCTTTTCTGGATACGGTGGAGAAGGAAGGGTATTCCTGCGGGATCTACTGCAATACCTACTGGTATGAACATGTGCTGACAGAAAAACTGAAAAAGTATCCGCTGTGGATCGCACGGTATCCCGCTGACGACGACGGGACGCCGCATTACGGGCTAAAACCCGCTGCAGGTATCATCTGGCAGTATACCAGCAAGGGGAGAGTATCCGGAATTACCGGATATGTAGACCGGGATCTGGCATGGGTAAATCTGCCGGAATATTTTGCAAAGAAAAAAGGAGAAAAGGAGGCGGCATATATGTTTGAAGTGAAAACTTTGCAGTACGGCAGCGGGGGGAATGATGTTCTCCTGTTTGAAGAAATCATGAAAGCCCGCGGCTATTATGACGGAGCCCTTGACAGAAGCTACGGCGAGGGCTGCATGGCGGCATGTACCCGATATCAGGAAGACAGAGGCGGGGCGGCCGGCCCGGCAGACGGTATCTGCGGGGAAAAGACCTGGAAAGATCTGATTGCGCTGTAGGAGGGGGAGCAAATTCTCCTCCTCTTATGAATTGGGTATATTCTTCGAGAATACACCTTGTCGGGAAGGGAAAAATAGGATAAAATAAGATTCGGTTCAGAAAATAAAAAACGCTTCAAATCCTCAGACTAATAAGAATCGGAAGCGTTCCAAAAGACAAGCTGGAAAAGGGACTTGAACCCTCGACCCCTTCATTACGAGTGAAGTGCTCTACCGACTGAGCTATTCCAGCGTGTGGGTGACACAAGTGATATTATAACGCATTTAGAAAAAAATGCAATACAAATTTTCTTTTTTTTGAAAAAATCTGTGAGGTAAATATGAGTATACGGGAAGAAAATAAAAAATTACTGGTGCAGCATTTTGAAAATGGCAGCAAACGTCATTGTACGGAAAAGCTTGGTGTGGAGCTGGAGCACATTGTTGTGGACAGACAGACCAGGGAAAGCATCTCCTACTACGGAGATCGGGGAATCGGCGCGCTTCTGGAGCGGTTAAGCGGACAGTTTCCCTTTCGATATGAGCCGGAGGGAAGTCTCCTTGGAATTTATAACGATGATTATTCCATCAGCCTGGAGCCGGCGGGACAGCTGGAGGTGAGTATAAATCCCAGGGAAGATATTTCGCTGATCTACCGCATTTACCGTATGTTTCTGGAGCAGATTACGCCTATTCTGGAGGAGTGGGGCTATGAAATGCTGACCCTTGGATATCATCCGGTATCAAAAGCAGAAAATATGGCGCTGATTCCCAAAAAGCGGTATGAGTATATGGACCGGTATTTTATGGAGACCGGCTGCTGCGGCAAGAATATGATGCGGGGAACAGCGGCCACCCAGGTATCCATCGATTATGACAATGAACAGGATTTTATTCTGAAAATCCGAAGCGCCTATATGCTGATGCCTCTGTTCAAACTTTTGACGGACAATACGCCGGTGATGGACGGGGAGGCATACGAGGGTCATCTGGCCAGGACATATATATGGGATAATGTGGATCCTGACAGGACGGGCATTATTCCGGGACTTTTTGATGAGGACTTCGGATTTGAAAAGTATGCTCAGTTTTTGATGGATATGCCGGTGATTTTTGTGGAAAATCAGGGCACGCCCCTTTATACGGGAGACAAAAAAACCGGAGAGATCTGGGGCGAGAATCTTTTTACCCGGGAAGATATTGAGCACATTCTGTCCATGAATTTCCAGGATGTGAGACTGAAGCATTATCTGGAAATCCGCTATGCGGACAGTATGCCTATCAACTGTGTGCTGGGATACGCCGCCCTATTAAAAGGGGTGTTTTACCAGAAAGATTTCCTGGAAGAACTGGCAAAAAAGCTGGATGCAGACGAAGCGGCAATCCGGAAGGCCCAGAAAAATCTGATGCAGTATGGATTTGACGGGGAAGTGTACGGATATCCGGCGGATAAGCTTTTAAAATATGTAATTGAGGGGGCGAAAAATCAGCTGTGCGAAAGCGAACAGCTTCTGCTGATGCCCCTGGAAAAACTGACGGAACAAAAGAAAACACTGGCAGGGGAGTATTATGAATAAGATTGCAGAGGAATACAGACAGGAGATAAAGAAACATTTTGAAGAAAACAAAGAAGCGGCCCTTAAGATCAAGGACTATCTGGAGCATTCCAGCGTAGCCTATCATGGAAGATGTGTACACACACTTCACGTCCCCAAGGTTTTTACACAGCAGGCAGTGGAGCATTACCGCCAAATCACCGGGATGACATATACCATTTTTGAAAAAGTGATAAAAGAGTATTTGAGGAATCCTTCCTATCGGAAGCTGTTTCCATTTTCAAAAAAACTGGAAGAGCTGATCCTGATTCCCAGGCTTTATGACTGCCATCTTCCCATTGCCCGGTTTGATATCTTTTATAACGAAGAGGACGGTTCCTTTAAATTCTGTGAAATCAATACGGACGGGACAAGCGCCATGAACGAAGATTATGTTCTTAATATGGCGGTGGAGAAAAATCCGGCCCATCAGAAGATGAAGGACCGGTACTCTATGAAATCCTTTGAGCTGTTTGATTGCTGGGTAAAGGAGTTTATGAATATTTACGGAACCTATGAAAAGAAGGTGCAGCGGCCTTATGTAGCGATTGTGGATTTCCTGGAGCACTGTTCCATCACGGAATTTGAAGAATTTAAAAGGCGGTTTGAGGCGGCGGGCTATGAGACGGAAATCTGTGAGATCACAAAGCTTAAGTACCGGGATCACGTGCTGTATTCTCCCACAGGCCATCCCATTGATGTGGTGTACAGAAGGGCTGTCACCAGCGATGTGATGACTCATTATGATGAGGTACAGGATTTTCTTGCGGCTGTTAAGAATCAGGACGTCTGTCTCATAGGGGCCTTCTGTACTCAGATTATCCACAATAAATGGCTGTTTTGGGTGCTGTACCGGAAAGAAACCATGGAATTTCTGACAAAAGAAGAACAAAGCTTTATAAAAGAGCATGTTCCTTACACGGATCTTCTTGCGGATAATCAGGAAACCGTCGCACACGTGATAAAGGAAAAGGACGGCTATATCATAAAGCCGCTGGATTCCTATGCATCCAGGGGTGTGTATGCGGGAATTGATTTTTCTGAAGAAGAATGGGAAAATATTGTCAGAGAACATGCGGGAGGGGACTATATTTACCAGGAATACTGTTCGCCCTACCGCACGGAAAACATTTATCTGGTGGAAGAAAATCCCAGGTGGAAGCAATATACCAACATGTCCGGTCTTTTTGTATACAATGGGAAATTTTCCGGAATTTATTCCAGATTGTCGGACGGGGGCATTATTTCTTCCCAGTATAATGAAAAGGCGGTGGCCACCCTGTATCTGGAGGCATAGAAAGAAGGGCGTATTTTGAAAATTTTTGTGAACTATTATTGCAAATAGAGAATATTTATAGTAGAATTTACATGAATGTTAACTGATGGAACGTAATCACTTTATTGATACAGGAAAATATAGACAATATCAACAATTCAGAGTGATCCCTTCCTAAAAGGAGTTATCAATCACAATTCAAGGAGGTAGAAATATGGAATTCAAGTTATCCCGTGAACAGGAACTTGTTCGTAAGATGGTTCGCGAATTCACAGAGAATGAGATTGCTCCCATCGCTGCTGAAACTGACAGAACCAGCCAGTATCCCGCCCAGACCATCGACGATCTTTTCCGCTATGGTGTTATGGGCATGATCGTACCCAAGGAGTACGGCGGAGCAGGTGCTGATGATCTTTCCGGAGCGATTGCAATCGAGGAGATTTCCAAGGCATGTGCATCTACAGGTGATATTGTGGCTACGCACAACGGTCTGTGCTGCGGTCCTATCATCGCTTACGGTACAGAGGAGCAGAAACAGAAATATCTTCCGATGCTGACGAAAGGACGCAAAGTCGGCGCTTTCTGTCTGACAGAGGCAGATGCAGGTTCAGATGCTTCCAAAGGAACGACAACAGCTGTTCTGGACGGAGATCATTATGTGCTGAACGGTTCCAAGATCTTTATTACAAACGGTTATGTGGCGGATATTTTCGTTGTATTTGCCATGACAGATCCTTCCAAGGGAACAAAGGGTATTTCCGCATTTATCGTTGAGAAAGATTTCCCGGGATTTGCTGTAGGAAAACATGAAGTGAAGATGGGTCTTCATGGCTCACCGACAGCAGAGATTATTTTCCAGGACTGCATTGTTCCGAAGGAAAATCTGCTGGGCGTAGAAGGCAAAGGCTTCAGCATTGCCATGGCAACGCTGGACGGCGGACGTATCGGTATTGCTGCGCAGGCTCTGGGTATTGCAGAAGGCGCATATCAGGAAGCTATGGATTTTGCAAAAGTCCGCGTGCAGTTTGGAAGACCGATCGCAAAATTCCAGAATTCTCAGTTTGTATTTGCTGATATGTATGTTGGAATCGAAGCAGGTCAGCTGCTTACCTACAAAGCGGCTGTTGCAAAGATGACACAGAAACGTTTCACTGTTGAAGCTGCCACAGCAAAACTGTTCTGCTCAGAGATGGCGAACAAGGTGACTACAAAAGCGCTTCAGATGTGCGGCGGATACGGATACACCAATGATTATCCCCTTGAGCGCATGATGCGTGACGCCAAGATCACAGAGATCTATGAAGGAACATCTGAGATCCAGCGTGTTGTAATTTCCGGGAACATTCTGAGATAAGGAGGATAAAAGATCATGAAAATAATCGTTTGTGTAAAACAGGTACCAGATACCTCCGGAAAGGTAGCAGTAAAACCGGACGGAACCCTGGACCGTGCTTCCATGCAGACCATCACGAACCCCGACGACTTAAACGCAGTGGAAGCAGCGCTGAAATTAAAAGATGAGACAGGCTGTGAAGTAATCGTAGTAACGATGGGCCCGCCGCCGGCAGAAGGCATGTTAAGAGAGCTGCTTGCCCGCGGAGCAGACCGTGCAGTACTGATTTCCGCACGTGAATTCGGAGGATCCGATACATATGCAACATCCCAGATCATCGCAGCAGCGATCGACCATATGGGACTGGAAAATGACGATATCGTATTCTGCGGCCGTCAGGCAATCGACGGAGATACAGCGCAGGTAGGCCCGCAGATCGCAGAGAAACTGGGACTGCCGCAGGTAACGTATGCGCAGGATATCAAGAAAGATGGAGACAGTCTGACGATACAGCGTGCGCTGGAAGACGGATACATGACCATCAAAGTAAAGACACCGTGTCTGATCACCTGCATCAAAGAGCTGAACGAGCCGAGATACATGAGCGTGGGAGGCATCTACGAAGCATATGAGAAACCGATGGAAGTGTATGACTACAATCTTCTGAAGGACAACCCGCTGATCGATGTAAACAATATCGGACTTGCAGGTTCACCGACCAACATTCTGATCTCCTTCACACCGCCGCAGAAGGGAGCAGGCCAGATGCTGGAAGGAGCAGATCAGGCGACCTGTGACAAGCTGGCAGGCATACTCGCTGAGAAACATATCATCTAAGAGAGGAGAAAGGGAACATGCAAAATTTCGATAGTAGTAATGTATCTGCTTTTAAGGATGTATGGGTATTCTGCGAGCAGAGAGAAGGCAAACTGATGCCGACAGACTTTGAGCTGATATCAGAAGGACGTAAGCTGGCAGACGAGCTGGGAGTAAAACTGGTGGGACTTCTGCTGGGAGACAACGTAGAAGGACTGGCAAAAGAGCTGGGCGGATACGGAGCAGACAAGGTAATCGTGGCGGACGATCCGAGACTGGGCGTATATACGACAGATGCCTATACAAAAGTAATCTGCGATATCATCGCGGAAGAGAAACCGGAAATTTTCCTGATCGGAGCGACGAACATCGGCCGTGACTTAGGACCGCGCTGTGCAGCGAGACTGCATACAGGACTGTGCGCAGACTGTACACATCTGGATGTAGACGTGGCAAACTATCAGGATTTCTTAAGAAACAATTCCGTACTGGCGGAAGAGAGAATCACAAAGACGGATTCTGCGAAAGTGCTGGGCAAACCGCATGACGTGGCAAAGGATCTGAAGATGACGCGTCCGGCATTTGGAGGAAACCTGATGGCGACGATCATCTGCCCGAGATTCCGTCCGTCGATGGCAACGGTAAGACCGGGCGTGCTGAAAAAAGGCGCGTACGATGAAACGAAAGCAAATGCAGTAGAAGTAGTAAAAGCAGGATTTGAGCTGACCGATGCAGACCTTCAGACAGAAGTAGTGGAAGTAGTAAAGGCAGCGAAGAAGCTGGTAGACCTGGTAGGAGCGGAATACGTAGTATCCGTAGGCCGTGGAATTTCTTCCGACGTAGAGGGAGGAATCAAGATAGCAGAAGAGCTGGCAGAGGTACTGGGAGGCGTAGTAGGCGGATCCCGTGCAGCGATTGACAGCGGCTGGCTGAGTGCAGACCATCAGGTAGGCCAGACAGGAAAGACAGTACATCCGAAGATTTATGTAGCGCTTGGAATATCCGGAGCGATCCAGCACAAAGCGGGAATGCAGGAATCAGAGTGCATCATAGCGGTAAACAAGAATGCGGCGGCGCCGATCTTTGAGATAGCGGATTACGGCATTAACGGGGACCTGTTCAAGGTAGGCCCGATGCTGATTGAAGCAATCAAAGCTGCAAAAGCTGCGAAATAGTTTTATCTGAATCAGACTCCCGTTTTGGGCAAACAGGCAGGAAAGAAAACGCCTGATTCCCGAAACGGGAGTTTTGTGCTGAATGTCCGGGCAAAAAGGGAAAAACTTCATGTTAAAAATCTACAAAATTATTGATTTTTAATTAACAAACGGCTATAATGTATTCATAATAGTTTCATTCGGGGACAGTTATGCCATGAACCTGGATATTTGGCGGGAAACTGTAAGACTGAGGTGTAACCCCCAAAAAAACATAAAGTAAAAGGAGATAATGACTGTGAACTTTCAACTAACAAAGGAACAAGAACTTGTCAGAAAAATGGTTGCAGACTTCGCTGAGAACGAGGTGAAACCAATCGCTGCAGAAATTGATGTCACAGAAGAATTCCCGATGGAAAATGTACAGAAACTTTTCCGCTACGGTGTTATGGGAATGAACATGCCGAAAGAATACGGCGGAGCAGGCGCTGATGACGTTGCCTACGCAATGGCAGTGGAAGAACTTGCGAAAAAATGTGCCGCAACAGCCGTAATCGTGGCAGCGCACAATTCACTGGCATGCTGGCCGATTCTGAAATTCGGTACAGAAGAGCAGAAACAGAAATATCTTACCAAAATGACCAGCGGTACGATCGGCGCTTTCTGTCTGACAGAGCCGGAAGCAGGAACAGATGCATCTGCACAGCAGACCACAGCTGTTCTGGACGGCGACCATTACGTGTTGAACGGTAACAAAATCTTCATCACAAACGGCGGCGTAGCAGATGTTTTCGTTGTTATGGCTATGACGGATCCGTCCAAAGGAAACAAAGGAATTTCCGCATTTATCGTTGAATCATCTTTCCCGGGATTCTCCCGCGGTAAAGTGGAGGATAAAATGGGTATCCGTGCTTCCTCTACAACAGAGATTATTTTTGAAGACTGTATCGTTCCGAAGGAAAACCTGCTGGGTGCGGAAGGCAAAGGTTTCAACGTGGCTATGGCTACACTGGACGGCGGACGTATCGGTATTGCAGCACAGGCTCTGGGTATCGCACAGGGCGCACAGGATGAGCTGGTAGCATACGTGCAGCAGAGAGTTCAGTTTGGAAAACCGATTTCAAAATTCCAGAACACACAGTTCCAGATCGCAGATATGGAAGCACGTATCTGTGCAGCACGCTGGCTGGTATATGATGCAGCTTACAAAAAATACCTGAGTTCTCAGGGACAGAAGATTTCTTATGGCAAAGAATCTGCCATGGCGAAACTGTTCGCGGCAGAGACAGCTATGGCCGTTACAACGAAAGTTGTTCAGCTCCATGGTGGTTACGGATATATCAAGGAATACCCGGTTGAACGTATGATGCGTGATGCCAAGATCACAGAGATCTATGAAGGAACATCAGAAGTTCAGAGAATGGTAATTGCTAAAAACGTAATCAAATAAACAGGAGGAGAATAAGATCATGAAAATAATCGTTTGTGTAAAACAGGTACCAGATACCTCCGGAAAGGTAGCAGTAAAACCGGACGGAACCCTGGACCGTGCTTCCATGCAGACCATCACGAACCCCGACGACTTAAACGCAGTGGAAGCAGCGCTGAAATTAAAAGATGAGACAGGCTGTGAAGTAATCGTAGTAACGATGGGCCCGCCGCCGGCAGAAGGCATGTTAAGAGAGCTGCTTGCCCGCGGAGCAGACCGTGCAGTACTGATTTCCGCACGTGAATTCGGAGGATCCGATACATATGCAACATCCCAGATCATCGCAGCAGCGATCGACCATATGGGACTGGAAAATGACGATATCGTATTCTGCGGCCGTCAGGCAATCGACGGAGATACAGCGCAGGTAGGCCCGCAGATCGCAGAGAAACTGGGACTGCCGCAGGTAACGTATGCGCAGGATATCAAGAAAGATGGAGACAGTCTGACGATACAGCGTGCGCTGGAAGACGGATACATGACCATCAAAGTAAAGACACCGTGTCTGATCACCTGCATCAAAGAGCTGAACGAGCCGAGATACATGAGCGTGGGAGGCATCTACGAAGCATATGAGAAACCGATGGAAGTGTATGACTACAATCTTCTGAAGGACAACCCGCTGATCGATGTAAACAATATCGGACTTGCAGGTTCACCGACCAACATTCTGATCTCCTTCACACCGCCGCAGAAGGGAGCAGGCCAGATGCTGGAAGGAGCAGATCAGGCGACCTGTGACAAGCTGGCAGGCATACTCGCTGAGAAACATATCATCTAAGAGAGGAGAAAGGGAACATGCAAAATTTCGATAGTAGTAATGTATCTGCTTTTAAGGATGTATGGGTATTCTGCGAGCAGAGAGAAGGCAAACTGATGCCGACAGACTTTGAGCTGATATCAGAAGGACGTAAGCTGGCAGACGAGCTGGGAGTAAAACTGGTGGGACTTCTGCTGGGAGACAACGTAGAAGGACTGGCAAAAGAGCTGGGCGGATACGGAGCAGACAAGGTAATCGTGGCGGACGATCCGAGACTGGGCGTATATACGACAGATGCCTATACAAAAGTAATCTGCGATATCATCGCGGAAGAGAAACCGGAAATTTTCCTGATCGGAGCGACGAACATCGGCCGTGACTTAGGACCGCGCTGTGCAGCGAGACTGCATACAGGACTGTGCGCAGACTGTACACATCTGGATGTAGACGTGGCAAACTATCAGGATTTCTTAAGAAACAATTCCGTACTGGCGGAAGAGAGAATCACAAAGACGGATTCTGCGAAAGTGCTGGGCAAACCGCATGACGTGGCAAAGGATCTGAAGATGACGCGTCCGGCATTTGGAGGAAACCTGATGGCGACGATCATCTGCCCGAGATTCCGTCCGTCGATGGCAACGGTAAGACCGGGCGTGCTGAAAAAAGGCGCGTACGATGAAACGAAAGCAAATGCAGTAGAAGTAGTAAAAGCAGGATTTGAGCTGACCGATGCAGACCTTCAGACAGAAGTAGTGGAAGTAGTAAAGGCAGCGAAGAAGCTGGTAGACCTGGTAGGAGCGGAATACGTAGTATCCGTAGGCCGTGGAATTTCTTCCGACGTAGAGGGAGGAATCAAGATAGCAGAAGAGCTGGCAGAGGTACTGGGAGGCGTAGTAGGCGGATCCCGTGCAGCGATTGACAGCGGCTGGCTGAGTGCAGACCATCAGGTAGGCCAGACAGGAAAGACAGTACATCCGAAGATTTATGTAGCGCTTGGAATATCCGGAGCGATCCAGCACAAAGCGGGAATGCAGGAATCAGAGTGCATCATAGCGGTAAACAAGAATGCGGCGGCGCCGATCTTTGAGATAGCGGATTACGGCATTAACGGGGACCTGTTCAAGGTAGGCCCGATGCTGATTGAAGCAATCAAAGCTGCAAAAGCTGCGAAATAATTCTATTTGGAGGTAAAACCTTATGATGACAAGGGAAGAATACTTTGAGAGTTTAAGAAAGTTAAACCTGAAAGTATACATGTTTGGAAAGCGGGTGGAAAATCCGGTCGATGATCCTGTAATCCGTCCTTCCTTAAATTCAATCGGAATGACATATGAACTGGCAAATCAGCCGGAGTATGAGGATCTGATGACCGCTACTTCTTCTTTAAATGGTCAGAAGGTTAATCGTTTTACACATCTTCATCAGAGCACAGAAGATCTTGTAAAAAAAGTAAAAATGCTTCGTCTGTTAGGACAGAAAACCGGTTCCTGTTTCCAGCGCTGCGTTGGTATGGATGCGAACAATGCGGTTTTCTCCACTACATATGAAATTGACCAGGCTCATGGAACAAACTATCATGAAAACTTTAAGAAATTCTTAAACGATGTTCAGTTAAAAGACCTGGTTGTGGACGGCGCCATGACAGACCCCAAAGGCGACCGTTCCCTGTCTCCCAGCAAACAGCCGGATCCGGACTGCTATCTTCATGTAGTAGAACGCCGCCCGGACGGTGTGGTAGTGCGGGGCGCCAAAGCTCATCAGACCGGTATTGTGAATTCACATGAAGTTCTGGTTATGCCGACGATTGCAATGAAGCCGGAAGATAAGGATTATGCAATTTCCTTTGCAGTTCCGACAGATACAGAAGGTATCTTTATGATCTATGGACGTCAGTCCTGTGATACCCGGAAACTGGAAGAAGGCGCAGACATTGATCTCGGAAATAAAAACTTCGGCGGTCATGAAGCTCTGGTTATCTTTGATAATGTATTCGTTCCCAATGAGCGGATCTTTATGAACGGAGAGACAGAATTTGCCGGCATGCTGGTGGAACGTTTTTCCGGATATCACCGTCAGAGCTACGGCGGCTGCAAGGTCGGCGTGGGCGATGTGCTGATCGGTGCAACTGCTCTGGCAGCAGATTATAACGGCGCTGCGAAAGCATCTCACATTAAGGATAAACTGATTGAGATGACGCATCTGAACGAGACGCTGTACAGCTGCGGCGTGGCATGCTCCTGTGAAGGATGCCCGACGAAAGCCGGAAACTATATGATCGATCTGCTTCTGGCAAATGTATGTAAACAGAACATTACCAGATTCCCCTATGAGATCGCCCGTCTTGCAGAAGATATCGCAGGCGGCCTGATGGTTACCTGTCCTTCTGAAACGGATTACAATACGGCAGAGCTGAAACCCTACATTGAAAAATATCTGGTAGGTGTGGAAGGAATCTCTGTAGAAGACCGTATGAGAATTCTGCGGCTGATTGAAAATATTTCTCTTGGTACTGCGGCGGTTGGATATCGTACAGAGTCCATGCACGGCGCCGGCTCACCGCAGGCTCAGCGTATTATGATTTCACGTCAGAGCAATCTGGAACAGAAGAAGAAGCTGGCAAAGGATATTGCCAACATTAAAGATTGAAGATAGGACTGAAGTACTGCGGCGGCTGTAATCCTGTATACGACAGAACTGCGGCAGTGGAGGACCTGAAATCATCTTTGACAGACCTGAATATTTCCTTTACACCTTATCGTGGAGACGACACATATGATGCCTGCCTTCTGGTGAGGGGATGTAATCGGAATTGTGTATCAGATCAGAAATTTTCCAACTGCAGACGGCTGTTTACCGCCGTCTGCAGGGAGGATTTTGATATTATAAAAAAAGAGCTGCATGCATGGAGTGAGTAGTACGTGCATGCGGGGTAAGGAGTAACGATATGGAATATGCATTAATTGAAAAAAAAGGCCATGTCTGCACTATTACAATCAATTTTCCGAAAAAATTGAATGCAGTAAGTACAGCAGTGCTTACCGATCTGGGAAAAGCATTTGACGAAGTTGAAAAGGACAAAGACGTATACTGCGTGATCGTAAAAGGCGCCGGGGAGAAGGCATTTGTTGCCGGAGCTGATATCAAGGAAATGAGTGAGTTTGGTTTTTACGAGGCTCGTGATTATGCGAAATTCGGCAGTGCCGTCCTTGAAAAAATTCACCAGTTCAGAACTCCTGTCATTGCTGCCATCAACGGTCATTGTCTGGGCGGCGGTCTGGAGGTTGCACTTGCCTGCGATATCCGTATTGCAGCTGAGAATGCCAGATTTGCATTCCCGGAAGTCAGCCTTGGAATTATGACAGGTACCGGCGGATCTCAGAGAATTCAGGCAATTGTAGGTGAAGGAAAAGCAAGAGAACTTCTGTTTACCTGTGCAAATATAAAAGCGGACGAGGCGGAGAGAATCCATCTTGTCAATAAAGTTGTTCCTGTTGAAGAGCTGATGGACGCAGCCATGGAAATGGCAGAAAAAATTGCAAAGAATGCTCCGATTGCAGTGGCTACGACGAAAAAGGCAGTCAATGTTGCCAGCGAAACCGATTACCCGACAAGTACAGAGCACATGATCCTTTCTTTTGGTTCTCTGTTTACAACACAGGACGCTCACGATGCTCTTTCTGCGTTTGTAAATAAGGAAAAACTTGACCATTTCAATAACAAGTAAAAGGACAGGCAGAAGGTAAAAAGTTTGGATTTATCAGGGAACAAAATAATATAAAAAGAAAAGGAGAAGAAAATGAGACAGTTATTATTAAAAACAGACATTCACAAATTTGACACTTTTGAGGATTTTGCAAAAGAGTTTGAGCTGGGCGAAGGCGATCTGATCTTCACCAATGAATTCCTGTATACACCGAAGATGAAACCGCTGAACCTGAAATGTGACGTTTATTTCCAGGAAAAATACGGCACTTCTGAACCTACGGATGAAATGTACAATGCTATCTTCAACGATCTGAGAGATAAAGAGTACAAGAGAATTATCGCAGTAGGCGGCGGTACCGTTATTGATATGGCAAAATGGGTTGCATCAGAAAAACCGGATGATATCGTGGATGCTTACAAAGAGAACCCGACTTTCAAACCGAAACATAAAATTGAACTGATTGCATGCCCCACAACCTGTGGAACCGGTACAGAAGTAACAAATATCTCCATGATTTATCTGACAAAGACAAAGACGAAAAAAGGCTGCGCAAACGATGAGCTGTT
Source organism: uncultured Ruminococcus sp. (assembly GCA_946494335.1). Lineage (GTDB taxonomy): Bacteria > Bacillota > Clostridia > Lachnospirales > Lachnospiraceae > Ruminococcus_G. The sequence continues at coordinate 42,368 of CAMMBV010000006.1, read as the reverse complement.
TGCAGATTACGCAGTTCTGATTCCGGATCTGGTTAAGAGCCTTCCGTATCAGCCATTTATGTACAGTGCAATTGACGCGCTGATCCATGCAGTAGAAAGCTACGTAGGACGCCGTCACACTGACCTGTCAAGAATGATCGGCAAGAGAGCCATTGAACTGCTGATGAGCGGCTTCATGGAAATGATCGAGCATGGACAGGACTACAGACTGGAGATCATGGACAAATTCGTACTTGGAAGCAACTATGCAGGTATTGCATTTGGTACAGCAGGCTGCAACGCAGTTCATGCTATGAGCTTCCCGCTGGGCGGAATGTTCAAAGTTGCTCACGGTGAGTCCAACTATGCGCTGTTCACAACCGTTATGAAATACTACTACAGATCAAATCCGGATGGAGATATCAAAGAGATCAACCATGTACTGGCTGAGATCCTTGGATGCGAGACAGAGGGACCGGAAGTTTACGATAAACTGGAAGAAGCTCTGGCAGCTCTTATCCGCAGAAAACCGCTGTGTGAGTATGGCGTGACAGAAGAAATCTGCAATCAGATGGCAGATCTGGTTATCGCAGAACAGCAGAGACTGATGACCAATACATACGTTGAAATGGGCAAGGAAGATGTCCTGAAACTGTATCTGGAAGTTCTGAATAAGTAATAGGGATTTCCGGTCATTTGGAAATTAAATAGAGAGTTGAGTATTGAGGGAGTCCGCGGACGGGCTGAGAGGAAACTGAATCGTTTCGACCTTACCTGATTTGGATCATGCCAACGTAGGGAAAATATTTCAGATGTATAAAATTGGGAGATATGTTGCCTGCATAGGAAATATATCTCCCTCGATTTTTGTCAGGAGGATAATATGGAGTATACAACGCAGATGAATGCTGCCCGCAAGGGAATCGTGACGGATGCCATGAAGACTGTTGCAGAATATGAACAGATGGATGTGGAGGAAGTTCGCCGGCTGGTAGCGCAGGGACGCCTTGCTATTCCTGCAAATAAAAATCATAAATGTCTTAAGCCATACGGAATCGGCGATATGCTGAAGACAAAGATTAATGTGAATCTGGGAACTTCAAAAGACTGTCTGGATATGGATGTGGAAATGGCGAAAGTGATGGAGGCTGTCAATATGGGCGCAGAATCCATCATGGATCTCAGCTCTTTTGGAGACACACAGACCTTTCGCCGTAAGCTGACCCATGAGTGTCCGGCTGTGATTGGTACGGTTCCCATCTACGATGCAGTAGTCTATTATAATAAGGCTCTGAAAAAGATCACATCCGATGAGTGGATTGATATCGTTCGGATGCATGCCGAAGACGGTGTGGATTTTATGACCATACACTGCGGCATCAATAAAGCTACAGCGGAACGGTTTAAAAAATCAAAGCGCCATACCAACATCGTTTCCCGCGGAGGTTCCATTATTTTTGCATGGATGGAGCTGACGGGAAATGAAAACCCCTTCTTTGAACGTTTTGATGAGATACTGGAAATCTGCCAGGAATATGACGTGACCTTAAGTCTGGGAGATGCCTGCCGTCCGGGAAGCATCGAAGACGCCGGCGATGTCTCACAGATTGAAGAGCTTGTAACCTTAGGTGAGCTGACTACGAGAGCATGGGAAAAGGATGTTCAGATCATTATAGAGGGGCCGGGTCATATGCCGCTGAATCAGATTCAGGCTAATATGGAGATACAGAAGACCATCTGCAAAGGCGCGCCCTTCTATGTGCTGGGTCCCCTTGTGACAGATGTGGCGCCGGGATATGATCATATTACTGCGGCCATCGGAGGAGCGATTGCAGCAACTTACGGTGCTTCCTTCCTCTGTTATGTTACACCGGCAGAGCATCTGCGTCTTCCCACCCTTGAGGATGTGAAGGAAGGAATTATTGCGTCCAAAATTGCCGCCCATGCAGCGGATATTGCAAAAGGTATCAAAGGCGCGGCTCAGTGGGATCATGATATGAGTGAGGCCAGAAGAAATCTGGACTGGGATCGTCAGTTTGAATTGGCTATGGACAGTGAGAAAGCGAGAAGATACCGTGCGGAATCTACGCCGGAGCGAGAAGATACCTGCACTATGTGTGGAAAAATGTGCGCTGTGCGCAATATTAACAAAATTCTTCGCGGTGAAGATGTGGATATTATGGACTAAAAAAGAAAGAAACAGGAAAGAAACCGGCGAAGGCCGGTATCTGCCTGTTTTCTTTTATATCTCTGGATGAGCTTCCAATATAGGATCCGGACCGTATTTTCTGTATGTAGTAGGTGAATAACCAAATTCTTTTTTAAATGATCTGGCGAAATTGGAACCGCTGCTGAATCCCACCATGTTTCCGATTTCTTCAATGTTGAGATTTGTCGTAAGAAGCAGACGCTTGGCATTTTCAAAACGGACACCGGCCAGATACTGATAGGGAGTGCACTGGTGGACCTTCTGAAAAGCCCGGATGAAATAATATACACAGAGATTGCAGCCCTTTGCCAGATTTTTGACGGTTAGATTTTCACTGTAGAATTTATCAATGTAGCGTGCCACCTCGATCATACTCAGCCGCGTTCCCTCCTGGGAAAGAGGATTCAGCAGGGTGAGTGAAGTCAGAATATCGTGGATATAAAGTGAGCCAAGGCATTCATTTATCTGATTCGTGGCAAACATATTCATAATAAAGTCGAATTTTTTTGCCATTGCAGGCAATTCATCGAGCTGAAAGACAGGACCGTTCTTGCCGTTTGTTTCATACAGCAGATCGACAAAGTTTTGCGCTGTGATCCCACTGAACTGTATCCACTGCATGGAAAGATTATCCTTTGTGTAATAGCAGCAGTCAATTTTACTGTCGAGAACAAAAACGCTGCCTTTTGGAGCCATATAAGTATTACGGTTCATTTCAATATACAAGGTACCTTTCTGTATTAACATGACATAAAAGCTTTCAGGAAGATTACCTTTTCTGTCTGTGAAATCTTTACTGCATTGATAATCACCACCGGAAATCAAGTAGAAGAGAGTTTTCTTTGCAAACTGACTTGCAACGTGAAAATATTCCTGTGAAGTTGCCAATACACCGATGTCATAATTTCTCATAGTTTCCCCCGTGTGTAATTTTCAAATGTGATGTCTTGTGAATTTTAATAAAAAATACAGTTCCATCCCTATTATATATGGCAAATTGTGCAGAATCAAGGAATGAGGTGAAATTTGTCGAAATAATCGAAAAAAAGTCAATTACCGAATCTGTGAAAAGCAATTATATACATAGTGTGGACAAAACAGGAAAAATCCGGAAAATAGTCCCAAAATTATTGTTGAAGTCAATAAATGATTGAATTAAAATGATTCATATAGCAGGAAAGAGAGGAGGAAAAATATGAGACTGCAGCGCATCAGAAGGCTTCTGGAAGAAATGAATCTGGAATATAAGTATACAGATATAGAGGAATGTGGAAGCCTGGATTTTGATTACCGCGGTGTACCGTACCATGTCTGGGAATTTCATGACGGTGAATGGGGTGCGGAAACTAATGTAAAGAACGGCGGACAGAGCGAAGATATCACGGGAGATTACGAAGAAAAGATAATACAGATTATAAAAAGCTGGAAATAGTAAAAAGAAAAGCTGTGATTTCACATAAATGAAAACACAGCTTTTCTTTACAGGCTCTGTTCCCGACGGAGCAGATGTCTGTTAATGATCAGTCCGAAAACACAGGTGGAGACAAGAGCGCTGATTCCGTCTGCCAGCGGTTCTGCATAAAAGGCGGCTTCGGCTGTAAACAGCAAGGGAAGTATCAGAGTACCTGCCACATAGAGACTTTTCCGAAACACAGACAGAAAGAGGGCGGTTTTTGTTCGTTCCAACGCAGTCAGCCCGTCCACGAATACATACTGAAAACCTAAAGGTATAATCATCAGGGTATAAGTCTGAATGGCCCAGGAAGAGAATTCGTAATATTCGGGGTTGGAAGTAAACATCCGAACAAAAAAATGAGGCACCAGCCTGGACATCAGGAACATAAAGGTGGTAAAACACACCATCAGAATCAGAATTACCCGTTCCGCGCGCTTTACTCTGCCAGTTTCTCTGGCGCCGTAATTATAACTTAAAATGGCCTGTGTTCCGCTGCTGATTCCCAGCATGGGTCCCGTGATTAGCAAAAGAAAGCTCTGGGCTATGGCGGCACAGGTGATCAGCATATCGCCCTGGGAAGGCCCGCCGTATTTTTGAAGGACCGTATTCATGACGATCAGTATAATGCTGTCGGAGGCCAGAATAAGAAAGGGAGAAAATCCCAGGTAAATAATCCGGCTCATGATATGGCGGTCATAATTTCCAAACGTTATCTTGACCGGCACCTTTTTTCCAAAAAGAAAAAAGAGTGCAAAAAAACAGGACATCATCTGAGAAATTACGGTAGCGATGGCAGCTCCGGCTACGTCCAGTTTAAAAACAAAAATAAACAGCGGATCCAGTACGATATTTGCCACGGCTCCGATGAGGACGGTAGTCATGCCGGCCAGGGGGAATCCCTGGCAGTTGATGAAATAATTAAGTCCTACCGCCATAAGGGCAAAGAAGGTTCCGGCAGTGTAGATGGTCATATAAGTATCAGCGTATGTAAAGGTTATATTGCTGGCGCCGAACCACATCAAAAGGCTGTCCTTACTTAAAAGGAAAGTGACTGTGAGGATCAGAGAAAATACGCAGAGCATCAGAAAGGAGTTGGATAATATCTGCGAAGCTCTTTTCTGATTTTTTTCGCCCATCCGGATGCTCATTAAAATGGAACCGCCCAGCCCTACCAGAGTACCAAAAGAAGAAAGCAGGGTAACGATGGGACCGCAGACGCCTACTCCGGCAAGGGCAAGTCCGCCTATATCGGCGATATGACCGATATAAATCCGGTCGATGATACTGTACAGTATATTTACAAACTGGGCGATCATGGCTGGAACAGCCAGGCGCAGCACCAGCGAAGAGATGGAATCATTTTGCAGATCTACAGAAGTTTTCATGACATTTCTCCCGATAAAGAATTTAAGATACTGTATCAAATTATATCAGTTTTTGACGGGAATTCAATAGCTATGTATCTGTCTCCGGGGAAAATATCCGGAGACCTTTTCATGGCGAAAACTGTCGTTTTTTCTGTCAGGAATGTTTTTTCAGATACAGTTTTTCAGCCAGGTTCAGTACGCCGTACAGGGCGGTGGCCAGAATACAGAGAATAACGATGCTCATGATCACCCAGTCCAGTTTAAAGCAATGAAGATACATCCGGACAGGAGCAGATAAAAAGAAGCTGCATAGAATAGGAAAAAAGGAAACGATGCGATGAATGAAAGGGCGATTCTGCTGAAAGCAGCAGAGATATTGGCATCCGATGGACTGCTTACACTAAAGGAAAAGATGCGTCTGATACAGCTGATCCAAAGAGAAGGGGGCAGATGAAGCGGCGGGCAGTTATTTATTGCAGATGCAGTACCGATGAGGAAAGCCAGAAGGAGGCGCTTGTAAAGCAGGAGGCGGAAGCCAGGGAAGCGGTGGAGCAAAAAGGCTGGATTCTGGCTGGAACGTACGTGGAGAGCGGTTCCGGAACCAGCAGAAAAGGAAGAAAGGAATACAACCGTCTCTATGAGGAATTGCTGTATGACAAATTTGATATTATTGTGATCAAATCTCAGGACCGGCTGATGAGAAATACCAGAGACTGGTATCTGTTTATTGACCGGATGACGTTAGCAGGAAAACAGCTTTATATGTATCTGGAACAGAAATTTTACAGTCCAAACGACGGTTTGATTACCGGTATCAAAGCTATTCTGGCGGAGGATTACAGTCGGGAACTGAGCAAAAAAATCAACAATGCGCACAGAAATCGTCAAAAAAGCGGGGGAGCGGTGATCCTCACCTCAAGGGCATACGGCTTTGTCAGAAAGGCGGATCGGACCATAGGGCTGCAGGAGGAGGAGGCTGCCGTAAAACGGCGGATGTATGAGTTATGTGCCGCAGGCTGCGGATGCAGAACCATCGCCGCCATTTTAAAGGAGGAGGGAGTTTGCGGCCGCGGCGGCAGATTCTTTTCTTCATCAGATATTCTGCGGATGATAAAAAACCCGCTGAATAAAGGAACGGCAGTGATGAATAAAAGTCATTATGATTTCGAGACGAAGAGGACACGGCCGGTTCCGGCGGAAAAGCAGTTTATCTATGAGAATAAAGTGCCGGCTACGGTATCAGAGGAGTTGTGGAGCACAGCCAATGAAAAAATTGCACAACGTTCACAAAAACCGGTGGAGGAGCAGGAAAAACGCCGTGGAAAGAATACCGGAAGGCACCCTTTAAGCGGCAGAATTTACTGCGGCCTGTGCGGTTCCCCTTATTACCGCCGGGGACGGAAAAAACAGGGAGGTAAAGAAAAAGTATATGAATGGAAATGCAGCGACTATCTGGAAAACGGAAGACCATCTTCCAAAGCGCCGGGAGGATGCAGCAATGTTCATGTAGATGAAAACAGACTCTTTGAGCTGCTGGGGCAAAACTGCGGGAAAGACTGCGGTATTAAGCAGGAGAAAATATTAGAAAAAGCAGTGCTGCTGATAAGGAAGGCATTACAGGAAGTGCAGGCAGAGACAGAATGTGTTCAAAATGAACTGAAGCGGATTGAGAATCAGAGGGAAGTGCTGCTGGATAAGCTGTTAAATGAGATTCTGACAGATGATGTTTATCAGAAAAAAGACCGGGAATTAAGGGAAGAGGGGGAAAGGATAAAAGCAGGGGCTGCTCTTTTGGGAAAAAAGAAGGAGAAAAAAGACAAGGAAAGAACAGAAAATATTGAAGCCTACCTAAAAGAAGCAAAGGTAATAGAAAAGGCTGCCGCCTCCGTCGAAGCGGAGCGGCTAAAGAGAGTGGAAATCTTTCCGGACAGGATGATACTGAAATTTCAGGAAATGCAAAAAGAGGTGATATACGGGACTGAGTTTGATTACTATTCCAGAAAACATCAGGAGAGAGGGCGGATGGCGGAGCTTATCAGACAAAAGCCGGATATTACTGCCAGTGAGCTGGCAGAATATTTTGGAATCACCGTTTCCGGAGTTAATTACAGACTTCGGAAACTGAGACAGGATGGCGCTATAAAAGATTGAAAAATTCCGGACTATTCTGTATTGTATAGTCCGGAATTTTCTGTTTTGAAAATTTGTTTTTGTTTGCTTTTGATGAAATTAAATTACTGCCAGCAGAACAAAGTTCAGAATAAAGAGAATGGTTGCCACCCAGAGAATGGGATGGATGCCGGAAGTCTCTTTTTTGCAGATTTTTACGATGCAGTAGGAGATAAAACCAAAAGCGATTCCGTAGGAGATGCTGTAGCAAAGAGCCATAAACAGTCCTGCAAAAAATGCCGGAACAGCTTCAGAGAAATCATCCCATTTGATCTCCTTAAAGGCGGAGGTCATCATAATTCCAACTACTACCAGAGCCGGAGCTGTAGCTGCGGAAGGAATAGCGCTTACAAAAGTAGCTAAAAATGCGCTGATGGCAAAGCAGATGGCTACCACCACGCTGGTAAGGCCGGTACGTCCGCCGGCGCCGATGCCAGAGGCACTCTCCACAAAGGTTGTGGTGTTGGAGGTTCCAAAGATAGAACCGATGGAGGTGGCGATGGCATCTGCAAACAGAGCTTTGTCCATTTTGGATTTAAATCCGGAACTGGAGTCCATGGCTTTTTCATCCTCTTCGCTGAAGATGCCGCTGCGGCGTCCTGTTCCGATGAAGGTTCCCAGAGTGTCAAAGGTATCTGAGATGCTGAATGCAAAGATAGTTACCAGAACCAGCGGAAGCTTTGCCATATCTGTAAACAGTGACGGCAGTCCCTGGGAGGTAAAAATCACTCCGAAGGTGGTAGGCAGAGCCGCACATGCATCCGTAAAGCTGACGGAATCACTGGCTGTAGTCACGCCCATGGGAATTCCCAGCAGTGCAGTGATCACGATACCGATGAGAATGGCGCCTTTTACGTTGCAGACAAGCAGCACAATGGTCAGAACCAGTCCGATCAGAAACAGCCAGAAAGCCGGCTGATTCAAAGCTGCGATAGCCGGAACACCGGATTCAAAATTGATAATTCCCACATTCAGCAGACCGATGTAGGCCACGAACACACCGATACCGCCGCCGATAGCATTCTGCAGGCTGTTGGGAATAGCTTTGATGATGAACTTGCGGACTTTTGTTACTGTAATAATGATGTTGAAAATACCACAGATAAATACCATGGACAGCGCCTGCTGCCAGGTGAAGCCAAGGCCGAAGCATACGGTATAGACAAAAAATGCGTTCAGCCCCATACCCGGCGCCTGTGCGTAGGGTACGTTGGCAAAGAGACCCATTACCAGAGTTCCGATGATGGATGCAATAATAGTCGCCAGGAATACGGCGCCCCATTCCATGCCGGACTGGCTTAACACACTGGGATTTACAGCGATGATGTAAGCCATGGTAAAAAAGGTGGTCAGACCGGCCATCACTTCTGTGGAAAATGATGTGCCGTTTTCTTTGAGCTTGAAAAATCTTTCCATAAATATCTCCCTTCTTTTTCATACGTGGCTGCGTCTTCTTATTATAAAGAAATTTCGGAAATTTTCAATAGCAATTTTAAAAATGTGATGTGAATGGAGGGCGGACATGGTATGATTAGAGCAAGAGTTGTTACGTATTTTTTATCAAAAGGGACGGATGCAGGAGAGAAAAATGAAAAAGAAGAAAAAAGAGAAGCTGTTTATACCGGCTGCTGTTCTTGCCGCTGTTTTCCTGTTTACCGGCTGTCTGGGGGAAGACGGTGAAGTGTACGGACAGGAAAAGGTTCTCGAATATGTGAATTCCATCTGCAAGGAGCCCTGCCGTCTGGAAGGAAAGAAGCTGGTAGAAGAAAATCCTGACAATATGGAATATTATTTTCGTACGCAGAACCGGGATCTGTCTTTTCAGGCCAACAGTTTTCTTTCTCCGGTTACCATTGATCTTTCCGCCCCGTTGTACTATACCAGGGGTCTTTCTTGCAGCTATGTGCAGGAGGTCCATAATTTGTACCGGGAGGAGTTGGAAGCAGTTTTGCAGGCGGATCAACAGTATCTGGAAGAATATGGCTGGATTTATCTTATGTCCTTTGATGATATTGACAGAACTGTGGATACCATATTAGCAGCCGATCAGGTATATCGGCAGGAGCTGGAATACAATTCAGAGGATTTTTTAAAAGAAAATCCTCTGACCTCCATACATCTGGTCTGGCAGCGTTCGCAGCAGGAAGCAAAAGATCATGAAACCTGGGTAAATATGACGAATGTGGGTATTACCGGGCAGAATCAAAAGGAGGAACTGACGAAACGACTGGGGGACCTTTACGCCCAATTGTGTGTGGATGGCAAAATTGAGAATGCGCAGGACGTACCAGAGGAATATCTGGCGGATAAACACGTATCTCTTTTGTCGGTTATTGAACTGAACGGGGAAGAAATGCTCTATGATGAAGAGGATAATCCCTGCGGCGTATACAGGCTGAATACGGAGGATTATAAATACTGCTGGTATAATAAAGAACTGAAATCATATATGCTGGTGATGGACACAGGACTTCTGGATGACAGCATGAGTTATCCTATGATTAACCGGGAATACGTAAAAGCGCTGGGTGGTTCATACCGTGCGGCTGTCCGTGACGATGCCTATATCAGCGCCTGGAGCATTGACGGCGATACCTGGACGATGAAAACCGAATACGGGGACGGAAGTATCCAGGAGCTTCAGGTAGAAAAAAACGGCAGGGAGATAGATTTGCCGTATCTGACTGTTGAAGAAGACTCTAATGTAGGGGCCACTTTCTGTGCGGGAGTGAGGGCGGAGGATTTCTGCCGGCTGTTTGATCTGACATACGAGGTGGATGAAGAGCAGGGGAAAATTATGTTTGCCCGGGCGAAGGGTTAAAGGGTGTGACTTGAAAAATGCGCAAAGAAAATCCACTGTACCGATTCTTTATTCGTACAGTGGATTCTTAACTTACTACATCCATTGGCCCAACCTCCTTTATTAAATTGATATCTATATAAAACTATTCCTCTGAATAGTGTTTTCTGATTTTAATTTACTTTCCCATTGGACTATACCTCGTTTCTGTTAAAATTCGGAATTAAGATTGAGTTTTCGGTGGTCCGTCCTCCTTTTCTTTTGATAGATATATAATAACTCATAAATCTTTATTTGTCAATATGGATTCTGAAAAAAATCTGCTAAAAATAAATATACAGAATATTATGAAAATAAAACAAAGATACCAGTCTTTTGAATCAGGAAAAAGTATTTAAAGTTGTTTTTATTTGTAACCTGGCGCCGGTATATGATACAATGAACTTACGTTTGAAAAAAAGAAGAAAGAAGAGGATTCAGGAAATGAAAATAGCAGTAACTTATGATAACGGCAGCATATTTCAGCATTTTGGAAAAACTGAGTTTTTCAAGGTATATGAGGTGGAAGACAACAAAGTGGTTTCCAGCGAAGTAATCGGTTCCAACGGTACCGGACACGGCGCTCTTGCAGGCCTTCTGGCCGATCAGTCTGTGGATGTGCTTATTTGCGGAGGAATCGGACAGGGCGCTCAGGATGCACTTTCTGAGGCAGGGGTTGAATTATGTGCAGGAGCTTGCGGCGATGTGGATCAGGCAGTGGAAGCCTATCTGAAAGGGGAGCTGGTATCCACAGGAGCCAACTGTGATCACCATCACGAGGAAGGACATAGCTGCGGCAGTCATGAGGACGGCCATAGCTGCGGCAGCTGCGGAGGCGGCTGCGGTTCAAAGCCGGCTTTAACCGGACGCAACGTGGGAAAAACATGCCGGACTCATTACAGAGGAACCTTTAATGACGGAACACAATTTGATTCTTCCTATGACCGGGGAGAACCGCTTGAATTTGTCTGCGGTGCGGGGCAGATGATCAGAGGGTTTGATGCAGCTGTGGCTGACATGGAGGTAGGCCAGGTTGTGGACGTTCATCTGATGCCGGAAGAAGCTTACGGTATGCCGGATCCCAATGCAGTATTTACGGTTGAGATTGCCCAGCTTCAGGGCTCTGAAAATCTTGAAGTCGGTCAGCAGGCATATCTGTCCAATCAGTATGGTCAGCCCTTCCCCGTTACAGTAACGGCAAAGGATGAAACGACCATTACCCTTGACGCCAATCATGAAATGGCAGGCAAAGAGCTGAATTTTAAAATTGAGCTGGTTGAAGTTAAATAGGCAGATACCGGGAGAAAAGACAGCGTCCTGAGAAATCAGGGCGCTTTCAGTAATTAGCAAAACGGCTGAAAGAAAAGGAGAGATGCGCGTGGCTTTATATGCGTTGGGTGATCTGCACCTTGGATTCCAGACAGACAAAAGGATGGATGTTTTTGGAAGAGTTTGGAAACATCATGAGCGGAAAGTTGAAAAATACGTAAATAAAACAGTAAGACAAAGGGACACGCTTGTGCTTACAGGCGATCATTCCTGGGGCAGAAAGCTGGAGCAGTGCAGGGAAGATCTGGCGTTTATCGAAAGGCTGCCCGGCCGTAAAGTGCTGATTCGGGGAAATCATGATATGTTCTGGGATGCCGGAAAAACTGCCCGGCTGAATGAAGAGTTTGATCAGAGACTGTTTTTCCTGCAGAATAATTTTACATTTTATGAAGATTATGCCCTGGTTGGAACCAAGGGATTTACCTTTGAGGGACCTTTTTATCTGGACCGATGGGGCAATGTGACCGGCTGGGACGAAAAACGAGAAGAGCAGGCCAAGAAACTGATAGACAGGGAACTGGCACGGCTGCGAAAATCTTTTTGCCTGGCCGAAGAAGCAGGGTATCGGAAATTTATTATGTTTCTGCATTATCCGCCGACGAACATCCTGGAAGAGACTTCGGTATTTACGGATATAGCTGAGGAGTACAAAGTGAAGGCTGTTGTGTATTCTCACTGTCACGGAGAAAGGCGGTTTGGAGACAGTATCAGGGGGGAATTTCATGGTGTGCAGTATATGCTGGTTTCGGGAGATTATCTGGAATTTCAGCCGGCGCTGATACTGCCTTAATTAGCCGCCTTGTGAAAGGATTACTGCCGGATATAAATGCCCTGGGATTCAATGAAATCTTCCAATTCCTGGAGCCCGTCCTGAGCCCAGGTTTCGGAAAGCTTTTCGGGTTTGGGTAAAAGTACCCGGTGGGCGATCCAGGAGCCTGTATCTGTACGAATATTGTTGCGGATACTGCTTTCTGTAGTTTCTGTATCGGACGGGTTTTCAAAACAGGCGGCCAGAAATTTTGCTTCTGACAGAATCTGACAGATGGTTCTGTCCGCATTATCCGAGGTCTGCTGATGATTCGCCAGCTGCAGGATATGACCGGCGGTATCTTTCTCATAGCCGGTTTCAGAAAGAATTTTTTCTGCGTCTGCAGCGTTTTCCACAGTACAAATGAAAGCTGCCGCTTCCAAAAGTTCCAGACTCTGTTTATTCAGTTCTTCCTTTTCACCGATCAGCCGGGCAAAACTGTGCACCAGTGTGAAATGCTGAATCTGTGCAGGGTCATTCTGGAAAAATTCCATTATTTTGAGGCAGAGATCGTTTTGTTTACTCATAATTTTTCTCCTTTGCTGTGCATGGTTGGCGGGCTGCATTTTAAATATATTTTCTTTTGAACAATGTAATTGACAAAATGTAGGATAGTGCAAAAACAATTATGGTACCTGCAAATCCAATTACCATGCTCAAATCGAAGTTCTCTACAACAAAACGCATAATTGCATTTCCTGTTACTCGTGACCAAATTCCTAAAACTATCAATAGTATGATTCCAATAAACATTACCGCAAATCCCGCATTGACACCCAACCAATAGTTAGATGGAAGCATAAATGCAAGAAAAAGCAAGACAACACAAAAGCAGGCCGCAGACATAAACAAATAAAAGCCAAACCGATATGCTGGAAAGCAGAAATAGGAAATTGTGTTTACAGCGAGAGCAGCGCATAAACCGATGATTGCTGCAATTCCAGCAAAGGCATAACGACTGCTGACAATCTGCTTTTTTGAAAGCGGTAATGCCACTGCATATTTTCCTCATTTCCATTGTTCATCATAATTGGCAAGAGTAATCAGCATGGAAGCAACTTCCAATGGAATAAGTAAGAAACTGATATAAATGGAACCAGCTCCCTCCAAAATAATCATCAAAGCAACAACAATGGCGAAATCCATGACAAGGCGGGCAATCCCATATTTTTTCTTAACTGTCAGGAAGTCTTTTATCAATAAGCCTTTCATTGCATTTCCCCCTTTACATAGAACAACATGATTTCTTCAATTGTGGCTGGACCAACAATTGCATTTGCATATTGTTTTGCAGCTTTGTTGCGGTCTTTCACAAGAACTCTAAACTGGTAATCCTCTTTACGGTAAGCAACGATTTCTGATTTATCCAAAGTGTCAAATATGGCAGCGCCGCAATTCAAAATGCCGTAATTGTCAATCAGACTGTCTTTTTCATGAGTAAAAATCAATTTCCCTTTGTGGAGAAAGGTAATATAGTCCGCTACTTTTTCCAAATCACTAGTAATATGAGACGATACCAAAACGGAATGGTTTTCATCCTGAACAAAGTCGATGAGCATGTCTAAGACCTCATCACGAATAATGGGGTCAAGGCCACTGGTTGCTTCGTCCAAAATCAACAGCTCCGCTTCGTGGGACAGAGCCACTGCAAATGCCAGTTTTACTTTCATGCCTTTGGAAAAGTCTTTGATTTTCTTATCATTCGGCAGTTCAAACTTTTCAAGATACCGGCGATAAAGCGGCCAATCCCAGACGGAATAAATTCCAGACATGAATTTCCCGATTTCCTCTGCTGTGAAAATGTCTGGGAAATGGTTTTCATCGAAAACCACTCCGATTTTATCTTTAACTTCGATTTCGTCTAAAATATGGTCTTTTCCAAAAATAAGTATTTTCCCATCGGTTTTCTGTGTCTCATTTAAGATACAGTTAATTGTTGTCGATTTTCCTGCACCGTTTTCTCCAATCAGCCCCATAATGACACCGCGGGGGATTTTAAAACTCACTTTGTCAAGAACAAAACCGTCATAATCCTTCGATATTTCCTGAATTTCTAAAACATTACCGATCATTATTCATCCTCCTGGTACAACAATGTGAGTAATTCTATCAGATTCTCCAAAGATATTCCGCTTGCACGAGCAATCTCGATTGCTTCCGAAAATTTTTTTTCTATCTCTTTTTGCTGTTCTTCCAGATAGAAGTCCTGATTTTGTGCTGATACGTAACAACCTTTTCCGGCGGTCGTTTCAATAAAACCATCTTCCTGCAATGTGGCATATGCTTTTTGTACAGTTAAAATACTGATATGCAATGACTTTGCCAATGACCTTACGGACGGGATTGCTTCGCCGGCTTTTAACTCACCACTCATGATTGCCGCTCTAATTTGTGTCGCTATTTGTTCGTATAAAGGCCGGCTTGCTTTATTGCTTACGACTATCTCCAAATTCCCACCACCATTTCATTCTTTAGTGTTATGCTATTACAATTACAGTATAAAACACTTTGAAACAGAGGTCAAGAGGGGAAAAGAAAAAGCAGAACAGCAACTCTGCCATTCTACCTCTGCATTCCATCCTGACCGGATGTATCGCTGTCTTAATACCTGACTGCCGTATATGATCAGATGCCCCAGTCCCTGTTTGCTGCTGATAAATTCTCCGATAATGATTCCCACCAGGCAAAGGCCGATATTAACCTTCATGACGCCCAGCAGAAGAGGAACGGAAGAGGGCAGAACCACTTTGAACAGCGCGTCTTTTTTTGTGCCCCCGAAAGTATAAATCAGCTTCAGTTTTTCTTCGTCCGCCTCCTGGAAACCGGTATAGAGATTGATTACAGCGCCGAACAGCGCCACGGACATACCGGCTACGATGATGGTGGTGGGCTTTGCACCAAGCCAGACGATAAGAAGGGGAGCCAGCGCCGATTTGGGCAGACTGTTAAGCACTACCAGATAGGGCTCCAAAATAAAAGAAAGCCGGGATGAAATCCACAGCAGTACAGCGACAGCGACGGAAAGTATGGTGACAAGGAAGAAACTGATCAGGGTTTCATACAGCGTTGTGCCTATGTGCAGCAGTAGATCCTGATGCAGCGTCATATCAACTATGGTCCGGATCACGCGGGATGGACTGCTGAAGATAAAAGAATCGATCCAGGAAAGGCGGGCGCTGATTTCCCACAGAAAAAGAAATGCCAGGAAAATCAGAAGCCGGGCGGCCTGGATCAGGTACCGGTCTTTTTTTCGTGCTTTCATATATTTTTCCTGAGCGGCTGAAATTTTCTGAAGATCATGCATGGCCATTTAATTCCCCCCATATCTGATTAAAATAAGTTTTAAAAAGAGGAGCGTTTCGGGAAGCCAGCGGTGTGCGGTCCGGCATTTCCAGATCGATGTCAATAATATTTTTTATTGTCGCGGGACGCCGGGTCAGAACGATAACCGTATCGGCCATACTGATGGCCTCTGAGATATCATGGGTTACAAGGATGGCCGTTTTCTTCTCCTGTTTGATGATCCTGCCGATATCGTCGCTGACGTTGAGCCGGGTCTGATAATCCAGGGCGGAGAAGGGTTCATCTAAAAGCAGAAGATCCGGTTCCAGTGCCAGTGTTCGGATCAGGGCAGCTCTCTGACGCATTCCGCCTGAGAGCTGGGAGGGGCGGGCCTGCTTAAAAGCATCCAGTCCATAGGTTACCATCAGTTTGTCGATGTATGCCTTCTTTTCGGCCGTCACCCGCTTCTGTGTTTCAAGGCCCAGCAGAATATTGCTGTATACAGTCCGCCATTCAAAAAGATGGTCTTTTTGCAGCATATAACCGATGTTGGAAGGTTTTTCGGGAAGGCTTGTTCCGTTCATCAGGATCTGACCTTCTTCCGGCTTCAAAAGTCCGCAGATCAGATTTAAAATAGTAGATTTTCCGCAGCCGCTGGGGCCTACGAGAGCCACAAATCCGCCCTTTGGAACCTGAAAAGATATATGAGAAACAGCGGCCGTCTCTCCTTGCGGAGTGTGATAGGACAGACCAACATTTTTTAATTCCAGTAACGGTTTTTCCATAGAAATCCTCCATATGATGTTTCTATATGATATGAGAAGAAAGAAAAAACCGTGCGGGGGATTCCTAAGCTTTCACGTCTGTTTTTTTCAGGATCTGTATTCCCAGAACAGAAAAAAGGAATGTGTAAATAAGGCTGCTGATGATAAATAAGACGACTGAACTGCCCAGCATATCGTCGGAGCGGTTGGCGTTCATGCCGAAGATCATCAGTGAATAAGGGTAGAAGCAGCCAAGGCTTGTGTTAGATGCCAGAAGTCCCACGATGCTTGCAATGGCTGCCAGACCGACAGGCAGGGCAAAGCTGCGGATCACCATGGAAAGCACACACTGCAGCGCTGTGACAGCCAGACCCCCCAGCAGTCCGCGGAACAGCCACATGAAAATGACTGCATCAGGCAGACCTTCCAGTCCGGCCAGCTTTCCCGTAATGATAAACAAAAGCCCCACCCAAATCTGAGTCAGAACAGTCACGCAAAAGGCGCTGATCAGTTTGCCGAGAAAGACGCAAAAGACCGGCACCGGCGCTGTCATCAGGGCGTTTCTGTTATGCTGAAAGTTTTCTACCCGCCACAGGTAAGCACTGTAGATGGCAATCATGGGACCAAAAAAGAAATTGGAATAAAACAGGGTTTCCTGTGTCCACAAAGAGTACCAGTCTGATGTGAGAACCTCGATATTATTCAGGTAGTTATTTACGCCCATGAAGGCGGGAATCACAGGCAGCAGGAAAAAGGCGATCCAGATGAAGGAACGTTTCAGCTTCAGCTGTTCAGCCTTGATACAGGATATAAGCATTGGTTAAACCTCCTTTTTTAAGTAGCATTTCAGACCGGCCAGATAAAATAGAAGGCCGAAAATGAGAAAGATACAGATGCGTATCCAGGGCAGGGGTACGGTAAAATAGGATACCTCTTCAAAGGTATCGCCGATCTGCATCATCACCGGATTGAATACAGCGTAATACCCCCAGGGAACGATGGAAGACAGGATGGTATAAGGAAAAAAGGCGGAAAATACGCCGGTAAAAGTTCCCATCAGACCGATAAAAAGGGGCATCAGCTGATTTTTCATCAAGAGTGACAAAATCTGCTGCATTACATAAAGAATCAGGCTGACCACAAAGGTAGAAATAAAAAACCAGATCAGCTGAAAGTATGGTATTGGCTGCGTTGCGTGAAAGATCTGTCCCATGAGGAAAAGACTCAGGGTTTCGGCTGCAGAAAAAATCAGGATATATATTCCGTTTAATATAATCTTGCTGTGAAAAAGGCTGGTTTTTGACTGCATGGTCAAAAGCATTTTATCGGTGTCTCCTTTTGTCTCGATATCACAGACCCGGCTGGCACAGGCGGCCAGTATGACGGGAAGGAAAATCAGATTCATCAGAGAATAGTTGAGGATCAGCATGTAGTAGCCTGCTGCTGCTTCTTTTTCGTTAAAGGGATATCGGATCATGGACGAACCAATCCACAATACGGCTACGAGAAAAGCGCACAGGTACAGCAGCCACAGCCGTCTTCTTTTACATTTTTTTACTTCTGTCAGAAATGCTTTCATCAAAGGCTCACCTTCTTTCCGGTAAGGGAGAGGAAGATTTCCTCCAGAGAGTTCTCCGTTTCTTCCACTCTCAGAATACCAATTTCATTTTTGGCCAGCAGTGAGACGGCAGCGGCTGTCCTTTGGTCTCCTTCGTCAGGAATCTTTAAGAACCGCTGGCCGGCAGAATAAGTTACGGGAAGACCGTGTGTGCTTAAGACTCTGGCTGTTTTATCCAGGTCCGTAGTTTTCAGTTTCAGCTGGCGTCTGCTTTTACGGTGGAGAGCAGACAGGGTATCCTGAAAAATCAGAACTCCTTTGTTGATAATCCCCACATCGGTGGCCATCTGATCAATTTCACTGAGCAGGTGGCTGGATACCATAACGGTGATGCCGTATTGTTTTGGAAGGGAGCAGATCAGGTCCCGCATTTCCTGGATACCGGCGGGATCCAGACCGTTGGTGGGCTCATCCAGCAGGAGCAGACGGGGAGAACCGATCAGCGCACCTGCCAGTCCCAGACGCTGTTTCATGCCCAGGGAATACTGTCCGGTCTTTTTGTGCTGTTGGTTTTCCAGACGGACGATATGCAAAACCCGGTCGATCTCTGATTCCGGCGCCTGCTTCAGCATACATATAAGGGAAAGGTTTTCCCGCCCGGTCAGATGTGCATAATAGGAGGGGGACTCAATCAGGGATCCGGTCTGCTTTAAAATGCTCAGCCGGTTTTGGGGGGTGAGAAATTTTCCCAGCACTTTTACATTTCCTTCTGTGGGTTTTACAAGTCCCAGCAGCATCTTCATGGTAGTGCTTTTTCCGGCGCCGTTGGGTCCTAAGAATCCGTAAATTCCGCATTCCGGTATCCGCAGATTGATGTGATTGACGGAAAAGTGGCCGTTGTACTTTTTCGTGAGACCGGATGTTTCAATGGTGTAGTTCATATGGTTGCCTTCCTTTCTGATGTTCCGGATCATTTGCTCCGGTTTCCTGTTATGGTGCTATGGTATCAGACGCTCCTTACATCAAAATGAAGTCTGCCTTACTTTTAGCTTAAATTTTCAAAAAAAATCTGACAGAAAAGAAAAACTCCTGTAAAATGGAAGCGAAAGGAGAGAAGAACTGTGAAAGATATACATGAAAGCAGAATCCTTCTGGTGGATGACAACCGGGAGTTATGTGATATGATACTGGAGTTGATGGGAAAAGCCGGATTTATCAATATGAAAGCGGTCCATTCCATAGAAGAGGCACAAAGAAAGCTTGAGAGGGAGCAGGTACAGCTGTGGATTCTGGATGTGAATCTTCCGGATGGCAGCGGTTTTTCTTTTATGGAAAAACTGCGGCGGCAGTCCCGGTGTCCCGTTTTGTTTCTGTCGGCGCGTGACGAAGATGAAGACCGGCTGCGGGGGCTGGGCCTGGGAGCGGATGATTATATGACAAAACCTTTCTTGATGAAGGAACTGATCCTGCGTGTGACGGCCATTTTGAAACGGACATACTATTATCCTGATGAGCAGAAGGAGCGGGATACGCTTCAGCTGGGGGAAAGTCTGGTGGACTTTGCCGGAGGCGTTGTGAAAAGGGAGGGCCGCGAAATTTCTCTCACCGCCAAAGAACTGCTGCTTTTAAAAAAGCTGGCGGATAACCGTGGGAAAATCGTCACCTTTGACGCTCTGTGTGAGACCATATGGGGAGAAAGTTATTTTGGGTATGAGAATACGCTGATGGTGCACATGCGAAGACTCAGAGAAAAAATCGAGAGAGAACCTTCCCGTCCCCGATACCTGCTGACGGTGCGGGGGCTGGGCTACAAAATGGAAGGAAAGGGATAAGGATGAAACGTCTGCTTAGAATCTATCGGAGATACTGTGCGGTGGCTATTATGCTGGTACTGCTGTTGATCGCAATGAATGTTCTGGGGTTTCTGGCGCTTTCCTGGTACAATCTGGAAAGGTCCGGGGAGAATAGCCCATCGAAGATCACTTTTCGGAGCGTTTCCGATGATCTGGTGGAAAAAACAGGAGGAGAGTATTCCCTTTCTGCTGTGGGAGAGATGTACCTGAAGGAAAATGAGGCTGCGTTTTTGATGCTTCTGGATAAAGAGACGGGAGAAATTCTGTATTCCTGGCAGCTGCCGGGACAGCTGAATCATACCTACGATCTGGGGGAAGTGGCATCCTTTACCCGCTGGTACCTGGACGACTATCCGGTGAAGGTTTGGAATACCGAGGAAGGACTTCTGGTAGTGGGAAATCAGATCGATTCTGTGATACAGTTCAGCATAGCCTATTCAAAAACACAGATGGAGACACTGCTTCAGTGGATTCCCATAGGACTGGGGCTGAATCTGGCAGTGGTTCTTCTGGTGATTTTGATTCTGGGACAGAAATTCAACCGGTCCCTGGCGCCTATTGACAGCGGAATCGAGCAACTGTCCAAGGGAGAAAAATTGTCGGTTCAGGGCAGAGGGCTGATTAAGGAGCTGGCGGATAATCTGAATCAGGCTTCTGATATTCTGCAGGAGCAAAGAGAACGGATCAACAGACGGGATACGGCCAGGACGGAATGGATCGCCGGAGTATCGCATGACATCCGCACTCCTCTGTCCATGATTATGGGATATGCGGAGAGCATGGAGAACAGTCCCAACCTGTCGGAGAAAGAAAAACAGCAGATTTTGGTGATCAAAAATCAGAGTATCCGGATACGGAGACTGATTGAAGATCTCAATCTGACTTCCAAATTGTCTTATCAGATGCAGCCGCTGCGGCTGGATATTTACCGGCCGGCAGCTCTGCTGCGGCAGGTGGTCACGGAGGTTTTGAATCAGGAGATAAAGGAAGGGGATACCATAGAATTGGAGCTGGAACCGGGCCTGGAACGGTATGAGAGAAAAGGAGACGTACAGCTATTGAAAAGAGCGGTGGAAAATCTGGTGAATAATTCCATGCGGCATAATCCGCCGGGCTGCCATGTGAAGGTAAAGTCCTGGGTTTATGAAGAAAGGATTGTCATATCCGTTTTAGACGACGGGTGCGGTATACCGTCGGAAGTGAGAAGAGCGCTGATGTTGGAGGAACAGCTCTCCAGAGAAATTCACATCATGGGACTGCGGATCGCAAAACAGATAACGGAGGCACATAAAGGTGTTTTTTCCATCTCCGATGATGGAAAAGAAGTGCAAATGCGTCTGTAAAGAGGTATAATACCAGGTGGGAGGAATGAGAAGTCTAATGAAAGAAAATTATCAGAAGATGCTGGATACCTTGATAGAGAGTCTTGAAAAGAAGGATGAGGTTCCCTCTCTATTGCTGCACAGCTGCTGCGCGCCCTGCAGCAGTTATGTGTTGGAATATCTGGCCGATCATTTTTACATCACGGTTTTTTATTATAATCCTAATATCTCTTCCAGAGAAGAATATGAAAAAAGGGTGGAAGAGCAGAAAAGACTGATTCGGGAAATGCCTGTGAAATATCCTGTAAAATTTGCAGAAGGCGATTACAGGCCGGAGGAATTTTTTGAGATGGCAAAAGGAATGGAAGACCTTCCGGAAAAAGGGAAACGGTGTTATCACTGCTATCGTCTGCGGCTGGAGCAAACGGCCCGGCTGGCCAGGGAGGATGGATATGACTATTTTTGTACGACTCTTTCCATCAGTCCCATGAAGAATGCTCAGTGGATCAATGACATTGGGCGGGAACTGGAAAAGGAGTACGCAGTTTCCTGGCTATGTTCGGATTTTAAAAAGAAAGAAGGATACAAAAGATCCATTCAGCTTTCACAGGAGTATGATCTGTACCGCCAGAATTACTGCGGATGTGTCTTTTCAAAAAAGTAAGACTTGTCATAACGGGCCGGGGATGGTAAAATCAATCAGAAAAAGGCGAAAAGAAATGAGGAATGAATATGGCACAATTGTGGGGCGGCCGTTTTACGAAAGAGACGGATCAGCTGGTATACAATTTCAATGCGTCCATAGGGTTTGACCAGAAGTTTTATGAGCAGGATATCCGGGGCAGCATGGCCCATGTAAAGATGCTGGCGCGTCAGGGTATCCTTACGGAACAGGAAAAAGAGCAGATTCTGGAAGGCCTTGAGGGCATAGTAAAGGATGTAAAAGAGGGAACACTTGAGATCACCGCGGAGTATGAAGACATTCACAGCTTTGTGGAGGCAAATTTAATTGAACGGATTGGTGATGCCGGGAAGAAGCTGCACACCGGCAGAAGCAGGAATGATCAGGTAGCCCTTGATATGAAGCTTTATGTGAGGGATGAAATCGATGAGCTTAAGGAACTGGTATTTCACCTTCTGGGAACCATAAACCACATTATGGAAGAAAATCTTGAGACTTATATGCCCGGCTTTACCCATCTTCAAAAAGCGCAGCCTCTTACGCTGGCACACCATATGGGCGCTTATTATGAGATGTTTTACCGGGATTACGGCAGACTTAAAGATATCCGGGAGCGGATGAATTACTGTCCCCTGGGTGCGGGAGCGCTGGCGGGCACCACTTATCCGCTGGACCGGGAATATACGGCGCAGCTTCTGGAATTTAAAGGTGCAACCAGAAACAGCATGGACTCTGTGTCGGACCGGGACTATGTGATTGAGCTTCTGTCAGCCATGGCCACGATCATGATGCATCTGAGCCGTTTTTCGGAGGAGATTATCATCTGGAATTCCAATGAATACCAGTTTGTGGAGATTGACGACGGCTACAGTACGGGCAGCAGTATTATGCCTCAGAAAAAAAATCCGGATATTGCAGAGCTGGTTCGAGGAAAGACAGGGCGGGTGTACGGCGCTTTGATGAGTATTCTGACCACAATGAAGGGATTGCCTCTTGCATACAATAAGGATATGCAGGAAGACAAGGAGCTTACCTTTGACGCCATTGATACCACCAAGGGATGTCTGGCGCTTTTTGACGGAATGCTGGCCACTTTGCAGTTTAAAAAAGATGTGATGGAGCGAAGCGCCAGAAACGGATTTACCAATGCCACGGACGCTGCGGATTATCTGGTAAATCACGGCGTGCCTTTCCGTGACGCCCATGGAATCGTGGGACGTCTGGTGCTGTTCTGTCTGGAAAAGGGAATCTCGCTGGATGAGATGACTCTGGATGAGTATAAAAATATCAGTCCGGTCTTTGAGGAAGATATCTACGAGGCCATCAGCCTGAAAACCTGCGTGGAAAAGCGGGTGACGAAAGGGGCTCCGGGACCGGCGGTGATGAAGGAAACAGTGGAAGAAAATAAACGTTTTTTAGAAGAGGAGAGGAAAAAATGAGTGAGAAATTACGAGTAGGTATCCTGGGAGCAACGGGAATGGTAGGCCAGAGATTTATTGCTCTTCTGGAAAATCATCCCTGGTTTGAAGTGGTAACGGTGGCGGCAAGCCCCAGAAGCGCGGGAAAGACGTATGAAGAAGCCGTGGGAGGACGCTGGAAAATGACCACTCCCATGCCGGAGGCGGTAAAAAATCTGAAAGTGATGAATGTCAATGAGGTGGAAGCGGTAGCAGCCAGTGTTGATTTTGTGTTCTCTGCGGTAGATATGTCAAAAGAGGAGATCCGTGAGATTGAGGACGCTTATGCAAAAACAGAGACACCGGTGGTATCCAACAACAGCGCCCATCGCTGGACACCGGACGTGCCCATGGTTGTGCCGGAGATCAATCCGGAGCATTTCGATGTGATTGAATCTCAGAAAAAGAGACTGGGTACGAAACGCGGATTTGTGGCGGTAAAGCCAAACTGTTCCATCCAAAGTTACGCCCCTGTCCTGACTGCATGGAAGGAATTTGAACCCTATGAAGTGGTTGCCACCACCTATCAGGCGATTTCCGGCGCGGGAAAAACATTTAAAGACTGGCCGGAGATGGTGGAAAATATCATCCCTTATATCGGCGGCGAGGAAGAAAAAAGTGAAAAAGAGCCCTTACGTCTCTGGGGGAAAGTAGAAGACGGCGTGATCAAACCGGCCGAGTCTCCTGTGATTACCTGTCAGTGTATCCGGGTGCCTGTTCTGAACGGCCATACGGCTGCGGTTTTCGTTAAATTCCGGAAAAATCCGACCAAAGAAGAGCTGATCGACCGTCTGGTAAACTTTAAGGGACTTCCTCAGGAGCTGAATCTGCCCAGTGCGCCGAAGCAGTTTATTCAGTATATGGAAGAGGACAACCGTCCCCAGGTAACCCTGGATGTGGATTTTGAGAACGGAATGGGCGTATCTGTGGGCAGACTGAGAGAGGATAAAATCTACGATTACAAGTTTGTCGGACTCTCCCATAACACGGTGCGCGGTGCGGCGGGCGGCGCCATCCTCTGCGCGGAGACACTGAAAGCGAAAGGTTATATTCAGGCCAAATAATTATGGCGAAATCTTTATACATTGCAGAGAAACCCAGTGTTGCTCTGGAATTTGCAAAAGCATTGAAAATAAATACCCGCCGGATGGACGGGTATCTGGAATCAGAAGAAGCGGTGGTGACCTGGTGCGTGGGACATCTGGTCACCATGAGCTATCCGGAAAAATACGATGAGAAGTATAAAAGGTGGCGGTTGGATACCCTGCCTTTTTTGCCTTCTGAATTTAAATATGAGATTATACCGGCGGTGAAAAAGCAGTATGATATCGTCAGCGGACTTTTGAACCGGGCGGATATCACCCGAATCTATGTCTGCACCGACTCGGGGCGGGAAGGAGAATATATTTACCGCCTTGTGGAAATGATGGCTGGTATAAAGGGAAAGGAAAGGCGCAGAGTCTGGATTGATTCCCAGACAGAGGAGGAGATCCTGCGGGGAATCCGGGAAGCGAAGGAACTGTCGGAATATGACAATCTGGCTTCCTCTGCTTATCTGCGGGCCAAAGAAGATTATCTGATGGGCATTAATTTTTCACGCCTTCTGTCCCTGAAGTACGGAAACAGTGTGGCCGGTTTTCTGGGAAATAAATATCAGGTAATTTCCGTGGGCAGGGTGATGACCTGTGTACTGGGCATGGTGGTGCGAAGGGAACGGGAAATCCGGGAGTTTGTCAAAACGCCCTTTTACCGTCTGGTGGCCCGATATTCTCTGGCAGATACAGCCGCCGAAGGAGAATGGCGGGTGAACCCGCAGAGTATGTTTTTTCAGTCGCCGGCTCTTTATAAAGAAAACGGCCTGAAAAAAGAAGAGGATGCAAAAAGACTGAAGGAGGAGCTTTTAAAAGAAGAACCGGTGACGGCTCTGGTTGAGAAAGTGGAGAAAAAGACGGAGAAAAAAAATCCGCCCCTCCTTTATAATCTGGCGGAGCTGCAGAACGACGGTTCCCGCTTTTTGAAGATCAGTCCTGATGAAACGCTGCGGATTGTTCAGGAGCTTTACGAGAAAAAGCTGGTGACCTATCCAAGAACCGACGCCCGGGTACTGTCCACAGCAGTGGCTAAGGTAATCAGCCGAAACTTAAAGGGACTGTGCCAGTATCCCCAGGGCGGGGCCTTTGCGTCGGAAATCCTGGAGCAGGGACTGTATAAAAATATTGCCGGGAGCCGGTATGTCAATGACAGCCAGATCACCGATCATTATGCCATCATACCCACCGGTCAGGGTCAGAATGCGCTGCAGTCCCTTTCTGAGACTTCCAGGAAGGTTTATGAGCTGATCGTCAGAAGATTTCTGAGTATTTTTTATCCGGCAGCCCAGTATCGCAGGATTTCCATGACAGCGCGGATTGGAAAGGAAACCTTTGTGACAGGGGAAAAGGTGTTGGAGAAGCCTGGCTATCTCATTGCCGCCCAGGTTTCTTTCCTGAAAAAGAAAGAAGAAGAAAAGGAAAAGAGCGGCCTGGAAACGTTGATGTCGTTGAGGAAGGGGCAGAAGCTGGCAGTGGAAGGCTTCGAGATTAAAGAAGGGGAGACGTCGCCGCCGAAACGTTATAATTCCGGATCCATGATACTGGCGATGGAAAATGCGGGACAGCTGATCGAAGACGAAGAGCTGCGCTCCCAGATAAAGGGAAGCGGGATCGGGACCAGTGCGACGAGGGCAGAGATACTGAAAAAGCTGGTGGGAAATAAATACATTGCTCTGAATAAGAAAAGCCAGATCATTACCCCCACCCTGCTTGGCGAGATGATTTATGACGTGGTCAACGCTTCCATCCGTTCCCTTTTAAATCCGGAGCTGACGGCAAGCTGGGAAAAAGGACTGACTTATGTGGCTGAGGGAAGCATCACGGAAGAAGAATATATGCAGAAACTGGAGAAGTTTATCAACGACAGAACCTACGGCGTCATGCGTCTGAATAATCAGTATCAGCTTCGCGTGTTCTTTGAAAAGGCGGCGGAGTTTTATAAGAAGGGAGTCAGAAAGAATGGATAAGATAACCATCAGCGATTTATATACGCTTGAGGAGACTATTGCGGCGAAACTTTTTGAGGGAAAAACATACCCCTGGGAAGTGCTGCCGGAAATCGGCGGATTCATCAAAGAGCTTGGAAATACCTTAGACCTGACTGAATACGACAGAGCGGGAGAGGATGTGTGGATTGCCAAGTCGGCAGAAGTAGCGCCCACAGCTTCCATCACCGGCCCTGCTATCATTGGGAAAAACGCCCAGGTACGTCAGTGCGCTTTCATCCGGGGCAATGCCATCGTAGGCGAGGGCGCCGTTGTGGGAAATTCCACGGAGCTTAAAAATGTGGTGCTGTTCAATAAAGTTCAGGTTCCTCACTATAATTATGTCGGGGACTCCATCTTGGGCTATAAGGCTCATATGGGAGCCGGTTCCATCACATCCAACGTGAAATCGGACAAAAAGCTGGTGGTGGTAAAAGGAAAAGATGTAAAAATCGAAACCGGCCTGAAAAAATTCGGGGCCATGTTGGGAGATGAGGTGGAAGTAGGCTGCAATTCTGTATTGAATCCCGGCAGCGTAATCGGACCGGGAACCAATATCTACCCTCTTTCTTCGGTGCGGGGCGTGGTTCCGGCCAACAGTATTTTCAAATCACAGGACTGCATCGTGGAAAAACAGTAAACGGCAATAAATTTTCTGCCCGGTATTTTGCCGGGCAGTTTTAGCGCGATACGCCCGGCAAGCGGCTGCTGTTCAGCTTATCAACAGAATCCTGACTCCAGCCAGAATCATAAGATGGAGCGGATAGAAAACATAGAATACGTATTTCAGGGAAAGCCCTCTTTCTCCATTGTACATATTGATGGGAATAAAAGCCAGACAGGCCGGCGCTTCCCACAGAAGGCTGATGCAGCCTCCGATAGTCGAAAGAGCAGGATAATAGCGGAAAAAGTATAAAATGGCAATCAAAAGGATGCCGTGATAACTGTAATCCGTTTTCAAAAGCCAGGCAAGCCCCATGCCGGCGGCCACCGCAATCACCTGTATATATGGATTTCTTTCAAAACAGTCCATGACAACCAGTACCAGAAGTCCGATGAAAAGGGTAAAAAACACATTTTGATGGGTGAACTCCAGCAGCTGATTATTGAGGGCAAGGTCAAAAGGAATTTCTGAAATGAGGGCGAATACACCCAGGCGAATCACATACCGCTTTCGGTTGGAAGTATAGAGAAATCCCTGAATCAGAAGAAAACAGAAAATCGGAAAGGCAATGCGTCCGATGAAGCGCAGTGCGCGGTAAAAAAGGTAAAGTCTGTGCATCGGCGTTCCGATAATGATCGGTGCATTGGGAAGCAGAATGCCTTCGTACAAAATGGCGGCGCCGATGTGATCGATCAGCATGCACACCAGTGCCAGAATCTTCAGGCTGCTTCCGGAAAGCAGAGCAAAACGATGACGGAAACGTGATGAAATATGTCTGTCCATAATACCTCCTTGGAGTCTATAATACCATGTATACAAAAATAATGAAATGATATGAACAATTTTTTCTGGACTAATTTGTCAGTTTGTGAGAAAATAACCATAAAAGATTGAAAGGTTGAAAGGAGTCATACAATGATTTATTCACATGAAGTAGAAATGATGTGTCCTGTCGCACAGGGTGTGAACCACGGAGCTGCTCCTATTCCGGAGGAAGCAAAGTGGGTTAAAGCAAAGGAAATTAAAGATATTTCAGGTTTAACACACGGTGTAGGCTGGTGTGCACCGCAGCAGGGTGCCTGCAAGCTGACACTGAATGTAAAAGACGGTATTATCCAGGAAGCGCTGGTAGAGACGCTCGGATGTTCCGGTATGACCCACTCTGCAGCCATGGCTTCAGAAATTCTTCCGGGAAGAACACTGCTGGAAGCTTTGAATACAGACCTTGTCTGTGATGCAATCAATACTGCAATGCGTGAACTGTTCCTTCAGATCGTTTACGGACGTTCTCAGAGCGCATTCTCAGAAGACGGTCTGCCCATCGGAGCAGGACTGGAGGATCTGGGTAAAGGGCTTCGCTCTCAGATCGGAACCATGTACGGTACGCTGAAAAAAGGTCCCCGTTATCTGGAAATGGCAGAAGGTTATGTAACAGGTATCGCTTTGAATGAAGATGATGAAATCATCGGTTATCAGTTTGTCAACCTCGGCAAAATGACAGATTTCATCAAAAAAGGTGATGATCCTACTACTGCATGGGAAAAGGCAAAAGGTCAGTACGGCCGCGTGGACGACGCAGTAAAAATCATTGATCCCAGAGCAGAGTAAGTACGAGGAGGAAAAGAAAAGATGGCTTTATTTGAATCATATGAAAGAAGAATTGATAAAATCAACAGCGTGCTGAACAGCTACGGCATTGCTTCTCTGGAAGAAGCAGAGAAGATTACAAAGGATGCAGGCCTGAATGTTTACGATCAGGTAAAGGGCATCCAGCCTATCTGCTTTGAAAATGCCTGCTGGGCCTACATTACAGGTGCGGCAATTGCCATTAAAAAAGGATGTAAAAAAGCTGCTGATGCGGCTGCGGCAATCGGAGAAGGACTTCAGGCGTTCTGTATCCCCGGTTCCGTTGCTGATCAGCGTAAAGTAGGTCTGGGCCATGGAAACCTTGGAAAAATGCTTCTGGAAGAGGACACCAAATGCTTCGCATTCCTGGCAGGTCATGAGTCTTTTGCAGCTGCAGAGGGTGCAATCGGTATCGCAGAAAAAGCAAACAAAGTCCGCAAAGAGCCTCTTCGGGTTATCTTAAACGGTCTGGGAAAAGATGCGGCGCAGATTATCGCCCGTATCAATGGCTTTACATATGTTGAGACAGAATATGATTACTATACCGGAGAATTAAAAGAAGTATTCCGCAAATCCTATTCAGAAGGTCTTCGTGCAAAGGTAAACTGCTACGGCGCCAATGACGTTCGTGAAGGCGTTGCCATTATGTGGAAAGAAGGAGTTGACGTTTCCATCACAGGAAACTCCACCAACCCGACAAGATTCCAGCATCCGGTAGCAGGTACTTACAAAAAGGAATGTGTGGAAGCCGGCAAAAAGTACTTCTCCGTGGCATCCGGCGGCGGTACAGGACGTACTCTTCATCCGGACAACATGGCGGCAGGTCCCGCTTCCTATGGTATGACAGATACACTGGGACGTATGCATTCTGACGCTCAGTTTGCAGGTTCTTCCTCTGTACCGGCTCACGTGGAAATGATGGGTCTTATCGGTGCAGGAAACAACCCCATGGTTGGTATGACGGTGGCTGTTGCGGTAGCGATCGAGGAAGCGGCGAAGGCTGGCAAGTTCTAAAGCATATTTTTAAAATTGATAAGTCAAACACCCAAAAGCGCTGTGGTTTCAAGGACTGCGGCGCTTTTCTGCTTACAGCTTTAAGGGAATAAGCTGTATAATGTATCTGAAACCGGTGGCAGTGGTATAATAGCATATAGCGGATTATAAGGAGGAGACAGGCAATGTGCGGCAGGTTTTATGTGGATCGTGAAATGATACAGGAGATGGAAAGACTGGTGGAAAATTTAGATCAGATGCGGATGGAACCGGGAGATGTCTGTCCTTCTCAAAACACCGCTGTACTGAAAGGTCAGAGGCAGCATCTGGCTGCGGAAGGAATGGTCTGGGGATTTCCGCGTTTTGACGGAAGAGGGCTGCTGATTAATGCAAGAGCGGAGAATGCTCTTGAAAAACCAAGTTTTAAAGAGAGCGTTCACAAAAGGAGATGTGTCATTCCGGCAAGGGGCTTTTACGAGTGGAACAGGCAAAAAGAAAAATTTATGTTCGAGGATATGGATTCTCCTGTCATTTATATGGCCGGATGCTACAATTGCTTTGCAGGACAAAACCGTTTTGTCATTCTCACCACCCAGGCAAATGATTCCGTATTGGCGGTTCACGAACGGATGCCGCTTATTCTGCGGAAACCGGAGCTGGAAAGCTGGCTGACGGATGATGAAGCATCTTTGAAACTGCTGCTAAAGAAACCGGAATTGCTGAAGGTTAAAACGGATTATGAACAGATAAAACTGCCGCTGTTCTGAGATAGAAAATAACCCCGCCGGAAACGCAGCGGGGTTTGTTGATTTCAGTGTTTTGCGTGCTTTAATTCTGTCATGACGCTGCGAACATCCGGGATCTTAATCAGAATCGGGTACAGAATAAGAGAGATGATCAGTCCGCTGACGCCCTGGACGATATTGGCCGGAATGCTTGCGGCAGCTCCAGCAATGCCGTAGATGAAAGATTCACACAGAAAATATCCGCCGGCTACGAAGACGATATCAACCAAACCGCAGAGTATCACAGTAAAGTGATGTAATTTCCCGGCCGCATTGGTATTTTGATAAATGAGGCCGCAGACCAGTGCGATCATGCCCTTAATGGCAAAGGTGATGGGGACGTAAAGAAAGTATCCGCCCAGAAGGTCAGCCATGGCTGAACCGATCCCACCGGCAAGAAGTCCGTAGAATGGCCCCAGGATAATACCGGATAAGATTACGATGGCATCTCCGGGATGGATGTATCCCTGGGTGCCGGGAGTTGGAATTCTGATTGACATAGTAGCAACGCATGCCAGAGCGGCAAATAAAGCGGTCATAATAATTTTTTTCAGTTTCATGTTCATTTTAGTCTCACTCCTTTGTTTTGTCTGTTTCTGTGTGTCAGTTTACAATAAAAGTGGACTGTTTTAAATAGCCAATTATGAAAAAAATATACAGGCCAGATGGGACATTCTGGTCCTGGCTGGTATAGTATTTTATGATAAAAAAACGGAAGCGGATTTCTCCGCTTCCGTTTTCTGAATTAAATTTTATTTCAGCAGTTCTTTCTCAGCAGCCGCCATCAGTTTATCAACTTCGGCTGTGATTTCCGGTTTCACTTCCGGAATTTCATCGTTCTTGATCAGTTCCAGCGCACGGTCAGCCGCACGCTCTGTGAGGGGAGTCTCACCGATCTTGATCCAGTCAGCCCATACGCTGTCGAAGCCGATGGAGGGCTGGAAGATTTCACCTGAATAGAGATGATCGATGGTGTGTTCCTGCTCAAGGAAGGTCTCGTCGTCATTGACTACATACTCCAGAGCTTCAAAGCCCAGTTCTTCTTCGTTGATGGTAAACGGTTTCTGAGCTTTACGGATCATTGCCATCATTTCGTTATCCAGTACCAGCTGGCTTAAGGAGCAGCACATAACGCTTGCTGTGCTTCCGAATCCTGTGATCAGGGTAGCGCCTGCCAGACCCGGCAGAAGGGCATTGATCATCTTCTCGTATCCGGCCTGTTCGTCCATAGCGCAGCTTGTACAGGAAAGTCCGTATACGTCTGACAGGAAACCGCAGTAATTCGCCAGCTCT
Organism: uncultured Ruminococcus sp.; assembly: GCA_946494335.1. Lineage (GTDB taxonomy): Bacteria > Bacillota > Clostridia > Lachnospirales > Lachnospiraceae > Ruminococcus_G. Next base: position 10,857 of record CAMMBV010000006.1, on the reverse strand, counting down.
ACTGCCAGAGCGCTGGAGATACCTGTTTCCGGAAGGCCAAGAATACTCTGGCTGTTCTTCATGTTGGCAAAGAATGTTCTGGAACCGTAGAACAGCACGCATTCCGGATTCATCAGATATGCTACGCAGGCAAATGCCAGAATTTCAGCATGGGACTGAGCTACCGTACCGGCTACGGACAGGGGAGAGGTAAGGCCTCCCATCGGAGCTGACAGAATGCTGGTTGGAATTCCGGCGCGGATGATATAGCCCATGGTATCCGTGATTTCTTTTGGCAGGAAAAGCGGAGATTCCGGTGAAATGCCTACCATACCCATCGGGTTGTGGGTCTGGTCGTCGCCGCCGTAAATTTTGAAAAGTTCTGCAATATATTTGGCATTGCTGGCGATGGAAATTCCCGGGCCGTAAATCGGTTTGTGAGAATACTGGAGCATGGTTGCCGTCTGTTTTAATTGTGTGATTTCTGACGGAACCTCGCTGGGATAGATCAGCGCACAGGGCAGATCCAGTTCCGGCAGCTGATTCATCACGCGTACGGTATCAATCAAGTCTGTCAGAAGACCATTGCGGCGTTTGCCTGTTTTCATATCTGCAATCCAGGGAGCGCCTCCGGTACTGTGAACGAAGGTTTTTCCGATTTCCATCTCTTTTTTCATACCGGTAACCGGTGAAGTCATGGTGACACGGCCTTTCTGAGCCTTCAGCATTTCTTCGATAAGAGATTCTGAAAAATAAACGCGATCGTCTTTCTGCGTGCATCCGCGTTCGCAGAGCATAGTACGAACAGCGGGATCCTCCACCCGCATACCCAGTTTTTTCAAAATATCGACACCATACTGATGCAGTTTGGCAATCTCTTCCTTGCTCACATAGTTTAATCGTGGAATATAGCTCATAATATAACCTCCTGTTTCATTGTCTAAATGTTCTTGAATCGTGTGTGAAAAAGAAAATACTATTATGCATAATGTCATTTGTTGATTAATCTCATCATAACGTGTGTGGTGATGTTTGTCAACAATCATGTGAAAAAGCAGAAAAAAATTTTATAATAATGAAAAAAGGAAAAAGTTGTTAAAAAGATATACATTTACATTTTTAGTGTATTTCGTTATAATAGACGTAAATTTATGAATAAGGGAGAGGGTAGATTTGGATAATCTGGACAGAATTGGCGACAGCATCCGCAGTCTGCGTAAATCAAGGAAAATCACACTGCAGCAGCTGTCTAAAGAGACGGGGCTGTCTACTGGATATCTCAGCAATATTGAACGTAATATCACCAGCCCTACTTTGATGAATATACAGAAAATATGTGAGGTATTTAACAGTTCATTGAGTGATCTTCTGGATAGAAACGCGGAAGAGCGGATCATTATACGAAAAGAAGACCGAGAGGTAATCCTGGATGAAGAACAGGATATCCGTATGGAGACCATAGATTTTGGAATCAACGACATTACGTTTATCTATACGGAGCTTCCGGGGCAGTCGGACACCAGCGACGAGTGGTGGACCCATGAGTTTGGCGAGGTGGGTACGGTGCTGGAGGGGGAGCTGACCGTAAATATCAACGGGGAAGTTTTTGAGCTGAAGGCCGGGGATACCATCTATGTAAAGCCCCACACCCGTCACTGCTATTATAATAAGAGTAAGAGATCAAAAAGTGTTTCTTTCTGGACAAGATTCTGGGACCGTACAGAAGAAAAAGAATAAAATAAACAAATCAGTATGCTGAATCATGCAGGCCGTGAGATATTCTCACGGCTTTTTTTGTGTTGACATGTTTCAATTTCGTGATATTATAAAAATATAATTATTTGTTCATGAAAATAATTTATTAAATTTCACAAAAATGAAAAGGAGGAATTTTATGGATCAGACGGGGGGCAAAACAAAAAAGGTCGTGGGGTTGGAAGTTTTTGTGTTTATTGCAGTGTTTGTGGGGATATTCGTCTATCTGGGCACAGGCATGGGGGCGGTAAACATGGTGAACACGATGATGAACACAGCGTATCAGCTGCTGCTGGATACTGTGCTGTATATTATGGCCATCGCCGTGTTGGCCGGAGCAATCTCGGGCCTGTTTACGGAATTCGGTGTGGTGGCGCTTATCAATAAGCTGCTGTCTCCGCTGATGGGGCCTTTATATGGACTGCCGGGGGCAGGAATCATCGGCGTGCTGGCCACGTATCTTTCTGATAATCCGGCAATTCTGACGCTGGCGGATCAAAGAGAATTCCGGCGTTATTTCAAAAAGTATCAGCTGCCGGCTCTTACAAACATTGGAACGGCTTTCGGTATGGGAATGATTATCACCACTTTTGTGATCGGAGTGAAAAATCCGGCAGGCGGAACTTTTCTTGCGTCTGCGCTGACAGGAAATCTGGGAGCCATCGCAGGAAGCATTGTCAGTGTACGGCTTATGCTGTTTTTTACAGCTAAGGTTTATGGAAAGACGGAAATGTGTATAACGGGGGAAGCGAAAGCCGCCCTTAAGCAGGATGAACGGGCAGTACGGCCCGGCTCGGTGGGAAACCGGGTTCTGGGGGCGATTCTGGACGGCGGAAAGGCAGGCGTGGATATGGGGATGGCCATAATTCCCGGCGTGCTGATCATCTGTACGCTGGTGCTGATGCTGACTAATGGACCTTCCTCCAGCGGCGTTTATACAGGAGCCGCTTATGAGGGCGTGGCGCTTTTGCCGGCCATCGGAGACAAACTGCAGTTTCTTTTAAAACCGCTGTTTGGCTTTTCTTCATCCAACTGCATTGCCGTACCGGTCACGGCGCTGGGAGCGGCAGGCGCTGCTATCGGTCTGATCCCTCAGATGGTACAGGAAGGAACGGCAGTGGGAAACGATATTGCGGTATTTACCGCCATGTGCATGTGCTGGAGCGGATATCTGAGCACCCATGTGGCCATGATGGATTCTCTGGGATGCAAGGAACTGACGGGAAAAGCTATTTTAAGCCATACCATAGGCGGTCTGTTTGCCGGAGTTATGGCGCACCTGTTTTATCAGCTGTTTGTGATGATTTTTTGATTTGTGGTAAAATTGTGGTAAGATCGATCGACAAAAACGGTTGCGAAAAAAAGATTAGTGTGATATTATAACAAAAAAGAATCATGTGTGTGAAAAAAAGTTGTTGAAATTTAATAAGGAGAGAAAATGAACGAATTAAGACAAAGACAGTTAAAGGCATGTGAATCATTAAAAAATGCAGGAATTGACAAAGCCATTATCGGCGATCCGATGTCCATCAATTATCTGACCGGCATACATATCATACCTTACGAAAGATATTACGGTCTGGTAGTGGACGCTGAAAAAGAAGAGCTGATTATGGTTAATCCCAGTGTTGATACAGGTTGTATGAAGGGTACGGTTCCGGAAAAAACGTATCTGGATGAGAACGGCCCCGGCGACGTTGTGCGCGAGGTGGTAGGCAGCTGCAAAACACTGGCTGTGGAGAAAAAATACTTTTCCATGAGCGTTGGAGAAATGTTTGCTTCTCTGGGCTGTGATATAGTGGATCTGGGAGACTGCATTGCCCGCCTTCGGATGTACAAGGATGAGGCTGAAGTGGAAACCATGCAGTTTGCGGCGAAAATTGTGGATGAAGCCATTGCCTATGTTTCAGACAAAATCAAACCGGGCATGACGGAAAAAGAGCTGAATATGATGCTGTACAGCTATATGGCCGGATATCCGGGATTTATCACGGATGAATTTATCATTTTGGTACTGGCCGCGGCGAATTCTGCAAATCCCCATGGAGCCAGCGGCGATTATGCATTCCAGGAAGGCGACATTGTCCTGATGGATTTCTGCGCATATTACAATTACTACTGGTCGGATATCACCCGCTGTCTGTTCGTAGGAAAAGTGGGCAATCCGAAGCTGGCTGAGATTTATGACATTGTGCTTCAGGCAAACCTGGCTGCCATCGCAGCGGTAAAACCGGGAGTGAAAGCAAAAGATGTCGACAAAGCTGCCAGAGATGTAATTACGAAAGCGGGATATGGAGAACTGTTCCTGCACAGAACAGGACATGGACTGGGCCTTAGCGTACATGAAGAGCCGTACATAACATCAGTAAATGAACTGGTGCTGGAAGAGGGAATGACCTTTACCATCGAGCCGGGCATTTATATTGAAGGTGTGGGCGGCGTAAGAATCGAAGACGATATTCTTGTAACGAAAGATGGATGCCGTATCCTGACTTCAAGATCGAAAAAACTGGAGGATCAGATTGTGAAAATCTGACACAGCAGGAGGTATGAGAAAGGAGACTAGTTATGACTGACGTTAAACAGGAAGGAAAACTTAAGAAAAATATAGTTACACTGTTGATTTTGATTATTTCGGGTGCGATGGTATATGCGCTGCCTTATTTCAGAAGCTATTACTATGACGCTTTTGTGGAATGCTTTAATCTGACGGATACGCAGATGGGAGCCCTGGGAAGTGCATACGGCAGTTTCGCCGTGATTGCGTATTTCTTGGGAGGCTTCTGTGCAGACCGCTGGCCGGCCAAGAAGCTGCTGACACTTTCTCTGGTGTCGACAGGCGTTATGGGACTGATCCTTTTGCTTCGTCCGCCTTATTGGGGACTGTTTGTGATCCATGCGCTGTGGGGAATCACTTCGATCCTTACATTCTGGAACGCGCTGGTAAAAGCGCTTCGTTCCATCGCTTCTTCCTCTGAGCAGGGACGTGTATTCGGTCTGTTCGAGGGCGGCCGTGGAATTACCAACATGGTGCAGTCAGCTCTTATCCTGGCGCTGTTTGGTATGGTTTCCAAAAATGTTTCCACCAGCGCCGGTCTGAATGCCGTTATCATCGCGTACTCAGTTATTACAATTCTTCTGGGTCTGCTGGTTTGGATCTTCTACAAAGAGGGAGAGTTTAAGCGGGAAGTGAAAGCGCTGGTAAACGTACCGGAGCTGAAACGTGTGCTGAAGATGTCCACAACATGGCTGCACGTGCTGATTATCTTCTGCTCCTATGCTATGTGCTGCAGCTATTTCTACATCACACCGTATACCACCCAGGTGTTTGGTGCGACGGCGGTAATCGGCGCTGCCATGGGCTATTTCTCACAGTATGCCCGCCCCATCGGATGTTTCGTTTCCGGTTTTGCCGCTGACAAGATCGGTTCATCCAAAGTCTGTGCCATTGCCTATGTGATTATGATTATCGGTATGCTGGGTGTTATCTTCACACCGGGCAAAGCGTCCATGATCTGGCTGCTGCTGGTGGCATGTGCCGCTGTTTATGCGTCCATGTATGCCTGCCAGTCCATGCATTTTGCGATCATGGAGGAGGGCGACTATCCGGAAGAGACGACAGGTACGGCTACTGCTATCCTGACTCCGCTGGGCTACAGCGTGGAAGCCATTGCTCCGCTGGTTGCAGGTCTTTGCCTGGATAAATGGGCAGGAGCTCAGGGATACAAAGTATTCTTCATCATTCTGACAATCACAGCCTGTGTCGGTCTGGCGGCCACACTTCTTTGGATGGCAAAAACAAAAGACAGAAGAAAAGAAATACTTGCGAAGAAATAGTACATATGATAAAAATAGAATAAGGAACCAAATAGGAAAAGGGGATTGCTGCGAAGGCTTTGCGGCAATTCCCTTTTGCCGCAGTTCTTGTCCTGGACGGGGAGGATAAGGGATGGATAGTTATAACAGAAGAGTACTGGATCTTGCTATGGGAGCGGGGAAAATCCTGCTTCAAAGCGGCGCCGAAATTTTTCGGGTGGAAGAGACGATCCGGCGTATTTCAAAACATTACGGAGTAGAGAACAGCAACGCTTTCGTGTTCAGCAACGGTATTTTCCTGACGGGGCAGGATCAGATGGGTGAAATGTACGCCTATGTAAAGCATATTCCCATAAGCGGGACCCAGCTGAACAAAGTGGATGCGGTCAACCGCCTTTCACGGGAAATTGAGCAGGGACTTGAGTTGGAGAAGGCGGAAAAAAAGTTGCGCCATATCAAAACAATGCCTGGGAAAAAGCCGCTGACCCTTGTGCTGGCCTCCGGGTTGGGAGCGGGATGTTTCTGCTATACAATCGGAGGGATGCTGGGAGACTGTCTGGCGTCCATTCTGGCAGGGGGGCTTGTTGGTTTCTATCAGATACTTATGGGAAAGCGCAAACACAGCACGTCCAAACTGGCGCTGAATCTTTTGGGGGCTTTTTTTGCAACGGCGCTGAGCCTTCTTTTTTACCGGATGAAAATCGGTTTTGATTACAGAGCAATCACTGTCGGCGCTATCATGCCCATGCTTCCCGGCGTTTCTTTTGTCACATCCATCCGGGAACTGGCCAACGGCGATTATCTGGCCGGGACCATCCGGCTTCTGGACACGCTTCTGGTGACGGCGGGAATCGCCATGGGAGTAGGTCTGTTTTATATTCTGTACTATGAACTGACCGGAGGGTATATGCTATGACAGTAAATGCATTGTTTCAGTTTGCGGCTTCATTCTTTGGCACCATAGCGTTTTCCGTTATTTTTTTTGTGCCGCGGGAGCATTATCTGGGCTGCGGCATCATCGGAGGACTGGGATGGCTGTTCTACTGGTGGATGACTACATTTTTAGAACTTTCCTATTTGCCCGGAACCTTTTTTGCCGCTGCCCTTGTGGTGGTGCTGTCCAGAATCTGCGGGGTAATGTTTAAATGCCCGGCTACCATTTTTTTGTCGTCAGGAATTTTTCCGCTGGTGCCGGGGGTGGGAATATACCGCACCGTTTATTATATGATCATCGGCGAGATGGATCAAAGTTCTGTTTACGGCAGACGGACCATTGGTACGGCTATAGCCATTGTACTGGGAATCATTTTTGTTTTTGAGATTCCGCAGCAGGGCATTGCGCGGATTGCCAGGCTGGCGGAAAAAGGAAGAAGGAAGAAACAATAAATATTTTTTATCGTTAATAACATATTTTTGATTCAGTTTTTTGAAATAATTTTGTATAATGTAAATATTGCAAAAATATAAAGAAGAAGCGAATGAGATAAATGACAGAAATTATACAGAAGAATGTATCAGGACGGAGGCTTGCCGTGGGAATCGATATAGGTTCCACTACGACAAAAGCGGTGGTTCTGGATATGGTGAGCAAGGATATCCTATATAGGGATTACAGAAGACACCACGCGGACCAGGTGAAAAGTGTCATGCGTGTTATGGAGGAGCTTGAAAATCTTTTTCCGGAGGAAGTTTTCCGGTATTGTCTGACCGGGTCCGGGGCAAAACCAATTGCACAGAAGCTGGATCTTCCCTTTATGCAGGAGGTAGCTGCCAATGCAGCTGCCTTAAAATATCGCTATGAATCGGTGGGAAGCGCCATAGAGCTGGGCGGACAGGATGCAAAAATGATTTTCTTTGGCAAAGACAGAGATACAGGGTCTTTGAATGTGGCGGATATGCGCATGAATGGAAGCTGTGCAGGAGGGACAGGCGCCTTTATCGATGAAATTGCATCCGTTCTTAAAGTACCGGTTCAGGAATTTAATGCGCTGGCGGAAAAAGGAAGCTGTGTTTACGACATCTCCGGCCGATGCGGGGTTTATGCAAAAACGGATATTCAGCCTTTGCTGAACCAGGGGGTGGCAAAGGCCGATCTGGCGCTTTCTGCGTTCCATGCCATTGCCAAGCAGACCATTGGTGGGCTGGCTCAGGGTCTTACGATTACAAAGCCCGTAGCCTTTGAGGGAGGTCCGCTGACCTTTAATCCTGTGTTGGTGCGTGTGTTCCGGGAGAGACTGGGTCTTTCAGAGGAAGACATGATTGTCCCGGAACATCCGGAGCTTATGGTGGCTTATGGCGCTGCCGTATCGGTGGACAGCATGTTTGAGGCGAATGAGAAACTTCTGTCCCCTGGAAGGATTTTGAAGGAACTGGATAAGATACATCCGAAAAAAGGGGAGAATACACTGCAGGCGGCGTCTGCGTTTTTTTTGTCCGAAAAGGAGAGAGAGGCCTTTGAAAAAAGACAAAGGATCCGCCGGCCCCAGTGGAAAAAGCCTTTGCCGGGAGAGACGGTTGAAGCATATCTGGGTATTGATTCCGGGAGCACCACAACCAAATTTGTACTGATGGATGATAAAGAAGAGCTTCTTTATTCTTTCTATGCCCCGAATGAGGGGGAGCCCTTAGAAGTGGCGAAGCGTGCGCTGATAAAAATCAGGGATCAGTACAGACAGGCGGGAGCAAAGCTTAAAATTTTAGCAGCAGGGACAACCGGGTACGGGGAGATGCTGTTTGCCAAAGCCTTTCAGGCGGAATACCATACGGTGGAGACGGTGGCTCATGCGCGGGCGGCGGGAAAGTATGTAAAGGACGCCACTTTTATCCTTGATATCGGCGGGCAGGATATGAAAGCCATGTGGCTGGATAAAGGGATTATCACCAATATTCTTGTCAATGAAGCCTGTTCCTCCGGCTGCGGTTCTTTTTTGGAAAACTTTGCCGCATCATTGAATATCCCCACGAAAGAAATAGCAGAAGCGGCCTTCTCATCGAAGCATCCGGCCGTACTGGGCAGCCGGTGCACGGTGTTTATGAACAGCAGTATTATCACAGAGCAGAGAAACGGAAAGGGTCCTCAGGATATCATGGCCGGCCTTTGCCGTTCTATTATCGAAAATGTCTTTACGAAAGTGGTTCGTCTGTCCAATCTGGATTCTCTGGGCGATAAGATTGTGGTTCAGGGAGGTACCTTTGAGAATGATGCCGTTTTAAGAGCCATGGAGGAATATACAGGCAGACAGGTGATACGGGCTCCTTACTCCGGACTTATGGGGGCCGTAGGAACTGCGCTGATCACCAGGGAAAGATACCGGAAAAATCCGGCTGACCGTACGTTTATCGGGCTGGATGATCTGGAAAACTTTTCATTCCGGCAGGAATCCAATTCCCCCTGCCCTTTTTGCACCAATCATTGTAAGCGGACCATTCTTTACTTTTCCAACGGAAACTCATGGATCACCAACAACCGGTGTGAGCGGGGCGAGATTCTGGGGGATCCGGGTGATTCCAGCGTGAAAAAGCAGCTGAAAGAGACGGTGCAGAAAGTCCAGTCCGTGCCAAATCTGTACAGAGTAAGGGAAAAACTCCTTTTCAGGAAGTATTCCTGTCCGGAACCGGCAAGAAAAAGAGACATCACCATCGGATTGCCCAGAGTGCTGGCTTTCTGGGAGATGATGCCCTTCTGGCGCACCTTCTGGCGGGCGCTGGGATTTCAGGTGAAAGTGTCCGATGTAAGTACGAGGAAAATTTACGAAAACGGACTTTCGGCAGTTACCTCCGATACCGTCTGCTTTCCGGCCAAGCTGGTTCACGGCCATATCAGAAATCTGGCGGAAAAGAAAGTGGACAGGATCTTTATGCCCTCTGTGACCACGGTGCCTTCTGAAAATACGGAGAAGACAAGCCAGTCCATGTGCGCGGTTGTGAAAGGATATCCTCTGGTGGTGGGAAACTCTGACAATCCCCAAAAACAGTGGAATATTCCTTTTGATGCACCCATGTTTCACTGGTATACAAAAGAAGATCAGATGAGGCAGCTGATAAAATATATGAAGGACACCTTCGGCATTGATGAGGAAGAGACGAAGAGGGCCGTCGATGCCGGCAATGAAGCCCAGGAGCTGTTTCGGAAAGACCTGAAAGCTCATGGAGAGAAGGTGCTTAAGCAGGCGAAGCGGGAAGGAAAGTTCGCTGTAGTTCTTGCCTCCAGGCCTTACCAGAATGATACGCTGGTCAATCATGAGCTGCCGGAAATATTTACAGGCATGGGAATTCCTGTCCTGACAGCAGATTCTCTTCCGGAAGCAGAAAAAGAAGATTTGAGTATGAGCCGCCTGGATATCGTCAACAATTATCACGCCAGGATGCTGTCCTGTGCCATAGCCGCAGCAAAAAATCCCAATCTGGAATACGTTCAGATCGTAAGCTTCGGATGCGGCCATGACGCTTATCTGTCCGATGAGATTGTCCGTCTGATGGACGAAATATCGGGGAAAATTCCGCTGATACTGAAGGTGGATGAAAGTGATATACAGGGACCGCTGCGGATCCGGGTCCGTTCTTTTCTGGAGACTGTGGCCATGAGAAGAGAGCGGGGGCTGCAGGAGCAGGCCCGGAGATTGAAAGAGCCTTATCCCGTAAAATTTGATAAAGACCAGAGAAGGAGGACCGTACTGATTCCCAATACCTCTCACGCGTTCTGCAGACTGATGTCAGCGGTGCTGAAGACACAGGGAATTCAGGCAGTTCCCCTTGATATTGGCCGCGAGAATGCCATCCGCATGGGGAAGCGATACGTTCATAACGATATCTGCTTTCCGGCTCAGATTGTTATCGGTGAGATACTTGCCTCTTTAAAGAGCGGAAAGTATGATCTTGATAATACGGCGGTGGGAATGGCGAAATATATCGGGGACTGCCGTCTCACTCATTACGGAGCTCTTCTTCGGAAAGCGCTGGACGACGCCGGATTTTCAAAAGTCCCCATACTGACCAATGACGATGTGGATTATCATAATATTCATCCCGGTTTCCGTATGAGTATGCTCTCCGGAGCCAGGCTTGTCTTCGGGCTTCCCATGATAGATGTGCTGGAGGAGCTGCTGCGGAAAATCCGCCCTTATGAGATAAATCCGGGAAGCGCTCAGGCCGCCTTCGATGCGGCTATGGACGAGGTGATAGGGGGAATGGAAAAAAGTGGTATCCGCGGCGCGGTAAAAGGCTTTAAAAAAGCGATACAGATCATGAAAGAAGTAAACTATACCCCATAGAATGGACACAATAAGAAGAAGGGTTCCTTAAAACTGG
>CAMMBV010000005.1 GCA_946494335.1 uncultured Ruminococcus sp. | reverse complement strand
GTGCCTGTGGTCGCAAGATCGTGTGGGTTCAAGTCCCATCTCCTGCATCTTTTTTATGTCCCAAATATATTTATTCATTCTTTATAAATTTTATCTTTCTTTAAGCCCAAGTACATATTCTGGACACATTTTCACGTTATAGTATATTACAGATAGTTGATTAACCACTCACTATCTCCCCCCTCATTAAACTAAATCAAAAAAACAAAAACAGGAAAGGCTTTTTGTCTTTCCTGTTTTTGTATGCTATCTCTTTATACTTTTCTTAATCTCTCCCAGAACCGTCAGAAAGACTCCCAGAAAAATAAACATATCCGATACATTAAACACAATCCCGCGAAGTCTCTCCCACTTTACATTGAAACTGAAATAATCCGTCACGTATCCCCTTTTCTTTCTGTCCAGAAGATTATTTAAGCCTCCGCCGGCCGTCAGGGCGCAGCCCAGCTTCTGCAGCGCATTTCCGCCGTTTTTTATCAGGCCAAGAAAATACAGAATCACTCCGCCGGTTACAGCGGCTGTCCCGTACAGAATCGCTTTCGGCCACTTCTTCATAAAACCGAAAATAAGCCCGTGATTATGTAACTTACGGATCAGGATGTGGTCATTCGCCACCTCCCGAACCGTGTCATCCTTCAGATCTTTTTCAGCCCTGATTTTCAGATACCAGTCCAGAGCAAAAACAAGGGCTGCAATGCCAAGATAAATCATTCTTCCCCCTGCTCCTCTTTTTCCTCTTCCCCAGGCTCCGTTACGGTTTCTTCCTGCTCATCTTCCTCAAAAACGTCCCTGTCATCCTGCTCTGCAACAATTTTGCTGCCGCATTTCATGCAGTATACAGACTCTGCAGCCACTTCCGCCTGGCATACAGGGCATATTTTCCTCCCTCTCTTTAAAGCCAGTTCTTCCTTCAAATCAGAAATTACCGCCTTCATCTGAGAAATGTCTTCGCAGATGAGGGCTACTTCAGAATCTACGCCCTCTCCCGCATCATACCTCTGATAAATAAGCTCTCCCAGATCTTTGTAACTTTTTTCCACCGCCCTTTTTGCGGAATGGATCTGAGATTTCATTTTCTGAATCTCAAGAAAAAGCTCCGTTTTCTTTCCTACCGTTTCAGCGGCATTACTGATAGTCTTGCTAAAATCATCAAAATTAATATCCGGCATCTTTGTTCTCCTTTCTACTGCGTCTGCTCTTCCAGCAGAGGAACCTCCTGCCCCCGCAGATAAATCTTCGGTCCCCCCGTATGCTCAATATATTCCCTGGTGATAACCACCTGGCCTATACTGTCATCTTTTGGAATTTCATACATAATATCCAGCATGTACTCTTCAATAATCGCCCGCAGCGCCCTTGCTCCCGTATCTTTTTCCATGGCTTTTCCGGCAATGGCCCGCAGCGCTCCGTCATCAAATTCCAGTTTGACCTCATCCATGGCAAGCAGCTTTTTATACTGCTTCAAAATCGCATTTTTCGGTTCCTTCAGGATATCCACCAGCATATCTTCCGTCAGCCCCTGCAGTGTAAATACAATGGGAAGCCGTCCCAGAAACTCCGGAACCATGCCGAATTTACGCAGATCCTCCAGTGTCACCTTTGATAAAATATCCGGATCATGGTCATATTTGTCTTTCAGATCAGAACGAAATCCAATGGAAGCCTGCTGATTCAACCGCTCCTTGATCACATCCTCCAGATCCGGAAAAGCTCCGCCGCAGATGAAAAGAATATTCCGGGTATTGACTGTGGTCAGCGGCACCATGGCATTCTTGCTGTTGGCGCCCACCGGAACTTCAATATCAGCCCCCTCCAAAAGCTTCAGCATGCCCTGCTGAACCGCTTCACCGCTGACGTCCCTTTGATTTGTATTCTTTTTCTTGGCAATTTTATCAATTTCATCGATAAATATAATTCCGTGCTCCGCCCGCTCCACATCATTGTCAGCCGCAGCCAGCAGCTTGGAAACCACGCTTTCGATGTCATCGCCAATATAACCCGCTTCCGTCAGGGAGGTGGCGTCTGTGATGGCAAGAGGCACATCCAGAAGCTTTGCCAGTGTCTGCACCATATAAGTCTTTCCGCTTCCAGTAGGTCCAATCATCAGCATATTGGATTTTTCAATCTCCACACCGTCGTTCAGATCAGAAAAGACTCTCTTATAATGATTGTAAACCGCCACCGCCATTACCTTTTTGGCATGCTCCTGGCCGATTACATATTCATCCAGACTGGCTTTGATTTTATGGGGCGCCGGAATATCCCTGATTGACAATTCCGGTTTTACTTCCTTTTCCTTCTCCTTCTTCTTTTTCATCCGCTGCTTTTCCGGCACACGGTTTTGAAGGGCGGACAGATCAATCATACTGATATTGGGCATATGCTGCATCAGATCCGAATAATTGATATTGCTCCGGTTCATGGTGTCAAAGCTTTTCTGCATACAGTCGGTGCATATATAAATATTGCTGGGAAGCTCAATCATCTTTCCCGCTTTGCTCTCCGGACGCCTGCAGAGAAAACAGATTTTCTCATACTCATCTTCTTTCGTACTTTTTTCCTCCGAGGCTTCCTGCGGCTTTTGAACCTCCATTTCTGTCTGTTCGTTTAATTCTTTATTATCATCTGTCAATTCTTTTTCCTCTCTTTCATGGCTATATTATAGCCTATATAGTTCCGCCCTACAAGTGAAGTTTTTCTGAGCAGTACCTGGAATATAAATGATGAGGCCGCTATCAAACAGCCTCATCATTTCTACTATTTTCATATATCAGTCCATATCGGCGGGTCTGGCGTCCAGCGTCAGCTTGAGCTCTATCTCTTTGTACTCGCCGCTTTCCGCACGCATCACCACGATATCCACTTCTTCACCCGCTGCATAATATTGCAGTGTATTTACCAGTTCATCGTAGGATGTAATGGTGGTTCCGTCAAATTTCGTAATGATATCTCCTTTAATAATGCCGGCGTTTTGTGCCGCACCGCCTTCATTTACAGAATCCACAAACACTCCCGCAGGAAGATCATACATCTGCTGGGTCTGTGCCGTCACATTGGTGCAGGTGATGCCCAGATAAGCGGCATCCTTTTCATCCACCTTCTGCCTGGTCTCACGGCTCATCAGATCATCCAAAATAGGCTCCGCTGTGCTTACCGGAATGGCGTATCCCATACCTTCCACTTCGTTGGAAGCAAATTTAACCGCATTGATTCCGATCAGCTCTCCCTGCATATTCAGCAGCGCTCCGCCGCTGTTGCCCGGATTGATGGCAGCGTCCGTCTGAATCAGTTCTGCCGTCACGTTATCCACGGTGACTTCCCGGTTAAGGGCGCTGACATAGCCGGAGGTCACGGACTGCCCGTATCCCAATGCATTGCCGATGGCCACCACCTGTTCCCCCACAACCAGATTATCAGAGTTTCCAAGGGTAGCAACCTTGATGGCAGAAAGGGTATCGCCGGAGAGGTCTGAAAGACTGACCGCCACCACTGCCAGGTCATTGTTGGCATCCGTTCCCTTAATCTGCGCCTCGGCAGAGCTTTCATCAATGAAGCTGACCGTGATAGTATCAGCTCCTGCCACCACATGATTGTTGGTGGCAACCAGAAGCTCCGTCTCATTCTGCCCTACAATGATACCGGAACCGCTGCTCTCGCTCTGATATTCCTGCGTACCGCCAAAGAAATTCTGAATCTCCTGAATGCCCACATTGCTGATTGCCACAACACAGGGCATGGAATTGGCAGCCACATCGGCAACCGTGCTGCCGGATGCTGCATTTTCCTGGGATGAGGACTGAGACTGTACCGGTTCCGTCGCCGGAACCGTCTCCTGAATCCTGGCAGGCTGCGTATCTTCTTTTTCCCGCCCCAGTGAAGTTATACCGAGAATAATCAAACCTGATATTACGCCAAATACTACGGCCAGCGCCGCGCACAGTCCGAATTTTTTCAGAAGTCCCCGGGATTTTTTTACCGGCTTTATCTGCGGCTCTTCCTGCGGCTGTGAAAACTGGTAGGATGTGTATTTCGCTTCATTATCATTATATTCTTTCTGTTCATTTTTTTCTCTCAGTTTTGGATTGACCCAACTGTAGGTGGTATCATTGGAAGGCTGCTCCTCCCAGGTCGAATCAGAACTGCCTGACTGGTTTTTTTCCCCGTCCCAGGCAGAGGCTTCACGCCAGGTATCCTCTTCCTGCCGGCTCCAGGAACTGCCGGGTTCCTTTTCATCTCTTTTCCAATCATCACTCATTATCCATACCTCTCTTCTTTCGACTTTACTGCCATGATATATTTCTATTTTAAATATAAATTGTGTTGAATATGTGATAAAGTCATAAAAAATTCATGAATGACTCTGATTCCAGTATTCCCGGTTCATGGTAAGTTTTAAAACCAGGGCTTTCGGAAGCCTGCGGTACCGTTTCCCCAGCCAGAAACCCAGATATTTACACCCGCTTTGCCAGATCAGCTTCGGCAGCAGATAAGGTCTGTGTGCCAAAAGATAGGCGGCAGTCTTTTTCACCAGGCGAAGCCCCTCCCCCTCTGAAGGGACGCCCTGAAAGATTTCCGGATGATCCGCCTGGGAAACAGCCAGATCGAAATTGCGGTGAATCTGCCCCAGACCGCTGTAATTATGAGAGTGAATAACTCTGGCCTGAGCGGCATAAGCAATTTTATATCCCGCCTGTATCATCTGCGCCGCCAGAATCATATCTTCGTTAAATATGGTATGCTTCACAAAGCCGCCCATTTCCAGATAAACTTTTCTGTCATATACCGCGCAGACATTGGAGCAGAAATAAGTTTTTATCCCCAGCTCTTTTAAATCTTCACGGCCTTTCACCCGGCCCTTGGGAGGATAATTAAAGTTTCTCGTATACCGTTCGATATAATTGCAGTCCTGATCCGGCAGCTGTCTGGCATATGCGGCGCTTACTCCCTCTGTCTCCAGCGCCTTGATCAGATTTTCTGTCATCTGACGGTCGGCCGGCAGCGCATCCTGGGTCATAAAAATCACCGCATCCGCTCTGGACATCAACAGCGCCCGGTGTCTTGTACCCCCGTGATCAAACTCTTTTTTTTCGATATGCTCTACAATGATTTTCTCTGACATGCCGTCAATTTTACTGTCCCAGTATTCTTTCTGGGTATTCACAATAATGATATGTCCCACCGGATAATCCTGCTCCAGCAGTTTTTTCAGCAGTTTTACTACCCGTTCATCAGGACGGTATGTGGGAATCACCACGTCAACTGTCTTATTCATCCTTTTCCCTCTGATTTTATGCTTTCTGAAAATAACAGGGTGCTGCAAACGTATCACCGTCTGACAGCACCCCTGCCATATTACATTTATCTGTGCGATTTAAAAGGAATCAAGGGGAAGCGCCCCGTCTTCCGAATGATCCGGAATATCCTCTTCTCCGTAACCGCTATCCTCAATGATATAGCTGCTGTACTCCTGCACCGTAGCGGAAGGCACATAGTTTGTCTCCTCCGGATAAAGGAATTTATGGAGATCAATTACATTCTGCTCCAGCGTCACAGGCAGTACCGCATCTGTGCCGATGGCCTCTTTGATGGTTTCTCCCTCCAGATGTTTGGATGGGAAACCGCTCTGATCCTCAATATCGTAAGTGATCATATTCATGGCCATCTTCAGAATATCTGTCTTGGACAGACTGGTGGAAACCATGGGACAAACGGTATCAATGATTTTATTCAGCGTAGTCCAGCTGGAATTCTTTGCTTTTTCTACCATCTTGTAGATTACAAGTCTCTGTCGGGCTGCGCGGCGGAAATCGTTTCCTGCCGTATATCGGATTCTGGCATAGGACACTGCCTGTACTCCGTTTAAGTGATGCACGCCGTCCGCCGGTTCGATTTCCTCATAACTCTTTCCCGTCCTCTCCGAGGTTTCCACACAGTAGCTGTTCATGTGCACGACCTCGTCGTGAGTCATCTCAATATCCAGACCTCCCAGCAAATCGATGGTCTCCGCCACTGCATTGAAATCCACCGTTACGTATCCGTCCAGAGAAAGGTCCAGATTCTTGTTCATCATACTCATCAGCTGCTGAGCGCCGCCGTATGCATAGGCAGCATTGGCTTTCGTATAAGTATTCTCTTCCCCATAGGGATCCGTTCCCACATTCAGATAGGTATCTCTGTATACAGAAACCAGCTTCACCTTTTTCGTGTCGTTATTGATGCTGGCAATGATCATGGTATCGCTGTTGCCGTAATCCAGAGTCTGTGTAGTATTGTCAAGGCCCACCAGCGCAATGGTCTGGTATCCTTTCACATCCTCCACGCCTTCATTGACTTCCACTTCACTCATATTCACATCACTGTCCTGCATCAAATCCAGCTTTTTGTTTATCTGGGCATAGACGAAGATTCCCCCCACAAGGATCAGAAGAATCAATACTTCAAATATAAAAAATATTCTCCTTCTTCTTCTGCGTTTCATCGCCTTTGTTCTCATCTTTTTCGCCATAATAAAACCTCTTATACTTCTTTAGTATGCATTTTTATTGATAAATCCTTTGAAAATCGTCAGAAACAAAATCTTTATGTCCAAACCCAAAGTCCAGTTTTCAATATAATACAGATCATACTCTATTCGTTTCCGAATGGATGTATCTCCTCTGTAGCCGTTGATCTGAGCCCAGCCTGTCAGCCCGGGCCTCACCTGATGCTTCACCATATACCGTGGAATCTCTTCCCGGAATTTCTCCACAAAGAAAGGACGTTCCGGTCTTGGACCAACCATACTCATATCGCCTTTCAGTATATTGAAAAGCTGAGGCAGCTCATCCAGACTCGTCCTGCGCATAAATTTCCCAATCCCGGTGACCCGGGGATCGTTTTTTACTGTCCATGCTTTTTTCTCCTCTGCTTCCGGCTGAACCTCCATGGAACGAAACTTATACATTTCAAAATTCTTGTTATGCAGCCCCACGCGAACCTGCTTATACAGCACAGGCCCCGGCGACGTGATCTTTACCAGCACCGCACACAACAGCATAACCGGTGAAAACAGCACGATCGCAGCCAGCGATCCGAAAATATCCGTAATTCTTTTCAGTGCAAACTGAAAAGTATTGCTCAGCGGCACATACCGTATATTAATTACCGGAAGTCCCAGAAGATCTTCCGTATACGGTTTTGTCGGAATAATATTATTATAATCCGGAATAAATTTCGTATGCACGCCTGATTTTTCGCAGAGAGCCACAATCTCCTCCAGACGGCTGTAATCGTTAAGCCCCAGTGTAATGGCAATTTCATCCAGCCTGTTCTGAGGCAGTATAATCATCAGATTGTCTATTCTTCCTAATACTTTAATTCCCCTGTACTCTGTTCCCGCTTCCACCGAATCATCCAGGATTCCCCGCACTGTATAACCCCACTCGGGATTTGCAAGTATCCGGTCAATATACTCTTCCGCAGCCCGGCTGTATCCCACCAGTACGATATGCTTCTGATTCAGCCCCTTGCGTCGGATATCCCGCAGAACCAGTCGGATAATGATACGGACAATCTCTTCTGCAATAATATTGACAAAGAAAAATATAACCAGCACACTGCGGGAAAAATCGATTATCTTCGCCACATACAATATCACAATCAGAATAAAAAGTCCAATGGTATTGGCCTTTACAATATTGGCCAGCTCCAGTCTTCTCCCCTGTACACGCTTGGGGGTGTAGAGGCTGAATGCGGAATACAGTATCAGATACATCGGCACGATGAACAGAAGAGCTGTCATATAATACTGAAAGGACAAACTCCTGACCGATTCAAACAGGCCGGTTTCAAATTTGAGAAACCATGCGAACCAGTAAGACGCTGCAATCACAATAGCGTCAATCAGTATATGCAGCCGGTTAAAGTACTTCTGGTTGTCTTTTATCACTTGGGATCACCGCTATACCTTTCCACACTATTCTATTAATATACACTAAGTTACATAATAAGGCAATATAATATTTCTTAACCCATAAAACGCCGGAAAAGATTCACCCATAGCTGTAACTGAATGATACCGTAATTCTTCAGATTTTTCCAGGAAAATTTCATCTTCTTTCCGCTGCGCCTTCCCTGAAAAGAAATGGAAAAACCGTTTTTTATCCCCGCCGCATACTCTCTCCCGAAGCCTTTTGCTGTAAAGAATATCAGTTTAATTCCAAATCCCGCAAACAGAAAAGGAAGATTTAACAGAATCTGCAGAACAGGCATATTTTTATAAATCATATATACGTTGTTTCTGGAAGAATAACGCACCTTGAATAAATTGTACCGGGAACCGCTGGTGCCGCTTCCGGCGTGATAAACCAGGGCATCGGGAAGAAACCAGTTTTCATATCCCAAAATTCTGGCCCGGTATCCCAGATCCATATCTTCCAGATAGGCGAAATGCTCTTCATCAAACAGGCCCGTTTCTTTCAGAAGTTCTCTTTTATAAATGGCCGCTCCCGCGCAGGCGGTGAAAATTCTGCAGGGCTGCCGGTATTTTCCCTCCGGCTTTCCTTTGCCTCTGGCGAAGGCCCACCCGAACGCATTGTAATAATCTCCCGCGTCGTCTATCTTCGCGGGATCCGCCATCTGAACCATCTTCGCTGCGCAGGAAAAGGCGCCCGGTCTTTCTTTGATCCCTTCGTACATCTTTTCTACAAAATCCGGGTGAACCCGGGTATCGTTGTTCAGCAATATGATATAAGGCGCTTCTGCCGCCTCAATTCCCACATTTACCGCATGACAGAATCCGGTATTTTCCGACAGCGCCAAAAGCCGTACGCCGTCATACTCTTCCCTCACCGCCTCACGGCTGCCGTCCTGGGAACCATTGTCCACCACCAAAATTTCAAAATCCTGGAATGTCTGCTGTAAAAGGCTGTCAAGGCATGGCCTTATAAACGCAATTCCATTATAGTTGGGAATCACGACAGATACTTCCTTCATTCCACCTGTTCTCCTGTATTTTCTCACGGACGCAGAGAATAATTCCATTTGCTCAGCGTCAGGTTTTTATTATAGTAAGGGTCGCCGTCCTTCAACAGCTTTATCCACCGGTTTCTCATAAACTCAATTTCCGTCTGGAATCTGCGTACTTTCTCTTCGCTGTCTTCCGCTCCCCGGGATTTGGACTCATAATGGTACAGCTGAGCCCAGGGCAGATATACAACCAGATAACCCGCCTTCACCGTCCGAAGACATAAATCCACATCATTAAAAGCAACGCTTAACTGTTCCTCAAATCCGCCCAGCGACTCAAAGACAGACCGCTTCATCATCATACAGGCCGCCGTCACCGCGCTCACGTTCAGCTGAATGGACGCTTTGTGGAGATAGCCCGTCCTGGAACGGGGCATATTCAAAAATGCATGGCCGGCAATTCCTCCGATGCCGATCACAGTCCCCGCATGCTGTATGGTATCATCGGGATAATAAAGCTTCGCTCCCGCGATTCCCACCTCTTCTCTCTGGCAGTTGCCCAGCATGGAACACATCCAGTTTTCGGAAATTACCTCCGTATCGTTATTAAGGAAAAGAAGATAGGAACCTTTTGCATGCTTCACCGCGAAATTGTTGATGGCGGAATAATTAAACCCATCCTCCCAGGTAATCACCCTTATTCGCGGGTTCTCCTTAAGCTTTCTGTAACAGGCGAAGGTCTCCTCCTCCACACTGTTATTTTCCACTATAATGATCTCGTAATTGTTCCAGTCTGTTTTTTTCAAAACCGAATCCACACATCGTTTCAATATGGCGCTGTGATCTTTGTTTGGAATGATCACTGACACCATGGGATCTTCTTTCACCGGATAATCCACACGGTAAAATCCCAGATCCTTCGTATGGCTGACCGTCCCTTCCACGCCGCAGCGTTTCAGATTTCCCTCAATGGCCCGCTTTCCCGCATCAAAAGCATACATTTTGCTGACGGGATTATCGGCGGTGGACTCTCTGTGGGTTCTCCAGTGGTACAACACTTTGGGAATATGAGCAATTTTTTTGGCTTCTTCCGTACAGCGGAAGATAAAGTCATAATCCTGAGCGCCGTCATATTCCCTGCGAAAACCTCCCACACGCTCTACCAGGCTTTTGCGCACCACGAAAAAATGGCAGATATAGTTATTGGAACGCAGCAGATCAATGCTGAAATCCGGTTTGAAGTGGGGCTGAAAATGTTCTTTCCGATCTGTTGTCACCTTGTCTTCATCGGTATACAGCGCATCAATTTCAGCATCCGATACAATTTTATCTGCAGCTTCATACAGCGCATCGGGAGCCAGCAGATCATCATGATCCAGAAGTCCCACGAAATCCCCTCTTGCCATTTCAAGAGCCGCATTGGTATTTTCCGCAATTCCCAGATTTTCATCCAGGTTTTTCACACGGATGCGTCCGTCTCTTTGCCGGTAGTCCTCCAGAATCTCTTTCATGGCCTCGTCTTTGGGACTGGCATTGGCGATACACAGCTCCCAGTTGGAATAAGACTGAGCAAGAAGAGAATCTATCATCTGCTTTAAAAATTCTCCAGGTGTCCGGTATGCAGGAACGACAATGCTCAGCAAAGGCGCCTGCTCCCATTTTCTGGCTCTTTGTTTTGCCAGCTCTTTTTCTGTCACCTGATGTTTCTCAAACCAGGGCCCATAGGGTACCTCCTCCGGCTCCATCCGCTCCGAAAGGCGCACCAGAAATTCTTTCGGGCCATAATGCTTCAGATAACGAAACCCCTTTTGTATATTATACGGCCGTATTTTTTTCAGATAATTCAGCCACCGCCCCATATTTCCTACCTCTGCTTAAAGAATTTTTCAATGGCTGCAGCAACTTCCCATGCCTCATCTAAAGAAAGATTGTAAAACATAGGCAGCCGCACCAGACGTTCGCTCTCTTTCGTCGTATACACATCTTTCCCGCAGAATCTGCCGAATTTTTTTCCGGCCGGGGAAGAATGAAGCGGAACATAGTGAAACACACACATGATTCCCCGTTCCTTCAAATACTGAATAAGCGCGCTTCTTACCGACTCATCCTGCACTTTGATGTAATACATGTGGGCATTGTGCCGGGCATAGTCCGGTACCGTGGGACGGGTCAGATATCCCTTTTTCTCCAACTCTTCCAGATTTTCATGGTAACTGTCGTATATGGCGTGCCTTTTGTGGTTGATCTCATCCGCCGCTTCCAGCTGACCATAAAGATACGCCGCATTCATATCGCTGGGCAGATAGGAGGAACCGTATCCTACCCAGGTGTATTTGTCGATCTGTCCCCGGAAAAATTTGCTGCGATTGGTACCCTTTTCTCTTAAGATCTCCGCTGCTTCCAGATAAGCGCTGTCCTGAAACAGCAGCGCGCCCCCTTCGCCCATGGTATAATTTTTCGTTTCGTGAAAACTATAGCATCCAAAATCCCCGATGGTTCCCAGGGCTTTCCCCTTATAGGCTGCATGGACTCCCTGGGCCGCATCCTCAATGACCTTCAGATGATACTT
Source organism: uncultured Ruminococcus sp. (assembly GCA_946494335.1). GTDB lineage: Bacteria > Bacillota > Clostridia > Lachnospirales > Lachnospiraceae > Ruminococcus_G. The sequence continues at coordinate 85,179 of CAMMBV010000005.1, read as the reverse complement.
TGCAGCCAGTTCCATGATTTCATCCATGGCGCAGGCAACGCCTGCATAATGCACAGGGACGATCGCTTTTGTCTTCTTAGTAATTGCTTCCTCAATTTTCGTCTCATCTATATTCATGGTATCCGGGCGGATGTCCACATAGACAATCCTGGCGCCCCGCAGTACAAAGGCATCAGCAGTGGAGACAAATGTATAGGAAGGCATAATCACCTCATCGCCCGGCTGGATGTCCGCCAGAAAGGCCGCCATCTCCAGCGCATGGGTACAGGAAGTGGTAAGCAGAACTTCTTTAGAATGGTAATGCTTTTTCATCCACAGAGAGCACTCCTTCGTAAAGGGGCCGTCTCCGCAGAGCTTTCCGTTTTCAATGGCCTTTTGTATATATTTGATTTCACTTCCCACATGGGGAGCTCTGTTAAACTCAATCATAGTTTCCTCCGTTTGTGCCTTTCTTACACCTGCATACACAGTTTTTTCTCACAGCGTATAAATGAGAATGCCTGCAATAATGATGAGATTACCCAGAAGCTTTCTTCCGGTGATCTTCTCCTTTAAGATAAGTCCGGATAAAATCAGAATAAATACGTAGGCAAAGGAGTCAATCACCGGGCCGTATTTCATATCTACCTTCGTATAGGCATATGTATTCAGAAGAAGCACGCCGAAAAAAATACCGTATGCGGTAATCACTCTCCAGTTCAGATATTCAAAAACAGGATGACGATATTCCTTTCCTGCGCTTTGCTTTAACAGGATCTGCGAAACGGCCGTAAAAAAAGTTCCGGCAAACATTAAAAGCATATAACTATTCATATTTCTGCACCACCATAACTCCGATAAACACCACCAGCATCCCGATCACATTTTTCACTGTCAGATTTTCATGAAAAATCAGTACCGCCCAGAGCTGGGACCATATCAGATAAACGCTTTTATTGGCATAGGCCGTCGACAATTCAAATTTTTTAATTACTTTCTGCCAGGCGATGGCATAAATCCCGCAGTTGAGCACCATCAGACCCAGAAACACATAAAGCCAGACCGAAGAAAGTCCCTGCCGGGCGTACTGGATACCTGCCAGTTTTGAAAAAATACCAGTCAGGGAGAACAAAAGAATATTCAAATGCAGCTGTATATATTTTTTTGTTTTTTCCATAAACACTCCTCCCTGAAACTAGTTGATTATATCACGATTCACCTGTCCATACAAGTGGTGAATGGAGGATTTCCCATAAGTATCGGGTTGAAATGGCATCATGATAATGGTATGATAGTACCATAAAAACCCGGTTTTCCGGAAACAAAGGAGAATGAAAATGAGTTTATATTCGGTGGTTGTGCCCGTCTACAATTCGGAACACACCCTGGAAGATTTATATACAAGGCTGAAACGGGTGTTTGAAGAAACGCTTCATGAAGATTTTGAACTGATACTGGTGGACGACAGCTCCAGGGATTCATCCTTTCAGATTATGCAGAAACTGCGCAGCCGTGACAAAAGAGTCCGGATCATACAGATGGCCAGAAATTTCGGCCAGCACCCGGCTCTGCTGTGCGGCTTTACCTATGTAAAAGGCGATTTAGTCATAACCATGGATGATGATCTGCAGCATCCGCCGGAAGAGCTTCCAAAAATGATACAGGTAATGAATGACCGGCCGGATGTGGATGTCATTCTCGCCAGATATGAAGGACGCAAGCACAATTTTATCCGCCGCGCCGGCACCCGGCTGTCCGTCTGGGCTACTTCCAAAATGCTGGGGAAGGATCCGGATCTGGAGATCACCAGCTTCCGCCTCATGCGCCGTTTTATCGTAGATGCCATAGTGCAGACCAGCACTCACCTGCCTCAGATCGGCAATCTTCTGGTTCAGACCTCCAACCGGATTATCAACGTATCCGTGCATCATGATTCCCGGGCCTACGGGAAAAGCGGTTATTCCTTCCGGCGTCTGGTAAAGGATCTTATCTATGATATCACCTCCCACACAGCTTTTCCGCTTCTGGCTGTGCGCAATCTGGGACTTGTGGGATTCCTGGCTACATTGCTGCTGGCAATGTATTATCTCGTCCGGTACCTCCTGTTCGGCGCTTCCGTGGCCGGCTGGACGTCTCTGATGCTGATCACCCTGTGCGGGTTCAGTCTCACTTTGCTTTCACTGGGCATCATCGGCATGTACCTGATGAATATTTTAAACGAAGCGAAAAAAATGCCGCATTATGTAATCAGACAGGAAGATACGGAGGATTGATTAATATGGAAATCGGCGGATATTTTGAACTGGAGCATTTTTATTCCCGTCCCTATTACAGCGGACTGTATGAATTAAATCTGGGCCGTACCGCCCTGACTTTCCTTTTGTCGGCTTTAAACTGCCGGACTCTTTTCGTCCCCTGTTATCTCTGTGAATCCGTCACAGACGCCTGCGAAAAAGCCGGTTTTTCTCTGGAGTATTATCGGATTGATGAGAATCTGGCGCCTGTGCTTACGCGGATGCCCCAAAAGGACGAGTATCTCTATCTTGTAAATTATTACGGCCAGCTCACCGATGAGCAGATCCTGGCTTTTCAGAATTTTTACGGCAGCATCATCGTGGATAATACCCACGCATTTTTTCAGCGTCCGGTTAAAGGGGTTCCCACCCTTTATTCCTGCCGGAAATTTTTCGGAGTCAGCGACGGCGCCTATCTTTACTGTGATTTTGAACTGCCCCCGGTGAATGAGACAGACCAGTCCCACAAAAGAATGGGGCATATTCTGGGACGATATGAGGACCGGGCCAGCAATTATTACCAGGAAATGCTGAAAAATGCCGGCGATCTGAAGGATGAACCAGTCAAAAAAATGTCCCCGCTTACCAGAAACATCCTGGGGGCCATCGATTATGACAGTGTCCGGCGCACCAGAAACCGGAACTACCGTTATCTTTCGGAACGCTTTGAACAGAGCAACATTATGAATCAGCATACGCCCAACGGTCCTTTTGTTTTTCCACTCCATGTCAAAAACGGTCCTGCCCTTCGCAGGGAACTGGCCGCCAAGGAGATCTACATTCCCACATACTGGAGCAATGTGACAGCAAAAATGCCGAAGGATTCCGTAGAGTATGACTATGCCGCCAATATTCTGCCACTGCCCTGCGACCAGCGATACGGCCAGTGGGAAATGGATCACCTGGCAGACGCGGTATTAACCGCCATGCAGCAACTGGGAGAATGATAATATGAAGAAAACACTTATGATACTGGGGTCCCTTCAGGAGTTTGTCCGCCTTACAGCCATGGCAAAAGACCGCGGCTGTACAGTTGTTGTAAGCGACGGATACCCGGACGGACCCGCAAAAAAAATTGCAGATAAAAAGTATGATGTGGATATTCTGGAAACAGTATCCATCGCCAAATACTGTCGTCAGGAAAAGGTAGATGCCATCATCACCTCCTTTTCCGACGTTCTTTTTGAGAGTATGGTTAAATCGGCCGATCTGGCAGGTCTGAAATGCTATCTGAAGCCGGAGCAGCTTCCCTTTTACCGGGACAAATCGGTGATGAAAGACCTTCTGCACCGGCTTAACATTCCCACTCCCCGCCATGTGCGGCTGGAACCGGGATTTGACGAGGCTCAGCTTGAACAGCTGCGTTTCCCCGTGGTAACCAAGCCTGTGGATATGTACGGTTCCAGGGGGCTGTACGTCTTAAACAGCCCTCAGGAGGTGCGCCGCTATTTTGGCAAAGCCTGTTCCACTTCCCGGACAAAAGCTGTCCTGGTGGAGGAATACAACCCGGGATATGAATTCAATCTGATGTCCTGGGTTCTGGACGGAGAAGTTTACATCCTGGGAATTGCAGACCGGGAAAAATCTCCCACCGGAAACAGGGACATCCCCATCAGCACCCGGAACGTATATCCATCCCGCCTGATTCATCAGGTCTACGAGCCTGCCAAAAAGATACTGGAAGCCTACATCAGTGCCACCGGACAGAAAGACGGCGCGCTGTCCATGCAGTTTTTCTGGGCGCCCGGACAGGAGCTGGAGGTCTGTGAAATCGCCGGCCGTTTCCTGGGATATGAGCATGAACTGATCGAATACAGCAGCGGTTTATCCATAGAAAAGCTGCTGCTTGACTATCTCTTTGACCAGGACGCCCTGCGCCGCACCCTGAAAAACCACACTCCCTTTATGAAAAACCACAGCGCCGTTCTTTACTTTCATGGAAAACCAGGGATGATCGCCAATCAACAGGCGGCAAATGAAATCGCCGAATGGCCTGAGGTGCTGAATTCACAGATTTTTTACGAGGAGGGGGATCCTGTTGGAATACACGGTCCTCAGCCTTATATGGCGCGCTACTGTATCTCCGGAAAAGAGCGGGCCTATATTGACAATGTAACAAAAAAAATCTTTGATGCAATGAGCATCAAAGATTTTCAGGGTCGGGAGCTTCTGTATAAAAATCAAATGACCTCCTATCCCGAACTATAAAAGCGGCGCATAATGGGGATATACCACCGTCACATAAGTGAAAAGGGCCGCCCCTGCCAGAAGAATACACAGTGCCAGACAGACCATCTGTCTGGCCTTTTCTTTTTTCACTGTTCTTTCCAGCAGACCGCTGATTCCCAGCGTCACAAAATACATAAGAGCAGGCAGACCCGGCAGCAGATACCTGCCCTGAGCCTGAAAATCACTGCAGTAGGCATAGTAGATCAAAAGAGCCATGGGAATGACAGCCGTCAAAGCCAGACAACAGTGAAAAAGCCCCTGTGTGCTGTTTTTTCTGGAAATCCAGGAACAGCGGACCTTTATAATCTCGTTTCCCAGGCTCTTACTCATCACCAAAGATTCCCTGCGTCCCATGGAGAATGTACGCCTAAACTGCAGAAGAACGCCCAGAAAACCAACTGCAAACAAAAGAAAGTATCCTCTGGAGAGCCAGTAAGGCATAAAAACCTTCATATATCCAAAGGTTCCCACAAAGCTGACCGCCACTGTGATCAGCCAATTGTGGGGCCATTCCCCCGGTACAAAGAAAAACATATCCCAGACGGACTTTCCCGTATCGGCATATACAAACCGGTTCTGGGGCTTTAGCTCTTCCAGTGCGTACATCTGAGAATACAAGGAAGAAGTTTTCATCCCCAGGATATCGCCGTCATAGATCACGTAACTGCGGACAAACCACCAGCCGGCCAGTACCGCCACAATGGCCGTGATCAGAAAGCCCCGCCGGAACAAAAGTGAAAAATCCCATTTTTTCTCCCGAAAAAAAAGAATATCCGCAGCAAAAAAAAGAATGCTGGCCAGTATTACGCCGTAGGCATTATAGTATGACAGCGCACACAGACTGATACCCGCCGCCAGTCCGACGCAGTTTTTGACCGTCCAGCCCTCCTTCATGGCTCTGGCCCAGAATAAAAGGATCAAAACTGTGGAAAAGATGGCCAGTCCGTCTGTATTTACATAGGAAAACACAAACAAAGTTCCCGGCAGCAGCATAGACAGCGACACAAAAAGCCAGAGGTTCCACTTTTTAAAGAAATATTTTCCCAGTCGTATCAAAAGAAAGGCCGTCCCGCACCCCAGCAGAATATTTACCATTCTGGCCGCCATCACCAGAGTCTGCAGTTCGCCGGTGAAAATCCCGGCAATTTTTACAAATACCGCCATTACCATATAAGCCAGTATGGGATTGAAGGCATAGGAAATTCCCCAGCTGGCATCCCGGATGGCCGGATCGCCTCCATGAGGAAGCTTTCCGTATTCCGCCACATATTGTACGATATCGAACCGCATTCTCTCATCGGGTGAAGTATCAAAGGGCTGAACCGCCGCCCACAAAAACAAAAAAACGAAGAGAGCTGCCAGAAAAATCAATTCCGGCAGCATTGGTTTTATCCTGTTTATTCTCTTACTGTTCATTCACTTTTCCCAGTTCTTTCAGATAATGTGCCAGCGCCTCCTGCCATGTGGGAAGCCTGTGAAAACCGTGCTCCGAAAGCTTTTTCTTCTCCATCCGGCTGTTGAAGGGGCGCTGCGCTTTGGCTTTGTATTCTTCACTTGTCACCGGAATTACATTGACATCCATACCAGCCTGGCGGAAAATCTCTCTGGCAAAATCATACCAGGAAATATAGCCGCCCTCGTTGGTGGCATGATAGATGCCGTATTCCTTCTTTTCCAGCATGTCCACCAAAAGTTTTGCCAGATCGTAGGTATAGGTGGGAGTTCCGATCTGATCATTTACCACGGTAAGGGTATCGTGACTCTCTCCCAGCTTCAGCATGGTTTTGATAAAATTTTTGCCGTTCAGACCAAATACCCAGGCAATCCGGACGATGTAGTATTTGTCCAGATATTTCTGCACAGCCTGCTCTCCCTCGTATTTCGTCTGACCATATACATTCAGCGGCGCCACCACCGGATCGTCCGGCTCCCAGGGTCTTTCTCCCTGTCCGTCAAACACATAATCCGTGCTGAGATAGATCATGGGAAGATCCAGCTCCTTGCATACCCGGGCGATGTTTTCCGTGCCGTAAGCATTGACCTTGCGGCACATATCCACATTGTCCTCCGCCGCATCCACCGCCGTCCAGGCCGCGCAGTGCACCACCTGTTCCGCCTTTGACTCCCGGATCACCCGGTCCACTGCCTGGGGATCGGTGATATCCATCTCTTCCACATCGACACCCACGCCCTCATAGCCGCGCAGCGCCAGTTCATTCATCACATCATGGCCCAGCTGGCCCTTTACACCTGTTACCAGTACACGCATCTTTTTTCCTCCTGTTTTTTCTTCTTCCCTGATATCAGATCCTCTTTAATGAAAAATCCTGACTGTCCAGGGTCAGATTGGGATTATAATAAGGATCTCCCGTCCGGAATATATCCGGCCATTTCTTTTCAAACACGGCAATCTCCCGGTTGAATCTGGCCACCTTCTCCGGCGTATCCTCCAGTCCTCTTGACTTTGACTCATAATGATACAGCTCCGCATAGGGGTTATAAACCACCAGTTTGCCGGTCTTTCGTACCTTCATACAGAAATCGATATCGTTAAAAGCTACCTGCAGCTCTTCGGAAAGACCTCCCACTTCCTCGAAGACACTTCTTTTCACCATCATGCAGGCCGCCGTCACTGCGCTGTAATCCTGAGCGCAGATAATTCTGTGACAATAACCGGTATATCCTCTGGGCTGCATGACGAAACAGTGGCCGGCAATGCCGCCAAAGCCGATGACAACTCCCGCATGCTGTATGGTGTCGTCTTCATAATAAAGCCGTGCTCCCACAGCCCCCACATCTTCCCTCATACAGTAGCCAAGCAGTTCTTCCAGACATTGTGGATTGATGATCTCCGTATCGTTGTTAAGCAAAAGAAGATACTCTCCCTTTGCGTAGGAAGCTCCAAAATTATTGATGGCGGAATAATTGAATATCCCGTCCCAGTACACCACATGAGCTTTCGGATTTTTCATCTCCAGTTCTTTATAGTAAACAAAAGTCTTTTCGTCTGTACTGTTATTTTCCACAATGATATATTCATAGTTTTTATAGGTGGATTTTTCCTCTATGGACCGGATACACCTCTCCAGATCGTCCGTGTGATCTTTATTTGGTATAATGATGGAGATCAGCGGATCGTAGTCACGAATGTATCTGGTTCGGTACAGCCCCAGATACTCTCCCTTTGTCACCTCCGCCTTTATACCCAGGCGGTCATAGTGAGCCTGAACGGCTCTTTGCCCCGCATCGAAAGCATACAGCTTGCTTTCCGGATTCTCTGAGGTGGAATCTTCATGACTTCGCCAGTGATATAAGATTCTGGGAACATGATAAATATTCTGACTGGTCTCCACACACCGGAATATAAAATCATAATCCTGGGCGCCGTCATACTCCGCCCGCAGCATACCCGCCTGTTCAATGACAGATCGTTTTACCATAAAAAGATGGCAGATATAATTTACCGTACACAAAAGATCCGGGTTGTAATCCGGTTTAAAATGAGGCTGGAAAAACTTGTTGCCGTCCATGGACATCTTATCTTCATCGGAGTACACAATATCCGTATCCGGATGTTCGTTCATTCCCTTTACACAGGCAAACAGAGCGTCCGGCGTCAGCACGTCGTCGTGATCAGCAAAAGCAATCCACTCTCCTGCGGCCGCCTCGATGGCCGCGTTGGTATTTTCTGCTATTTTAAGACTTTCTTCATGGAAAATCACTTTGATCCGTTCGTCTTCTTTCTGATACCGCTCCAGCATACTCTTCAGCGGAGAATCCGCCCCGCTTCCGTCAGACAGACACAGCTCCCAGTTTCCATAAGTCTGATCTTTTACAGACTGAATCAACTGCGAAAGATATCCCGGGGGCGTACGGTACAGAGGAACTACGATACTGATCCTGGGCATATAGTCAAAGGTTGTCTCTTTCTGCCGTGCAAGCTGTGCTGCCGTAGGCAGATGTTTGGGCAGCCATTTATCATAGGAGACCGGCGCCTTTCTAAGTCCGGCAACTTTTCCGGCAGCCTTAATCACCAGCGCTTTCAGACCGTGGGAAGCCATATAGCGTCTTCCCTTTTTCGCCAGTCTTGCCGCTTTATTTGCCAGAATTACCGCCCTTTGCATGTTCACCGGGTAAATGGCCTTGGTATCCGATGTCCGGAACACCAGATAGACCACCTTTGTTTTCACATCGGAAAGCTCCAGATAAAAACCGCATTTGGGGTCGATATCGGTCTCTTTGAACATTTCCACCACGTCCACCCGGTTGTTCTGCTGAATATCACAGGAAATCCGCTTTCCGTTCTCATCATAAACCCGCAGGGTTACCGGCTCTTTCCATGCAACCCAGCCCCGCACCTTTAAGGTCTGTGAAGAGGGGTTGGCCCTTTCTTCTTCAATATAATAAAAGGGCTTTCCCTGCCTTTTTAAAAGATCGGCGGCTGAGATGGAGAACCATAGGATTCTCTCATCCCCGCAGGCGGCAAATATCTTCAGTCTTCTTCTGTTTTTCAGGGGCGGAAGGCGAAGATACATGGTTACTTTTTTCCCCTGCATCATATCCAGATCAGTAAACCGCTCCAGAGCGCTGGTATTTTCCCAGTCCTCCAAAGTAACTTCAACCACCGGCTCATTATCCAGCCATACATCCGGCTCATACTCTTTGGGCCAGCTTCCCTGAAGGATATAGACATCCGGATCCAGCAGGTGAAACCGTTCTCTTTTTACCTCAAATAACTCTCTTTGCACCCGTCTCTCCTCCAAATTTCTCTGTAGCCTTTCTAAGGCTGCAGTCACCTTCTGTCAAAGTAAGATTCACATTGTAATAAGGATCCCCTTTTTCCAGCAGTCCTTTCCATTTCTGCTGAAAATATTCCACCTCTTTGCGGAACCGCTCCAGCTTTTCGGGCGTATCTTCCAGCCCTCTGGATTTAGACTCATAATGGTACAGCGTCACATAGGGATTAAAAACCACCAGCCGTCCCAGTTCCCTTACTTTCAGGCAGAGGTCAATATCGTTAAACGCCACCGTATACCGCTCGTCAAAGCCTTCCACCTTTGCAAAATCCTCTCTGGAAATCATCAGGCAGGCGGCGGTCACCGCACTGATATCCTGCATGGTCACCAGGCGGGCATTGTATCCATACTCTTTTCCGTCCGCCCTGCACAGAATGTGACCGGCGATGCCTCCCATGCCGATCACCACGCCGGCATGCTGTATGGTATCGTCGGGATAAAAAAGCTTTGCTCCCACGATACCCACGTCACTGCGCTGGCAGCATCCCAGCATCTCCTCCATCCAGCCCGGAGCGATAACTTCGATATCATTGTTCAGCAGGATCAGATACTCACCTTTCGCATGATCTGCACCGAAATTATTGATGCTGGCATAGTTAAAGCTTCCCTCCCAGGTGATCACACGCACCGTTTCGGGGTATCTGCCCTCAAGCTCTTCATAATACCGAAAGGTCTCTTCCTCTTCACTGTTATTTTCTATAATCAGAATCTCGTAATTATCATACGTAGTTTTCTCAATAATGGAGACCACACATTTTTCCAGATCATCTCTGTGATCTTTATTGAGAATAATCACAGAAACCTTCGGCTTTCCCTCCACCTCATATACCGTCCGGTATACGCCGAAAATCTCTGTATTCTCCACCTGTGCCCGGATACCAAGTCTTTTGTAGTGCTCTGTCAGCGCTTTTCTTCCGGCGTCTACTGCATACTGCTTGCTCTGGGGATTCCCAGCAGTAGAATCCGGATGGGCTCTCCAGTGGTACAGTGCTTTCGGTATATGACCGATTCGATTTGTCTGCTCCACACAGCGAAGAATAAAATCATAATCCTGCGCCCCGTCGTATTCACTTTGGAATCCTCCGATTTTCCTGGCAATTTCCGTTCTCACCAGAAAGATATGGCAGATGTAATTGACACTGCGCAGAAGGTCGATATTAAAGTCTGATTTGAAGTTGGGACCGTAATACTTCTTTCCATCCATGCTGACCTTATCTTCATCCGTATAGATAATATCCAGATCCGGCTCCTCATTCAAAAGCTTTACCATCTCATAAAGGGCGTCCGGCGCCACCATATCGTCATGATCCGCCAGCATGATATAGTCGCCCAAAGCCATGGCGAGAGCTTCATTGGTATTCCCGGAGATACCCGTGTTTTTCAAAAGCTTCCGGTAATGAATCCTCTTTTCTCCTTTGTACTGCTTTTCCAGAAAAGCTTTTACATTAAGGTCACTGCTGCCGTCCGCCAGACAGATTTCAAACTTGTCATAAGTCTGACCCAGCAGGGAATCCATCATCACCTTCAGATATTCCGGCGGCGTATTGTAAAGGGGTATCACGATACTGATCAGGGGGCGGTAAGAAAATGAATGGTTTCTTTGCTTTTTCAGTTCCCTGGGCGGCGTCCTGTGTTCCTTCTGCCAGATATTGTAATCTCCGTACACAGGCTCCAGTTCCCGCCTGACATGGTTTATAAAGTCTCCCACGCCGTGCTCTTTTATATAAGCCATGTTTTTCTTCCGGTTTTTCCAGGCCAGAATCTTTTTGAGCATACCGCGTCTGGAATGCTCATAATCAAATTTTTTCAGATCCAGCACAAATTCTTTTACGGTGAGGTGATTGGCAAATCTCAGATGAAGCTGACGGCAGCTTAAGTTTTTGCGGCGGATACGGATCTGAAAACCACAGGGATCATTCTCCGCTTCCTTTCCCACCGCGTACGCTTTGTTTACATCGGTGCGGATGATCCTCATCATCTCATGGGGAACCTTTTCCCCCTTTTCATCTTCCAGGGATATGGTTTCATCGTGAAACATTCCGATAACCCAGCCCTGTATGGTCATCAGTCCTTCCACCTGTTCCACCACGTCGATCTTCCAGGTAATGGTCTGATCATGGTAAAGTTCCCGGATCTCTTCCGTGCGGCGGTCCAGTACCTTTACCTGTGTCTGGCCGTCCGATGCCCACAGAGCAATGCTTTGATACTTTTCCCACAAAGCTGCAGCGTCCTTTACACAGACGCGGTAGCCGATATCCGTCCTCTTTGTCACGTCCGATATGGCTTTCTGCACATCCGGTCTCTCTTCCGTTTTCAAAAGAAAGGGAATCTCCTCTTTTTGGTCCGCCAGCAGTTTCAATGTGACCGGTTCGCCCTTTTCTCCAACTGCCCAGCCGCCTGCCTCGTATTGAATTCCATTATCGCAGTGAATTTCTTCAAAATCCACGCTCCAGAGTAATTTACCCATCGGTTATCTGCCCTTTCCGGTCATTTTTTTAAGTTTCTGATATGCTTTCCAGGCTTTCGTATTCTCCATCTCATGAATCAGCCGGTCTTTTTGCTCCAGCTGCGCTCTCAAACGGGCCAGCTCCTCTTCCTGCCGCCTTGGCAGCTGTTCCAGTTCCTTTAAGAAGGTTCCGATTTCCCTGGAAGCCGTATCCATCGCAAAATCCACCTCCAGCACATGGGCCCCTTCCGGAATATCCAGAATCAGAATCTGGGGATCCATGGTGTCAAACACAATCCTTTTTTCATCCATGACGAAACCGTTGGTGACAAAATCCACCTTTTCCTCACTGTCTCCGGCAAAGGCAAGGCGATTTATGGTCAGCACGCCTGCATAAGAACAGGGATCAAGACGCACCTTTCCAATCTGTTCCGGTATGGAAATGCTCAGACTGATTCTGCCCTCCGGCATGGGATAATAAGAAGACTTCTCCTCCTCAAATTCTCCCTCCGAAGCGTAAAACACCTGCAGCCGCAAGGCATCCTTCCTTTTGTGTTCTTCCTGTGCCATCCGGTATACATTCAGCACGCCCGGTGAGATATCCTCATACATTTCCCGCATGGGCACATGGCTTCCCTGAATGTACTCCTGAAAATGGCGTTCCATCTCAAGATAGATATCCGCCTCTTCTTTGGAAATCCCCGCTTCTTCGTAAAGATTCCAGTCCTTCACACAGCTTCGCAGTCCGCTGCTTGCCTCATAGTAATGGATGATACGAAAGAGTACGAAGGAGATGGGAATGGGAAACTCAAAGGTCCATTCATAATCAATCAAAGTCCAGCCGTCCTGGACCAGCACATTGGAAAGCACCATATCAATGTCCGTTACGGCCAGAGACTTCAGTCCTCTGGGCAGCGCCGGACTTCCAAATACACGGCAGAATTCCTCCGTCATATGAAAATCAGTCTGAACGCCTGTATCTTTAACAGTATCCAGGTAATCCAGCATCAGCTCTCTGGCTTCCCTGTATTTTCGTTCCCGCAGAAGATCATCCATCTGTTCTTCCAGAGATCTTCCTTTAATATACTCCAGTTCAACTCCATTCTCACAGACTTTGCATTTGTTTATTTTAATATCCGTTCCCCCATACTGTTCCGTCAGCAAAGCGCCGCATCTGGCCAGATTCTTAATATGGCTTCGTCCTTCCTCCCGCCATGCCGCTTTTCTCACACAGCGCTCTCCCTGCGGCTTTTCCACGATATCCGTGCGAATAGCCAGAGGTATGGCCCGCTCATTGGAATATTTCGTAAAAATAATTTTTTCGTCTCCACTTTTCTTTTCCGAATCTGAAAGAGGTGTCAGCACTGCCAGGAAAGAGTTGGAAAACTGAGGAAACAGCCCGCTCTCCAGCAGAGTGTCAAAAACCTTCGTCTCATCAAACACCTGCAGCCGTTCCCTGTCATAGTTACACATATTGATATTCAGCTCTCCCGCTGACGGCAGGTAAGCATCGGAATAAAGGGCCATGGGAAATTTGTAATCCGGATAGGGATAGTAAAATTCCGTCCGGAAATTTCCGGCGGATCGTATCACCGCTTCCAGCTCTCCTTTGGAAAAGGTTCTGACTCCACTGGTATGGTGATACCCTTCCAGTCCCTCAAAACATTCTCCCACATGATCTTCCCTGCATCCCGCCCAATATTTCAGCCCCAGACGGTTCTCAATGGCGATCACAATCTTTCCCCCCGGTTTTAAATGGGCGGAAATTTTTTTCAGCATATTCCCATAGGGATCCTGGCCTCCGATATACCCCTGGGAATACTCAAACACGCCGATCAGCGTAATGTAATCGAAGGTTTCCGTCATATTCTGCTCAATATCCTGAAAATTTCCCACATCGATTCGGATATTGTCCTGTTTCCGGTTCCGATAGGCGTTGATATAGCTTCTCTTTTTTGACAACTCAATACACCGGACAGACCCTGCCTTGGACGCAAGAATCCCGGTGACGGCGCCGCAGCCGGAGCCGATTTCCAGTACCTGATCTGTTCTGGATATGGGCAGCCACTCCACAATATTCTGCCGGATATGGGAAAAGTGATAAAGCATGGGCCAGCTTTTTTCTCTGGCAATCACCCCGTTATAGAGATTCTCTTTGCAGTCCATGGCAATTTTTAAAAGCTCATCCTCCACCGCACCGTCGCTGTAAAGATCTTCCCCGGAATAATACGTATAGTCCAGCGTAATATTTCCAATAATCTCCTGCATAATCCCACCTCTATTCCACCGTAACTTTTGAATTCATATCATAATATCCCACCGTATTCTTGACGGAAACCACCGTGATATTGCAGGCGTCATACAGCCTGTGGTATACGTGAAATTCCCCGTCCCGGTAACCAGTGCAGCCAAAGGAAATCAGATATTCCCCGCCCTGCAGATCCATCTGCTGGACAAAGGTAATCTCCCGGATATCCCCGGGATTCTGCGTATCCACATTTACCTTCTCAAACATGGTATTGGTTCCGGTTATCTCCGTTCCCTTCAGGTCTTTCAGCGTATAGGCAAAGATGGGATCCTCCACCTTCTCCCGAAAAGCAACTTTCATCCGAATGGTAAACTTTGTTCCTTTTTCCACCGTGTTCGTAATACGACCGCTCTGGTCCATCACGGCAAAATCCACTACCTCCGCCTGCTTCTCTCCGTACTCCAGCACCTCGGGATTGGTCACCAGAGAATCCTTCCAGCATCCGCCCTGCACCTGTAAAACGGGTTCTTCCGCCTTTTCTTCTTTTTCTTCGGCAGCCTCCCTGGCTTCTTCTTCCTGATGAACCAGCAGCCGTTTATAAAGATCTACCATGGCTTTGGGGGCGCCCTCATCCATCTTGACGCCCTGATTCAGCAGCACAACCCGGTCGCAGTATTTACTGATGCTGCCCAGATCATGACTGACAAAGAGGATGGTCTTTCCCATCTTTTTAAAATCCTCGAATTTCCGGTAACATTTCGCCTGGAAAAACACATCTCCTACGGACAGCGCTTCATCCACGATCAGAATTTCCGGCTCAATATTAATGGCTACAGCAAAAGCCAGCCGTACGAACATACCGCTGGAATAGGTTTTTACCGGCTGATAAATGAAGTCGCCGATATCAGCAAAGCTTAAAATAGCATCCAGGCGGGCATCTATTTCTTCCCGCGAAAAACCGATCATGGTGCCGTTTAAGTAGACATTTTCCAGGCCGGAATACTCCATGTTAAATCCGGCGCCCAGCTCCAGCAGAGCGGAAATCCTGCCGTTTACTGTCACATCTCCGCCGGATGGATTTAAAACTCCGGTAATAATTTTCAATATGGTGGATTTCCCGGACCCGTTGGTCCCGATAATCCCCACCGTCTCCCCTTTATACACGTCAAAGCTGACGTTGTTAAGGGCGTAATGCTCTCTCACCGGTACTTTCATTCCCAGCGTTTCCTTCAGCCGGTCGGTGGGCTTATGGTATAATTTGTATATTTTGCTTAAGTTATCCACACGGATAGCGATATCCTTCATCTGTCCTCTCCATCCTTATAATACGTCTGCAAAATGGACCTTCAGTTTTTTGAACAACCGTGCTCCCAGAAAGAAAACCACAATTGTAAAAATCCAGAAATAAAGCGTCAATGCGCCGTGCTCCCAGAAACAGACCTTGTCAATCAGAGAATCCCGGTAGCCGTTTACAATATAATAGATGGGATTCAGTTTTAAAATTCTGGCGATGGTTCCTCCGGAATCCAGTCCCAGATCCTGGAAGCTCCACATGATGGGCGTCATCCAGACTCCAACCTGCAGCGCGATATTGATAATCTGGGACAGATCCCGAAAGAAAACTACCACCGCACTGGTCAGATAGGAGATTCCCAGTATCAGCACAAACATACAAAAGCTGTAATAGAGAAGCTGCAGCGCATAGATATCCGGAAAATATCCGTGGCACACATATAAAATCAACACAACCAGAATGAAAAAAAGATGCACAAACAGGGCCGACATGATTTTTACCATCGGCAGTATACTGATCTTAAATACAACTTTTTTCACCAGATAATTATACTCAAGCAGTGAATTTGTGCCGTTGATCAGGCCATCCTGGACAAAGAACCAGGGAACCAGGCCTGCCACCAGCCATAAGATAAAAGGAACCGTCCGGTTGCCGCCGGCCCGCAGCGCCAGGCCGAAGACAAACCAGTAAACCAGCACCGTCACAATCGGCTGAATAAAAGCCCAGACGATTCCCAGATAAGAACCTGCATATTTGGTCTTAAAATCATTTTTTGCCAGTGTGAGTATCAGACGCCTGTTCTGATACAACTCCACCGGCAGAGAAAATACTTTTTTCAACATTTACTACTCCTGACGCTCTTTTCGGTACTCCTCAAAGCTGCCCCACTTCTGATCTTTTTCAGAAATTGTCAGCTCCATTCCATCCGGAATGGGCCAGTCGATACCTATTTGGGGATCGTTCCACATAAGGCCGCCCTCGTCGTTGGGATGATAAAAATCCGTACATTTATAGGCAAATTCCGCTGAATCCGAAAGCACTACAAAGCCGTGAGCAAAATTCTTGGGGATGAAAAACTGTTTCTTATTTTCCGCAGACAGAATCACGCCGTACCATTTCCCATAGGTTTCAGAGCCCGGCCGCAGATCCACCGCCACGTCGAAAACCTCTCCGCTGACAACACGGACCAGTTTGTCCTGGGGATAATTGATCTGAAAATGAAGTCCCCTTAACACGCCTTTCTTGGAGCTGGACTGATTGTCCTGCACAAATTCCATATCTATACCGGCTGCCTTGTAATCATTATAATTGTAAGTCTCCATAAAATATCCGCGCTCGTCGCCGAATACCATCGGAGTAATCACCTTCAATCCTTCAATCCCGCATGTTTCTACCGTGATTTTTCCCATTGTTTTGTCCTCTTTCTATAATCCTTCCGCAATTTCCAAAAGATATCTGCCGTAGGCCGTCTTCAGAAGCGGCTGCGCCAGTTCAATCAGCTGATCCTTTGTGATAAAGCCTTTTTTATAAGCAATCTCCTCGATGCAGGAGATATAAAGTCCCTGGCGTTTCTGAAATGCGGAGACAAAATCCGCAGCGTCCAGCAGCATGTCGTGACTTCCCGTATCCAGCCAGGCGAATCCTCTGCCCAGCGTTTCCACCTGAAGGGTTCCCCGCTTCAGATACTCATTGTTTACACTGGTGATCTCCAGCTCTCCCCTGGCGGAGGGTTTCACATTTTTGGCGATATCCACCACATCGTTGTCATAAAAATACAGGCCCGGCACTGCATAATTGGATTTTGGTTCCCGGGGTTTTTCTTCGATGGAAAGAGCTTTGCCGTTTTCATCAAATTCCACCACACCATACTCTCTGGGGTCTCTCACATAATAGCCGAAAATCGTGGCTCCCACTTCCCGGGCCGCTGCTCTTTCCAGCACTTTTGAAAAGCTCTGACCATAGAAAATATTATCGCCCAGCACCAGGGCCACATTGTCGTCTCCGATAAATTTCTCACCGATGATAAACGCTTCCGCCAGACCATTGGGCTGTTCCTGCACCGCATAGCTCATGGAAAGTCCCAGCTGCTCTCCTGTCCCGAACAATTCCTCAAACACCGGCAGGTCTCTGGGTGTGGAGATAATCAGAATCTCCCGGATACCGGCCAGCATCAGCGTGGAAAGGGGATAATAAATCATGGGTTTATCGTATACCGGCATGATCTGCTTGGAGATCGCCTTCGTCAGCGGATAAAGCCTGGTTCCGGAACCGCCTGCCAAAATAATACCTTTCATCTTGTTTCCTCCCGTAAATGTTTTTGCCCATGGCAAAAGAAGGCTTATCCTGCGATAACCCTTCTCTCCCCCGGGTTTTATTGATACATTTCCTGATAATACTTCTGATAATCGCCGCTGGTCACATGCTCCATCCAGTCTTCATGTTCAAAATACCATTTGATGGTTTTGCGGATTCCTTCCTCAAACATGGTCTCAGGATACCAGCCCACCTCTTCCTTAATCTTGTCCGGCGCAATGGCATACCGTCTGTCATGGCCCTTTCTGTCCGTCACGTAGGTAATCAGCTTCTCGCTGACCAGCTCTTTTCTGGGGTCTCCCTCAGGTAGCATCTCCTGAAGGGTATCCAGTATAATATGGATAATCTGAATATTCTGTTTCTCATTATGCCCGCCGATATTGTAGGTTTCAAACAGCCGTCCCTTTTCCTGCACCATATCGATTCCCTTGGCGTGATCTTCCACATACAGCCAGTCCCGGACGTTCTTTCCGTCGCCGTACACCGGAAGCGTTTTCCCGTGAAGAGCGTTGTTGATAATCAGCGGAATCAGCTTTTCCGGAAACTGATAGGGGCCGTAATTATTGCTGCAGTTGGTGATATTTGCCGGGAAATGATACGTATCCATGTAAGATTTCACCAGCATATCCGACGACGCCTTGCTGGCCGAATAGGGGCTGTGGGGATCATAGGGAGTCGTCTCATAGAAATATTCTCCCTCTTCTTCCAGGGAACCGTAAACCTCGTCGGTGGATACATGAAGGAATTTTTTTCCCTCCTTAAAGGTACCGTCCTCAAGCTCCCATGCAGCCTTTGCCGCATTGAGCATCACCAGCGTTCCCAGCACATTCGTCTTCACAAAAACCTCCGGGTTGCGGATACTTCTGTCCACGTGGCTTTCCGCCGCGAAATGTACCACCCGGTCAATATCATTTTCATCGAAAATCTTTTGGATCGCCTCGCTGTCGCAGATATCCGCTTTCACAAAGGTATAATTCTCTTTGTTTTCCACATCTTTCAGGTTTTCCAGATTCCCCGCATAAGTCAGCTTATCCACGTTAATGATACGGATCTCATCCCCGTATTTTCGAAACATATAATGGATATAGTTTGAACCGATAAAACCGGCTCCTCCGGTTACCAGGTATGTTCTCATCAATTTGTCCTCCAGATCTTTCTTCTTCGTCAATTTATGGTAAGTATACCATTTTATATCCTATTATTCAAGGCCAGGATGGCGCCGTCAGAATGTATTGCAGATGACGCTGCCGTAAACGCCGGTCAGCAAAAGCAGCGCTGACAGCGCCGTCACAACCGTCAGATCAATGCGGCGGGGCAGAAAATTTCTGACGGCCTTTGTCCGCACAGCCAGAAGCCCCAGCATGGTCACCGGGAGATAGTACCGTCCCTGAACCCCGCGGATAATGTCGGCTCCCACCGGGGTAAAGCTTAAATACAGCGCCGTCCATATAAGACAGATGGTGACGAAACAGAAAAACAGTGCTCCGGCTTTCTGAAAAGACGAAAGATCCGGCGCTTTTCTCCTTCTCTGATCCGTCAGCGTCACACCAACTGTCAGCATGGCAGCGGAAATCATCTTTTCATTCCCTGCAAGATGCCCCATCTGCCCCAGCGCCTCATACCCGAAGGTGAAGGAAAAAAACTTTTCCCTCAGGCTGGAGAGCAGAAGACCGACATAGGAAATCGGATGGGCAAATATATACCGCAGCTGACGTCCCACCCCCGTGTCTCCACCTCTGGCGTCTCCGGCCTGGTTGGCATTCAACAGCGGCTCCAGCGCAAAGGTGGACAGCATCAAAAGGAACACTGCCCCCACTCCCGCCTGGAACATACGGTGTGCCTTCCTGCTGGAAAACCGGGAACCCGGAATGAGGAGGGCCGTCAAAAGCAGCGGGATATAAACAGGTTTTGGCAGGCTGGCAATCACAAAGGATAAGATAAATACCACACAGTTTTTCCGGGAGAGCTTCCCTCCGTCATCCATAAGTTCCGGCAGCAGATAGGCAATCCCAAGAAAAGTAAAGGCCGTCACCGTGGTATCATAAGTGTAGGTCACCGCCGAAAACACAGCGGTAGGCGTCAGCGCCATCACCATCATAATCCGTTTGCCAAAAGGAATCTTCCGGATCGCCAGATAAACCACCGCGCAGTACAAAAGGAGATTTCCCAGCCGGCCCAGCCGGTATATGGCGGTAAAATCCAGATGAAAAAGCCGGCCGGCCTGAATCATAAGCGCCTGCGGAAGGTAACTGAAAGAGTACAGCTGCAGCTTATAATTATCCTGCTGATACTCTGTCGACGAAGCTGAAGAATCCCAGGCCAGATTGGCATTCCAGAACCGGTCTTCTTCCTTTTGCTCCTCCTCGGACTGGGGAATGCTTTCCGGCCAGTTATTCATACTGGTTGTAATGAGATCGTTCATCACCGGGTGCACTGTCACTGTATCCTTCCCGGCTAAAGTGTCAAAAAGATAGTAAGCTCTGCCGAAATGAATTTCTTCATCCATCCCCACCTTGTGGGCGGGCAGCGTCAGAATCATCAAAAGCCCTGCACTTATGGAAATGGCAAGAAAGATACGCTCCGGCTTCCAGAACCGGCTGTTGTGAAACAGATGAAACAAAAGCAGCAGGATTCCGGCCGCAAGGCAGACAAAGAGAAATCTTCCCAGGGAATAATTTCCCGTATTATTTAAAGCAATGGCGCGGATATTCACATGTTCCGCACTCTTTGGCATCTGTATGGTAATCTTATCTGTCCTGTGCCGGATATTCACAGTGGAGGATGTGGACAGGTGATTGTTATGATCCGCAATCAACCTGGAAGCAGAGGAATCCTCCTTACTGTAATCCCCCACGTAAACCGTGGCATAAAGCTGCCCTTCATAGGCAAATTCATAGTAAAGCTTATCCACATACTGCTCTTCAAACTCCAGGATCAGACTGGCGCCGCCCTTTTCACTGACATAGACGCCGTCCTGAAGCCGGAATCCGGCCGCTTTGATCTGGGATTCTTCCAGATACTGATAATCCTCTTCTTTGTCTATGGGAAGATTATAAAGAAATTCCGCCAGCGCCCCCACTGCTGCCACAAACATAAGCTGAAGAAAAATACTGATAATAATTCCCGTTCTCTTACTTCGATGTTTCCTCATGACGTTCTTTTTTTACCTCCTCCAGCTCCTTTTTCAAGAGACCGATTTCCTGGGTCAGTTTTTTCTGACTCACCGAAAGCCGTGAAACCACCACGGTCAGAGAAAAAATGATGATCAGAGAAAAGCAAAAGCCCGCAAAGAATAACATGTTGACCGGCGTCTCAATCCCCAGAAAGCCTGCCAGAACAGAAGTGAGAGAGGGAAAACAGCCAAACACCAGCACACCCGCCACAAGAAGGAACCAGGTAAGGGCATATTTCAGCTTCAGCATATTGCCGTGAATCATGTATATCAGCACGGCCAGAGCAATGACAGCTATGGCAGCCACCATAATCTGTGTTCTAATATTCATCCTTTTCCTCCTTTCTGATACACTCCATCAATATTGCCATCGTAACTTTAACCATATAATAAACCGACTGCTTTGCGGATATGGAAGATACGCCTCCGCTGCGCTCTCGCATAATCACAGGGATTTCCTTTACCTTCCATCCCCGTCTTAAAACGGCAGTCACACTCTCCGGCTCAGGATAATCCTCCGGATAGTGAACGGCAAAAAGTGCGATGGCTCTTTTCCCCGCAATCCGCAGGCCCGACGTGGGATCTGTGATTTTTTTTCCGGTCACAAGACGGATCAGCCAGGAAAAATACCGGATTCCCACACGGCGGAGCACAGAAGACTGAAATCCTTTCTTTTCCAGAAACCGGGAACCGATCAAAAGATCCGCCCCCTCTTTTTCCAGCTCCCTGGCCATCTGTCTTAAAAAGAAGGGATCATGCTGTCCGTCCCCGTCCACCTGAACCGCCATATCATATCCTTTTTTTCTGGCATAACGGTATCCCGTCTGAACAGCTCCTCCAATTCCCAGATTCATGGGCAGGTCAATAACCGGAATTTCATGAATGCGGCACAGCTTTCCCGTATCGTCCGTGGAACAGTCATTTATCACAATATAGTCAAATTCCGGAGCCTGCTTTTTGATCTCCTCCACCGTTTTTACGATGGAGGCGCTCTCGTTATAGGCCGGAATAATAATCAGTTTCTTCATAGGTTCTCCTGTTGTCCTTTTCCTCTGCCAGACAGTGAATCCGTCCCGCGGTTTTTTCCCAGGTGAAATACTTAAGCAGCCTGTCTTTCGTCCTTTTAACCGCCTGTTTTCTCAGCTGTTCATCCGATGCGGCTTTTACAAGGGCCCGGCGTATCGTCCCGGGATGGTTATCCTTCATGATGATGCCATATCTCTGATCCAAAATCAGCTCCTTTGATCCTCCCCTTTCGGTGGTGATCACAAAGCACTCGGCCGCGGCTGCCTCCAGCACCGCCGTGGGAAACCCCTCCGGGTAATCCGTGGGCAGGCAGTAAATATCCGTCACGGCCAGAAGCGCAGCCACTTCCTGAAAAGAGAGCCGTCCCAGCGCATAGACAT
The DNA here is from genome assembly GCA_946494335.1 of uncultured Ruminococcus sp. Taxonomy (GTDB): domain Bacteria; phylum Bacillota; class Clostridia; order Lachnospirales; family Lachnospiraceae; genus Ruminococcus_G. Next base: position 63,002 of record CAMMBV010000005.1, on the reverse strand, counting down.
ATTCCATTTTCCGCTTCCGGACATGCTCCAGCTCTTCCCCGTCTCCCGCGATAAAAAGCAGAGCGTTCATCTCCCGGGGAAGGCTTTTAAATGCTGCCAGAAGATTCATGATACCCTTTTCCTTTACCAGTCTCCCCGTATAGGTGATCACCAGACTGGATGAGCTGATCTTAAATTCCTGTCTGAAATCCCGCACCGGGTGTTCCGTCAGTTTCTGTATTTCCCGGGGATCAACAGCATTGTACAAAACGCCGCATGGACGAATGTCAAAATGTTCCAGCCACCGGCAGCAGTCCTTTGATACCCCGTAAAAATCACCGCAGTATTTTTTCAGCAGGGCCGTAATTCCATGCTCATACCATGCGCCCAAAGTATCCAGCAGCCGGCTGCCCACCGTCATGTGACTGGTCCCATGATCAATCACAATGCACCTTATACCTTTTTTTTTCGCCAGCCAGGCGCCGTACAGGCTGTGAGGATAAAATCTGGCCTGAATAATTACCAGATCAAAAGGGATGCTCATCAGCTTTCTGTGCATTTTCCAGAACCGGCGGTTCGGTCTGGACACTGGAAACCTGCCCCCCAGCAGATTGAAACAGGGCATACGAAACACCGGTATGCCTTCCATCCATTCCAGACTTTTCAGTTTCATGTCGTTGGAAGTGACGACGACCGGCTGATCCCCCCTGTCTGTCAGCGCCGCAGCCAGATGACCCGTATAGCTTTCCACCCCTCCCAGATAAGGGAAATAGTGGGAACAGAACACAGCAATCTTTTTCCCCATAATTATTCCTCTCTCTCCCTTTTCAGATAATACAGAAAGAAAATCAGCAGCACCGCCGACATCAGCGCCATGGAGCAGAAATAACTGACTGCTCCGCCAAAAATTGCAGATTTTCTCACAAGAACCGGCGTAAATACAAAGGTAAGCGCCGCCGTCACCACGCAGCCTGCCAGACAGCCCGCCTGATGGCGCATGATCACGATTCCATACTGAAGAAGCTGATAAATGGCCGTAAATGCTCCCCCGGCCAGAATTACGCAAAGAGCGCTCCGATGTCCGGACAGATCTATGCCAAAAAGCCAGGTCAGCACCGGAATTCCCAGAATATATGCCCCCAGTATGCAGACTGCTGTGATCCCTGCGATAATCAGAGCCTGCCGTTTCATCACTTTGGTAAATCCTTTGAAGTCCCTTTTACTAAATTTCACTGACAGCGGCATAATAAGCGGTTTTAATACAAAACTGGAAAACAGATTTACCACAAAAGCCATCATATACAGCGCATTAAAAATCCCCAGATAGTCGTCGCTGTAATAACGCTCCATGGAATATTTGGAAGCATTGACAATATAAGTCATAAAAAAGGAATTGATAAATAAAGGCATACAGTTTATGCTCAGGGAACGAATCACAGAGAAAGAAAAACGTATTCGCATTCCTCCAAATGATTTTATCAAAACGCCGTCAATGACCAGGATACTGACTCCGTAGATAAGCCCCATGGCAGCCAGCGATATAATAAGTTCCCCTGTAACCGCCAGAGTCAGTACAAAGCACAGCAGATACAGCAGTGTTTTTATAAACACACCCCGGCAGGAAACATCGTAGCGTCCTTTCTGCTGATAACGTCCTTCCAGAAGATCGGATACCGATTCACAGATCTTGAAAAAGGTCATCAGACAGACAGCCGCCGCCTTTTCTTTTTCATAACCTCCGAAAAACACCCACAGAATCCCCACTGCCGTCATCACAGTGACCGTCACGGCACGAAACCCGGCATAATCATCAAATCCGTATTTTTCCGTTACATCGGATACCTGGAAGGTTCTCATATTATAATACCCGATGGTAACCAGCTGGTTTCCGATGGTCATGGCAATGGTAAACACCCCCGCCTGATGAGCGCCCAGAATATTGGAAACCGCCATGGACATGAGAAAAGAGCTTCCCGCATAGAGAAGTCCCGCCAGCACCGTCCACAGATACGTCTTTTTCATGGACTCCCCCCCGGGCGGCATGAAAATCCTGTTAATCATAGACTACTCCTTTGTTCCAAAAGCAAGCTGCGCCGGCGGATGATTATGACGTTTATCTTCCGGCGGAAGCTTCATGAAATCCCTGCCGTACCGTGTCCTCAGATAAACTTCAGGGCGATGGGGAAAGAGAAACTTTACCCCTTCAAAAGAAAGCTCTCTGACCGGATAGATATCGCTTCGTTTCAGCATACTGGTATAAGGCGTGGGATCAAACAAAAAAGCGACCCGTTTTGTCTGTTCTTTCTGATACCGTACAGCCGCTTCTTTGGCCTGGCGGTACAGATATTCCGGAGAAATTCTCAGTATTTTCAGCGCCCGGTTGGCTATCCGCGAAATAACCGCTGCCGCTTTCCCTTTAAATCCTCCTTCATATATCGTAGGGTTGGGTATCTGCCGGAGAATCAGAAGTTTGCCAAAGCACCATGCTTTCATGGCCTGCCGGCGCAGCGCGCTTCTGTCATCGGCCACATTGTCAAAGCAAAAAATATCCACGCCGATTCCGCTGTGATAGCCGCAGACGACAGCGTCTTCATCCCGAAAAACCGTTCCTTTCCGGTACCATTTGGTAATCATCACCGGAAAAGACGGATCTGTATCGGCATTGAGAAGGGCATAATCCCCCGCCGCATCTTCCCGGGCCGCCTTTAAAAAGCGCTCATAATGCTCCCTGGTCATACCCACATCCAGATCGTCGTCCCAGGGAATGAATCCTCCATGGCGCACAGCTCCCAACAAGGTACCGCCGCAGCCAAAGTATTCAATACCTCTTTCCCGGCAGAACCGGTCGAAGTCTTTTAAAATGGACAGCTCTGTATCCTGCAGCTTCTTTAAAATCTGCGGATCATATTCCTGATACATCATATCACTCTCACTCCTGTTCTTCTGGAAATACCAGTTTTACGATATCATGGCCTCCCCGTTCATTTTCAGGAGGAAATTTCATATAATCTCCGTACTGGCGCCGCAGCATGGCGTCATTTTTGGCAGGAAGGCGTATGGTTAAAGGCCCAAAGGCAGCTTCCTGCACAGGATACAGCTCTGATTTTCTGATAGCCCACAGATCCGGATCCATATCGTCCAGTATGGTGTAATAATCGGACTGTCCCTGACAGCTTCTCATCAGCTTTTCATATCTGCCTGCAATAAAATCCGCAGACGGCCCTGCCTTCATAAGATAGTAGCACAACAGGCAGAGAAGCTTTGCCAGTCCGGTTTTTAGCCCTTTCCCGTCAAGCTGAGGAATTTTGGTGTTCTTAATGATATACAGACGGTTCCAGAACCGCAAACGCCGGTACAGCAGCGCCCGTTTTCTTTTGCTGGCAGGAACACTGTCATAGGGAAAGATATCCAGCTTGATTCCCGGATGCAGGGGCCATCTGGCGTTTCTTCTGGTCATGAACACAGATCCTCTGGGAAACATCTGCAGATAAAATCCCTGTACTCTCTTTTGAATGGATGCGCTGTAAAGCTCATACCGGCCTTTCAGTTCCTCCGGGGCCACTTTAAGAAAACGGTCATAATCCTCCCGCAGCATCCCCACATCCATATCGTCATCCCAGGGGATAAAGCCCCCGTGCCGCACGGCCCCGATGGCAGTGCCGGATATGGCAAAATAATCCAGGCCGTATTTCTCACATATCCGGATAAATTCCTTAAGTGTCTCCATACTCAATGCCTGGATTTTTTCAAGCTCTTCCTGTGTATATTTTCTCATGGAACCTCCCCTTATTACAATTTATACCCTTCCCGCAAAACAGAAACCGTATGCGCAAGCCCCTCTTCGATGGAATATCGGGCCGCATATCCCAGCCCTTTAATTTTTCTTCCGTCCAGTATGGCTCTGGTGGCGGTGGAATACCCCTTTTGTTCCTCCTGATCCGGCAGCTGAAATACCACGCGGGTTCCCGCACTTTTCGCCAGAAGGCCCGCCAGATCTTTCAGCGTAATGTCAGATCTTTCATCCGCCACGTTATAGGCTTCCCCTGTTTCCCCCTCCAGCAGAACCCATAAAAGCGCAGCAGCGGCATCCGCCACATAAGTGTAGGAGAAGTACTGATTCCCCTCGCTTTTCAGTACAATATCTTCTCCCCTCACTGCATTTTTGATGAACTGGGACAAGGCCTTGCTGTCGTCCTCCCGCATGGTAGGGCCGTAAACCCTGGACAGCCGGGCCGATGCAAAGTCAATCCCGTACTGAGAGCGGTAAGCCTGGCACAGGCTCTCTGACAGCCGTTTACTCTCCGGGTATCCCGCCCGCAGGGTATTGCAGTTCAGATATCCCAGATCGGTTTCCGCGAAAGCCGGAATATCCGTCGCATTTTCCCCGTATATCTCCACGCTGGACATGAAAAGAAGCCGCTTTTTAAGACATCTTCTTCCCATCTCCAGCAGATTCCACAGACCCAGCACATTTCCCCCGATGGTTCCCACCGGATCAGCGGAATATGCCAGCGGATGGGTATTGCTGGCTCCGTGAATCATATAATCCCAGATCTGTTCCTCCTCTTTTGGAAACGGTGTGGTTACATCCCATTCCAGAAAGGAAAGGCCTTCCTCCAGACAGGAGGCGAATTTTTTTTCCGCTTCCGCCTTCCTTCGTGTAACGCCGCAGATCTTAATATTGTCCTTCCACACTCTGTTCCTGCACATCAGCACGTCAATCAGAAAGGTGCCTATCATGCCGCAGGCTCCCGTCAGCAGTATACTGGTGCTGCGCAGCTTCCCCCAGTCCAGAGGAAGCTGCGCAGTCGCCATAACATCATTTTGATACTGTTTTGATTTTATCATATTGCCCCTTTATTTCAGCCAGGTGTCCTCTTCCAGCTTTAAATACGCCTTAAACAGCTCCAGATCATCCTTTGTCGTCAGTTTGAGGTTGCGGTCGGAACCTCTGGAAAAATGAAGCACTTCCCCCAGATCCACCATCATGGTGTTGGCATAGGAGGAACCGTAAATTCCGATTTTTTCAGAAAAGGCTTTTTCATACGCCCATACCAGCTTGCCGAAGGTATACGCCTGGGGCGTCGCCACCCGTCGGATTTGTTCCCGCGGAATATACTCACAGGTGGTATTCTCATCCCGGATTTTAAAGATCTGTTCATTATAAGGCATGGCTGTCACTGCATTGCCGTATAAACTGCAGGTCTCAATCACATCGGTCAGCACGCTCACGTCCACAAGGGGCCGGATGCCGTCATGAATCACGATAATATCATCCTCCCGGCAGTGGCCTTTCAGATTTTCCACGCCGCTGCGGATCGATTCCTGACCCGTATTGCCGCCCGGCGCGATCCATTTCAGTTTTGTAATGTTAAACTGTTTTGCATAAGCTCTCAGCACATCATGCCATCCATCCAGACACACCACTTCTATGGCATCAATCTTATCATGATGCTCGAAAGCCTCCAGCGTATACACAATCACCGGTTTATCGTAAATGTGAATAAACTGTTTGGGAATATCCTGTTTCATCCGCTGGCCGCTTCCGCCCGCCAGAATCAACGCCACATTCATATCCTACCTCTTTTTTCCGTTCCGTCTCTTTCTGCGTTTTACACTGTTATAAATGGCCCGGATAACCGCCACCACAATGAGAACGATAATTATGATACCCATCACCAGAATGATCATACGGTAATGATTCGTCATCTCATCTTCCTGCGCCTGCTGCACCGCCTGCTCATCCTCCTGCGCCTGTTGGATTTTTTCTTCTTCCTGCTGGCGGACCTCTTCTTCCTGTTGCTCAATCTCCTCCGCTGAAACGGATGTCACCCCCAGCGTATGATCGCCCAAAGCGTAGCTTCTTACGATACCGCCATCCACTTCCGCTTCGGTCACGGTGAGATCCTCTTCGGTGGTCCCCTTGGGGACTACCAGCTGGCCGTTTTCCACTTCCAGCTTCTCAAACTGGGAAAAGCCATAATCAAACAGTGCGGTGGTATCTGCACATACCTGTCCCGGATCCGCCCGCATCACTACGGCGATGAGACACAGGTCCTCCCGCTGCGCCGCTGTCACAAGGGTATTTTTGGATATCTCCGTGACTCCCGTTTTCCCTCCGATGCAGCCGTCGTAATGTTCCGGCGCCGTTGGTACCAGGAGCGCATGATGGCTGGTGAGTGTTCTGGCCTCCGGATTCAGGTTGGTGGGATCAATGGTGTAGGACAGTGTGCCTATAATTTTGACAAATTCCTCATTTTTCAGCGCTTCTCTGAAAATCAGCGCCATATCGTTGGCTGTCGTCCAGTGATTTTCATCGGGAAGGCCGCTGGGATTATTGAAATGGGTGTTGGTACAGCCAAGCTCCTGTGCTTTCGCATTCATCATATCAACGAATGCTTCCTGGCTTCCCGCCACATGCTCCGCAACCTGAGCCGCAACCTCATTGGCCGATTTTATCATAACCGCATAGAGACACTGTTCCATGGTGAGCACCTCGCCCACCTGCATATTAATATTGGTGCCCTCATACATCCGCTCCAGACCGGTGGCTGTAAAGGTCACCTGTTCGTCCAGACTGCTGTTCTCCAGCGCCAGCAGCGCCGTCATAACCTTTGTGATACTGGCAGGGTAACGGGGTTCATCCTTTCCCTTATCATACAGTACAAGTCCCGTGTCCGCATCCATCAGCACCGCCGTTTCCGAATAAACGTCCGCCCCCTGGGGCCAGCCGGAAATCTCATTGCTGGCTATGGAATATTTTTCATCATTGTTGACTTCGGCCCAGACCGGCTGCCCCATTAAAAAGCAGACCACCAGCGCCCAGATTACCATAAGTTTTTTTCTGTTTTTCATGATCTTCACCTTTAGTTTTCTTTTTGCATTCTGCCTCTCTCATCAAAGAGATATTTTTCACCCGATATCCATACTTCCCCTGTGTAAGGCCGCCCGTCCTCATCCATAAAATACCGGTGTCCTTCCCAGGAAAACCAGCCGCCTTTCACCTGACGGAGGGATGTGGTATATCCGGCCGCTGTAAATTCGTTGACCAGCGCTGCGCCGCTTAAATGGACGGTCCGGATATCCGTCCCCATACCTTTCAGCAGTGTGACCACAGATTCATCCAGGTTGGATAAAGGTCCCGTCACCACGGCGGTTTTCGGAGCGAATTCCGTCAATATATCTTCCGGATTGTTCTGCAGATATCCATGATGCGGAAGCTTTAAGATATCCGTCTGTCCGATGAAACCCTTTTTCAGAAGATTTCTGGCTGTCCGGGGCTCCATATCTCCTGTAAGCAGAACCGTATTTTCCCAAAATTTCCCCTTTATTACCAGCGAATTTGCGTTTTCGTCCCTGACTCTGCTCTTCACCGTCGTATTATAAAGCTGCAGCTTCGTGTGACTGCCCAGCGTCAGCTCCATCCCTTCCGTGAGATCCTGTACCACCGTCACATCATTATCTGCGGCAGCCGCCAGCAGCGTATGGTACACATACAGATTATCCCACCAGTTAGTGCGGCTGGTTACATTGCCATCCGAATAAAATTTCAGATACACCGTTTTCGGATGAAAAGTGCGGATTATCTCATCACCGCTTCCAATATGATCACTGTGAGAATGAGTCCCTATGTAGAAATCCAGGTTGGACGAATTTACTCCCACCGATTTCAGATAATAAATCACCTGCTGCTCAAATCCCTGATTCATGATCACACCGGTGCGGTACGGATAAAGCAGGTGATTCCCCTGGGGATAATCCCAGTCCTCCCCCGAATCCACCAGCGCAAAATGACCGTTGTCCTCCAAAAGGATTGCATCCGTAGACCCCAAAAGTCCGATATAGTGGATCCTGACCGCTCCTTCTTCCTTCTTCTTTTCCGGCCAGAAGCTGATCAGCAAAACAACGGCAAGCACGCCAATTACGCCGACAGCAAGTCTTATCTTCTGCACCATGAACAGCTCCTCATCTGTTATTCTCTACTATACACAGAATTCTTTCATTTTACAAGTAAAAGTATATCCCTCTTCATCTGTCCGACGGTCCTCTCCCCGTATTGGGAACTGTCCAGGATGGTAAGGCCGGCTGCTTTTACAAGGGCAAGACTGCGCGGCCGCACCTGCCCCACCAGAACCGCACAGATGAAATTTTCCTCCGGAAATACCCGGCGAAATTCCTTCTCCATCATCTTATGCGTTCCTTTCTTTCTCACCCGGTACAGCCGGGGATGGTATTCCATAAGCGCCATCCATATTTTTTCCATCCGTGTCAGCGCCGAAAAAGGATTCTTCTGTTCCCGACAGGGTATCACTTTCGAAAGCTCCTCTATCATTTCCTGTCTTCCCATAATACGGCTTCCCTCATACAGGTAAAGTCCTGTTACGCCTTCCTCCTTCAGCTCCTTTGAAAGCTCAAGCAGCATTTGGAAATCCTCCGGATTTAGAACCGGATCCCATAAAAGAAGCACTGAGGCTTCCAATGGATTTCCTGCCGGCTCTGTCTTTTGCAGGGCAAAGCTGCCGGCTGCGCTCCTTCCCAGTTCTGCGGCTCTTTTTAATCTTCCCAGTCTCCGGCGCATTTGAGGAACCCAGGGAAACACAGTCCGCAGATACCAGTACCATCTGCTCTCATACAGGGCTTTCCGATTCCCATATACCTCATAGTACCGGGTATAGTTTTTTAACCCGGGATATACGGACCTGAGATAACGGGAACTTTCTCTGATAAAACGAAATTTCACTTTCCAGTTCTCTGTCCTTGCAGGCTCTTCACAGGCAACATACACATGTTTGATCAGCACAAAGAACAGCTCATCCAGAAACCGTTCCTTCACGCCCTCTTTCTCGTAATATTTCAAAAGACAGTCAAAAGCCGCAAACAGATCAAACCTCTTTTGGGAAAAGGATGAGGTGAGAGCGCCTTCTCGGGATACCATATACTGATACAGCGGAAGCGGAACATACTGAATATTGTCTGCATACAAAAACGACTGATACGTAAACACAAGATCCTCATAAATCCGAAAATCCTGAAATACGATCCGCCGTCTTTCAATCATAGAACGACGAAAAATCTTATTCCACAGATAGGGCGTTGACTCCGTCAAAATTGCGGGTTCCTCATGGATACTCTTCCCGTAAAGACCGCACAGCTTCGTATCGGTCCCCCTGTTTTGAACATCAGCGCCGTCCATCCTCAGATAGCCGCAGCAGACGATATCCGCCCCGGTTTGGCTGGCAGTTTGATACAGTCTTTCAAACATGGCGGGGCACACGGTATCATCCCCGTCCACAAAGCCGATATACTCTCCCTGCGCCAGCGCAAGTCCTTCGTTTCTCGCAGCTGCAGCTCCCTGATTTTTTGTCGTTTTCACTATTAATTTACCGGGATATTCCGCCTGCACACGGCAGGCCGCTTCTTTGGTTCTGTCTGTACTTCCGTCATTGATTACGATAATTTCCAGCTCCGGAAGCGTCTGCTTTGCCAGAGAGCGAAGACAGCGTTCCAGATAGGGCTCCACATTGTACGCCGGAACGATAACCGATACCTTAACCATGGCAGCAACTCATCCCTTTTTGTTCAGATCCTGCTTGATCTGAGTCGTCGAAATCTCCGGCGTCCTCGGCAGGTATACCACGTCGCAGTACTCCTTGAGAAAATCAAACTTGCCTTCCCAGTCGTCTCCCATGACAAAAGTATCGATATGGTACTCTTTTACATCCGTTACCTTCTGTTCCCAGTTTTCCTCCGGGATCACCAGATCCACATAGCGGATCGCTTCCAGAAGCTGCTTCCTCTCCTCATAGGAAAAGTAGCATTTTTTCTGCTTCATATTCCAGTTGAACTCATCCGTGGAAAGAGCCACAATCAGATAGTCACCCAGCTGTTTTGCTCTTCTTAAAATATTGATATGTCCATAGTGAAGTAAATCAAATGTCCCGTAAGTAATTACTCTTTTCATTTTTGCCTCCCCTGTCTACTGCATAAATTCCTCATATGCATCCATCACTTCGCCGGTATCCCCCATCATCCTGACCTCTCCCTCATGCAGCCACAAAACGCTGGTGCACAGATTCCGGATAGTATCGGAATTGTGAGAGACAATGATAACCGTCCTGTCCTCATCCATGATCAGGTCTTTCATTTTCTTATAGCTTTTCTTTTTAAACCTGGCGTCACCAACGCTCAGCACTTCGTCAATCAGCATAATATCCGTCTCCAGAATTGCTGTGATGGAGAATGCCAGCTTGGAATACATGCCGCTGGAGTAAGTCTGCACCGGCATATCAATAAATTTACCCAGACCGGCAAAAGAAATGATCTCATCAATCTTTTCTCTGATCTGCTCTTCCGAGAATCCCAGCAGCATACCGGAAAGATAAATATTCTCCCTTCCGCTTAAGGCTCTCTGGAAACCCACGCCGATAGCCAGAAGCGAAACAGTATAGCCGTGAAGATCAATTTCCCCGGAATCCGGTGAAAAAATCCCGGCCAGCGCACGCAGGAGTGTGGATTTTCCACTTCCGTTCTTACCCACAATTCCCAGAATATCACCCTTCTTTACATTAAAAGAGACTCCCCGCACCGCTTCATAGATCTCCGGTTTGCTTTTTTTTAACTTAAAGAAACTTTTTTTAACGGAAAAAGATTTCAGACAGCGATAGCTGATATGAAGGTCTTTTACCTCAATTGCATATTTCTGATTATCCATCTTTTTTAAACCACCTTTGCATAGCCGTTTTCATACCGGTAAATAATCTTGACTCCCAGGGCAGCCACCAGGCAGCCGATTACCAGCCAGATGGCAAAAATCCTCATGTCAGGCGTCTGCCCGTACAAAAGACATTTACGCAGTCCGTCCAGGATAAAAGCCATGGGATTCAGACGCAGCGCCCATATTCCATAGGGAGCAGGCAGTCTTTTATATACAGAATAAAAGATACCGGTCACATAAAACAGAAGCCGGAACAAAATTGTGACAATATTGCTCATATCCTCTACAAAAACGCCCAGATGCATCAGTATTGTCATGCCCGCAAAGGTTATGATCAAAAGCAGCAGCAGCAAAGGAATCACCAACAGTACATTCCAGGTAAGCTCAACCCGGTAGACTGCCATCATGCAGATGATAATTCCAAAAGAAATCAGCATTTTGAATCCATCCACACCCATTCTGGTATAAGCCAGCACAAATTTGGGTATGTACACCTTGTCGATGATCGCCTTGTTCTTCTTTACCATTTTCACGCTGCCAATCACACATTTGTTGAAAAAATTCCACGCAGTCAGACCTACAAAAATAAATGCGGCAAAATACGGCTCCCGTCCGTCAAACACTACGCCGAATATGAATGCGTAAATGAGCATAAAACATAAAGGATCCAGAATCCACCAGACCCAGTTCAGATAAGAGTTGGCCACTTCCGCCTTCAGCTGCGATTTCGCAGCACGCACGACATAGCCGGCATATTTCTTGGTGTCACTGAAAAATCTCATACCATACCATCCTCTTTTTATAATCTGACGCAGCAGAGAATACCTTTTCAACTGCATCTACTGCGCCAATATATCACTTTTTCCTGCCAAAGGCAAGAAAAAACGCAGAAAATCATTTTTTTACATGCTCTTTCGATATCAGTTCCTCCAGCTGTTCTTTACTCAGACCTTCCGTGCTTTCTTTCATAAAAATCACTTTGAAGGTCATAAACAGAAGCCTCAAATCCATGAGCAGTGAATAATTTTCAATATACATCAGATCCATCTTCAGCTTGTCATAGGCTGTGGTATTATATTTCCCGTAAACCTGGGCATACCCTGTAAGTCCGGCCTTCACTTTCAACCTGTAAGAAAATTCCGGAATGGTATCTTCGTATTTTTCCATAATTTCCGGACGTTCCGGGCGCGGTCCCACCAGACTCATATCCCCTCTTAAAATATTGTAAAGCTGGGGCAGCTCATCCAGGCGGGCCGCCCGGATCACCCTCCCCACGGGAGTAATTCTGCTGTCGTGCTGGGTGGCCAGCACGGCTACGCCGTCTTTTTCCGCATTTACAATCATGCTCCGGAATTTATAAACAAAAAATCTGCGGCCTTCCACCGTCACCCGCTCCTGCTTAAATATCACCGGTCCTCTGTCGTATACCTTCACCGCTGCGGCTGTGATAAGCATAAAAGGGCTGGCAACAACCAGCAGTACAGCGGAGATCACAATATCCATGATGCGCTTTATCAGCTTCTGTTCAAAACTCAGCCCCTGATTTCTGGACAGAAACAGCGGCGTGTCAAAAAGAGGAAGAATCTCCGCGCTTTTCAGGATAATATCCGATATCTTGGGGGTTGTATACACTCTGATTCCGTACCGGTAACAATACTTCAGCAGATTGTTCCGCTTTTTGGCATGAATATCACACAGAATCACTCCATCGTACTTAAGAATCAGCTCTTTGACCTCATCCATACCGCTTTCTATATTTACATGTTCACAGATATTATACTTGTCCCGCCGGGCATACATCTTCTGCATCAGCGGTTCCGGAGGCCTGTCCTGATAAATAAGAAGCATTTTCCGGGCCGGAAACAGTCTGTAATACAGCGCGTGAAAAAAGTGAATAAACACCACCGCGATCCCAATATCCACCAGGGTCATGACGAACGTCACACCAGCCAGTCTGGACAGCCGGTAAAGCTTTCCGGATATCAGCAGAATCTGCACCAGAACAATCACGTGCATCGCCACAATGGACAGTATCTGGGACAACATAATATTCCCTTTTTTCATATAGCCGATCTTAAGCCCGCCAAATGCCGCCAGAAAAACAAAAAGCAGCACCAGATAAACGGCAATCATCAACAGATTTCCTTTATTCTCATACGGTTTTCGTAATTCCGGATTGAAATAGCGGTACCAGCAGAATGCAAACACGGCAGTCTGGGCAGCCACCAAAAACATGGCTGCAAAAAAGCGCAGCATTCGTTTGTATTGTTCAAAATTTTTTCTTTGGTTCATATTTTCCATCCTGTTCATAATCACTGAAGTTCTGCTTCATTATACTACATACAGTATGTCAATAAAAGAAATTTTTATGAATTCGATCCAGCACCGCATCCACTGCATGACCGGAATTTTCCACAAAACGCCTTTTAAAGGCCCGGGTTTTCTCCACGGAACTCTTCCAAAACTCCTGGTTTTCCAGATTCCCGAGAATATGAAGGACCGCTTCCTGGTCAGAGCCCCAGTCCAGCCAGCTGCGTATGTCAAAATACATTCCCCGTTTCTGCTCATATTGATCGTAATCATAGGCAAAGCAAATCATAGGCTTTTCCAATATGGAATAGTCAAAAAACACACTGGAATAATCCGAGATCAGCACATCGGAAGCAATCATAAGCTCATTGAGTGAAGGATAATCTGACATATCCAGCACTCTTTCCTCCTGTGACAGATGCATGGCCTGCAGCGCCTCGTAATGAGCTCGCACCAGAATCACCGTGTTTTCTCCCAGAACCTCCTGCCAGCGCTCCCAGGACACCGGCGGCGCAAAAATGCATTCCCGGGCGCTGTTTTTCTCATACTCACGGAAAGTGGGCGCATAGAGTATCACCCTTTCTTTCTCTGTAAGTCCCAGTCTTTCCCGGATTTGACTGCGCTGTCTTTCGTCCGCACAGCCAAGCTCATCATTTCTGGGCAGCCCCGTGATCTGGCAGACACCGGGCGCAAGCTCAAATACCCGTGTAAAGATTTCAGATTCATAGGCAGACTGGGTGGTCAGAAGATCCATATTCCAGCTGTTTTTACTTTTAAAAGAAGTATTATCCTGCGCCAGATCACTGCCCATCTTTTTCAAAGGCGTACCGTGCCAGGTGTTTACAAAATACGTATGTTTCCCCCGAAGACCCAGGCCTCTTTCCAGCGAGGAATTGGTAACCCAGCATCTGGCCTTCATGGCCGTCACAAAATAGCGGAACGTATCTGTCCTGATTTTTTCTCCTTTTGGAATCTGATAAGCCTCCGGCTTTTCAAAAGCCCAGACAAAACGGCAATCTGTAAAGCGTGGATCCTGGATCATCCGGTCGTAGACAGCCTTTGGACTGTCATTAAAAAACTTTCCTCCAAAACTGTTGAAAAGAATCAGTCTGTCGTCCGTTCTGACAAACAGTCTGATAAAATTGAAAAACCATGTTCCCAGATAATAATATATCAGATAAACAGGTTTACAGTATTTTAAAAACGATACCAGTTTTTTCTTCATTCCAGAACCTCATCATAAACTTTGTCCATTACGGCACGCACTCGGGACTTATCAAAGGATGAGACAAATTCCCGGTTTCTCCTGCCCATCTGTTCACCAAGTTTCCGGTCTTTCTGGAGCCGCAAAATCGCTTCGGCAAACGCCGAAGGACTGTGGGAGTCCACAAGCAGCCCCCCTTTCTCCTCCTCAATCAAGTCCACATTTCCCCGGATTTTGGAACATACCACAGGAAGTCCTTTGGCCATCGCTTCCATCAAAGCGGCGGACAACCCTTCTCTGTGAGATGGAAATACAAAAAGATCGGCGGCTTCATATACCGCCGGAGCGTCATTTCGATAACCCAGCATTTTCACCCTGTCTTCCAGACCATACTCTTTTATCCTGTCTTTCAGCTTCTGCTCCAGCCTTCCCTTTCCGCAGATCAGATAGCGGATATGACGGTCCGGCTTCATTTTTTGTACTGCTTTTAACACTGTCTCATGATTTTTATTTTCATCCAGTTCCCCTACGGACAGAAGACAGAAATCTTCCTTCTCCACTCCCAGCGAAGCCCGGAAAGATTCCCGGTCTTCCAGCAGCCTGACGCCCATATGTTCCGTATCAATACCTACTCCGGGAATACGGACCACTTTCTTTGCATGAAAGTGCAATGCCCGCTCAAAATCCTCCTGGTTAATGGTGATCTGCACATCGGTAAACCAGGACAGGAAGCGCTCTACCGGATAATAGAGCAGCCAGTTAATAATGGGGGCGCCTTTAAAAAAATGAAAACCGTGGGCCGTATACAAAACTTTCATCCCGTTTTTTCTGTAAGCCCTGCCCGCCATCCTGGCCATCGCCCCTCCTATGGGCGTGTGACAGTGAATCATGGCAAAGCGCTCCTCTTTCAGAAGTTTTTTCAGCAGACGATAGGCACGGATATTTTCCCTGCTGAAGGGAGAGCGCTGAAAGGGAATAAAATGACACACCACGCCTGAGTTTTTCAGTCTCTCTCCCTTATTTCCATAAGAAGAAAGAGAAAAATTGGCAGCGTAATGAACTTCATACCCTTTTTTCTGAAGATATGTCACATTATCCATTTCAAATTGCGGTATAAAGTCTCCCACATGGGTGACCAGCAGCACTTTCTTCATATTTCCCGTTTCCTTACATTCAGCATCCAGTCCGCTACCTTCCTGCTGGTATCAGGACCGTCCAGATAATTATATTTTTCATGAAATCTGCGGTATCTTTCATCATAAACATCCTGGCCCGGAAGTCTTCTCAGCGCCTCGTACAGTTCCTCCTCTGTACGGACGACGGGCCCCGGCAGTTCTTTTGGATCCAGGTAAAAATCCCGGATATGACTCTGGTACTCCTCCATATCGTACATAAAGAAAAGGACAGGTCTTTTCAGATTGGCATAGTCAAAAAACACACTGGAATAATCTGTCACAAGCACGTCGCTGGCCAGGTAGAGTTCATTGATGTCATCCCAGTCTGTCACATCAAAAATGTTCTCCCGGAAAGGCTTCAAATCAATCTGCTCCGTCACAAAATAGTGGGTGCGAAACAGCATCACGTACTCCTCGCCCAGCTCCTGCACAAAGCGTTCCAGATCAAAGCCCAGGGTAAAGCCGCAGCCGTTTTTCCGGTGCTGGTTGTCACGAAAAGTGGGGGCATACAGAATCACCCGTTTTCCCTTTGGCAGCCCCAGCTTTGTGCGGGCCTTTCTTTGCTTTTCCTCTATGTCGCCGAACAGGGCGTCGTTTCTGGGATAGCCCAACTCTATCAGCTTTTTCCTTTTTTCTTCCCTGCTCAGGCCAAAAGCGGAGGATATTTTATCCGAATAAAAGGAAGAGGGGGACAGAAAGTACGTAACCCTTTTTCCTTCCTTTCTGTAATCCGCTTTCATCTCTTTTTGTGACACCACATTATTTCCTTCTACCTCAATGTCACATCCCAGCCGCTTCAGAGGAGTGCCGTGCCAGGTCTGCAGAAAACACTGGCCCTTTCCCGGTACAAGACAGTGGCGCGTGCGGGAATTCACCACCCAGTATTTCGCGCGGGCAAATGCCCTGTAATAGGCCCCTGTCCCCAGCTTAACCACCTTTGTTCCCGGATTTTTCTCCAGCCACCGGTAGTTTTCCGGATTGCGGAATACCCAGATGAACTGAAAACCTTCCGCCGCTTCTTTTTTCTGCATCTCTTCATAAATCGCTCTCGGACTGCAGGTATACTGCCTTCCCTGATATACTTCAAACACCAGTAGATTCTCCTGCGTCCTGGTTACGGAACGCACCAGCATATAACGCAGCCGCCACAGTGTACGGACACTTCCTTTGGCCGCCCTTCGCACAAAAGAATTCCGGTTAATGATACTCAGAAGTAAATCCTTTCCCTTTGCCATATCTTATTCCTCAATCCTGTACACGCGGTATTCATCCACATCACCGACGGTTACGTAACCGTAATCCGCAAACTCCATCCTTCTGGCCTCATCCTGCCTGTCCCAGACAAAGTAATTGCATTTTTCATTTTCAAGAAGCATATTCAAGGTCTCCGGATCCGCTTCATCCTCGCTGCTCATCTGTGAAAACAGGCCCGCCTGATTCTGTGTAAGATCTTCATATTTAAATGCATTTCTGCCGTAAGGCATCAAAAAGGAAGCGTCATACTGCCTTATGTAGCAGAGCAGCTGATTGGGCACCAGTACCTTCACCTGATCGATCCCGTTGGCCTGCGCGTCTTCTGATATCATATCACACAGCGGGACGGTGGCGGAAGGCAGCTTGTACAGATTTTCCCCGGCCGAATAATTTCCCTGAAAATACATGCAGGTTCCTCCCAGAATCACCGCCGCTGCCAGGAAAACACACAGCAGATTCTGCAGCCATTTCTTTTTGAACATTCCCAGAAAGGACGCCCCGGCAAAGGCAATAATCAAAACGGCCGGAAGCACCCAAAGCATTCTCCAGTATACAGACCGCCCAATAAAGTTTTTCATGATAATTCCGGCTGTCACCGGCCAAAGATAAAGAACCGCGAACAAAACCGCTGCAATCAGCCAGACGCCGTTTGTCTTACGCTTTCTGCACGTGATCAGAAGGAACAAAAGAGCAGCTCCCAGTAAATAAAGATACCAGCTGTCCGCTGCATATTGCTCATACATTGCAACGATTGTATCCCATGTTTTCTGCATGACTTCCTCTCTCCTTTAGCGAATCGTCAGATAAATGGCTGAATAGATCAGATTGGGAATACAGCTTATGATGCCGCAAAGCAGCATTCCCGGTTTTCTGTACCAAAGGGCACATGCAGCCCCGAAAATCCCCATGGCGACAGCTCCCAGCATAATTCCCATGGAGGATACGTGACAGCAGGCCAGCATCAGCATCAGCATCATCACGCAGTTGGCAGCCTGTCCCTTCTTTTCTCTGGCCATACGCAGACAGTAGTAACAGACCGCCGGTATCAGCGCCGCCGCCAGAATCGCCTTGCCCTGCCAGATTCTCACCAGCAGAAACGTTCCCTGGGTATACACGGAATACCCGGAAAAAACATGCAGCAGGCAGACCAAAATCAAAAAGAAACCCGCCAGCCGACGCTCTTTCCCAAACAACTGCCTGCCCAGAAGTCCATATATCATATAGGTGAAAGGAATCAGGAACAAGGGAAAGACCGTGTGTGCCACTATTGCCGGATGCACACCGGTGATCTCTCCCGACGCGGCCATAAATACAGGAAAGGGCGACAGCACGTAACGGGACGGCAGTTCATCGTACTCCTGACCGGTATAGGGATCCACGGTGTACATTTCATCCGTTTCCTGGGCTGCCACCGCCACACCGATATAGAACGCGTCGTCATCATCGATGTGACGCCCCACGGTGATCACCATAGTCTGAAGAACAATCAGCGCCACAGCCGCCCATATGGTCCAGGGACATCCTTTCAGCCGTCCAAATACTGCCCGGAACATTCTGGCATAAAACGTAATATTCAGTATCAGAGAAAGCAGACAAAGGCCCGTTATGATTCCCACATACAGATTGCATACAAAAGTAAAGCTGCCTTCGTTCATAACAATGGGAACAGCCGTCAGCTGGCACAAAGCCAGCATGATAATAAGCCCGGAACAGTAATTCAGCATCAGTGAATCTCTGTCCCCGCCTGAAAATTTAGTATACAGCATTCCCAGCATCACCGGTACAAGCCCAAACCATATGAACAGCATCGCAATCTGTGACAGTCCCATAATTACTTATCTTCTCCCCGTATTTCTTTTACTTCATCTTTGGAGATATTCCTCTCCACTTTCATTCTTCTCATTATTCTCCGGCGTTTGATCACCAGCACCAGATAGCAGGCCAGCAGACAGAACAGACCGCCCGCAGCAAACCAGAACAGATTACGGTATTTCCAGCGGTAAATCACCTGAATATCATGATGCTCTGTCACGTTCTCAAAGGTATAGCTGCCGTCTTTTGGAAGCTGTTCCAGCCTTTCTCCGTCCACATAGACTTCTGTCAGCTCATAGTCCTGATCCGGTGAGAAATCAACGGTATAATTTTCATCCCTGTAAACACGGCTGACCCGATCTGAAATACTTCCGTTTTTCACCTCGGACGTTATCATAAATGCCGGTATTTCTTTGAAGGATACCTGAATATCGTGGGGACCCTGAATATTTTTAAGCGTCACACAATCGCCGCTCTCATCCGGTTTTGCCGCGGTTCCGTCCACCAGCAGTGTATCCAGCTCATAATGTTCATCCGGTTCAAAATGCACCGTCACATCCTTGTCTCTGCGGATCAGCTGTGTCTTGTCAATCACACCGCAGACCGCACCTGTGGTTATCTCAAACTGAGGAATTTCCGTGCATTTTACGTGAATCTTATGATCCTGTGTTATGCTGCGGAAAGTATATTCCTGAGCGTTTTCCCTGGCATCAATCTTTTGACCGTCAACTATAACCTCTTTCACTTCATAGTTTTCCACCGGCTCATATTCTATTTTACAGTCGGAACCCAGATCGGCTCCTTCCACGGAAGCAGTGATGTTTCCATTGTCAATGGAAGTCCATACATTGTATGCCATGGGCAGTGTAGCCCCGTACAGCGCGATTCTTCTCGGATTACGAATAGCGCATCCAAGTACAAAGCTTCCGGGAGACCGTTCCGATATGGCCTCCGCCTCCACGATTTCCGAGTCCGAAGAAAGACTCAGCTGGTACTCTCCCAGGAGTTTCTTCTCCCTTCTGGAATAAACCTGTATCGTCCCGTTATACTTTTCATTTTCGTTATAGGGCAGGGAAACAATGTCATCTCCGCAGACACACAAATCCTGGAACGTATTTGCTTCGCCCATCTCCACCATATTATCAATTTCACTGGTAATATTAAAATCCAGATCTGTTTCCACAAAATCGTAGCCGCCGGCGCCCCCCTTTTGAATCAGGTAGGTATCGTTGTTGGCGCTGTAATCAATGGCATGAATATTCCATTTGTCGGACACCTTGACTTTTCTTTTGAATTTCAGCGTGTCGGCATCCACGATAAACACGCATCCTTTATTAGCCGGATCCAGATTCTTCCCTCCGGCTATAACAATTTCCCTTGTATTGGGATTATAAGCCATGCCGTTCCCATGCTCGTAGTCCATCTCCGTCACTTCCATGGCCACACTGTAGGGCGTCACCGCATTCCCCTCTGCATCAGACCCCCCTTTATAAAATGCTACCAGCGTATCCGGCAGCGCTTTATCATTGGAAGCATTGATCAGACAGACAATGTATGTGTCTGTACTGCATACCGCCTGCAGATTGGATGTGTTGTTCCCAATTTCATATTCTGTCAGCAAGGTCCATTCAGAATTTCGAAAAGCATCTGAAGTTTTCAGATCTGCCATACACTCCACCGGAAGACAGAGAAAAAAAGCCGCCGCTGTACAACACAGCCTCCGTACCCATAAACGGATTCCATGAATGTTTTTCATAACCCTGTTCTGACCGGTTATACCGGTCTTTTTGCACTCCTGTCAATTTAATATATCCCCCACCAATATATGCGCAGCACACATATTCGTTATTATATCACAGGTGGAGCGCTTATGCAAAAACTCCTTTTTTCTCATACCTTTTTCTGTACTCCTCCCCCAATGCGGCGGCGCGGGCCAGCCGGTCCCGTCCGTAGGTTCCAAAGTCTTCACCGTCGTTTTCCTTCAATATAGTCCATGCGCTCCAAAGGATATCCTGGCAGATTTTGTAAATCAGAATCTTTTCCTCCTCCTTCCGGTTTATGTCCCGCCGGAAATAGTACTGGTAGAACAGTTCCTCCTCATTGCGGTCGAAACCGCATTCCAGAAGATGAGAGGCCAGATCCCACATGGGGTCATTATAACCGGAGTATTCCCAGTCGATCAGGTACATCCGTCCCTCGCCTGACCGGACAAAGTTTTCCGGCACGAGATCATTATGACAGGGCCTTTTATCCGTTCCTATCTCATCCAGACGATTCATCAGATGATAAAACAGACCGTCCATCTCTTCAAACCCCTCATAACAAACGGCTTTTCTCTTTTTGATCATCCGTTTATACTTTTCATACTCCTCCTTTACGGAAAAGCAGCCTTTCATTTTTATTTCCGAGTTGTGAAGCCTGCGCAGAATCTCTGTTGTCTTTTGAATACTGTATTCCAGCCTGGCGGTCTTTCCGTTCAGTGTAACCCCTTCCCTGATATACCTGGTCACTTTGATTCCCGTCTCAGGGTCAAAATATACATTTTCAGGATTCAGTCCCAGGCAAAAAGCCTCCCTGCTGTTATTCTGTTCCCGGTACCGGTCTATCATTTCTTCTGTACAGGCCCCGGGTATCCGAAGGATAAACCACTCCCCGCTGCATTTCACAATAAAATTAGAATTGGTCATACCGCCGCCTACACGGATTTCTTCTATATCTTTTTCCTGTATTTTCATGCATTTTGCCATTACTTTTATGGCTCTTTGCTCGCTGGCTTTTCGTTCTCTTTTCAGTATCCTGGGATAGAGCAGGTTTTTCACCATCCGGTAATGTTCCTCATTCTCAATAACTGTCCAGGCCAGATCATTGACCAACACACCTTCAATACCATAGATACGGCCAATCCCCTCCAGCACATATTCGTAATTCAGCATGGGATTTGTGTTGCCTTTAAAATATTCCAGCATCCGGCCAAACATCCGTCCTGTAATCTTACTTATCCCCACGGCCTCCCCGTCAATATGGTTCAGCTGGCGGATATCCTTGGATATTCTGAAAACCGTACGGTTTTCTCCCAGCTCCACATAAGCCTCGTCCCTGGAACCGCTGGGTACCGTAAGCAGCATACAGTTGGACGCTTTTGCACTCAGCACCGCTTCCACCGCAGCCTCCTCAAATATCTGATTACTCTCCACCAGCAGAAAATCCCCTTTCACATAAGGAGCAGCCAATGACAGCGACGTCATGGTTCCCGTCCATTTATAGCGCGGATTGGAAACCAGAATAATATTTCTGTTTTCAAAATATCTGCGGTACTGTTCTTCTTTTCCGCCCACGATCATAATAATCCGCTCTATTCCATTTTTCTGAAGGATCTTTAAGATTCGATCCATCACAGTAGTACCCGGCAGTCCTAAAAGTCCCTCCGGACATGAAAAGTTCCCGTTGTCTCCTGCCGCCAGAATCACCGCAGTATGTATTTTTTCCCGTTCCCCCTCCAGTACAAGCCGCTCCCGCTGATGTTTCCGAAATATCAGTTCCAGGTACTCCTCGCCTTTTTTACTTATTCTATATGCATCTTTATCTTTACACAGATATCCTTCTTCCTCCATGGATTTCAGCATACTGTTCAGTGTTCCCAGTGACATCATAGTCCCCCGGGCCAAAGCCCTCTGCCCCTGGTATCTGTTCAGATTCAGCCATTTTAATATTTTTATATATCTGTCTTCCCGGCTCACTTTTTTTCATCTCCTTTGTTCATTTTTTGAACATGGCGTTATTGTAATGTATTTCACAGCATAAGTCAAGAAAAGGCTCAAAATGAAGAAAATCACTTTGAGCCCTTTTGAAATATCAGCCATTTACTGGCCGCATAATTTAAAATAATTACCAGTACATTAGAAAAAAGTTTCACCGGCATATCATACCACCTCAGCCTTTCCACACACAGATACATCACCGCCAGATCCAGAATTCCCGTCCCCAGTCTGCAGAAAAAAAAGGAGGATATCTCCCTTACCAGCAGCCTCCGTCGAAAGGATCTGCTTTCAAACACAAACAGTTTGTTGGTAATGTAGGCAAAAAGCACGGCAATAAACCATGCCGCAGCTGTGCTTTTTTCTGTACCCATACCTGCGAAATAGGCGCAGATATAATATACCAGCAGATTCACCAGCGTAGTGCAGCCCCCAAAAAAGAGATAGCAGATCACATTTTTATATTTTTGCCATAATTGTTTCCATCTCTCTGTCATTGATATCCTCACTTCATTGGAATCACCGTATTTTAAGAAAACGCTGCACATAGTATGCAGCGTTTTCTTCACATGTACCCGGCATCCTGCCGTTGGTCACATTAAAATATTCGGATTTATCAGATATTAGGATCTGTCGGATCCCAGTTCTGACCTGCCGGGATCTTGATGGTTGCCGGCTTGTCAAAGGGCTGATACATATTATCGTTGATGATAACCTGCATACCCAGCTGACAGTTGTCGTAAATCCATTTTGCATCCCTTACACAGAGTCTTACGCATCCATGGGAAGCCGGTGAACCCAGCCTGTTATACTCTCCTGCCGGCAGCGCGTAGGGATTCGGTGCGCTTCCCGCCACAGAATGGAACAGGATACCTGCCACAATTCTGGTACAGTACTGTCCGTAGGACGGTCCCATCAGTGTTCCCCAGCGAATTCTCTCAATGGTGTTAAAGGGGAATGAGTATGTGCTCTTCGGTGTTGCTGTTGCGGGCAAACCTACCGAACAGGTCATCGATTTCACCGGTATTCTCCATTTGCCTGTTGTATCTTTCGCATAAATGGTTACCACACATCTGGTCCGGTCAATCTCCGCACGGTATTCCTTCTGTTTGCCTATGATGCTTGTCACATCCTGAACCAGCTTTCCGTTGGTGCCGAAATACAGCTGATAAGAAGAATACTGCGTATAGACGTCATCATCTACCTTTATGGTCTGCCATCCTTTAACCATTTTTCCATTGTAGGATTTGCTGAAATAGTACCAGTCATTGTTTATCTTCTGCCAGCCCTTGACCATTGCGCCGCTGCTGGTATTGAAATAGTATTTTTCGCCGGAAATGGTGATCAGTCCCTTAAACATCTGGCCTTTTACGCCTTTCGCGCCAGTCTGTTTAAAATAGTATCTCTTTCCGCTGATATCCTGCCAGCCGATCTGCATGCTTCCCGTTACGCCAAAGCCTCCGGAGGTTTTCATGTAATACCTTTTTCCATCCAGATTCAGCCAGCCGGTCCGTCTCAGGCCTTTGTTGCCATAACTTCCTAATTTGTTAAAATAAAATGTTTCTCCGTTTATCGTCTGCCAGCCGGTAAACAGTTTGCCTTTTACACCCGGATCTCCCGTCAGTTTGAAATAATAGGTTTTGCCTTCGATCGTGTACCATCCGGTATACATCTTACCGGCCGTTCCAAGACCTCCGGCTTTCTGGAAATAGAAAGTTTCCCCGCCGGTAGTCAGCCAGCCCTTGAACATCTTTCCTTTTACTCCGGGATCTCCGCTCTGTTTAAAATAAAAGGTCTTTCCGTCAATATCCTGCCAGCCGCTTAACATGGCGCCCTTCTCACCTGCAGCACCTTCCGGCGTAAAGTAGTAAACCTCTGTTCCTATCTTATACCATCCGCTGTACATTTTTCCCATATTCTGGGAAAGGCCGCCCTTCTGGAAATAGAACATCTTACCGCCGATGCTCTGCCAACCTTTGAACATTTTTCCCTTTACACCAGGATTTCCTGTCCACTTAAAGTAGAAGTCTTTTCCGTCAATTGTCTGCCAGCCCAGAGCCATAGCTCCTTTCGTACTTCCAATTTCACCTTCTGTTGCAAAATAAAATCTTTCAGAGCCAATGTCCTGCCAGCCGGTGGCCATACTGCCGTCATTCTGGAAATAATACGTATCGCCTCCGATATCCTTCCAGCCTGCAGTCATGACACCCAGCGTGTCTCCCATGTCGCCTTCCGGCTCAAAGTAGTATACCTTTTCACCTATGGTCTGCCAGCCGGTCAGAAGAAATCCATCATCACTGAAGCAGTATTTTTTCTTGCTGATGGTCTGCCAGCCGGTAACAGGCTTTAAGGCTCCCGTCCCGTCCGCCTTTAAATACTGAACTTTGCCTTCTGCCGCATTCCAGCCGCTCTGCGATGCTTTTTCACCGTCAAGCGCACTGTTTTCCTGCAGCTCCTCTGCAGGTTCAGATTCTTCTTCCAGCTCCGATTCATTTTCTTCCGTCAGTGTTTCATCCGGTTCACCTGTTTCACCGTCCGGGTCCTGAAAATCATCAGACCCGTTCGGATCCTGAGAATTCGGATCCTGAGAATTCGGATCCTGAGAATCCAGATCCTGATCTGGATTTGTTACATCATCTTCTCCATCCAAAACAATATTATTTGTATTATCCTGAACAGCCGCTGTACCCGTCACGTCATCAGAGGCTGCAAAAACCGCCGATGTCAAAGCCAGGCTCAAGCCCAGACTGGCCAACAGCATACGCCACTTTTTATGTACCATGATACATCCCTCCTGAATTATTCTCTTTTTATAAATTTACACCAGTTTCATTCAAAAATCAACCATCAAATCATTTGATTTTCTTCAGCAGTTTTTTAATCTTTCGTTTTACTTTCCGCGTCGGTTTTTTTATTTTTTCAGCCCATTTTTTCCTTGTACGCTGTCCATGGGTGATGACCTCGTAATCGCAGTACTTCTTCATCACGAAATCAAAGCCCGAAGACAGATAATCCGACCAGAATTCATCATAATTATCCGGACGCTTTGTAGGACGCTTCATATTAGTATGCCGATAGGGGTAGCCGGTACACTCGATCACATCCATATCGTCTCTTACCTTCTCCCACAAAGCCTTTCCTTTGGAAGTGTTGACCATTACAAGAGAAACTCCCTTATTGTCCTCTGCAAATCCGGGAACCGCCTGCTCATGCCCCCAGAAATCTGCAATGGTAATATCTCCCACCCGGTTTCGATTGGCGTATACGCATTCAAAGCAGGAAGGCCGCGCTGCCGTATCCAGATAGAAAACTTTTGTGTAAAGTCTGGAAGATATATCTTTGCCGTCAATCCATACCGTTTCCCTGTGAGCTTTCCATCCAAACTTCTTCTTATCCCGGAAATCAGCTCCCGTAACCCTTCCGCCTTCTTCCCGTTCTCTCATTTTCAGAAAATCCGCCCAGAATTTAGGGGAGGGTACTCCGTGGCAGACAATGTCAACTGTGATCAGATGATCGTATTCTTTCCCCAGAAACTTGTGAAGCGCGCCCACCTGACATCCTGTCCCTGAAAAAAGCACCCATTTTCCTTCTTCCAGGTTTCTCTTCAGATGCAGGAACACATCTTTCAAATCGCTCTGGACATATTTAGAACCACGGAATTCATCTCTTTGCTCCGCTGTAACCGCCGCTTTATGAATCACTTTGAAAAACTTCTTATCCTCATCATAGCCGGCTCCATAGATTACTCCGTTTCGTTTCAGGATTTCATCTGTCAGAGCCGTAAACGCCCCGCCGGACCGGCTGTTCATCATTGTGTTCATGTTTTTATGCCGGGCAGCATATCCAAAAACAGGCTCAAATTCTTTTCTCTGAGGATAACCGCTCTGGAAAGCACATTTCTTCAGACATAGCCCGCAGTCTACACATTTGGTCTGGTCAATCTGAGGATACAGAAAACCGTGCGCATCTTCCTTCATGACGATTGCCGACTTGGGGCAGACGATTTCACAGGTTCTGCAGCCGCAGCATTCATAAGGTTTTTTTACCAGTTCCATCTCGGACTCCTTTTCCTTTACATTTTTAATGCTTCTTTCAGAAAATCCACGGAGCTGCGCCGATGCTTCTCAATCAGTTTCCATGTCTTATCCGGATCATCATTAAAAAATCTCCTGAAATCAAAAGTCTTATCATTTGCCTTTAGCAAATGACTTTCCAGCCCCAACAGTGTTAACAGGTCTTTCGTTCTGCTGCCTGTATCAGAATGAAGCATGGACAAAAAAGGTTTTCCATAAATAATGGAAAAAACTGTCCCATGGAAAGAATTTGTGATTACGTACTCCGCCTCTTTTACATAATCTAAAAATTCATCCGGCGTCGCCATATAACACGGTTCTGTTTCATTCTGGAACATGCGGTTAGGACGCCGCTGCACTATGGGAAGTCCAAGAAGACGCGATACATAGTTGGCAAATTCGATGACATCTTTGCTCTTTTCCATCATATATACCAGAATAAACTTTTCTTTATGCTCTACCGGAGTTCTCAGCCGCTCATAATCCTCCCGTCCCAAAAGCAGTGTGGGATCCAGTACCGTTTTTACCGGAAGATTTGTTAAATTCTGAATAAGGGGACGGGCGCTTTCTTCCCGCACGGAAACATAAGAAAAACCATTCAGCGCACGTTTAAATTCCGTCTGACTCTCCGGAAGAAGGTATTCTGTCCCTATGCTAGCTGCATAGGAAATCTTTCTGACTTTACTGTCCAAAAATTCCAGCATATATGCAGGATCATATCCGCCCGTATGCTGCACATTCCATACCTGATCGCTGCCTACAATGCAGGCATCCAGCTGAATATCCGCCTGCGCCAGCTGCTCATAGGCGGTGAATTCTTCCGTCAGATTAAAGTTCTTTTGAATAAAATCATCATACTTTTCACTGCGCTTCTGGGAAGTATTTCCTTTCAGTCTCTTCCCGATTTTTACAGCCTGCTTCTTTATCCCATGATAGTCATAAAGCGGATGATACAATCTGTCAATAACCGCCGGCCGATAATTTATGACCACAGGACCCATTTCCATATTTTGAAGAGACTTCTGCAGCGCCCAGGTCTGAAGGCTGGCTCCAAAATTATGGGCGCTGTGGAATGTTACAATTCCAGTTTTCACGGTTTTACCTCCATTAATCCACGGATATTCATATGTTCCTGATCTACCAGCTGATAATGAACATTCTTTTGGGTCTTTTGATACAAATTCGTCCTGGTAAACTCCTCATTAACACAGAACACATCAAAATGGACATTTTTCATTATCATCTTTTTCACTGCGGCACGATAATTTATCTTTTTATCATACTTGTTTTTATCAAATTCCATCAGATTGCATACTTTTTCACCGGGCATATAACTGAGCAGTTTCAAATTCATAAGACTGTTCCCATTATAATATATTACCCTGTCAAACCGGGCGTCCCCGAAATACTTTTTCAGTTCCCGCTGACATAAACGTCTCATATTTTTTTCAACAAAAGAAACTGTCCAGCCCAGCTTCAGGTATAACCAGCGGCAAAAATACTCCATCTTCAATCCGTCTATTCCACTTGACAGAGGAATATACCCAATGGACCGATCCAGCTGCTGAAGAAGCTTTGTGTTTTTTCGTGCCGCATTTGCACGAAAGCAGAAATAATAATTGTCCTCACCGCCCGCCAGATTGTTTATATTATGTATGATCCGTTCAAACTGGGTGCCGTTTCCAATTCCGTCTGCATATATCAGAACATTCTTTCCTTCTTTTCTTTCCGCCTTTTCACAGCTGACAAAAGTCCCTTTTCCCAGAAAAGTATCCAGCACGTTTTTTGCTGTCTGTTCCGAGTCATAGCAGCAGTATTCCGCCTGAAAACGGGGATATCCGCAGTTTTCGCTGTTAATTTCCGTCATCAGCTCATCCACCGTGTCCGCCGTAGGAAATTCCAGTTTCGTTGGATCCAGGTACATGCCCCGGTTCATCAGGTACTCCTGCCTGTCATAAGTAAAGAGTACAATTTTTTTACCGGTAACGGCAAAGTCAAACATAATACTGGAATAATCCGTCACAAGCACATCCGCCGCGTTTAAAAAGTCGTACGTTTCATACGTGCTGATAAATGGACGAATATGCATAAAAACAGAATAATCTATTTCTTCTCCCACAAAAGGATGCAGCTTGACAAAGAAGATCTGCCTTTCATTTAATTTCTGATCAATCTCCGACAAATGATGATAGATTTTTTTCAGCTGATCATTAAAATCCTTTTTCTGCAAGGTGCCTCTCCATGTAGGCATATACATGATCAGCTGCTTTCCTTCCAGATTCTCCTTTTTTCTTATCTTATCCGACATTTTTGCATTATACAATGCACTGTTTCTTGGATAACCCGAAAGCATGATCTCACCTGGAAAAATACTGCGTATCATATAATCATCCAGAAAGACATCCCTAGAAAATTCGTTTTGATAGAGCAGATAATCTGAAATCAGAAAATTTCGCTGCACGTTGCCCTGGCCATATTCTCTTCCCGGTACGATACGCCCCATGCCCTTTAACGGTGTTCCGTGCCAGGTATTAAGATAAACCTGCTCGTCCTTCTTTATAAAATATGTAGGAAAACTTGTATCCGTCATCAGGTATTTTGCTGACGCCAGCCCCTGAAAATACTCCCGGCTTCGCAGCATCACGCATTCCACCCACTCCAGATGATAGGCCTGTGCCAGTCTCTGAAACTTCTTTTGCATATTTTCCGCCAGAGCTAACATAACACGGTAGTTCTGATATTCCGGCTTCTGCAGCAGGCGAAGTATATTAAAGATGTTTCCGGCCAGATCCTCTCCGTGTTTCGATTCCAAAAATATCAGCTTTTCATCAACCTGATATTTTTCATAAGCCTTTGTATACTGATGGCTGTAGGGCATTTTAAAGATACGGATAAACTTAAATTTTTTTAACAGCGTCCGTTTTCTGCCTTTTCTCAATGCTCTTATCAGGCCGAGAGACTTCCTCGTGATCCGCTCAAGCATCCACCACATCTTCGGCGGAAAGATCTGAAACAACGTTACGCTTACCAGCAGGTTTGTTTTGCTCAGATATAGTTTTTGATGCCTTTTGATTGTATTCCCACTGGAGTATTTCAGATAATGATTTTGTTTCCACCCTGGAAAATTTTCGTCGAGAAAACCATGGGTTTCCCTGATCAGGCGTTTTTTTAATCTCAGATTCACTTTATGGTCTTCAAACAACGCAGGATATCGGAAGAAAAAATGCCTTGCACAGACGTATGCCAGTTCCTCCTGATACAAATCAGCCAAACCATTTTCTCGCATAAATTCCATAACATTTGCAAATGCTTTCGTAATATCCAGGGTTGCCTCCGAAAAAGTATTCAGGAAACCGCCTATTCTTGTCTTTCGATAATAGTAAAGCGGCTGACGGATAACGCCGATATTTTCAGCCAGACATGCCACCTTCAGTACATATGCCAGATCTTCAAATCTGATATTTTCCGGGAAACGAACCTGTAAAAACAGCTCTTTCTTTATCAGCTTGTCCCAGGGAAACGGCGAAAGCCAGCACAATTCAAAGGGGAACTCTTTTATGGAGAAATTCTGATTTGCCGTCATCCCTTTGCTGGCAGACATAACATTGTTATCTGTCTTATTTTCATACAAATCATATCTTCCGCAGTATACCAGATCATTCCCATCTGCTGCAGCTTTCTGATACATGATTTCGCACATCCTGGCATCCACATAATCGTCGCTGTCCACAAAAAGCAGATATTCTCCCTGTGCGTGATCAACTCCGTAATTTCTGGCATAGCTGACGCCGTGATTCTCAATGGAAAACACACGGACTTTCTGAGGATATCTTTGCCGGTAATCCTCCAGTATATCCAGACTATTATCCGGACTTCCGTCATTTACGGCGATAATTTCTATCTCCTCCATAGTCTGATTCACCAGACTGTCCATACATTGGGGCAGATATTTTGCCACGTTATATACCGGAACAATAATACTGATTTTCACATTATCTTTACACATTTTTTTCTCCTCGTTCTAAAATATGCTTTTTTATCATAGCATAATACCCGATATATTTCAATAACCTGCATGCTTGACAGATTTTCCCGGATTTCATAGAATAAAGTCCATCAGGAGGACATGAAATCATGAGAAACAAAACATTTACGGTGGATAACGCCGTCATACTGGCAGCCGGTTTTTCTTCTCGCTTTGCTCCTTTATCTTTGCGCACGCCGAAAGCTCTGCTGAAGGTACGGGGGGAGATTCTGATCGAACGGCAGATTCGTCAGCTCCAGGAAAAGGGAATCCGGGATATTTTCGTTGTTGCCGGATACCTGGGAGAACAATTGAAATATCTGGAAGATAAAATGAACATAACCATCATTGAAAACAAAGAATATCAGACGCGAAACAATCACTCATCCATCTGGGCAGCCAGAAATGTACTGGCAAATACCTATATCTGCTGTTCTGACAACTACTTTACTGAAAATCTCTTTGCAAAAGAAGCCGACCGTCCTTTTTACTCCGCTCTTTATTCCGACGGTCCCACAGAAGAATACTGTCTCACCTGTGATGCTTCCGGACGGATCACCAATGTCACCATAGGCGGCGCAGATTCCTGGTATATGCTGGGGCATGTTCTTTTCGATCAGGCTTTTTCCAGGAAATTCCTTTCTATTCTGGAAAAAGAGTATGATCTTCCGCGTACAATAAATCGCATGTGGGAAAACGTATATATGGATCATCTGGATGAACTGACTTTATACATCCGGAAATACCGGAATAATGTTATCCGTGAATTTGATTCCGTAAAAGAACTTGCCTGTTTTGATTCTGCGTACCGTAAATATATAAAATAGTCTGATTAAAAAACAGATAAGACCGCCTCAAAGGCGGACTTATCTGTTTTTATAATTTATTCTGCTATCTTTGCGGCTCCCCCAGTCCTTCTTCGATTGCCTCCACAATCTCCGCCAGGGCTTTTTCTTCATCCGGTCCTTCACAGACCAGCTCGATCTCGTCGCCGCATTTTACACATGCTCCAAGTACGCTCAGTACGCTTTTTGCATTGGCCGTACCCTTTTCATAAGTAAAGGTAATCAGCGATTTATACTGAATTGCCATATTACACAGAAGGCCTGCCGGTTTTAAATGCAGTCCGGACTGATTACGGATAACTACTTTTTTACTAACCATTTTCTTTTTCACCTCAGTTTCTTTTATTCCAGTTCTGAAACGTGTACCAGCGTTTTCACAGGCTCCACCAGTTCAAAACCATCCGGCAACCGGACTTCCAGATCCACTTCATAATCTCCTTCCTTCTCTCCGTCCATATTTACGGAAAGGGAAATATCATCCGCCGAAAGGGAGCTTATCTGTCCGTTCGATTCTTTCACCCGCAAGGTCACGCTGTCCGTATCAAATACCAGCCGTAGCTTGTCATCCAGATTCTGTATCTCGATATCTCTGGTTGGAATTTTATATTCCTGACTGCCCAGAGGTATAATGCTTACATTTGCAATGGCTGTCTCCACATTATTAGCCACCATAAGATCCCGGGGCATATAATCCGACAGCGTCAGCCGTACTTCCACGTCACTGTCCTGTCCGTCCAGGGTCACGGCATCCGGAGAAATCTCGATTTTATTTCCGTTGGCCGCCAGCTGGGCAAGGGCTTCATCCGTTCCAGCAACCGATATGGTTGAAGGCGTTATAGTAACTTCTCCCACCTGATAGCCCTGGGCAGGACTTCCGTTGTATCCCACCGACAGAGTTACATTATCCCGTACATCCCAAAGATCGATATGTACGTCCACCACAGGTTCACCTATATCAAATTTCAGATAATTCATCTGGGTTTCCTTCAGTTCCGACTGATTTTTATCATAAATCTTCAGCCGGCAGGTTTTAGTGGTATCTCCTTCCAGCGTGGTCGTATCCACTTCAGCCATCACCCGGTCAATGATAGCGATCAGTGATTCCGGTCCGGTGATAGTCACCTTCTCAGGATCTGAAGTCATAGCTCCCACTTCAAAATCTTTACTGAGATTCGTCTCACTGGGTGTTACCGTAATGGTAAAATCTTTGCTCACCATATCTTCAATTTCAATACCGATGGCCGCGGGAACTACCGTTATATTTTCCGCTGACACCCGTTCACAGGTAGCGGTGACCGGCACCATGACCGGAGTCGTATCCATATCCACTATCTGTGTCAGGTCGGCTACCGCCTGAATATCCGACTGTCTGTTCTCCACCACAGAACGGTTTCCCCTGAGAATTACCGTAACTGTCTGCTGCTCTTCCAGCACCTGATATGTCTTGCTTCCGCTCTCCAGATAAGCGCTGTTCTGTATCGTGACAGGAACATCATAGCTTGTCACCACAACAGGATCATTAATATTGGCCACAAGTAGCCAGACGAGGAAGGCTATGACCAGAGACAGAATTTTCAGGAGCAGATTATTTGTGATTTTCTTTTCCATCATTTCTCCTCCTCCGCCTTCTCTTTTTATCGCTTTCTTCCGTGCTGTCTCTGCGCTGAAGCTTGTAAAGCTCTTCTCTTAATTCATTGGGCGCCACGCCCGTATAAATCTTCCCTCCCAGAGTATAGGATACTTTACCGGTTTCTTCCGATACAATGATCGTCAGCGCGTCGCTGACTTCACTGATTCCCACGCCGGCGCGGTGCCGTGTTCCCAGATTCTTATTCAGATCCATATTATCCGACAGCGGCAGATAACAGGTAGCAGCCACCACTCTGTTATACCGCACGATAACCGCACCGTCATGCAAAGGAGTGTTGTGTTCGAATATGTTAATCAGCAGCTGGCTTGTCAGCACAGAATCCAACGGGATTCCCGTCTGTTCATATTCTTTCAGAAGCACGTCGTTTTCCAGCACAATAAGCGCTCCCGTTTTCACCTCACCCATATCATAAACAGCCCGGATCAGTTCATTGATGGTCTTATCACTGATTTTCCATTCCTCCGGACCGCCGCTGTCAAACCGTATCAGCCTGCTCAGCTTGTTCTTTTCGCCCAGCTGTTCCAGGGCTCTGCGAAGTTCCGGCTGCAGAATGATAATCAGCGCCGTTATGGCCACCACGCCCACATTCTGCGCAATATAGAGTATGGTATCCATCCTCAGCAGATAGGCCAGAAACAGAAAAAGCAGAATCAGCAGCAGGCCCTTCAAAAGAGTATAGGCCCTGGTGCTTTTCACCCACAGTATAATATAATATACAAAAACAGCAATCAGCAAAATCTGTACAATATCTATGATTCCTATGCGATTCGGAAGAGACATGTTCATCCAGTACCGTTTCAGCAGTTCAATATATTTTTCCACCCACTCACTTCCTTTCCATAGCATCGCCGTCTTTTGTCATCGAATGTCCATATCATTCAGCGACTTCTCCAGTTTTTTCTCCAGATCTTCCACCGGATCGCCGCCGGTTCCTCCCTCATTTGCCAAAGTCTCTGTTTCAGAAAACTCTTCCGCCTGTATCGTTTTCACAGACCGGCTGGGTTTTGTAACTTTCATCTTCGGCACTGCTTTTACATAATAATAGTAGTCGTCATCCTCATACTGAAGATATTCCGATCGGGAATAATCCACGTTAAATATAAAAAACTCCAGTATCAGCATCAAAACCATGGCTCCCACCGTACCGGCCGCCAAAAGTCCCACAGAAAAGCTGGCATCTGTCAGGAAACTGCCCGCCACCTGAAAAATGATATACAGCAGTCCGCCGGTCACAATTGCAGCTGTCCACGCATAGTCCGCCGATGCCCGGCGAATGCAGTAGACCGCCAGCACCACCGCCACAAAGGCAATCAGGTCCAGCCACATGCGGGGGTTCTGTACCAGACCGTCCAGCAGCGTGGAAAGACGCCGGGAAAGCTCTGTAACCGCGCCATTTTGAAGCATCACGGCCTGCTCGCCCACCAGATTCATGAAATAGTAAAGCACCACGCCGCAGGAGACAGATACCGCTGATCCCGCATTGCTCACCAGACCAAACCCCAGCGGCACCGCACAGGGAATATGCAGCCCGAAGGCCAGCGGCGTCAGCGCCAGTGCCAGCGCATCCCGCGGTGCAAAACGCAGATACAGTATCAACAGAAGCAAAAGCAGCACAACTGCAAAAGCCGCCACTTCAATTCCTACCGCATAACAATGCCCCACAATAAGAAAACAGCCAAAAACCACAATTGCCGTCATGGGGAGAATGGCGCATAAAAGAGCCAGAATCAATATGACAAATACGTTGTTCAAAAAAGAGAGAAAACCCAGCATCATATTAATATTGATAAATACTGCCAGTGCCAGGCCGAACTTCAAAACGGGATTCAGGTACATACTGAACTTGCCGTAAAATGATTTCAGCCATTCTTTCAATTCCAAAAGCGCCGTCATGTCCCTTTACCTCCTGCCGTTTTCCCTCCCGGTTTCTTTTCCATCTCACCGTAATATCTGCGCGACAGCTCCTCCAGACCGGCATGGTACTGTGCCGCATCTCTTTGCGCTTCCTCATACCGGCGCCGCCGTCCGATCCAGGTAATTACAGAATATAAAATGATAAATATCAGATAACCGACGATAAATTCCACAACTACAGCCAATATCTTAACCTTATGGAGATTATCCAGCAGGTATTCCATATTATAGGCGATAATCACTCCCCAGACCAGAAAATAGCCCACCGTCGTATATACAAAATTTTTCAGCAGCCCCAACCCGATATAATCGCTTCGCTGGCGGCGGACAATGCGCAGCTCATCCTTACCGATCTTGCTTTCCAGACGGGCCAGTTCTGTCATAAGACGTATTTTTTTCTCATCTAACATAACTTTCCTCAACTGCCTTCAAATTATTTACCACTTCATTGTAGCATAGATAAAGTTCCATGAAAAGTGATTTTTCAAATCCCTGTGCCGGTGCAGGCTGTCAGAAAATAGATTTTTCCCGCTCCCTGCTGTTTCAAAATTTTCGCCGCCGCGTCCACAGTGCTTCCTGTAGTATAAATATCGTCCACCAGCAGGATACGCTCATAATCTTTGCATTCCGGCATGGCCAAAAAGGCGTCTTTCAGATTTTCCCGCCTCTGCTGCGGCGTCATTTCTTTTAAGGGCTTCGTATTCCGTTTCCGTATAAGAAGATCCGTCCGGACCGGAATATCCAGGCGCTTTCCCACCTCACGGGCCAGAATCTCCGCCTGATTGTATCCCCTTTTCTTCTTTTTCTTTCGGTACATGGGAACAGGCAGAATCACCTGAGGATTCCAGCGGCGCACATAAGCGCCGCCCTTTGCCGCCATCATTTTTCCATAAAACTTCCCGTACTCGGCTCTTTCGTGAAATTTAAACCGCACCATCGATTCCTGCACCCAGCCGTCATAAGGGAAAATGCCGTAGCCCTCTTCAAAATGATGCCGCCTGTTCCGACAGTTTTCGCAGTATTCCCCATCTTCATCCTCTATAAATTTTCCGCACTTTTTACAGTGATGCCCCTGTGCCACACCAAGCTTTTCCACACAGGCAGGACAGATACTGCCGCTGCCCGGGCTTAAAACCTCATCACAGACAGCGCAGCGTCCCGGATAAATAAAACACAGTATCCATTCGTTCCATTTCATGCCAGATCCTTTCTCCCGGCACTCTCTTCAGCTCACCCCAACTGTTCACTCATCTCTTCAATTCTTCTGTCAAGGGAAGTATACCGTTTCTGCTCAGTTTCATTATGTATCATATCGCGAAAGGTCTGGTCACTTCCCACTATTGTCACGCACCGGCGCGCCCTGGTCACTGCCGTATAGAGCAGATTCCGGTTCAGCAGCATCCTGGGCCCTGCCAGCAGCGGCAGAATCACTGCCGGGTACTCGCTCCCCTGGGATTTGTGAATGGTTACGGCATAGGCCAGCTCCAGCTCATCCAGCTGCTTAAATGTATATTCCACAAACCTTCCTTCCTCAAACTCCACCGTGAGAATCTCTCCGAAGGTATTGATCTGACGTATGATGCCAAGATCACCATTGAACACACCGATTCCTCGCTGCAGTACAATTCCCTGCTTTCCCCGGATTTCCCATTCCAGCTGATAGTTATTCTTGATCTGCATCACCTTGTCCCCTTCCCGGAAAAGCCCGTCGCCGGACTCTTTCTCCCGTTTTTCTTCAGAAGGAGGGTTCAGATATCTCTGCAGTATCACATTGAGCCGCTCCACCCCCAGAAGCCCTTTTCTCATGGGTGTCAGCACCTGAATGTCCAGCGGCCGGGCATCCACATACGGAGGCAGCTTTTCCTGGATCAGAGCCAGCATCACCCGGATAATAATATCCGCATCGTATCGTTTTAAAAAGAAAAAGTCTTCACTGTGATTATCAATGGAAACCTCTTCGCCCCTGTTGATCCGGTGTGCATTGACCACAATATCGCTTTTGGATGCCTGGCGGAAGATTTTATTCAGCTCCACCACACAAAATTTCCGGGAACGTATGATATCCTTCAGCACGCTTCCAGGACCCACGCTGGGAAGCTGATTCATATCCCCCACCAGAATCAGCCGGGTACCCACTGTCAGAGCCGATAAAAGGGCATGCATCAGATAGATATCCACCATGGACATTTCATCAATGATAACCACATCCGCTTCGATGGGGTTCTCCTCATTTCGTTCAAAATGCACATTGGCGGAGGACTCTTCCGCCATCCCGGACAATTCCAGCAGCCGGTGAATGGTCTGAGCCTCATACCCTGTGGCCTCCGTCATCCGCTTGGCCGCCCTGCCCGTGGGCGCCGCCAGACAGATATCCAACCCTTCAGAGGCAAAGTACCGGATGATGGCGTTGATTGTGGTAGTCTTTCCGGTTCCCGGTCCTCCCGTAAGAATCAAAAGACCATTTCTGACCGCCTCGGCAACGGCCTGCCGCTGCCGTTCTTCCAGTTCATACCTGGAAGAGCGCTCGATTACCCGGATCCTTTTCTCAATATCCGCATCTTTTTCTTCACTTTTTACATTCAGTTCCCAGAGCATTCTGGCCGTGTTAAGCTCCAGGTAATAAACCTGCGCGCTGTACACGGCCACAGGGTGATCTGTTTCACCGGTAACCGGATTTGACGCAGGTTCCAGCTCCTTTAAAATGATTTTCCGCTCCATGGCCAGATCCATAATATGTCTTTCCATGTCCGTGTCCGTCACACCCAGAAGGGATGCTGCCTGGAAACACAGCTGTTCCTTTGGCAGAAAACAATGACCGCCGGCAGAGGCCTGGGACAGCACATAAAGAAGACCGCTTTTGATCCGGAAATCATCGTCCGCACGGATACCAACTTTTTTGGCAATCTCATCCGCCGTTTTAAAGCCTACGCCCGGCACCTCTTCCGCCATACGGTAAGGGTTTTCACGTATCACGCTGTAAATCCGCTCTTTGTAATGCTGATATATTTTCACACCAAGAGAAACGGAGATTCCGTACTGAGAAAGAAAAAGCATGGCGCTTCTTAGCTCTGCTTTTTCTTCCATCTGTGCCGCAATCTCCCTCGCTTTTTTCTCACTGATCCCTTTTATTTCCGCCAGCCGCTCCGGCTCCTCTTCCATGATTTTTAAAGTGTCAGCCCCGAATTTTTTTACGATTCTGGCCGCCAGCGCGGCCTTTATCCCCCGGACCGCTCCCGAGCTCAGATAACGCTCTATGGCCAACGTATCCTCCGGCATTTTGATTTCATAGCTGTCAGCCTTAAACTGCCGGCCGTACAGTGCATGCTCCGTATAACCGCCCCAAAGAGCAACGGTCTCGCCCTCCGCGATACTGCCGAACACTCCCGTACAGGTCAAAGATGACCCGTCCGTCTTTAAATTCAGCACAGTATAGCCGTTTTCCTCGTTGCGAAAGACTATATGCTCCACGTATCCTTCTACTGTATCCTGTTTCATGTGTTAAATTTTCCCCAGTTTTTCCATCACTTCATCGTAACGGCCTGTCCCTTCCGCCACAGCGTGGGAAGGATTTTCCGCCGTCATGGCATTAATGCCCGTCGTCTCTTCAATCAGTTCTTCCAGTCCTTCCAGCAAAGCCCCGCCGCCGGTAAGAATGATTCCCCGTTCCGCGATGTCGGCAGCCAGTTCAGGAGGCGTGGTCTCCAGCACCCCGTGGATGGCCTCCACAATCTGAGCGGTGGAATCTTTCAGCGCTTCCCGCACCTCTTCCGAAGTCAGCGTCACTGTCTTGGGCAGACCTGTTATCACATTGCGCCCTTTTACCTCCATGGTGTCCGTCTGAGGTCTGGGATAGGCGCTTCCGATCTTTATCTTCACCGCTTCAGCTGTCTGCTCTCCAATAAAAAGATTATGCACACGACGCACATAGCGGATAATGGCCTCGTCAAAATCATTGCCCGCCACCTTGATGGAGGAAGATACCACCGTGTCTCCCAGGGAGATCACCGCGATATCCGTCGTACCTCCGCCGATATCCACAATCAGATTTCCAAAAGGCAGCGTAATATCAATGCCCGCGCCCACAGCAGCGGCCACCGGTTCTTCAATCAGTGTGACTTCTTTGGCCCCGGCCTGGTAAGTGGCCTCTTCCACGGCCTTTTTTTCAACCTCTGTCACGCCACTGGGCACACAGATATTGATCCGGGGCTTTCTGAAAGCCCGGCGCCCCATCGCCTTTTGTATAAAATATTTCAGCATCCGCTCCGTGATCAGATAATCCGAGATAACGCCCTGACGCAGCGGCCGGATCGCCGTAATATTTCCCGGCGTCCGTCCGATCATCTGACGGGCTTCCTCTCCGATGGCTCTCACCCGGTCTGCATCTTTATCATAAGCAACTACGGATGGTTCCTTCAAAACAATTCCTTTTCCCTTAGCATATACCAGAATACTTGTCGTCCCCAGATCAATTCCGATATCTACAACCGCCATGATATTCCCCTTTCCATACTTTTCCTTTCCAGAAAAGCTACACACTCATTATATACAATCGTCTTATAAATAGAAAGCGTTTTTTAGAGATATTTTTCGACATACTGTCCCGTATAAGACTCTTTGCAGGCTGCAATTTCTTCCGGCGTACCCTTTGCGATAACGGTGCCGCCTTTATCGCCGCCCTCCGGACCGATATCTATAATATAGTCCGCCGTCTTGATGACATCCAGATTATGTTCAATGACAACCACCGTGTTTCCGCCTTCCGCCAGACGCTTCAATATATCAATCAGCTTGTGAACATCCGCAAAGTGAAGGCCGGTGGTGGGCTCATCCAGAATATATATCGTCTTTCCCGTACTTCTTCTGCTCAGTTCCGTCGCCAGCTTGATCCGCTGCGCCTCTCCGCCTGATAAAGTGGTGGAGGGCTGTCCAAGACGGATATAAGACAGGCCCACATCATATAAAGTTTCGATTTTACGCCGTATGGAGGGCACATGCTCAAAAAATTTCATTGCTTCCTCCACCGTCATATTCAGCACATCGTATATGCTCTTCCCTTTATATTTTACCTCCAGCGTCTCTCTGTTATACCGCTGTCCGTGGCAGACCTCGCAGGGCACGTAAACATCCGGCAGAAAATGCATTTCTATCTTCAGGATACCATCACCGCCGCAGGCCTCACATCTGCCGCCTTTTACGTTAAAACTGAATCGTCCCTTTTTGTATCCTCTGGCTTTGGCGTCCGCCGTAGCTGCAAAAAGATCGCGGATCAGATCAAACACTCCCGTATAAGTGGCTGGATTGGATCTGGGTGTTCTTCCAATGGGTGACTGATCGATGGCGATTACCTTGTCCAGCTGCTCTGCGCCTTCTATTTTTTTGTGTTTTCCCGGTATCACATGAGCTCTGTTAAGCTTTTTGGCCAGCGCTTTATATAAGATTTCATTCACCAGCGAGCTTTTTCCGGAGCCCGACACGCCTGTCACACAGGTCATGACCCCCAGCGGAAAAGTCACATCAATATTTTTCAGATTATTTTCCGCCGCTCCGCGCACGGTCAGAAATCCGGTGGGTTTTTTTCTTTCTTTTGGAACCGGAATTCTTAAATTCCCGCTCAGATAGGCTCCCGTCACGGAATCCGGATTTTTCATCAGTTCCTCAGCCGTCCCCACAGCCACCAGTTCGCCGCCATGTTCGCCTGCTCCCGGACCGATATCCACCACGCAGTCCGCCGCCCGCATGGTATCTTCGTCATGTTCCACCACAATCAGCGTATTTCCCAGATCTCTTAAGTGACACAGTGTTTTCAGCAGCTTATCATTGTCTCTTTGATGAAGTCCGATGCTGGGCTCATCCAGAATATAGGCCACTCCCACCAATCCGGATCCGATCTGCGTTGCCAGGCGGATTCTCTGGGCTTCTCCCCCCGACAGAGTTCCCGTGGCTCTGGAAAGGGTCAGATATTCCAGCCCCACATCCAGCAAAAATCCCACCCTGGCTTTGATCTCCTTTAAAATCTGCGCTCCGATCATCCGCTGTGTCTCACTGAGGTTCAAATCTTCCAGAAAGTTCCCCAGCTTACGGACTGACATATCCGTCACCTCAAAAATATTTTTATCTCCCACTGTCACAGCCAGAGAAGTGGCTTTCAGCCGCTGCCCCTTACACTGAGGACAGGGAGTGATCCGCATGAAATTCTCGTACTCCGCTTTCATGGACTCGGAACCGGTCTCCCGGTATCTGCGCTCCACATTTTTTATCAGGCCTTCAAAGGCCACATCGTAAACGCCTTCCCCCCGCTGCCCTTTATAATACACTTTGACTTCCCGTCCGTTGGTCCCGTGAATCAGAACGTCCTTTATTTCCTGAGGATAATCCTCAAAGGGCGTATCCAGGCTGAAATCATATTCCCGGGCCAGCGCCGTCAATATGGCATGGGTAAAGCTTTTTTCATCATTGCAGGACTGCCACCCCATGGCCGTGATGGCACCCTGTGCTATACTTTTGGACATATCGGGTATCATCAGGTCAACATCAAACTCCATCCGATATCCCAGACCGGCACAGGCCGGGCATGCGCCGAAGGGGTTGTTGAAGGAAAAACTCCGGGGCTCAATCTCATCCATGCTGATGCCGCAGTCCGGACAGGAAAAGCTCTGGGAAAACTGCATCGGCTCCTGACCGATCACATCCACCAGCAGCAGGCCCTCGGACAGAGCCAGCACGCTTTCAATAGAATCCGCCAAGCGTTTCTGAATGCCGTCCTTCACCACCAGACGGTCCACCACGATTTCAATATTATGCTTCAGGTTTTTATCAAGCCTGATCTCCTCCGATAGCTCGTACAGACTGCCGTCTATCATGGCCCTTACGTATCCGCTTTTTCTGGCCTGATCCAGCAGCTTTTCATGACGTCCTTTGCGTCCCCTCACCACAGGCGCCAACAGCTGAATCCTGGTTTTCTCCGGAAGCTCCATGATATGATCCACCATCTGGTCAACGGTCTGACGTGAAATCACCTTTCCGCATTTGGGACAGTGGGGAATGCCGATTCTTGCGTAAAGGAGGCGAAAATAGTCATAAATTTCTGTCACCGTTCCCACCGTGGAACGAGGATTGTGGTTGGTGGATTTCTGGTCGATGGATATGGCCGGAGAAAGCCCCTCGATACTGTCCACATCCGGTTTTTCCATCTGTCCCAGAAACTGACGGGCATAGGAAGACAGACTTTCCATATAGCGGCGCTGCCCCTCTGCATAAATGGTGTCAAAGGCCAGGGAGCTTTTCCCGGAACCGGAAAGTCCCGTCAGCACCACAAATTCATTTCTGGGAATATCCACATTGAGATTTTTCAGGTTATTTTCCCGTGCCCCCCGTATCTTTATATATTTTTTTTCTTTATTCTGTATCGTCATACTTATTTTTCCTCCGTCGTTCACCCTGATTCTATCACAGGGCGCGCCCCGTTGCAAACATTTGTTCGTCAAAACAGAAAATCCGACAGAATCCTGTTGCTGACGGATATGCCCTGAAAAGTCAGTGATACCCGGCCTTTTTGTTCCTGCAAAAGTCCCATACCGCAGTAACGGCCAATGGTTTCTCCGTAAACCTCATCCATGGATACGCCGAATTTTTCTTCAAATGCTCTTTTTTCC
Source organism: uncultured Ruminococcus sp. (assembly GCA_946494335.1). GTDB lineage: Bacteria > Bacillota > Clostridia > Lachnospirales > Lachnospiraceae > Ruminococcus_G. The sequence continues at coordinate 20,640 of CAMMBV010000005.1, read as the reverse complement.
ACACCACGGCGCATCCTAAGACCCAGAAACATAAACTCTTCCATCTGCGCCTTCACACTTAATGTTTCCCTGTCACGCAGCAGCAATTCCGGATTTTGGCAGTCTCGCAGATATTCCTCCATATCCGACGTGTTGGAAAACCTCTCTTCCTCCATCAGGGAAGAAGCGCCCAGCCCAAATCCCCGATAGGGCACTCTCTGCCAGTATCCCAGATTATGACGGCACTCTCTCCCCGGCCTGGCAAAATTGGAAATCTCATACTGACGATACCCCCAATCTTCCAGATACGATACTGCCTCCTCGTACATCCGACGCTCTTCCTCTTCTTCCGGCAGATCCAGCCGTCTTTCAGAAAAAGGCGTACCCGGCTCCACAATCAGACTGTACAAAGACAGATGCTCCGGCCGCAGCGCCGTGGTGAGGGAGAGGGTTTTCATAAGAGAATTCAGGTCCTGACCCGGAACAGCCATCATCAAATCCACATTAATGTTATCAAATCCGGCGCTCCTGGCCATTTTGTACATCTCCAGGAATTCTTCATACGTATGTATCCTCCCCAGAAGAGCCAGCTCCCGGTCATCGGCCGACTGAAGACCGATGCTGAGCCGGTTAATCCCCGCCTTTTTGTAATCTTCAAGCTTACGGCCCGTGAGAGTACCCGGGTTGGCTTCCATGGTAATTTCCGCCCCTTCTTCCACGGAAAACCTGTTTCTTATTCTTTCCAGAAAACACACGATCCATTCGCTGTCTATGACGGTGGGCGTCCCTCCGCCGATAAAAATGCTGCTCACCTGGTATTCCGGCGAAATCTGCACCTGAGTCAGTTCATGGAGCAGAGCTTCGCAGTATTCATTTTGTCTGCTCACCGGGGCCGGCCCGGACAGAAAGTCGCAGTAATCGCACTTTTTCACACAAAAAGGAATATGCAGATAAAGTTCCATACTTTTTTTCATCACAGTTTCACTCCAAGACAAAGGGATGAAACAACCCGGTTGTCCCATCCCATCTTCTTATTTATCATCCAGTTTCAGTACACTCATAAAGGCCTTCTGAGGAATCTCCACATTTCCTACCTGGCGCATTCTCTTCTTCCCTTCCTTCTGTTTTTCCAAAAGCTTTCTCTTTCGGGAAATGTCGCCTCCATAACATTTTGCCAAAACGTCTTTTCTCATGGCCTTTACCGTCTCTCTGGCAATAATTTTGCTTCCAATGGCAGCCTGAATGGGGATCTCAAAAAGCTGCCGCGGAATCTCCTGCTTCAGCTTCTCGCACATCTTCCTTCCCCTGTCGTAGGCGGAACCTGCATATACGATAAAGGAAAGGGCATCCACTTCCTCCCGGTTTACTAAAATGTCCAGCTTCACCAGCTCGCTTCTTTCATATCCCAGCATCTCATAGTCAAAGGATGCATATCCTCTGGAACGGGATTTCAGTGCGTCAAAGAAATCGTAAATAATTTCATTCAGCGGCAGATGGTATTTAAGCAGTGCCCTGGTCGTCTCCAGATACTCCATTCCCTGATACTGTCCTCTGCGCTCCTGACACAGATCCATGATAGGGCCGATAAATTCGGTGGTCACCATGATCTCCGCCTTCACCACGGGCTCTTCCATATAATCAATCTCCGAAGGATCCGGCAGATTGGAGGGATTGGTAAGATCTACCACATCACCGTTGGTTTTATGGACTTTGTATACAACGCCCGGAGCCGTCGTCACCAGATCCAGATTATACTCCCGCTCCAGACGCTCCTGAATAATCTCCAGATGCAAAAGCCCCAGAAAACCGCAGCGGAACCCAAAGCCCAGAGCAATGGAAGTTTCCGGCTCATAAAACAAAGAAGCATCGTTAAGCTGCAGCTTTTCCAGCGCATCTCTCAAATCCTGATACTTGGCTCCGTCAGCCGGATACAGGCCGCAGTACACCATGGGATTTACCTTTTTATAGCCCGGCAGAGGCTGAGCGCAGGGACGGGCTCCATCGGTGATGGTATCGCCTACCCGTGTGTCTTTTACATTTTTAATGCTGGCAGTGATATAGCCCACCATCCCCGCAGAGAGCTCATCACAGGGGATAAACTGTCCGGCGCCGAAATATCCCACTTCAACCACTTCTTCCTCTGCACCGGTGGCCATCATGCGGATCCGGGTTCCTTTCTTCACCGTACCTTCTTTTATACGGCAGAATACGATAACTCCCTTATAGGAATCGTACAGAGAGTCAAAGATAAGCGCCTGCAGAGGCGCCTGAGGATCCCCTTCGGGCGCCGGGATCTTTTTGACGATCTGCTCCAGCACCTCATCCACGTTGGTACCCATCTTGGCTGAAATCCGCGGCGCATCTTCGGCTTCAATGCCAATTACATCCTCGATCTCCTGGATGACCCGCTCCGGATCTGCACTGGGCAGGTCAATCTTATTGATCACCGGCATCACATCCAGATCGTGATCCAGCGCCAGATACACATTGGCCAGCGTCTGAGCCTCCACGCCCTGAGCCGCATCCACGATCAGTATGGCGCCGTCGCAGGCCGCCAGACTTCTGGAAACTTCATAGTTGAAGTCCACATGCCCCGGCGTATCTATCAGGTTAAAAATATATTCTTCTCCATCCTTCGCTTTATAGACAATCCGGACTGTCTGCGCTTTGATGGTAATTCCTCTTTCTCTCTCAAGATCCATGTTGTCCAGAACCTGAGACTGCATCTCCCGTTCCGTCAGCAGACCCGTCTTTTCAATAATACGGTCCGCCAGGGTGGATTTTCCATGATCTATATGCGCTATAATACAGAAATTCCGGATTTTACTTTGATCCAAAGCCACGTATCTTCCTCCTAAATCTTCCTGCCTGCCGGTGCGGCACACCGGCAGATAAAAGTCATTTTCTACTGAATTTGTATTATAGCACATCTTTTACAGTGTTGTCATTCCCCTTTTGGCACTGCCTCTGTACATTCCTGTGCACTGCAAATATTTTATTTGCTTTTTTCATGTGCTTTCTGTTATTATTAATGCACAAAGAAAGATTGGATATGTAATATACTTACCCAGGAAGCCGATAGGGTGTGAATACCTCCGTTTCTGAGCCTTGCAGGAAAGGAGGCGGTTCTATGAGTACATATGAAGAATTTATGATTATTTTGACAGCTTGCAACCTGCTTGTAACAATTCTTAATTATACGCATAGAAAATAGCACCCCCGCTCTGACAAAGTAAAGGTGCTATTTCTCAGTACATTATTCGCCAGAAACGGATAGGTGTGAACTATCGTATCGGCTTCCTTGTTAAGTATATTATATTTCAATATCAAAATACTGTCAACTTTTACTGCTCCCCTTTCAGCACTTTATCCAAAACCACCGCAAAGGGCGCCATGGCATTCATGGCCTCCTCCACCGTATTGGTCTGTGCTCCCACCTCCAGCAGGATAGACTTGGGTCTAAGATCCAGATTATACCGGTATCCCTTCAGATAGACACACCTGGTCAGCATGGGGTAGTAACTGGCAGCCACATATTCCAGCCGGAAGGAAAAAGCCAGATTGGCATCCATATTGTCATTGGGCAGATAGGAAAGGGCTCCGCTTTCATTGGTGTAGGAAAGTCCGTTAAAATACATGATCTGAGCCGTGGGCTTTCCGTCGATGTCCGTCACCAGATGGGTATCCTCTGAAACACCGTCCCGGTGAAGATCGATGATCACTTCAATGGTGGGATTTTCCGCCAGAATCTGCTCCAGTCCGTCTCTGGCCTGATTATAAGCTTTGCTCCTGTCTTCACTGCCATCGGGCATGATATCGTAGGCCTGGGTGTCGTGGAGCACATTATAGCCGTACTGATCACGCAGAATCCGGGCCAGATGCTCACCCACTCCGATTACTCCCGTGTTCATATCCTCCGGATTGGAATCGGCAAACATTTCTCTGGAATGGGTATGATAGATCAGGATCTGCGGGGACTGGCTGTCCTGTTTCATGGTAAGATCATGGCCCATCAGTTCATCGATATTAAGCCCCGCCGCATCGATGGTCGTATTGGGATCCACCACAAAAAAATGATTCAGCAGATAATCAAAATCCCGCAGCCTTTCCAGAGAAATATCAAACTGAGGCGTCACAGCCTGTGCCGTCACCTCTTCTTCCGGCTCCTCGCTTTTTTCCCCGTCTTCTTCTTTTTTCAGAGCCTCTTCGTTTTCTTCCGACACAGCATCACTCTGATTTTCTCCCAGCAGGCGTTCCGCCAGCGTTCGTCCGTTCATTTCCAGTATGGTCTCACATGTAGATTCATCTTCCAGAATCACCTCTTCCTCCCCGGGTCTCTCCGTATACAACAGGCCCGGCACGTAGACGGAAACCGCCTGATGCATCAGCTGAACTCCGATCTGTGCACTCAGCCGTCTGCCGTATTGTCCGTCCTGCTGCAGCACCCTGGCCGCCTGTGCCACATTATATATACATAATCCTGCCAGTATCACAACCAGCAGCTTCATCACCTTCTTTTTCCCTTTCAAAGACATCACCTGTATTTATATATGAGCCATTGTCATAACTTATACACGCGAAAATGCCATATTCAGTCCTTCCGATATGGTATAGCTTAAATGTTTCAGTGTTTCATCCACATCCTTTGGGGTCACAAACATAGTATGAAGATGGGGGGTAATCAGTTCCGCCAGAAACTCTTCCATCTCAGCCTCTTCCAGTGTTTCCAGCAGATGCTCCATGGCATCATGGACGATGGTGGCGGCGTCAACTACGGTGGGAACTCCGATGGCGATGACCGGAACTCCCAGCGACTCCTCATTCAGTTTGTTTCTGTGATTCAGCACCCCAGACCCTGGATTAATTCCCGTATCGGTAATCTGAATGGTACAGTTAAGCCTCCTGGTGCTGCGGGCCGCCAAAGCGTCAACGGCAACCACCATATCCGGTTTTGTCTCCTCCACCACGCCCTTGATGATTTCCAGTGTCTCCATCCCGGTTCTGGCCATTACGCCGGGAATAATGGTGCTGACGATATGCACCTGATTTTCCCCCATGGCGTTCACTCCGTATTCCTTCACAATATGACGGTTCACCATCAGATTTTTCACCACGTCAGGACCAAGTGCGTCCGGAGTGATATCCATATTGCCCAGACCGGCCACCAGAATTTTTTTCTCGCTGTCCAGCTCCATGATCTGTCTGAGATGTTCCGCCAGCTCCTTTGATATTTCCCTGTGATAGTCTTCATCCGGCACTGTCAGATTGGGAGCTTCAATGGTGATATAGTGGCCTTTGGGCTTTTCCATCGCCTTGGCGCCCCTGTCGCTTTCTATGGTCACCACCGTTGTCCGCACATCTCTTTTACGGTCGTACTTTTCCCGAATTACCACCCCCTCGATCTCCACATGATCTTTTTCAAATTTCTCCTTGCTTTCCACGGCCAGATCTGTCCGCACTTTGTACTTTGCCATCATAATTTTATTCTCCTTACGCCTGCATACTAATTACTATTTTTTACATTTCATCGGGAAATATGTGCGCTCTAAAAAGATTTGCCATTGTAATTCATTCATAAAATATATATAATATGAATAATATTTTCCATTTTATCATTTACACAGACAGAAAGGATGAGGGAACAAATGCGTAAAACAAATCTCATCTGTGCAGTTCTCCTGGGGTGTGGCCTGCTGGCTGTCCCCGTGCCGGTGTCTGCTCAGAGTATACAGCCGCAGGGAGCAATTAAGACAGAGGAAAGTGCACAGCCTTCGGGAGAATGGGAGGAACAGGAAACCGACCTTCCCGAATCACCAATCGACAGCGAGATCAAGGACTCTCCGGAACAGGAACCTGCCGAAGATGTGACGGAGGAATCCGTAACGGAAACACCGGAGTCAGAGCCGACGGAAATCCCCGATGATTCCCCCCAGGAAACACTGGAACATACCGAAGAAGATGATATAACAACGGATTTGCCCCGGACAGGCGCAGAAACCACCGATGAAGCTTTGCCTGAGAAGTCCGAAGGCTGGAAAGAGCTTGCGGACGGCTGCAAATATTTTGCGGCGGACGAAAACGGAAATATCGTACCGGTTACAGGCTTTCAGGATATTGACGGCAGAACTTATCTTTTTGACAGCAGCGGCTGTCTGATGACCGGATGGCAGGATATCGACGGCAGAACACTGTACTTTAAAAAGACCGGAGAATTCGGAATTAAGGGCGCTTTGCTGACGGGCATCCAGAACATCAACAGCAAAACATACTATTTCCGGAAAGACGGCGAGCATGGCATAAAGGGTGAAATGATGACCGGTTGGCAGGATATCAGCGGCAAAACATACTATTTCAAGCGCACCGGAGTCCGTGGCGTCAAAGGCGTGATGCTTACAGGATGGCAGAGCATCAACGGCAGGAAATATTATTTCAAAAAAACCGGCGCCAGGGGCGTGAAGGGCGTTTTGCTGACGGGAATTCAGAACATAAACTCCATTACATACTTTTTTTGCAGCACAGGAGCCCACGGCGATAAAGGCGAGATGCTCACCGGGTGGCAGGACTACAAAGGAAGCACCTTCTTTTTTAAACGCACAGGAGAAACCGGCATAAAGGGCAAGATGTTCACCGGTTTCCAGACCATCGACGGCAAAAAATATTATTTCAAAAGGACCGGAGACCGGGGCGTAAAAGGACGAATGTTTACCGGTTTTCAGACCATCAGCGGAAACCGTTACTTCTTCAAGCGCTCCGGCAGTCACGGCGTAAAGGGCCAGATGTTTTTTAACTGGCAGACACTGAACGGAAGAAAATATTATTTTGGAACCGACGGAAAGATGCGCTGCGACACAACGGTGGACGGAATCTATCTGGGACCGGAGGGCGCCGCCTCTTCTCCCAGGACACTGAAAGGACTTTTTCAGATGGCCTTGAAACCGGTGGGCTCCACACTGTATGTGCTGGGCGGGGGACACCAGCAGGACGCCACCCGTATCGGACTGAATCCCGGCTGGACCAGCTTTTTCAACCAGCAGGATTCTTCCTATGAATCCACCTGGCCTTCCGTCTCCGGCAATGGCAAAGGACTGGACTGCTCCGGCTACATTGGCTGGACCGTATATAACGTGATAAATGATGTGAGCGGTCAGACTTCCTGCTCCTATGTATCCTATCAGATACCCGGTCAGTATGAAAAAAGAGGCTGGGGAACTTTGATGACCGAATACAAGGACGGCGACTTTTCCGTGGGAGACGTGGTGGCCTGGAGAGCCGCACATACAGGACATGTATGGTTTATTCTCGGAAAATGTGAGGACGGCAGCTATGTAATTCTGCACACAACCACTGCCGGCGGCGCTCAGATCAGCGGAACCATCGCCAGCAGCGGAAATCCCTACAGCCAGGCGGCCAGTCTGGCGGAAACCTACATGAACCGTTATTATCCGAAGCTGGGACAGAAAATAACCATTTATCCCATGCAGCCGGCGCCGGATTATGTCTATGGCCCCGGTGATGCAGGACTGTACCGCTTTTCCTGGGATTTGTCCGGCGACAAGCTGCTCAGTGATCCGGAAGGGTACTCGGATATGAGCGCGGAAGAAATTCTGGAAGATCTGTTCGCCTCCTGACAGTCGCTTTACCTGCTGTATTTTTTTTTAAATTAGTCAATTGAAAGAGTAAATTCCACCCCAGGATGGAATTTAGTTTTGCAAATGAGAGTTTTTACAATTCCGAAGGAAATATGTATTGACAAACACGGGGAAATATCTTAGAATAATTAAGCATGTTTACATTAGATTTCGTGTCTCTCTAATGTAGGAAAAGAAAATCAAAGTAATATTATAAAGATCACATATCGGAGGTGTACAAATTGGCAAACATTAAGTCTGCAAAAAAGAGAATCCTGGTAAACAGAACAAAAGCTGCCAGAAACAAATCCATCAAATCTGCTGTAAAAACTTCTATTAAAAAAGTAGAAGCTGCAGTTGCAAATAAAGATAAAGAAGCTGCAAACAGCGCTCTGCTGGATGCAATTTCCACCATTGATAAAGCTGCTTCCAAGGGAGTATATCACAAAAACAATTCTGCCAGAAAAGTTTCCCGTCTGACAAAAGCAGTAAACTCCATCAACTAATTAAAGTGAGCAAAAGACAGTCATCACCCTCAATGACTGTCTTTTTTATTGCCCTTATTACTGTATTTTACAATCATAAGCTCCACACTGAGCGTATCCGCAAGCCGCCCGGTTTTCACATCCTCTTCCGCCTGCAGAAAATCATTGACCGCTTCCTTTAGCTCTCTGGCCGAGTAGCTTCTGGCATATTCCGCATAGTTTCGCACCACAAAGCCCTGCAGTCCGGTTTTTGCCGCTATCTCCTTCTGACTGATACCCTCCTGCGTCATTTCCTTCACCTGCAGCAGATAACGAAACTGACGGGCCAGCAGAAAAAGGATCCGCATGGGAGGTTCTTTCAGCGCCAACAGATCGTAATAAAGCGCCAGCGCCTGTTTCTGGTTTCTGACGGCCACCGCACGAACCATATCAAAGATCCTGTTTGTAATCTGAACACAGCATACGGCTTCTATATCCTCCCTGGCAATCACATCTCTTCCCATAGTATAGGACAGCAGCTTGTCCAGCTCATGGCTGATCAGATTCATATCCCTGCCCGTACCCGCCAGGAAAAATTCCATATCAGACCGGGTTATCTGCTTTCCTTCCTTTTTCAGTATGCCCAGTATCCATTTCATCAGCGTGGACTCATTCTGAGAAGAAAACTCCACAATACGTCCTGCATTTTTCACCGCCTTGTACATGCGGCTGCGCTTATCCACTTCTGACTCCACAAAAAGCAGATACAGATAATCGGGCATCTGGCCCAGATACTCCGGCAATTTTTCGCACTGCCCCTTAAAAAAGCCTGTGTCCTCCAGCAAAATGACCCTTCTGTCGCTCAGAAAAGGGAGCGTTTCGCCCAGATCGATGATTTCTCCCGGCTGCTGGCCCTTCCCTTTAAATACTGAAAAATTCATGGTATCATCCCCGGTATTCCAGGCCTGACAAAGCCTGTCCCTGTACTGATTTTTCAGATAATCCTCCTCGCCGCAGAAGAGGTAGACGTGTTTAAATTCATTATTTTTGATATCTTCCATTACACTTTTCATACCGTTAACGATACCTGCTTTTTTCCCGTTTGTCAATAAAAGTCTCTATTTCCAGTCTGCCCTCTTTATCGCAGCTTAAACTCACAGCTCCGTCATACCTTGTATCATAAATCATAACCTCTCTTTCTTTCAGCCTTTGTATCACTTCGTCTGACGGATGACCATACCGGTTGTTCTCTCCGCAGGAAATCAGGGCAAAGGAGGGCGAAACCTGTTCCAGAAAGCTTTCTTCTGTAGAAGAAGCGCTCCCGTGGTGAGCCACCTTTAAAACCTGAGCATTTACCGTTTCTTCCGCCACACGCTTCTCCCCTTCCCCGGACAAATCTCCCGTAAGGAGGAGATTTAACTTTCCATATTCTACCTTCATGGTAAGAGAACCGCTGTTGGGATCCTCTCCCGTCTCCTTTTCATCGGGATACAGAATACGAAATACCACCTCCCCATCCCGGATCACGTCTCCTTTTTGCAGATACCGGAGGGCTGCGCCCGCTTTTTTGGCTGTTTCCTGCAGCTTCTGATCTTCCTGGCTTCGCATCCACTGCGGAAGGAAGAGCCGTTTCACCCTGACACCTCCTCCCTTTTTCATTTCTTCCAGAATTTCCAGAACACCGCTGATGTGATCCTCATCCCCATGGGTTATAAAAATACCTTCGATTTTTCCCACGCCGCTCTGTTTGATGAAGGGAAGAATCCGATAACTCCCCACCTGCTGCACACTGCTGCTTCCTCCATCCACCAGAAAAAAATGATCGCCGGGCGTCTCCAGCGCCAGGCAGTCCCCCTGCCCCACGTCCAGCATCACAAAGCGAAATCCGCCCCCTGGACGGACGCACAGAAATAATGCTGCCCCCAGAAGACCCAGTGCAAACCATTTTCCGGAAATTTTCGTACGCATCGCCAGCAAAACGATCAACAGAATGTAATAGATTCCCGCTTGCCACAGGGCCGGCTGACCGGTCACCAGACTGGAAACAGGAACGGCGCCAAGTATACGGCCGATCCCCTCATACATTCTTAAAAGAGCAACCGCTCCCAGCAGCAGAAATCTGCCCAGGTTCGGAATCCACAGTCCGGCCAGAACACCCAGAAATCCACTGGTCAGAACCACCGGCAGCAGCGGGATCACCAAAAGGTTCACCGCCAGTGAAAACAGAGGGATCTCATAAAAGAAATACTGCAGAATGGGAAACTGGGCCAGAAAAACAGCCATCCCACCCGCCAGTCCTTCCCGAATCCACCGTCCCCGCCCCTGGTTTTTCTTTTTCCCAAAGACCGGTGTAAAAATACCAAGTCCCGCCACAGCCAAATAGGACAGCAGGAACCCGCTGTGATACAGATACCCCGGATTTTCCGCCAGAATCAGAATACCGGAAAGAGCCAGGGCTGAGAGCATATCGTAGGTTCGCCCGATCACTCTTGCTCCGGCACACAGAAGAAACATAAGCACAGCGCGGGAAGTGGATACGCTGCTGCCGGTAAAAACACCATAAAAAACCATTACCGCTCCGGATAAAACGGATGCTGCCTTTATTCCCATTCCGGCTTTGCCAAGAAGCTTTAATACACCCATTCCGATCAGTGTAAGATGGGTGCCCGTCAAGACTTTCTTTACTTATTATAATGTGGCAAAACCCCTTACGCAGAAACAGAGGGGGTAACTCTTGGAGTCCATAACCCCCTTTAACACTTAGTTACCCCCTCTGGCAGTCTTTTATAACAACGTTATTCAGTTCTGCGAAGCAAAGAAATATCCATAGTCATACATTTTCATACTAAAATGCTTTCCGATATCCAGAAGACTATCAATGATGATTTCCACGTCCCTGTCCTCTTGATCTGGCTTTCCAAGGCGGGCGCAGATTCTATCATAGGCATCTCTCATTTCTGAATAAAGCCTGTTACATAGTTTTCCTTCCTCATACTCATTTTCCACATATTTGCTTTCTGCCACAGGAAAATGCTCCAAGTCCAGAGACCCATTTGCAAGGTCATAAATCAGGTTCTTAAATTCTTGACTCCTCTTGTCCATCACTATACCTCATTCTTCATAATTTATTATTCTCTGGCGCACAGAAAGCTACATTAACACTTCTCTCTTTTGTATCTTAACGAAAAAGGGAAACAGTTCTTCGAATTTCACATAGAACTGCTTCCCTACTTGTTCTTCAGACTTCGGACAAATTGAATAAGAATTCTTCGTTCATCTCTTCCCAATTCATCCCACGTTTCAATGATCTCTCTTTGCTCTTTTGATAGATCCGGCCTCCTACCTTCTCCGGCAAAGAACTGCGCCAGTGTGATTCCAAATGCATCACATATCTTTTCCAGCGTTGGTATCGTAGGTATACTCTCCATTTTCATGATATTGCCTACAGCCGTCTGGGACATCCCTGTTAACTGAGCAAGTCGATATTTTGAAACATGATATTTCTCACACAATTCTTTTACCCTAGCTGCAATGTACTCTTCTATATGCAAGTAAACTACACCTCTCTTCTGTTTTACATACGCTTATTGTAACTGTAATTCAGAAGTTTTATTAGAACTGTATTACTTGACTATTTTACTAAAGTGTAATGGAGTATTCGGGTAAAAAAATAAGAACTATGAGTTCCACATTCCGTCTATGTATTTTTTTAATCTCTTATTCCTTTGTACGCTGTTTTCTAAGCAATTTCACCTCTTTTCCTTGCACAAGCATACCATTGATCTATGTTTTCTTCAATAAAAATCAATCGACAAATTCCTACATATTCCGGTGTTTTTTCGCCTCCAAAATTACTCCACTGCTCTTACATAATATACCTAATCAAACTTGCCCTTTTCATCTATCGTAAAAGAGACGGATTTCATCGTCAGAAAGGAAGGTATAAGTATGATGAACGTAAATTTTAAACTCATCGGAAAAAGGATTCAAGAAGTGAGAAAACAGCAGGAAATGACCCAAGCTGAACTGGCTGCGTTAACTGATATGTCGGATTCCTATATCAGTTATATTGAAACTGCCAAGAAACAGGCAAGCCTCGAATCCCTTGTCCGGATCTCCAATGCTCTGGGAATTACTGTGGATGAATTGCTCAGCGGTAACCAACTTCATAATCCCACGGATTATCAAACCGATATTGATCTGCTGATGGAAGATTGTTCTCTTCTGGAGCGCCGTTTTATTTATGAATTGATCTCCGTAGCAAAATATATCATTCGCAACAACGGCTGGGAGTTAATTGAAACGGGGCATAATTCCTAACGCTATGACCAGAGGTTAATCACTTGACCTCTGGTCTATTTTCTTTTCTTACAAAGAAAATATAATGATACGTAACAATACATGAAAGGCGTGAAAAAATGAACCAATCGGAAGGACACTCCATCAGCATACAAGAACAAAAATCCAAGATCCGTGAACGATATCGAGGCTTAGATCCGGACACAGTGGAATGCCTCCCTGCTAGGCCACCTGAAAATATCTATGATGAATACCGTGAATTACGTGTGGCTGTATATGCCAGAGTATCCACTGACGACCCTAGGCAAACATCTTCCTATGAACTGCAGAAAAATCATTATACGGATTTTGTCAACCGCCACCCCAACTGGAAATTGGTGGAGATCTATGCCGATGAAGGAATTAGCGGCACATCCCTGAATCACCGTGAATCGTTCCTCCGCATGATTGAAGATTGTTATAGGGGAAAGATCGATATGATCATCACCAAAAGCGTTTCCCGATTCGCCAGAAATATTATGGACTGTATTGGCTACGTCCGTCAGTTAAAAGAACTCAAGCCGCCTATAGGGATTCGCTTTGAAGCGGAGGGGATTTTTACGCTTGATGCGAACAGCGAAATGACCCTCTCCTTTATGGCTGCAATGGCGCAGGAAGAAAGCCATAACAAAAGTGAAATTATGAATGCCTCCATTGAAATGCGCTTCAAACGTGGCATTTTCCTAAAGCCGCCCCTTCTGGGCTATGACGTGAATGAAGATGGCGAATTGGTTATCAATGAAGAAGAAGCAAAAACCGTGCGTCTCATTTTTTTCATGTACCTGTACGGATATACTTGCCAACAGATCGCTGATCAGCTGACCGCTTTGAAGCGGCCCACGAAGAAAGGCAATCTGGTCTGGAACCCCGGAAGTATTTTGCAGATTTTGCAAAACGAAAGGCATTGTGGTGACATTATCGCTCGGAAGACTTGGACTCCCAACTACCTTAACCATAAATCCAAAAAGAATAAGCAGGATCGAAACCAATATCGTAGATATGGAGACCACGAAGCAATCATCTCCAAGGATGATTTTGTCGCTGTCCAGCATCTGATCCTGAATGCCAAATATGGCGCAAAGGGGTTACTCCCGGAACTTCATGTCATTTCAGATGGCGTCTTGAAAGGCTTTGTGGCGGTGAATCCCCGGTGGGCCGGTTTTAAGGCTCCTGACTACAACGCAGCGTGCAGAAGTGTTTATGAAGGCAATGACTCTATCGATTCTGCTCTCATGCCTGATGTCGCTCCCGGAGATTTTGATTTGAGAGGATTTGAAATCACAAGAGCGCAATTTTTAAATCCCCGTGATAAACCTTACATATTGATCACACACAAACTACTGAAATTCAACCTAATTGCGCTTCAAAAATTCCAGAACATTGATTATATAGAACTTTTAATACACACGGTGGAAGGGCTATTGGCTATCCGGCCCAGCACAAAAGAGAAACGCAATTGCATGAAGTGGTCTAGACTCTCGGATATAAAGAAAGTCCCTAAAGGAATCGGGAGCGCCGCCTTTATTCCCACTCTATACGAACTCTGTGGTTGGAATCCCAAGTATACATACCGTTGCCTCGGCCAGTTCCATCAAAAAGGCGAAGAAATGGTGTTGGTTTTCAACTTAAAAGAACCGGAAGTTTTTATTCCTACTTCTGAAGATAGAAATTCAAATGATACACAACCCAGATCCGATTACTTTGGATCTTCTTCAAAGAGTTTATTGGCCTATCCTGCAGATTGGCGGCACACCTTCGGCAATAATTTTTATCACCAATCCCAAGCTGCAGAAATGGCTGCGTTTTCACAAAGCCAAGAATGGAATACGCAGAATGAGGGAGTCCCCTACCACACAGAACATCTTAACGTGACGCCACCTGATAAGGCCCGTGAAGAAATCCACCAAATTATTCAAGACATAACACAGGAGGAACCATATGAACGAGTTACTGATCGTTGATAAGCAGCTTACCCCGGAGGAAAAGCCTTCCATAAAAAGAGAAATGGAAATTATAGAGGATGATTCCTTTAATTATGACGGCTACCAAGTCGTCCGTGGAGAATTTTTCTCACATCTCTACGAACCCTGTATCACTTTTAACAATTTCAAAGTTTATATGAATACAGCATGTATCAAAAAACTGCCCGAAACCGATTATGTGCAGATTCTTGTCAATCAGGAGAAAAAGAAGCTGGCTGTACGCCCTTGTTCCGAAGAATCCAAGGACTCCTTCCGTTGGTGCAGCGCCACTGCGAAGCGCACACCTAAGCAGGTTACTTGCCGTGTCTTTTATGGAAAGATCACGGAATTGATGGGCTGGAACCCCAGCTACCGGTATAAGCTGGTGGGGAAGCTGATCCAATCCAACGGGCAACTCTTATTTATTTTTGATTTGACAGCGCCGGAAATATTCACCAGAACATCAAAGGACGGTGAAAAAGCACGAACCTCTCGGAAGCCCGTATACCCTTCCGAATGGGAACATCAATTCGGCGTTCCCGTAGAGGAACACCAAAAATCCCTCCAAATTGATATATTTGACGGATATGCCTTATTTGGCATGAACGATAAAAGCACAAAAAATAATATGGAAAGCGAGGATATGACCCATGAGTAACTGTACTGATTCCTTACCAATTATCTGCATTGACTTTAAAAAGAGTCGTTTTCGCATTCATAAAAACACACTACGGATGCTTGGGAATCCCGATTATATCCAACTGTTAGTCAATCCATACAAAAATATTCTGGCTATCAAATGCTCCATCCGTGAAGATCGATTAGCGCATTTTGTGCAGTTAGAACGCTTCCCTGCCAAGAATAGCTACGAACTATATAGCAACAGCCTCGCCTCTACTCTTCTTCAAAACAACCAGCATTTGCATCATGGCAGTTCGTATCGCTTCTACGGATCACTAAACACAACGCATGGAATCGCACTGTTCTGTCTGAACAACGCCGTTCCCATTTCTCCAAATGAGTGCGAAGAGGTGGCTATATGAAAGTAGGTTATAGTCCCGTCTTAAAGATCGATCCAGAATTTAAAAGCCTCATGCACCCGCTCTCCGAGAAAGAATTTCTTTCACTTCGAGAGAATATTTTAGATGGCGGAACCACCTATTCCATTGCGGCGTGGAATGAATATTTAATTGATGGATATGAACGATACATGATATGCCGTCAGGAAAATATACCCTACCACGTACATCGCATAGGTTTTAGCTGCCGTGAACATGCGATCACTTGGATCTGTCGTGAGCAATTAAAAAAAGGAAACCTCACCAATGAGCGATACCGGTACCTCATCGGAAAACGATATGAAACAGAACGTATTGTACGCAACGATTCCGGCACGGAATCCAGCCAGCAAACCAGCCATAGCAAGTTGCAGAATACAAACAGCTATCGCACTGCCCTCAAATTAGGTGAGGAATATTCCCTTTCACATAATACGGTTTATAAATATGGAGTATATTCCAGAATGGTAGATATCATTATGGAAAAAGATGCGGATCTGGCACAGAAAATATTATCAGGCAAGTTGCGTATTTCGCATGACAATATTATAGAATTGTCCCGTTTACCGCAGGAAAATATCAGAAGGTTAAACAAATCCCTTTCCAAAGACGGGGTTGAGCATATTGTCATCTCTGATATCCTCCGTGGATTTCAATGGAAGCGGGTTGTGGAACCTCGTACCAAAACCATCCCTCAAGAGGAGATCCCGATAAAACAAATGCCGCAATTCGACCCTAATGCAGCTCCTTCCAGCTTGGCATATACGATGCCCTCATGGGAAGGAACGATAAAAAGAATCCGCAATGAGACGGATTTCCAAATTGTCAGCGAAGACGTAAAAAACAAATTGGCTTTCCAGATCCGACAGCTGCAGAATACACTTGATACACTATCAAAGAAGATGGAGGATAACAGCAATGAATGACCTTTCAAAATATGTGCCAAACGTATTTTTTGAACAGATTCCTATAAATAACCTTGTTTCCAGTCAGGAATATCAGCGTAACCTTTCAATTAAACACGTCCAAAAGGCGGCAGCGAATTTCGATCTCTATCAGATCAATCCCGTAAAAGTCAGCCGGAGAGATAATATCAATTACGTTTTCAACGGCCAGCATACGATTGAGATTGTCGCTCTAGTGTCCGGTTCCCGTGAGACTCCTGTTTGGTGCATGGTTTATGATGATCTGGAATATCAGCATGAAGCGGATATTTTTGCAAACCAGATGAAGTATGTAAAGCCCCTGCTTCCCTACGAAATCTTCATGGCAAGCATAGAGGCTGGAAGCGACAAACATATCCTGATAAAAGATTTAGTAGAATCCTTCGGCCTGGAAATCGGTTCAAATTCATCCCCTGGGTGCATCTGTGCGATTTCCACTTTGGTGGAACTCTATGATAAATACGGCTATGATCTCCTCCAACACACCCTTGCATTGTGTATTGGCACATGGGAAGGAAGCCAGCATTCATTCAGTTCCAATATGCTCAAAGCTGTTGCCCGACTTCTCTATGTTTACGGGGATTCCTTAAAAGATGATGTATTCAAAGATAAAGTCGGACGCATCTCTGTGAAGGAGATAATTCGCTCCGCAAAAGACCGCAGGGCAGGATCCCTCGGCTATGCGGAAGCACTCCTGCTCTTCTACAATAAAAAAATGAAATTTCCTTTGAAGCTGGAATATTTGTATAGCAGAAAGCCTCCCCAGAATATTTCCCTGACCTCAGAAGTTCCTATGGAAGACTATGAAAATGAAGAAAGCGAAGATGATCCAGCATCCAGCCAATTAGAATTGTTCCAATCATAAATGCCTTCGGTGCCCTGCCCGTTTTAGGCAGGGTACCACTCTATACGCATACCGTTTCCCGGCTGCCATCCATAAATGTGAATTCATATTTTTTTATCCCTTTTATAATAACCATCTGTATTACCAGCTGGGCTAATTCCGGTACATAACATTCTAATTCCGGTTGCTCAGATAAATCTAAGAACTGTTTCGCACGTAATCTTTCCAGTGCATTCCCAGTTTTTATGGTATCCTTCCACCGAGGGATGAGGATTTCTTTATGCTTCATCAGCATGTTGTATGCCTTTACAAATCCCGATTCCAAATCGCTCTGGCTTACAAATCCATTGACGCAGGTTACCTTACCATCCGTCATATGGTTTTTGCACTGCCATTGCATGATCCCCCTGCTTCTCCATGTGTGTCTGGTATACGGCGATCCGCACTCCCCACAGAAAATTCTTGAGGTAAAGGGATTGCACTCACGGCCGTACCCGTATCCTTTCAACCCGTGTTCTTTTACGAATTCCTCTCGGCGGGCAAATTCCAGCTGGACGGCATTCCATGTTTCTTTATCAATAATACCGATATGGCTGCCTTTCACATAAACCTGCGTAACCTCTCCATGATTTTTCACTTGCTTTTTGGTGAGGAAATCGGCGGTATAGGATTTCTGCAGCAAGGCATCCCCCATATGCTTTTCGTTTTTTAAGATGTTAATTACTGTAGAAGGATACCATTTCTTCGATCCCATGCACCCTTCGATCCCCTCATCTTCCAGCCCTTTTGCAATCTCCTGCGGGCTATGGCCCCAAAGGAATTCCCGGTAAATTCTCCGTACGATTTTTGCCTCCCGTTCATTGATGACCAATTTGCCATCCACCTTATCATAGCCCAAGAACTTATGCGTGTTCACGTGCATCTCACCTTTTTTGAATTTGGATCGTATGCCCCATTTGCAGTTCTCAGAAATGTTCCTCGACTCGTCCTGTGCTAAGGAACTTAATATCGTAAACAATAACTCTCCGGAGGAATCCAGTGTATTGATATGCTCTTTTTCAAATAATATCCCAATCCCCAGATTTTTCAGCATCCTTGAATATTGTAAGCAATCCTGCGTGTTTCTGGCGAATCGGCTGATGGATTTGGTGATCACCATATCAATCTTTCCAGTTTCGCAATCAGAAATCATCCGTCTAAACTGCTCTCTTTTCTTTATATTTGTTCCGCTAATCCCTTCATCAGCGTATATGCCTGCCATTTCATAATTAGGATGGTCGCTAATATAGCGGGTGTAGTATTCCACCTGTGCCTCAAAACTATGAAGCTGATCTTCCTGATCCGTAGATACCCTGCAGTAAGCAGCCACCTTCAGTTTCTTCTCAGCCCTGCTCTTCCCTTGTAACTCGTTCCGGCTTTTTGCAGGAATAACTGTAATGTTTCGTGCCATTTCTGCCCTTCCTTTCCTTGATGTAAATCGCTTTCCGTATTGGCATGAAAGCCCGCACCACTCGATCAGGAATCCTAACTCCTTCACAGTAAGCTGCGCCCTTGCGCTTTCTGCCATTACACTCCCATACAATGTCCCCATGCTTTTTAATGTGCCGCACCAGCCTGCTTCCACACTCGGCGCAGAAAATGCTGCGGTAATAAGGATAATTTTCTTCCGTAAGTTCTGGAACCTCCCGGACAAACTCTTTCTTCTTATGCCGCCGACTCCATGAAGACTCTTTGGTATAGGAAAATTCTTTTATGGATTTGCGGCTATCCTTTACGCTGATGTAAATATTTCCATCAAATTTCCATTGTCGAACCGCCGTATCAGGAACGTGGATACCGGTACAAAAGTCTTTCCCATGACGTCTTCTTCCTGAGCAATCCCAACTCATGCGGTTCCCGCTACTGTAAATGCGGTGCGTAAGAGGACTTCCACATTTCGCACAAAAAAGATGTCCTTTATATGGATAATTTTCTTCCGTCACCTCCCGGATCTGGCAATCCATATCCAAATAGTCTCGCTTCTTCTTTCTGGCCTCCTGCGCCTTATCCCAAAGCTGTCTCGACACGATGGGCGGATGATCGTCTTCAATATACCAAGCGTCCACCTCTCCCCGGTTCCTTACCAATTTGCGTTCCTCATTCACATAATTTTTATGCATGATATAGTCGCCTTTATAAATCTCATTCTCCAGAATCCGTTTCACCGTGCTTTCCACCCAACCAGCGCCCTTATCCGTTTTTACGCCTGCAGCGTTCATTTCATCCGCTATTGCGGAAAGCGAATACCCTTCTGCAACCATCTCGTAGATTTTTACGATCCACTTGGCTTGCTCTGTATCCGGAACGAACTCGCCTTTTTCATTTTTGGTATATCCAAAGCAACGCTCCAGATACTGAACGGGAATCCCTTGTTCATATTTCCGCTGATACACCATCTTCGCCCCAATACTGCCGCTCTCGCTTTCTGCCTGTGCAAAGGCCGCCAGAATGGTGAGCATCAGCTCTCCCTGCGAAGACAAGGTATTGATGTTCTGAAGTTCAAAAAAAATACCGACATTGAGTTCCTTAAGCTCTCTGGAAGCCTTTAGAACAATGGCGGTATTTCTTGCAAACCGTGATACGGATTTTGTGTATATCAGATCAATCTTTCCGTTTCTGGCATCCGTAAGCATTTTCTGAAGGCCGGGACGCTTTTCTTTATAACCGGAAATGGCGAAATCATAATAGACACCTGCGTATTCATACTCTGGATTCGATTGGATCAGATTTTCATAGTATGCGATCTGGTTTTCCAATGAGTTCTCCTGCTCCAGCGCATCTGTGGAAACACGGCAGTATGCACATACTTTTTTCCGATAGCCTTTCGATGATCTGGCTTCCAATACTTGAATTTCCATAGGCTGCTCCTTTCCTTTTGGTAGTCTATCTATCACTCTAAACGCCAAGAATAGCAAGTAAAATATCGTACCGTCCACCTTTCAGTTATTGGCATTACCGCACAAAAAATTGCCCACGGAAGCCAAAGCCTCCGTGGGGATCATTACTCATACTCTCTTCGCATAATCAAGGGAAATCCACCCAGCACCGCTCTTGAGTTTACCCCAGCCTGCGGTGGAACCCGTACCGGATTTGACCTCGGTAATCGTGAATACGCCTTTCCCCGTATACTTTCCGGTCTTGGCATAATTCGTTCCGGGGCCTTTACGAATATTCAGATCCGTTGCGCTGACCTTTACCAGAAATGGCGTTCCTGCCCCGCCAGATGCAGTCTGCTTTCCAGTGTAAACTACCTTCCCGCTCTCATCATATACGGAGTATCCCGCATTGGAATCCGCACATCTCTTGGCGTTATCCAGATTGTTAAAGGCTCCCTTCTGGCTCTTGGCATCCGACCAGCTTTTGCGGACACGGTATAAGACCGAGC
>CAMMBV010000004.1 GCA_946494335.1 uncultured Ruminococcus sp. | reverse complement strand
TTGAGCAAAAGTCAGCGTGGGAATGGTGTGGTATCTTTATCTAAGTGAAACCCCCGATTCCCATTTTGACACCGCCTGTCTGGAAACCTCCAGCCGTTCCGCCAGCTGTTCCTGAGACCAGCCTTTTTGCTTTCTTAAAATCATAATCTTTTCCGACAATATCATAACACACTCTCCTCCAAACTTTTATGTCCTCCTGTTACGCTATGCAGTATAGCAGAAGTTATGGTTGACAACCACCAAGTGCGCTTTGAATCTTGTCAACCGCCGGTTGCATCCCCCGGTTTCCCACGGTTTTACAGTCACGAACGGACAAATCCCTTCAGCATGGAAATTTCCCCTGCATATCCCTCCAGCTCGTTGGGCGTCTCCAGGTAAAAAGGCAGACCGCGAAGCGCCGGATGATTTACAATCTTTTCAAAAGCCTTTTCTCCAATGCTGCCTTTTCCTATTTTCTCGTGCCGGTCCTTGTGACTTGCAATAGGGTTTTTACTGTCGTTAAGGTGAATCGCTTTCAAATTTTCCAGACCGATCACCCGGTCAAACTCTTCCAGCACCTCATCCAGACCGTTCACAATATCATAGCCCGCATCGTACACATGACAGGTGTCCAGACATATTCCCATTTTATCCCGGCAGTGAACTCTGTCCAGGATCATTCTGAGTTCTTCAAAACGGCTTCCAACCTCTGTACCTTTGCCGGCCATGGTTTCCAGAAGCACCGTGGTTTTTTGTTCCCGCCACAGGATCTCATTTAACAGTTTTGCAATCAGCTCAATACCTCTTTCTACGCCCTGACCTGTATGGCTGCCCGGATGAAAATTATACAGATTTCCAGGAAGATACTCCATCCTGTTCAGATCATCCTGCAGCGTCATCCTGGCAAATTCCCGTGTCTTTTCTTCTTTGGAGCAGGGATTTAACGTATAAGGCGCATGGGCCAGCACCACTGGAACAGACGCTTTCCGGGCAAAATCCAAAAAAACCCTCACGTCCTCTTCATCCAGTTTTTTAGCCCTGCTGCCCCGGGGATTTCTGGTAAAAAACTGAAACGTATTGGCGCCGATTTGCACCGCTTCCTTTCCCATATGCAAAAACCCCTTTGCAGACGACAGATGACTTCCTATTATAAACATACCTGATCCTCCAATTTCACTTCATGATACGGTATTCCCAGCTTTTCCAGCAGCATTTTTTCTCTTCTGTGACAGGTAAAAATTAAAATCTGATGGCCGCACTGTGCCAGCCAGCGCAGTACATTTTCCAGCCGTCTCTCATCATACATGGCAAAAACATCATCCAGCAGAAAAGGAAGGGATTCTTCCTGACAGAGAAGCTCTCCAGCCGCCATGCGAAAGGCGAAATAAATCTGTTCCACCGTCCCCCGGCTCAGCCGGTCCGGATTGACATAAGCGTCCCGGGCATCGATTCCGATTTCAAAATTCTCCGATATATGAATTCCCGTATATTTTCCTTCCGTAATTTGAGACAGAATCACAGACATCTTCTTCTGAAGAGCCCCTCCCAGAAGAGACTGCTTTTTCGCAGACAACGACCGGATGGCTTCCTCCGCCAGCAAAAGAGCCTGGCACTCTTCCTTTAGGGGATGCGGCGTTTCAAGTCTCTCCTTAAGCTCCGCTATCTCATTTTTCAGATTAAAAAGCTCCCTGTTCTTTTCTTCCAGGATCTGCTGCCGCTGTTCCTTCTCCCAACGCTGGCGCTGTTTTCGTTTCCTTTCCCCTGCCTTCTTCTTTCCCAACTTCCATATCCAGAATCCACAGATCCCGGCCGCCAAAAGGGCACAGAGGAAAAACACAGGATACACAGCTGCTGGAAATCCGCCTGATATCCCAAGGAGCCCGGCCAACACAGCAGCAGCTCCTGATACAGCGGCCCTTCGTTTCAATTTGAAACCTGCCTCGCTGCTTTTTTGTATACCGCCGTCTTCTGCTTTTTTGGCCAGCTCCTCACACTCCTGCTCTATATAGTCTTCCCGGTCCTTCAGTTTCTTTATCTTGTCCTGGATCTTTTCCTGCTCCGCCCTGATCTGCTTTTCCAGATTTTTTCCCGTCAGGCGCAGCCGGTACAGCGCTTCATCCACGTCAATCCCTGCCGCCTGACTTTCCCCGTAAACAGCCATATAGCTGCGCAGAGCGCTAAGAAGACTTTCATCCGTTTTCACCTTCATCTGTCCAACCGATACGGTATTGTCAAAGACAGCTTCGCTGACATTCCCCAGAAGCATCTTTAAGTCTCCCTGTTCAATGCTCAGTTTTTCCCCGTCTGACTCACAGACCAGCTCCGCCTTTTCCTGCCCTTTCAGAAAATCCCGATCCAGGCGAAAAATTTTGCCGCCGCTTTCAAAGGTCAATGTTCCCGCATAAAAGCTGCTGTTAATCCAGGGCCTGCAGCGGCTGTACCGGTCGTTGGCCGCCGCCCGTCCCCGAAGCCTTCGTATCCCGTAGAACATGGAATGGATAAAGGTGTGGAGTGTGGTTTTTCCGCTCTCGTTTTCCCCGCTGATAAGATTGATCCCTTCTTTGAAGGAAAACCTGGCGTTATTTATTTTTCCAAAATTTTTCACATGCAGACTTTTTATTTTCATAAATGCTTCTTCGCCTCCAGCAAAGCTTCCAGTCCGTAATTTAAGGCCTTTTTTTCCAGAGAATCACCATCTTTGAATCTTCGGATAAAGGAAGCAATGAGACTTCCTTCATACTGTTCTTCCAGCAGTTCCAGATCATAATCCGGACTGGTTTCGTCCGCCGCATCCACGATATTGCCCATCCGGCGAATCCTTCCAAGGTCAAAGACTGTCTGCGGGTCCCGGAGACCTTTTAGTTTTACACTGAAAATATTGCCTTTACCTGCCTCCTTTATCCGGTTTTCAATCTCTTCCTCCAGAAAAAACTGTGCCGTCTCCGGAGTTACCTGTATTTCCAGGGGAATATAAGAACGGCAGGCCCAGGGAACAAACTGTGTGGTTACTTTCCGGCCCTCCAGCCTGCCCCGGACAAATCCGTGTACTCCTATGTCATTGCGATCCAGAGGCTCCAAAGCTCCGGAATACCGGATATGGTCTCCCGCCACAATCCCCGGCCGGTGAATGTGCCCCAGCGCGATATAGTCAAAGCCGCTGGCAGTCAGCTTTTCCCTGTGAAAGGGAATATGCTGTTCATCTCCGCCATGGGCCAGAAGAATATGGTTTCCCATTTCTCTGCCTGGAAAAAGGCTGTCGTATCTGGCCTCCTTTATTTCTCTGCTGTGATAGCTGAACCCGTAAATCCATGCATCGGCCTGGGGCACATGTACTTTTTCCATCTGCTCTCCCCAAAGCCCGATTACATTTTTCCCCCAGGGGTATTTCAGATACCAGGAATCAGGGCGGATATAATCATGATTTCCCGCAATCATCACCACCTGAGTATCCGGTATGGTGGAAAAAAGATAATTGACCTCTTTTAACTCCCTTCGCAGGGGCTGACGGTGAAACAGATCCCCGGCTATCAGCAAAAGTGCAGGCCGCTCCCGGCGTATCAGAGCGATCAGCCTGCCAAAACTGTCCCATATCTCCCGGGTCCGCTCCTCATTCCAGGGAAAACCAGCATCCGGCGACGCTCCCAGATGTACATCCGCTATATGTATAAACTCCATAAACAACGGCCCTCCCAAACATTTGTTTGTTTATGATATCATGTCTCCTGTTCTTTGTAAAGCCAGGGGCGCCTTTCACAACAAATGGGCGTACGTTTTAACTGAAACGTACGCCCATAATATGAGTCAGACAGCTGTTCATAAAACAACAGCAAAATCAGTCTCTGATCTTATCTAAATTCTTCCAGCCATATCTGCGAATTGAGATTAATGCTGAAATCTCGCTGCACAGTTCATCCAGAACCCCAACCCAGGAACCGATTATCATATTGTAAATGATCCACAGCGGCGAATTAAAAACCATTGTCGCAATTCTGATTTTCCGTGCGTTGTGCGTATATCCTCCTATTGTGACTGCAATGTTTGCACAGGTGGGAAGAAGGGATATCCAGCCTTCCCAGGTTACCGCTGCAACAAGGATCTGAAGAGAACACAGAATTATGCACATTTTATTACTTCGTGCGAATTTCCACCCGCTGGCAAGAAAAAGAGATCTGGCCAGATTCAGCAAATAGCTGATGCCGCCTATGTTTGCTTCCAGCAGAAAAAAGTGTATGGTATAAAATACATAGGAAAAAAACTGCAGCACATAGAGTTTGCGGTTGTTTTGGCACTGGTAGGAAAGGAAATACAGCACCGCTCCTAAAAACGCCAAAAACTGTGCAGTTAAAAATCTGTAATCCATTACAGCTCACAGTTATTTACGGTACGCGGGAAGGGAAGCACGTCGCGGATATTTCCCATGCCGGTCAGATACATCACGCACCGCTCAAAGCCCAGACCGAAACCTGCGTGACGGGTGGAGCCGTATTTTCTCAGATCCAGATAGAATTTATAATCCTCTTCCTTCAAATCCAGCTCTTCCATCCGTTTTTTCAGCTTATCGTAGTCGTCTTCTCTCTGGCTTCCGCCGATAATTTCTCCGATACCGGGAACCAGGCAGTCCATGGCCGCCACGGTTTTTCCATCCGGGTTCTGCTTCATATAGAAAGCTTTGATCTCCTTTGGATAGTCGGTCACAAATACGGGACGTTTAAATACTTCTTCCGTCAGATATCTCTCATGCTCCGTCTGCAGGTCAACGCCCCAGGACACTTTATATTCAAAATTGTCGTTGTTCTTTTCCAGAATTTCCACAGCCTCTGTGTAAGTCACATGGGCAAATTCAGAATTTTGCACATGATTCAGACGGTCCAGCAGCCCCTTGTCGATAAAGGAATTAAAGAAATTCATCTCTTCCGGCGCCTCTTCCAGCACGTAGCGGATCACGTATTTCAGCATACTTTCCGCCAGATCCATATTGTCGTTCAGATCCGCAAAGGCAATCTCCGGCTCTATCATCCAGAACTCAGCCGCATGGCGGGTGGTATTGGAGTTCTCCGCCCGGAAAGTGGGGCCAAAGGTATAGATATTCCGAAATGCCTGGGCATAGGTTTCGCCGTTTAACTGGCCGCTTACGGTCAGATTTGTCTCCTTGCCAAAGAAATCTTTGGAGTAATCCACCTTTCCCTCTTTCGTCTTCGGGGGATTTTCCATATCAAGGGTGGTGACCCGGAACATTTCCCCGGCGCCTTCACAGTCGCTGCCTGTGATCAGCGGCGTGTGTACATAGACAAACCCTCTCTCCTGGAAAAATTTATGAATGGCGTAGGCCACAAGGGAACGCACCCGGAAAACCGCCTGGAATGTGTTGGTTCTGGGTCTTAAATGGGTGATGGTTCTTAAATATTCCAGACTGTGGCGTTTTTTCTGCAGAGGATAGTCCGGTGCGGAAGCTCCCTCCACCGTCACCTGTGATGCCTGGATCTCAAAAGGCTGTTTTGCCTGCGGTGTGGCAACCAGCGTGCCTTTTACGATAATGGCAGCTCCCACATTTAATTTGGACACCTCTGCAAAATTATCCATAGTGTCATTATATACAATCTGAAGCGTTTCAAAAAAGCTTCCGTCATGGAGAACGATAAAGCCGAAGGTCTTAGAATCGCGTACGCTGCGGACCCAGCCCCCCACAGTAATCTCCTGATCCAGGTAATCTTCCCTGTGTTTATAAATTTCACGTATCGTTGTCAGTTTCATATGTTTATCTCCCGTTTCCATAGTTTTTCTCATAATGCTTAATTCTAACACGCTTTTTCCCCGGATTCAAGATACCTGCGGCAGATATGTCCCATTTACCCCTCCAGTTCTCCGATTTTTTCATATCCATTTTCCATATCAAAGGCAGTTATGCAGTCTGCGTCGGCCACATAAAAGGTGCTGCCGGCGTAAACGCCCCTGGTATCTTCTCCCTGATTCGAACCGCCGTCTTTCATACTGTAAGCCAGGCCAGCGGAAAAACCGTTCTCGTCATCATAGGAAAATACCATATAGCTGACCGCCGTCCCGCTGCTCTCGTAGCTGGTCGTCAGAAAGCCGATCACATTCTTTTGCGGACTGACGGTAAATGCCTTATAATTATATTCCCCCGGAAAATAATCTATATTCTTAAGCACCAGTTTATTGATTTCTTTCACATCGGAAGGGTCCGATACATCAAACATGGACAGTTTCAGTCCCTTGTAGGCTCCCGTTTCCGGATCCGTCTCCCATCCGATTCCCAGAAGACGGTTCTCACCGTAAAAATGAAGATATTGTGAAAATCCCGTAACCTTCAGCTCGCCCAGTATCTTCGGATTCTCCGGATCGGAAAAATCCACAGAAAACAGAGGATCCACCTGACGGTACGTCACAAAGTACCCCGTATTTCCCATAAAACGGGCCGAATAAATAGATTCTCCTTCCGCCAGATCTTCAATTTTCCCCACGATTTTCAAATCGGAGTCCAGCACATAAACACTGTTGGTCTCTTCTCCGCCTCTCCAGCCTGTGGTCAGCACCCGCAGATAACCTTCATATTCATTGGAGGCAAAATCATCTGTCACCGAACCGCTCACAACCGCCGCGCTCTCGCCTTTGATTTTCCCCTCCGAAAAGCTGAATTTGGCGATGGCCGTGTGGACGTTGTCTTTTTGATCCCAGTTCTCCCGCTGCAGATAAATATTTTCCGTACTCACGTAAAAGCGGCTGGCATATTCCATAATGGCTTTCTGATCAGTAATCTGATCCGGCGTCTCCTGATTCACAGAGGTGATCAGCATATATTCGGATCCTCCCATACCTTTATCTTCGGGAATATATATGTCGGACACCGGAACGGCTTCTCCATTTACCAGGGGAATAATACCGTTTCGAGGGTCCTGCACGCTGTACTGGGTTGACAGACTTTCCTGGGGATAAACGCTGGTAAACAGATAAAGGTATTCCCCGGATTTGCGGGAGGTATAATACGTTCCTTCCTGCTCCACAGTCCCGGTAAGAACCGGATTTTTTCTGTCCTTCACATCATATGTATAAACACTGGTGAAGCCGCGGTAATTCATATAGTAAGTGTCTTCCCCGTCCTCCTCCATCTGAGCGTCGTACCGCTGACAGATAATCTGAAGCGTATCTTCCGTCAGATAGATGTCCAGGATGCTGTTTTCCGAAGCATTGGCATCCGGCCGGATAACTGCTGTTTCTTCCATCGCTGCGCCGTCGATCTTCACAATCTGCACATCCTGTTCCTCCCGGATAATGTACAGATATTCTCCGTCCGTCTTTACCACATCCCCCTCATCCACACCTTCCGTCTGCACGTTGGTCTGTGAATAGTCGCCGTTGTAGGAAGCCGCGCTGCCTGACGCCGCATCTGATGCTGCGGCGGACTCTTCCACGGTCTTTTCCTCCATAACAATACCGCCGTCCAGCAGGGTTCCCGACTTTGCCTGGGACTGATTTTCCTTCAGTCTTTCATAAACCTCATCGTAACTTTCCGCCTGCACATACAGATCGCTCAGTTCTTTTTGTCCTTCGTCTTTCAAAGACGTTTCCCGGCTTTCTTTGGCGCCGCCCTCGTCCGTACTTTCAAAAACCGCGGTGTCGTTCTCCTGATGATTCCGGTTTCCCATCGTTATAAACGAAAGAGACAGAACCAGCACCAGCGCCGCTGCCGCCGCGCCCGCCTGCCACAACCGGCGTCCCGTTTTTTTATGTTTCGTTTCTTCGGCCTCTTCCCGCCGATTAAGATTCAGATTCTCCGGCTTTATATTTTCCGGAATTTCACAGGAATCGGCGGAATTTTTTATTTTCTCTAAAACACTGTAATCTTTCATATGATTCGCCCTCCTACTCTTCCAGCATTTGTTCCATCTTTTTTAATGCACGGCTTTCCCGGGAACGAACCGTCCCTTCCTTTTTGTGGAGAATTCGTGCAATCTCCTTTCCCGTATAGCCCGCGAAAACGTGCATGGACACGATGAGGCGTTCTTCATCCGACAGCTGCCAGAATGCATTTCTCACCTGTATCCTTTCTGTCAGATCTTCCTGCACACTCAGCTCCTGCAAAAGCTCCGCCGGCTGTGTCATGTATTCTTTCAGTTTCCGCCTGCACTTGTTGGACAGTATTTTAAAGATCCACCCGCGGAATGCTCCCAGTTCCCGAAGCTTTCCAAAACCGCTGTATGCGTCAGCCGCCGTATCCTGTACCACATCCTCTGCGTCCTGCCGGTTTTTCAACGTATAAAACGCAAAGCGGTACATATCCTGATATACCGTTTCATACAGAGAGATAAACGTATCTCTGTCTCTTTTTTCGTCCATATATCCACCCCCTTGAAATGCATTTCATATATACAGTGTCAGATCAGGCCTCATTTGTTGCATTGAAAAGTAAAAAAGAAAAGAAACGCTGTAAAACATATGGTTATTCCTGTTTTTACAGCGTTTCCTGCTTCTTATGGGCCGCTTATTTTAAATTTTCCGGATTCAGGCACAGCAGTTCCGGCACCACGAATCTCCCGTCTTTTCTCACCAGAACATCATCAAAATAGATTTCGCCTCCGCCGTACTCCGGACGCTGAATCCATACCAGATCCCAGTGAATGGCGGATGCATTTCCATTGGGCGCTTCCTGATAGCAGTTGCCGGGAGTGAAATGTATGGATCCTGAAATCTTCTCATCGAAAAGAATGTCTTTCATCGGCTCCAGGATATAGGGATTCACCCCGATGGCAAATTCTCCGATATATCTTGCTCCCTCATCCGTATCAAAGACTTCATTGATTCTTGCGGTATCATTGGCCGTGGCATTGATGATTCTGCCGTCCTTGAATTCCAGGCATACGTTCTCATAAGTAAACCCGTTATACAAAGAGGGGGTATTGTAGGTAATTTTCCCGTTTACCGAATTCCGCACCGGCGCAGTGTAAACTTCTCCGTCCGGTATATTCATATTGCCCGCGCAGGGAATGGCCGGAATCCCTTTGATGGAGAAGGTAAGATCCGTCCCCGGTCCTATCATTCTCACCTTATCGGTGCGGTTCATATATTCGATAAGGGGTTTCATGGCTTCATTCATCCTGGAATAATCCAGCGTACATACCTCAAAATAAAAATCTTCAAAGGCTTCCACGCTGGTTCCGGAAAGCTGGGCCATGGCCCCGTTGGGATAGCGCAGCACCACCCATCTGGTTTTGGGCACGCGGATTCCATGATGGACCGGCGTCTGATAATAGGTATCATAAAGCGCCATGCGATCCGAAGGCACATCGGAAAGTTCCGAAACATTGTCACTTCCTCTCACCCCGATATAACAGTCCATTTTGGACATTTCCAGGCTGTCCACTTCTGCCATCAACTCCATCTGCTCCTTTGTTGCATGCAGCAGTACTTCTCTTTGTACCTGGGGCTCTGTGTAATGTACAAATGGAATTCCTTTTGCCTTATAGACTTCCTTTACCAGCTGACGCGCCAGATCTTTTGTGTCTTTCCCGATATAATGGATATATACCTTATCTCCTTCTTTCACATTGCAGGAATAATTTACCAGACCTTCTGCAAGTTTTTTGATTCTGCTGTCCATTTCGCCATCTTCCTTTCATTCTTGTGCTGTCTTTGATTCAAATGTCTCCATATAGCTGTAAAATACATTTCCGGCGCTGTTAAAAAGATTTGTGCTGTCGTTCATGCCGTAATAGTATGTCTCCTGGGTGGCAGGATTATAAAGTATTGTATTATACAAATCATATCCCACAATCACTACGCTTTCGCCCGTGGGAGTAAGAGCCGTCACCGCCCTGTTCTCGCTGACCTGATAGAGTACGCTTTCCAGTGTACATCCCGTCAGATTCAATACCTCATACTTTCCTCCAAGAGACTGGGAAAGTTTTGCTTCATCCAGAGTCCCTGCCAGAACTGCATCCGGTATTCCTTCCAGTGATATCTGGTTCTTATCCTGCCGGTTTCCCCGCTCCCAGACATACTGCTGACTGGCGTTCAGGACCACGCCTGCGGCTTCATCGGCCGTCAGAATCGCCTCATTTACACTGCTGCCGGTGCCAAACAGCTCCCCGCCGGCATAGATGTAATAAAGATCCTGTTCTGCTGCCGGTACTTCCACCGCCACAGTGGTACTCTCCTTTGGAACCACATACTCAGCTTTCACTACCAGAAGCTTCCGGCTCTGGGCATTCTTGCTGAAATCCAGAGCCACCTGGGTACCTTTTCTTCCATTCACACTCAGATGGATACTTACAGTCTCTTCCGAAGGCTGCAGATTATTCATCACATTTTCACTGGTTATGGCTGCGTAAGCATCGTTCTGCCACTGAACCCGTTTCAGTTCCACCAGCCCTTCCTGAACCACCGCACCGCTGACCCAGACGCCGTCTTCACTGTATTCCCGGACAATCTCTCCCGCTGTATCCTGAATCCGAACCGTATACATGGCAAAGGTTCTGCTGCCGGACGCATCCGTCACAATGTCTTCCCCTCTGGCCAGACCATAAATCAGATCATCATTGATATAGCCCAAAACTTTGATATATTCTCCGCCGGCAGCGCTGACGCTGGTCTGCTCTCCCGTTTCCAGATTCATCTGTGTGACGGCAGTGGAACCATACTCGTCCATTTCATTCATCCAGGCCACATAAGACCGGGATGCAGATACCGCCATACATCCCGGTGCGATATTCTCCAGGATAATCTCACAGGTTTTCTCCTCCATATTCACATGGTACATGGTATTTTCCATTATAAAATACAGCTGATTGTCCTGGCTGACATAAATCAGTTTTTCCATATCCGCATTCAGGAAATCACTGGATCTGGCAGACGGAACAAAAACCTCTTCCTCGGCCACATTCCGCTCCGCACTGTAATGATAAACCGCCACCCCGCTGTATCCCTCATGATCACCGCAGTTCATGTAGCCATAGACCGCAAAATCCACGTCTCCCGTTTCACCCACGCGAATGATCTTAATATCGTAATCCAGATGATCATTGCGCCGGTCGGGATTCTCCTCCTCCAGACTGTCATGAAATCCGAAAATACGAGCCGCCTTATTGGCGCTTCTGTTGTAGGTCCACAGCTCTCCTTCCTGAACAAAAGCTGCGATATCGGAGTTTTTGTTGGTGGCATAGGTAAACTCCGGATCCGCCACGCCCAGATTGATGCCCTGACTGGTCAGGACCGGAAGATCCGCATCAAAAATCTGCTGTGCTTCTCTTTCAAAATCCAGTAGCATCACCCTGGACTGAGAATACCGCATCCGGTAAAATTCACGCACATTGTAATGCTCCGTATTCTCTTCCGTATCCTGAGCCGTAATCTCATAATCCTGCACGATGCTGCATGTGGTGCTGTTGATCTCCTTTATGGTGGGGACCGCCCTTCTGATCAGCGTGGGCGCCATCTCGCCCCAGGTGATCTGGTCAAAGCTGGAATGAATATCAATTCTGGTATAACTGGTATTCGTCACATAATCCTCCGGCTCAATATACCGGGTCAGACTTGAGGCCGTCTCCTTGCTCATACATCTTTCATAGAAATCCTGGACAAATTCCAGATACTGACTGGTATTAAGACCTGCACGCTGAACGATCCTGGTATAATAATATACCGGCTCGTCTCCGCCGCAGTCCACCGCAAAACAGAGCATATATTCCTGATTCATCAAAATCCTGTTTTCCAGTGTGAAATCCACCTTTATATAGCCGTCTTCTTCTGACAGGTTGTTCAGCTTTGCCTCTTCCACCACCTTGCTTCCGTCTGCGCTTATCACCTGATAGGAAATGCCGTCAATCTTATTGCCGAAAGTCTCTGCCGTCACCGTCAGCTCTTTCTTGGTTGAAACAGGCGTGATGCTTTCCCTGAAATACGCAGGCTCCATCTGCGTTTTATGTCCATACATGGGATTAACCGGATAGCCCGACAGCTCCATGTAAAGAACAGGCAGTGTGGGATCGTCCATTTCCTTCAGTTCTTCCGTCAGATCTTTATTCAGCATATTGGAAAAAAGTATGATGGAAAACACAAAAATAACGCCGAGAATCAGGCCTTTAATCAAACTTTTCTTCATCCGTATCCTCCCGGTTTTTCTGTTCTTCCAGCAGCCGCTTAAGCGTCGGGGTCACATGAAGGAACTCCATACACTGCCCCAGACTGCCGTCCTCTTCTTTTCGCTTCCCTGTTTTCACCGCACGGATCAGCAGATTTTTCGGTGTATGCTCCATATCAATAAATTCCAGTATCTGCGTCTCATATCCGCAGTTTTCCAGCAGCTGCGCCCGAAGCCCGTCCGTGACAAGGGCCGCCATCCGCTCCTTCAGGATGCCGTAGGAGAACACCGGCTTAAGTATATCATTTGAGATCTGTCCGTTTAACTCATGCTGGCAGCAGGGGACGGAAAGGATCACGCCGGCCGACCAGCTTACAGCCTTCGCCAGCGCAAAATCTGTAGCCGTATCACAGGCGTGAAGCGTCACCACCATGTCCACCGGTTCTTTTCTTTCAAAGCCGGCGATATCTCCCACATAAAACTCCAGCTTTTCGTAACCATACCGGCTGCTCAGCTGGCTGCAGTGCCGGATCACATCTTCTTTTAAATCCAGTCCTATAATACGCACGTCATAACTCTTAAGTTCATGAAGATAGTAATACATGGCGAAGGTCAGATATGATTTCCCGCAGCCAAAATCCACAATAGTAATCTCCCTGCCTTTATCAAGTCCGGGAAGAATATCTTCGATAAATTCCAGAAACCGGTTGATCTGTCGAAATTTATCATATTTGGCCTGGACAATCTGGCCATCCTTTTTCATTACGCCCAGATCAATCAGGAAATCCACCGGCCTGCCTTCCTCAAGAATATATTTCTTGGCGCGGTTATGCTCCAGACTTACCGGATCTGCGATCCCAGCCCGGTGCTTTTTGCATTTGACCGTCATTTTTCCTTTTTTGCTCACCAGCGCTGTCGCATCCATCTCCCGGGAAAAGAGCTGCAGCTGGCCAAACTGCTGCTCCATCAGCCCCAGGATTTCTTCTGTCATTTCTTCTTTTTTATAATTTTTATGAAGTTCCCTGGTCCCCATCGTGGCGGACGCCTGAGAATACAGTTCCCCCTTTAACAGTACCGGACGAATCTTTACTTTCGTTATGTTTTTATCCTTCCGGGCCTTACTGATAATAATCTGCTGCAGCCCGTCAGTCATATACAGGTTCAATACTTCCCTCAGTTTATCCATTCTTGTTTACTCCCGCAAAATAATCAGCGCCAGCATACACTGACGCCAGAGTGACCTCTTGTCATCTTATTATTGTAATATTTTTCCTTAAAAACCTCAACCACATTTTAAAAATACCTGCATCTTCTGCGGCGGCACCGTCTCCGGTACATTTCATTGAAAAACAGCACACGGATCAGATCTGATAATTCCGGCCTTCTTTTTTCCTGAGCGTTTATTTCACTGTTTTCCATTTCCTCTTCAATTTTCCTGCATATGTGTTCCATCATAAACTTATCGGGATATTCGTCATACATCATGCTGCCGTCATATTCCATCCGGTCACATTCCCGCTCCACCAGGCTTTGAACCTGCGCCGCAGTCCGGGGATAAAAGGATTTCATCAGCCGCGCTTCCCTCTCCTGCATCTGTTCCTGATCCCATGTGGTGATCCCCGATGACTGGGCCAGAAAAAGCGGAATATTTTTTTCAAAAAACATAAAAACTCCTGTCAGTTTCTTTGTATAGTATATGCAGTTGTATGTATCCGGCGTGAAACATTAATCCGTTTCGCAGAATTCTCCAATCATTTCCTTGATGTTCTGCATCCTCACATCCGTCTGGGCAATAATTTCCGCACATTCCAAAAGCTCCTGACTGATCGTCTGCAGTTCTTCCCTGTCCTCGATCTGCTTTTTATAACGAATCTGATGTTCCAGGCTGGCCCAGAAATCCATTGCCATGGTGCGGATCTGTACTTCCACTTTCACATATTCTTTTCTCTCGGAAAAGAACACGGGTATTTCCACTATCATATGATAGCTGCGGTATCCGTTGGGTTTCGGCATCTGGATATAATCTTTGATCCGGTGCACCCGTATATCGTCCTGCTGTGCCAGAAGCTGTGCGATATGGTAAATATCATCAATAAAAGCGCAGGTGACCCTCACGCCGGCAATATCATGCATGTGCTCCATCATGGCTTCTGTGGAGGGTTCAATATGCTTCTGCTTCATTTTTCGGGCAATGCTCAGCGGTTTTTTTACTCTGGTCTTAATGGATACAATGGGATTTCTTCTGTGCCGCACTGAAAATTCATCATTTAAAACTTCCAGCTTTGTTCTGACCTCCCGGATGGCACAGCGGTATATCATCATCAAATCAGAGAATTGTCTGGCATGCTCCGAAAGTCCCTCCGGATTTTCCATCAAAAGCCACTCCAGTTCCTTTTGCTCCTCTGTTGTATTCATTCCATGTCCTCCTGTGTCCAAACGCTTTTCTTTTATCTGTTTCCCTGCTATAATACCATAAAAGACGGGAGGATGAAATTATATGTCGGAAATAATTTTTCACATCGATGTAAATTCCGCTTACCTTAGCTGGACCTCTGTGGAAAATCTGAAAAACGAAACAGGACCTGATCTTCGGACTTTGCCCTCTGTCATCGGAGGCGACGAAAAAAAGCGCCGCGGAGTCGTGCTGGCCAAATCCACACCGGCCAAAGCCTTCGGCATTGTCACAGGAGAGCCGGTGGCCTCCGCCCTGAAAAAGTGTCCCTCCCTTGTGATGGCGCCGCCGGATCATGAACTGTACCGCCAGTACAGCCGCCGCCTGATGGATTTGCTGCGCACTTATACTTCAGACCTGGAACAGCTGTCGGTGGACGAGTGTTTCCTCTACTATACCCCCATCGCTCACCGATATTCTTCCGCCGAAGCGGCGGCTCAAATCATAAAAGATCATATTTTCCGTGAACTTGGATTTACCGTAAACATCGGAATCGCTCCCAACAAGCTGCTGGCCAAAATGGCCAGTGATTTTCAAAAACCTGACCGGATTCACACTCTTTATATGGAAGAAATCCCTCAAAAGATGTGGCCGCTCCCTGCAGGAGAGCTCTATACCGTGGGAAAATCCAGCGCCGCACGGCTGCACCAGCTGGGAATTCATACCATAGGAGATCTGGCAGCAGCTGACCCGGAATTTCTGGTCAGTCATTTTAAAAGCCACGGCCGTCAGATGTGGGAATTTGCCAACGGCATAGACTTAAGGCCCTTCCAGTTTCATCCTGAGAAAGCAAAGGGCATCGGAAACTCCACCACCCTGGCCCGGGACGTCCTGACCCGGGCAGAAGCCCTGAAGATCCTTCTCTCCCTGTCAGAGAGTGTATCCGGACGGCTGCGGGAAGCGAAAATGATGGCGGAAAGTATCTGCGTCGAGATCAAATATCATACCTTTGACACCAGTTCCCATCAGATGAGCCTGCCTTCCCCCGCCAACACAACAGACACCCTTTACCGCTTTGCCTGCATCCTCTTTGACGAGCTCTGGAATCAGACTCCCATTCGCCTCCTGGGAATCCGCACCTCCAAGCTGGTACCGGACGACACGCCCGTTCAGATGTCGATTTTTGATTATCAGCAGACCCTGCCTGCCCAGACACAGGATTCGCTGTCGACTCCTGCAGATACCGGAAAGCAGCGCAAACTGGAAGAAGCTTTGGATTCCATCCGAAAACGCTACGGAAAGGACGCGGTGCAGCGGGGCAGTTTCCTGAAATCTCCCCGCAGGCCCTAATTTTTCTGCCAGTTGGCAGGATAGACAAAGTATGCAAATCTGGCATAGGAAGACGTCCTGAAGTGGATGCGGCTTCCCCGGGGGATGTAAAGGATGTCGCCTTTGCTCCCCCGGATTACCCGATCCTCCACCACAATTTCCAGCTCTCCCTCTATCACCATATCAAATTCATCGTAATCAAGGGTCCACGAAAAGTCTGTTTCCTTAAGTTCCATAACTCCGGCTCCAATCCGGGGCGCCTCGTCAAGGGTAACGATATCCTTTAACGCCACACCCGGCTGCTGAAAGGGTTCACAGACAACCGTACCGGTCTTTACAGCCAAAACACCGCTTTTATCTTTTTCTTTTACGAAAGAATCTGTGCCATTTACAATTTTTTCCACGATCTCACGAATAAAATTCTCGCTGAAATTCATTTTGCATCCTTCCTTTCCCTCTCCTGTTCCATCACACTCTCCACTTTGGAAAGCAGCATGGGCGACAGCGCGCTGGCCAGAATCAGCGCGGTAATCCCGGCTGTCAGTTTTCCAACGATAACCGGAAAAATCATGTCATGATTCACACCGGCGGTAAAGCCCAGATGATCTCCGAAAACAAAGGCTGCCCCCACAGCGAAGGCCACATTCAAAAGCTTTCCCTTGGGATTCATCCTTCCCATAATATTAAACATGGCAATATTGTTGGCCAGAGACGCCACCAGACCCGTGGAACCCACCTCATCCATTCCCAGAACTTTTCCCACCTTCTGCAGAGGTTTTCCAAATGTATTGGTGATCCATTTTACCATGGGAAAAGCTCCCAGCAGCACAATGGCAATCTGTCCGCAGATCAGAAGGCCCGATTCCAGAGGAATCACTCCCTGTTCGTCAGGAGTCACCATCAGCTCAAACAGGGGAAAATGAATCCCTGTCTGATACTGAAATACGGCAATAGCTGTAAATATGGTAATGATAATGGTTACCGCCGTGCCGAATTTATTGAATCCCCGGATCATCTTTCCTGGAGAGATCCACAGTCCGGCCACAATCAGACCCGCGATAACCATGACCGGAATCAGATTGATTAAAATGGCCGGCAGACTGATTTTATAGGGTGTGAAATTCATCATCAGTCCCCCTGCAATGCATCCTAAGGGAACGGTTATAAGACCTGCCAGAACGCCTGCTCCCAGATAGGGACGGTCTTCTGGTGAGATGATGGACAGCGCCACCGGAATGGTAAAGACCAGGGTGGCTCCCATCATGGTTCCCAGAATCAGTCCCGCAAAATTTCCAAGGGTTTCGCTGCCGGAAAGCTGCATGGCCAGAGAATATCCTCCCATGTCGCAGGCCAGCAGCGTGGCGGCAAACATGGATGGATCCGCTCCCACCAGCCGGAATACCGGCACCAGCACCGGCCGCAGGATAACTGCCAGAACGGGAGCGGCAGCCACCACTCCCGTCATGGCAACGGCAAGGGAGCCCATAGCATGAAATCCTTCATCAAACTGCTCGCCATAGCCGTACTTATTGCCCCTGATCTTATCCACCGCGCCTACCAGCATAAAAATCATCATAATAAAGATGATTACGGAATTGATCGACAGATGATCGATCCATTCCCTTACGCTGTCCGTAAAAACTGTCACATCTAACATCCGTGATTCTCCCTCTTTTCAATCTCATATCCGTCCACGATGCCCGCCACCGCCGCATCCACGGGAATCCTTTCTCCGCCTGCCGCAATTCTGGCGGAGCTGCCGCACAGGCAAAGCACCGTTTCCCCAATCCCCGCTCCGATCATATCCGCCGCCACTATGGGAGAGCGCTCAGTCACGCTGCCGTCAGCGGCCAGCGGAAGCACGGCCAGCAGTTTATAGCCCGCCAGCCGTTCTTCTTTGCGGGTGGCCCAGACATTCCCTATTACTTTACCGATTATCAGATCTGATCACCCGGCCTTTCTTTTCCAGAGAAGTTTTCGATGCAAATTCCCCGGGCTCTGGCAAAGTCTTTTGCCAGCTCCGTAATCAGCTGGCCCTTTTTCAGCCTGATTACGCTTACATTCTGACGCCAGGCCTTTGCCACATCCTTTTCTGTAAGGACCTTTTTTTCCGGTTCCCAGGCCGGCTGCTGTTGCAGATAATTAAGAACTCTTCTGGTGACTTCTTCCACCAGCGCTTCATAATCCAGCATAAAGACGCCTCCTTTGTCATACCACGCAGCTCATGGCAATCCCCGCCGGTGTTACCAGAAAGGGATATTCCGGCTTGACTGTTTTCATCCCCGTCTCTTTCTCCACAATATTTTCCATTCCTTTTAGACAGCAGGTTCCGCCGCAAAGATACAGCTGCTCTGTCAGACTGCCTTCGCAGCAGCGGCGGATGATGGAAGCCATCTTTTCCACAACAGGCCGGACCACCGGAAGGATCTCCTCCTGCTTCCTTTCATCCATTTTCAGTTCTTCCGCTTCCTCAAAGGATATATGATAATGACCGGAGAGCACCAGGGAGAGATGATCGCCCCCGGTAGGCTCATCTTCCATCCGGATAATCTGTCCATGCCGGAACAGGGCCATTCCCGTCGTGCCGCCTCCGATATCCGCCACCGCTCCGTCGGTGATGCCAAAAACCTGATTGGCCGCCTCCGGCTCTTCCAGAATCTTTGTCACTTCAAAACCGGCTCCCTCCGCCACATAACGGTGTGTCCTGACGCTGTCCGCCGTCCCCGGCGGCATGGCGATGGCACAGTTTTTCAGCTTTCGTCCCAGTCTTTTTTCCAGTTTTGCCTTCAGCTCCCTCACAGTTTCCAGCGCTTTTATATAATCCACAACCACCCCGTCTTTCAATACATGGGCTTGTTTCATCTCACAGGCCACAGGGCGGTTTCTTTCATCCAGCACGGCAATCAC
The DNA here is from genome assembly GCA_946494335.1 of uncultured Ruminococcus sp. Taxonomy (GTDB): domain Bacteria; phylum Bacillota; class Clostridia; order Lachnospirales; family Lachnospiraceae; genus Ruminococcus_G. The sequence goes on along the minus strand of CAMMBV010000004.1, from coordinate 80,311 downwards.
GATACAGGCCGTTCCCAGATCCAGACCTGTTTTCAGCGGCCCGCTGTTGTTTCGTATCTGAAATCTGGACTGATCCACCTCTTTCAGATACCGGTTCACATCCTTCCAGTCCATAGATCACCGTATAATCTTTCCCAGAGTAAAGCCGCTGACCATCGCCGCATTTGCCTCGTCAAAATCAATATGCATCCGGGTGCGAAAGGATTCATGCACCCGGATCAGCACGTCGCTGTATATGAGAGGCCGTTCGCTGAACACAGACACCTTCACATGCTGTCTGTCTGTAAGCTTCAGAGCCTGGGCCGTCTCCGGCGTCATATGAATATGGTTCTGAGCGATGATTACCCCTTCTTTGATCGCAAGCCTTCCCTTTGGTCCTTCGATGGTCACAGCACCGGAGCCCTTTGTATCCCCGGACTGCCTGACGGGCGCCTCCACTCCCATCGCAATACAGTCACTGCGGGATAATTCCACCTGAGTTTCCCCGCGAAGGGGGCCCAGTATGGCCACTCTGTCTTTCCTGCCCCCAGGACCGATCAGATTCACTCTCTCCTCCGCCAGATACTGCCCCGTCTGGGAGAGGGGCCTTTTGGGCGTCAGCGCCGCCCCTTCCCCAAAAAGAATGCGCAAAGACGATTCGCACAGATGGACGTGCCTTGCCGATACTTCCACCTGTATCACACCCTCCCTTTGCAGCACATCTGTCACTTTATCGATCACAGAATCCATGGCATTTTATGACCGTCCGTTCTGGGGCAGAATTGTCTCCACTTCATCATGGGGCCTTGGAATTACATGAATGGAAACCAGATCTCCCACTCTCTCAGCAGCTGCCGCGCCTGCATCGGTGGCCGCTTTTACTGCTCCCACATCGCCTCTTACCATAACCGTAACCAGTCCGCCGCCCACGTGTTCTTTTCCGATCAGCATCACATTGGCTGCTTTTACCATGGCATCCGCCGCCTCGATAGCCGCCACAAGTCCCTTTGTCTCAATCATACCTAATGCCTGCATTGCTGCCATATTTCATTTCCTCCTTTACATTGCCTGAAGTCTCTCAATGATTTTTTTCACTATCTGCTCCACGCAGTCCGAAGCCCCGCCTGTATTTCCTGCAGTTTCTCTTCCATAATCGGGAATCCGCCGGCGGATTTCCTCCAGCTCCCTGGTGCCATAGGCCACATAGCGGATATTGTACAGATCCGCCGGACCTACGTTTTCAGAAGTGGCGCTGCCGCCCACCGCGCCGCAGCCCAGAGTCAGCGCGGGCGCCAGATTGGTGGAGCCGCCGATGCCGCCGATGGAGGCGGATGTGTTGACCAAAAGCCGGGAAACCGGTATCCGCCTGGAGAAGTAATCCACGATCTGTTCATCCTCCGTGTGAATGGAGAAGGTATGCCCTGCTCCCTCATGGCGAAGAATATCCCGGCTTAAGCGGCACACCTCTTTATAGTCCCGCGCCGTATAAAAAGCCAGTATGGGAGCCAGCTTTTCACTGGAAAAGGGATGTCCCCGGCCAATCCCGTCTTCTTTTGCCACAAGAACCTTTGTGTCTGCCGGCACGGAAATACCGGCCAGCCCGGCAATATCCCGGGCGCTCTTTCCCACAATGGCGGGATTCATGGTCCCGTTGCCCCGAAGAATAAAGGCGCCCAGTTTTTTTCGATCCTGTCCCTCTAAAAAACAGGCTCCCTGCCGCTTAAATTCCCGCTGCACCGCCTCCGCCATATCCTCCGTACAGATCACCGACTGCTCCGATGCGCAGATGGTTCCGTTGTCAAAGGTTTTGGAAGCTATGATCCGCTTTACCGCCGCAGGCAGATCCGCCGTCTTTTCTATAAAGGCGGGGCCGTTTCCCGGTCCCACACCTATGGCGGGCGTACCGGAAGAGTAGGCCGCCCGGACCATAGCGGAGCCGCCCGTCGCCAATATCAGGGAAACATCGGGATGTTTCATCATCTCCTCTGTAGCCTGGATGGTTGGAATGGTGACGCAGGATACCAGATCCTCATTTCCTCCCGCTTCGCTCAAAGCTTCCCGCAGAACCTTTACAGTCTCCAGGATGCATTCCCGCGCATTGGGATGGGGTGAAAACACGATGGCATTGCCCGCTTTTACGGAAATCAGCGCTTTATATAAAACCGTGGACGTGGGATTGGTGGAAGGGACAAGACCGGCGATCACTCCCACCGGAACCGCCAGCTTACGGATTTTTTTCTCTTCATCCCGTCCAAGCTCTCCTATGGTTTTCATATCTTTGATATAATCATAAACTCCCTGACTGGCGAAATAATTTTTCACTGTTTTATCTTCCGCCACTCCGAACCCGGTTTCCTCCTGGGCCTTGACTGCCAGTCTCCTGCCGTGGCAGACTCCGGCCTTTGTCATGGCGGCCACCAGTCTGTCCACCTCCTTCTGATCTTTTTTCCCCAGTTCTTCCTGCGCGGCTTTTGCCTTCCCCACAAGGCTTCGCACCTCCTGAACGGAGAGCAGATCTTTATCATGTAACTGCATTCTTTCCCTCCTTTTCTTCCCCGGACTACTGCGATTCCAACGGCCGCTGTGCAACCGCCTCCACTGCCGATGCAAAAGCTTCACAAGCTGCTGTGCAGGCCGACTGAGTTCCCGTCAAAAGCGCGCCGCCGAAATTAGTCTCTGAGGGCGGTTCATAGAGCACGCATAAATCCACATCGGAGGCTTTCAGCGCCTCGTCAATCCCGTAGACAGCCTCCAGCGGCGGCGCGATCAGGTAGGCCAGCGCCTCTCCCTTTGGAATGCCTGCCGCCTCAGACAGATAGGCGCCTGTCCTGGAAACACAGTGTGCATAATAGACGATACTGTCGTCTTCATTGGCAGACACAAAATAGGCCGTATTTTCGATGGCATACACCGCTGCCTCCAGTCCGCTTCTCGCCTCCTCCGGATTGGGTGCGGCAAGAATGCCGATCACTTCCCCTGCCAGTTTTGTGCTGGCATTGGCCGCGCCTGCATAAAAGCTTCTGGCGTAAACCACTTCCACCGCCGCCTTCTTGGTGGCCTCATCCAGGGCCGTATACGTCACATCGTCACAGTCGCTGGTCAGCAGTGCAATGGAACGCTGCCCTTCTTTCAGATTCAGACGGCGGGCCAGCTGGCTGCTTACATTGGATATCACCCTTGCTGCCAGAACTTTTGCTTTCATCGGATCACCTTTCATAGTCCTTCCCTCCTACATCTTCAGCTGGGTGCCGCTGGCTTTTTTCTCCAGCATTATTTTGATAATCTCCGCAATATGAGCTCCTGCCTCCGCCGGTATGGTGCCGAAGCGGTGGATATTGGATACCACGGTTCGATGGGCTTCCGGCATACCAATGGTTCCTTTGTACGTGATATAGGCCGACATAGATTCAGCCGTCAAAAGCCCGGGCCTCTCCCCGATCAGCACGCAGGTCACCAAAGCCTCCGTCAGCTGTGTAATCTCATCCATCACGCCCACTCGCCCGTATTTCACAAAGAAAGGAGTGCCCGTTTCAATGTTAAAGCTTTTCAGGCCCTGCTGAATGCTAAGCAGTACATCGGCTGCGTTGGCCATCACCGCCGCCGAACTTAATCCGTCGGAGATATAGATCTGCACCTGAGGATTTTTCCGGCATTTTTCTTTTACCGCCAAAACACCCTGTTCGTTGAGCCGCCGTCCCAGATCCGGCCTGGTCAGATACATGTCTTTGTTTTCGCATCGGGTCTGTACGCAAAACAGATCCATCTTTTTAATCCATTCCGGATCCACATCAGAAAATACCGAATCCTGAGCGGCGGAATGGGCCGCCCGAAACTGCAGATACGGAAGTGTTTTGTACCTGGCGCCGGCCTTTCCAATTCCCAGACGCGCAGGAGAATACTGCTTCATTTCATAAAAGGCTTCCTTGTTTCTGGGATTTTCCACCAGATACTGGGTTCTGACATTCACCTGGGATATATCCGGAAGAACACCTTCCTCCGCTCCTTCTTCTTTATAACTGACCGCTGTATCTGCAGCGGCAGCATGGATCTCATGCCGCTCTTCCCTGTTTATGTCCGGAAGCTCCATCTCCCCCAGCACCTGCTCTATGATACTGCGAAGCTGTTTTTCATCTACCATCTTCTTGCCTCCTCATCTGCTCATCCAGAAAAACCGACGCATCTCCCGCCAGCGGTGTCAGTTTTCCGTCACGGGAAAATCCCATTTTTTCCAGCCACTGGTCAAATTCAGGAATGGGGCGCAGCCCGAAAATCTCCCGCAGCGCCGCCGCTTCATGATATCCGGTGGACTGATACATCAGCATACAGTCATCCGCCTGGGGAACGCCCATGATATAATTGCAGCCCGCCGCCACCAAAAGACTTGCCAGATTTTCAATATCATTCTGATCCGCCTTCATGTGATTGGTGTAGCAGGCGTCGCATCCCATGGAAACGCCGCTTAATTTCCCCATGAAATGATCTTCCAGCCCCGCCCGGATCACCTGGCGGGAATCATAAAGATACTCCGGCCCGATGAAACCGACCACCGTATTGACCAGGAAGGGCTGATAATGGCGGGCAAAGCCGTAGCACCTGGCTTCCATGGTCAGCTGATCCCAGCCGTTATGAGCGTCGGAGGAAAGTTCCGACCCCTGCCCCGTCTCAAAATACATCACGTTGGGTCCGGAGGCGGTGCCTTCTTTTCGCATCAGGTCCCTTCCTTCCTCCAACATGGCTCCTGTGATACCAAATGCTTCATTTCCCTTCTGAGAACCTGCGATGGACTGAAACATCAGATCTGCGGGGGCCTGGTATTTTTGGATGGCCTCCATCTGAGTGAGAACATGGGCCAATACGCAGGTCTGTGTGGGAATCTCCCATTTTCTCTTAAATTCGTCAAAGCTTTTCAGAATCCTGGCCACGCTCTCGGCCGTATCGTCCACCGGATTCAGCCCCAGCACGGCATCGCCGCAGCCCAGGCTGAATCCCTCCATCACAGAAGCCATAATCCCTTTGGGATCATCTGTGGTGTGATTGGGCTGCAGCCGCGCGGAAAATGTCCCGGGAAGGCCGATGGTTGTGTTGCAGCGGGCAGTTACACAGATCTTTTTTGCGCCGTAGATCAGATCCAGATTTCCCATCAGCTTGCAGACCGCTGCTACCATCTCACTGGTCAGTCCCCGGGAAGCCCGGCTGATTCTGTCTCCTGTGGTCTTTTCATCCAGTATCCATTCCCGGAATTCTCCCACTGTCATATTTTTGTGTTCTTTGTATATGGTTTCATTGAGGTCGTCCTGGATGATCCGTGTCACCTCATCCTCCTCATAGGGTACGGCCGGATGATTTCTCAGCTCTTCCAGAGTCACTTCTGCCAGAACGGCTTTGGCAGCCACCCGTTCCTCCGCGTTTTCCGCAGCAATCTGTGCCAGCTTATCTCCCGATTTCTCCTCGTTTGCCTTGGCCATCACCTCTCTTAAGCTTTTAAACTCATAAGTATGACCCAATAACGTGGTTTTTAATTTCAAGATATTCTCACTCCTTTTCCCTACGTATTAAATATGAGGGTTTTAATCACAACAGGAACCACCCTCCCCATTGCCAGCGGCTTTCCGATATCCAGGTAGTCCCCGCTGCCCGCCGCGATACCGTCCAGACAGATGATGTCCCTCTTTTGTCCCAGCCTGACTTTAAGAGCCTGTCCCAGGGCTTTGGCGATATCACGTTCCACAACCACAACCAGGGGATGATCCCTGGCCAGTTTTTCTTCGCTGCTTTGGGCCAGTACATCCGCCAGTTCCTGTATTTTCTGAAAACTGCCGAAACCATCCCCTTTTAAAGATACTGCCGTCGTCTCCTGTTCTCCGTTGGGACAAAACAGCTCCAACTGTGTTTCCAGCGATTTTTGCAGACTTTCTGCAGACCCGGTATCCTCTTCTTCGATCCGCAGCACCGGAAGATTTTTCAATGGCAGCAGCTTTGATTCACAGGAGATGGTGCTGCCGCTGACCTGCGTAGTGTGATTCCCCGCTCCCACGACGGTAGCGCGGATGGTTTCCGCCGCCGCAAACTGTTTCAGACCTGACAGCTCTTTATTTTCCCTCACTGCTCTTCCCAGAAGGACGCCTATATCGTCGTAACAAAAGGGATCTTCCGGCTCCTCTTTCATACACCCGGCAACGCCGCCCGACAGGGTGATCCCCTCTATGACCGGCTGATTGGGCAACGGTTTTCCGCCGTTGGTATAAAACCCTTCATGCTCTTTCTCCTCCGGTTTCAGATGAAGGGCCATAGCCAGCTGATCCGCCATCCATCTGCAGATACTCCAGAGCTTGTCTTTCTGTACGCTTTCCCCCTCCTCTATCGCCAGCCCGTGAGCTGCCGCCATTTTCTGAAGACGGGGATAAACATAGGTGACCTTTCCTTTTTCCACCCTGATCAGACGTCCTCCCACATCAATGCAGGAGGTACCCGTCAGTTTTCCACAGTCAAACAGGGCCATATTACTGGTTCCCCCTCCGATGTCCACGTTGACAACCGCAGCACGATTTTCTTTGGATATCCGGTCCGTTCCGGCTCCTTTCCCCGCCAGCACCGATTCCAGCGCCGGCCCTGCCGCCGCCACCACAAAATCACCCGCCATCTTTGACAGAGCTTTCAGCACTTCCCCGGCGTTTTCCTTTCTGGCGGTCTCGCCTGTGATAATGACGGCTCCGGTCTGAACCTGGCCGGGATCTATACCTGCCGCTTCATACTCTCCTTCTATGATCTTTTGCACCTTGCCCACATCGATCTTTTCCCGCGACAGAAGGGGCGTAGTATAAATGCTGCTGCGGTAAATGATTTCCTTATCCGTAATGACAATTCGGGGCACCATATGACTGCCGGCCCGGTTCTCCATGGTGAGACGTGAAAATATCAGCTGCGTTGTGGATGTCCCGATATCAATTCCCACACTGATGATGGTTTCTCTCATAGCCCTCCTCTTTTTTACCCTTCCTGCTCCTTAAGAATTTCAAACAGCTCCTCAAAGCCGGTCTTGCAGACACTGCTGGTGACAACCACCTCTTTTGCACCTGCCATCCGAAGGAGCTTTTTTGCCTGCCCGATCTGCTCCTCCGATGCCAGATCCGCCTTTGTCACAATTCCAATACAGGGCTTCATAAAGGAACCGGCATAGCCCGGCGGAAACATGGAGCTTTCATCGGACGCCGACTGCACAAAGAAAATCAGATCCACATCCGCAGCCGTAACATTTAAAGCCCCTTTCATCCCCGGCCGTTCCAGATATTCTCCCGGCGTATCCAGAAGACGGCCTCCTATGATCTCCATGGACTGGGTTTTGCAGTACTGCATTTTCTCATTATTTAAAATCTGGCAAAGGGAGGTCTTGCCAGCCTGTGTTTTGCCAATCATCATCACTTTTTTCATGTCTTTGTCACACTCACAGAAGAAAATCCCATCATATTGCACAGTACATGCAGAACTTCCGCCATAGCGGCTTCCACCGCCGATATGTCCCCGCCGATGACGAGAGATCCGTTAAAGCGGTCAATAAATCCCAGGCTGATATCCGCCGATTTCCCTGCGATGTCCGCCGCTATGATAGCCGCCTCACTGGGAGTGATGGTAAAAATCCCCAGGGCCCCTTTTCCATCCATCATTCCCATTTTCGCGTAAAGTTCTTCCATGGGATGGGCGATCACATGGGCCAGCGTCACCTGCTTGCCCGGTACAAACTCCTGAACAATCCTTGTTTTTTCTTCCATTTCTTTCTACCTCGCAAGATTTCCCTCATACACCCGCCAAAACAGACGGGACAGATCATCCTTTGTACACTGCCTGGGATTGGAAGGTGTGCAGCGATCGTTCATGGCAGCCGAAACCATGGCCGGAACCGCTTTTTCATATTCCGCTCTGTCTATCCCCGCCGCCTGAAAGGAGGCCGGGATCTGAAGCGTATCCCTGTACTGCCGGATGATCCGGATGAGGTTAAAAATACTCTGCCGCGGGTTTCCTTTCTCCTCCACGGAAAATATTCGTGCAAGCTTCCCGTAGCGTTTTGCGGCCGGCGTCAGCTTTTCCCAGTAGCCCGCATTATACGCAATGACATAGGGCATAAGGATTCCATTCACTCTGCCATGAGGCAGATGGAAGTGGCCGCCCACCGTGTGGGCCATGCTGTGATTGATTCCCAATCCGCCGTTGCTGAACGCAATTCCCGCCAGACAGGAGGCATGATGCATTTTCTGCCGTGCCAGCAGGTTATCCGGATGCTTCACCACTTCCATAAAATAATCTTTCACAAGACGCAGCGCTTTCTCGGCAGCCGCGTCGGTGAAGTCATCCGCGTCTTTTGATACGAAAGCTTCCATTGCATGGGTCATCACATCAATGCCCGTATCCGCTGTCACCCCGGGCGGCACGCTGATCGTAAGGGAAGCATCCAGCAAAGCCGCATCCGGCAGGAGACTGTCGTCTACCAGCGGATATTTGGCGTCCTTTTTCGTATCGCTGATCACGGAAAACCGGCTCACTTCACTGCCGGTTCCGCTGGTGGTGGGAACAGCCATGAAAAAACAGGGGTGTTTCTTTTCTGATCTGGCGTCAAAAAAACGGATGGCCTTGGCCGCGTCGATGGCCGAGCCTCCGCCCAGCGCGATCATTCCGTCAGGATTTAAGCGGCTCATCACTTCCATTCCCGCAGCCACCACACAAAGATCCGGATCCGGTTTTACTTCATAAAAGATCTCATAAGATATGCCCAGGGTTTCCAGCTGAAGGGTTACATAATCCGTCATATGATTTTCATAGAGAAAACGGTCCGTCACCACAAGCACTCGATGGATCCCCTCCAGAAGAGCCTGCCAGTCCGGCGTCCCGGTTATAATTTTCGTTCCTGCGCTGAAATGCTTCATGGCTGTTCCTTCCTTCCAAAACTTTTCCTTAGTATGTCTGTTTTGGCCGTTTTTATGCGAAAAATAAAAAGGACTGAATCCTTTTTAAGATTCAATCCCTTTTTGTTCAATACTCTTTTTTGCCGTATCCATGCGCCTCTTCCAGCATCATATCTTTTACTTTCATCAGCCGGATCTGCGTACTTCTTTCATTTTCATCCAGCTTCATGGTAATGTATTTGATATTCTTCCGGGTCTCCGGAATAATCACATGTTCCAGCGCATTTACTCTTCTTCTGGTTTTTTCTATCTCCGCAGCCATCAGCTGGCAGGACTTTTCATACTCCGCAAGCCGTATCATATCCGGCAGGATATCCGCCAGCGATTTCACCGCGTCGTCCAGATCGCTGGAAGTAAAGGCAAAACCGTAAGAGTAAATATCATTGTCGTCCGGTGTTCTTGTTCTGTAGTCAAACACCGGTATATCCACACTCATTACATTTTTATGATCCGGCTCCAGATAAACCTCCTGCTTGGGCGCCAGCAGCGCCGTGTGCATGGCCTCAGCCGTCATACTGGCCCTGGCGATCACGAAATTCTGATTGGCGGAAAGGATCCCCTTTTCCACTTTTTCCCTGAGCTCCATGTTCGCCTTCACCAGATCCATAAACTGACGCATCAGTTCATCCCGTTTATCTTTCAGAAGCTTATGGCCTCTCACCGCTGTCACCAGCTTCTTTTTCAGTCTTGTCAGCTCCATCCGGGTCGGATTTACCTGTGTCTGTGCCAAGGCCCGTCACTCCTTTCCAGTCTGATAATACTGATCCAGGAATTTATCATCAATACGTTTCAGCTCGCTTCTGGGAAGCATGGACAGAAGTTCCCATCCGATTTCCAGTGTTTCCTCAATATCCCGGTTGGTATCATATCCCTGTGAGACATACTTCTGCTCGAAGGCATCCGCAAATCTGGCGTAAATAAGGTCAATATCCGACAGCGCCGCCTCTCCCAGAATCACCATCAGTTCCTTGGCGTCTTTTCCTCTGGCATAAGCAGCAAACAGCTGGTTCATGGTATTGGAGTGATCCGCCCTTGTCTTGCCTTCTCCGATTCCCTTATCTTTCAGACGGGAAAGAGAGGGCAGCACATCGATGGGCGGCTTGATTCCTTTCCGGTAAAGCTCACGGCTTAAGATAATCTGGCCTTCCGTGATATATCCCGTAAGATCGGGGATGGGATGAGTTTTATCATCCTCCGGCATTGTCAGGATGGGTATCATGGTGATACTGCCGTTCTTGCCCTTCTGACGTCCGGCTCTTTCATAAATGGAAGCCAGGTTGGTATACATATATCCCGGATAGCCACGCCGTCCCGGCACCTCCTTGCGGGCCGCCGATACTTCCCGGAGGGCGTCCGCATAGTTGGTAATATCCGTCAGAATTACCAGCACGTGCATATCTTTTTCAAAGGCCAGGTACTCCGCCGCCGTCAGCGCCATCTGAGGAGTTGCGATCCTTTCAATAGCGGGATCGTTGGCCAGGTTGATAAAGAGAACCGTCCGGTCAATAGCTCCGGTTTCCTTAAAGCTTTCAATAAAGAAGTTGGACTCCTCAAAGGTAATACCCAGGGCCGCAAACACAACGGCGAAAGGCTCCTGCGTTCCCCTTACCTTTGCCTGACGGGCAATCTGCGCCGCCAGATTGGCATGGGGAAGACCGGATGCGGAAAAAATCGGCAGTTTCTGTCCGCGAACCAGTGTATTCAGTCCGTCAATGGCTGAAATACCCGTCTGGATAAATTCTTCCGGGTAACTCCTGGCTGCCGGGTTCATGGGCAGACCGTTGATATCCATACGAGCCTCCGGAAGAATCTCCGGTCCGTCGTCGATGGGACGGCCAAGACCGTCGAAGACACGGCCAAGCATATCTTCGGAAACTCCCAGCTCCATACTTTTTCCCAGAAATCTTACTTTGCTGTTGGAAAGGTTAATTCCTGTGGAGCTTTCAAACAGCTGCACCAGAACGTCATTTCCGTTGACCTCCAGCACTTTGCAGCGGCGGACCTCTCCGTTGGCCAGCTGAATTTCACCCAGTTCATCATAGGTCACATTTTCTACGCCGCGAACCAGCATCAGAGGGCCTGCGACTTCCTGTATTGTTCTGTACTCTTTTGGCATCAGTCATCCCCCTTTCCGATCTGGCCTGCCACTTCTGTAATCAGTTCATTGCTGATTGCCTCGTATTCTTTTTCAATCTCCGTCTCCGGCGTATATTTATACCGTCCGATTCTCTCCCGCACCGCCATGCCAAGCAGGCCGTTAATGGGAGCCCCCTCATCCAGAGCTTCTCTGGACTTTTCATAATAGGCGATAACCAGCCGCATCAGCAGCAGCTGTTTTTTCAAGGAAGTATAAGTATCGATTTCATGGAAGGAGTTCTGATGCAGAAAATCCTCCCTTACGGAACGGGCCGCCTCCATCTTCAGACGGTCGGAGGGCGACAGCGCATCCATACCAACCATCTTTACAATTTCTTCCAGTTCCGCTTCATCCTGGAGAAGACTCATCAGCTTCTGTCTGTTCTCCATCCAGTCGCCGGATACATGCCCGTCAAACCACTCTCCCAGACTGTCCAGATACTGGGAATAGCTGGTCAGCCAGTTGATGGCAGGGAAGTGACGTTTATAGGCCAGAGCAGAATCAAGTCCCCAGAATACTTTTACAATACGCAAAGTGGCCTGGGATACAGGCTCGGAGATATCTCCTCCGGGCGGGGACACGGCGCCGATTACGGAAAGCGCTCCTTCCCTTCCTTCTTTTCCCAGCGAAATCACATGGCCTGCCCGCTCATAAAACTGAGCCAGACGGCTGCCCAGGTAAGCCGGATATCCTTCCTCACCGGGCATCTCTTCCAGACGGCCCGACATCTCACGCAGCGCCTCCGCCCACCGTGAGGTGGAGTCCGCCATCAGTGCAACCGAATAACCCATATCCCGGAAATATTCTGCGATGGTGATTCCCGTATAGATGGAAGCCTCCCTGGCTGCCACCGGCATATCTGAGGTGTTGGCAATCAGAACCGTTCTTTCCATCAGAGAACGGCCCGTCTTGGGATCCTTCAGTTCCGGAAACTCATTCAAAACGTCTGTCATCTCATTTCCGCGCTCTCCGCATCCGATGTATACCACAATATCAGCCTCCGCCCACTTGGCCAGCTGATGCTGTATCACTGTCTTGCCGCTGCCGAAAGGACCGGGAACGGCTGCCACGCCGCCCTTGGCAATGGGGAAGAAGGTATCTACCACCCTCTGGCCCGTCACCAGCGGAACATTGGGAGAAAGTTTTTTCTGATATGGTCTTCCCTGACGCACCGGCCACTTCTGCATCAGTGTCAGCGGTTTTTCGCCGTTCCCGGTCTCTACCACTGCCACCGTCTCTTCCACTGTGAATTCACCTTCCTGAATGCTTTTTATGGTTCCCGTCACCGGATAGGGTACCATGATTTTTTGCTGCACGGCTGAAGTTTCCTGTACCGTACCGATAATATCGCCCGGCTGCACTTCATCGCCCGGCTGCACCGTCGGCGTAAACCGCCATTTTCTGTCCCGTTTCAGCGACGGTACTTCCACACCCCGTTTCAGATTGTTTCCGGATATTTCCATGATGTCATCCAGAGGTCTTTGAATTCCGTCGTAAATGCTGGAGATCAGCCCCGGTCCCAGCTCCACGGAAAGAGGCACGCTCATGGACTCCACCGGCTCGCCCGGCCCCAGGCCCGACGTCTCCTCGTACACCTGTATGGAAGCTTCGTCTCCATGTATCTCTATAATCTCGCCGATCAACCGCTGAGCGCTTACACGCACCACGTCAAACATGTTGGCGTCCCGCATTCCCTGGGCAATGACCAGCGGACCTGCCACTTTCTTTATTGTGCCTTTACTCATCAGCACTGCCACCCGCCTTTCTTTTTTATTTTTCTTCTGATAATCATTCACCGCCGAACAGGATATCGGAACCAACCGCCTGCTCAACCGACTTTTTCACGCCCTGTATACCTGCTCCTGTATTGCCGGACACCCCCGGTATCAGGATGATAGCCGGAAGAAGCTGCGTTTTATATTTTTCAATCTGCTCTTTCAGCTGCTCTGCCAGGGCTTCCGTAATATAGATCACGCCGTATTTTCCCCCTGCAGCCAGTTGTTTCAGCAGCTTTTCTCCATCTTCCCGGTCCGTTACCGGAAAAGTCTCCAGACCCAGGGCGGCAAATCCGAAAATGCTGTCGTAGGCTCCTATCACCGCAATTCTATACATACATTTCCCTCATTCTTTCCCGGATCGCACTTTCAGGGAAACCATTCTGTTTTCCCGTCAAAATAATACGTACCGTCTTAATCTCATTTTCCCTCGCCAGAATGTAGGCAATCAGCGGACCAACCGAAAAAGGATTATATTTCTGGGGACGTATGGTCTCTATCAGGCGGTTGTCACACCAGCATTCAAATGCGGAGGAAGACTCAAAAAGCGCATCCGCCGCCTCCTTAAAGCCTGCCTCATTCAGATAATCCCGGATCGCCCCTTCGCCCTGAAGCGCCGCTTTCATCAGCTTTTCCACATTCAGCTCTTCGCATTCCACCATGGCGCGCTTCATGAAATCCAGTGTCTTGCGGGTACGGCAGCAGCGCACTGCCATCTTAATATTGGAAATCACCAGCAAGGACCGGGCATAATCTTTGATGATCCCTGTCTTTGATTTTTCTCCTGCATCACGGACCGCCTCAAGAGCAGCCCGGTCCAGGATTACGTCGCACAGCTGCCCGTCCCTGCCATGAAGAAGCGTCTCGTAGGCTTCTGCCGCAGCCTGCCGCATAAATTCCGGCAGACTTTCAAACTCTTTTTCCTTCACAATCCGAACCATTTCCTCCGGCGAAATGGAGCACCCTTCATAAAAAAGTCCGGGATCTACTCCATCCGTACAGACACCCTTAATGGCCGCTTTCAGATTATGGAACAGATTCTGATAGGACAGCACGTCAAAGGGCGTCATATCCGAAACCATTTCCCGTATGGTCTTCCAGGTCTTTTCTCTTTCTGTTTTCAGTATTGTCTCCCCGTCGTTCTCCAGCTGAGGATCTCCCCATCCATGCTCCAGCAGAAAGGATACCGCACTTTCGTAGTCGGCGCATGCAAGAAGCTGTTCCAGTACGGATGCAGAGAACAGAGAAACCTCCAGCGCCCGGATTCTGGCGACCGCATAGGTATAATCTTTATCTGACATATTAATAACCTCCCGGATCTCTGTCTACTGTGCGAAGAGGAATTCCCTCACCATATCTTTGAGCAGTTCCTGCTTTTCCTCAAATATTGCACGAAGAGAACAATTCTCTTCAATTCCTCCGTACACCAGAATGAATCCGCCCTCTATGGGCGCCTCTGCCTCCGCCAGCTTCAGGCTTCCGCCTTTTTTGACCGCCGTCATTTTTATTCTGGCTTTAAAGGCCAAAGGCATCCTCTTTAAATCTCTCGCTGAAAAATAAATTTCACCGGCCTGGGGCAGCGCATACTGTTCCAGCAGCCGTTCCATACAGTCAAAATACTCGTCGTCCCCGGCGCTGCACATATCCTGATACGCTTTTTCAATGATACGGGAGATAATCTCCTGCTTCGCTTCCAGCAGCGCGTTCCTTTTCTGGAAATCCGCTCTGGACTGCATTTTTTCCCGATACGTTTTGCATTCCGCCTGCGCCTTGTCAAGAATATCCTTCTTTACACGTTCTGCTTCCAGCCGTGCATCTTCCCTGACGGCTTCCGCCTCCACCTGGGCCGCTTTTATTTTTTGCTGAGCGATACTGCTGGCTTCTTCCTCGATCCTGCTTAAAATCTTATCTAATCCAGTCATCTTTTCCGCTCTCCTTTTGTCGTTAAACTTTTACATCGGAATCCCGGTAACGGCAAGAATAGAAACCAGAAGAGCCAGAATCGCATAGGTTTCCACCATGGCCGGGAACAGCATGGCTTTACCGAACTGCTCCGGTTTTTTCGCTACAATACCGATGGCGGCTGCGGCAGTGGTTCCCTGATGTCTGGCAGAGATCAGGCCTACCACGCCAATGGGAAGGCATGCCACAAATATCAAAAGCCCTGTTGCCAGAGAAACCTCCGCAATCTGTCCGCCCAGAACTCCGATTTTTGACAGTGTCAGGAAGGCCACCAGCAGACCGTAGATACCCTGAGTACCTGGAAGCAGCTGGATAATCAGCACTTTTGCAAATTTACTGGGATCTTCTGATACAACACCCGATGCAGCCTGACCAGCTACGCCTACCCCGTAGGCAGAACCCATACCGGAAAGAATCGCTGCCGCTGCAGCTCCTAATAATGCCCATACAATACCACTCATAATATGTTTTCCTCCTTGATATCCACATATTTTGTATTTTCCTTAAAAGGATGAAATGCTTTTCCGCCGCCTTCATAGAATTTACCGAAAAATTCCACATACTGCAGACGGCAGGTGTGCACATAAGCACCTAATAGATTGATACCTATATTGAATGTGTGTCCGATAAGGAACACCACAATAAACAAAATTGCTCCTGCAATTCCGCCTCCCAGCATGGTGCCCATCTGATTTACCACAGAAGCGATAACCCCTGTGGCCAGACCCAGCGCCAGCAGACGGGAATAGGAAAGCACATCGCTGAGCCATCCTGTAATATTGTAAAGATCGTATGCTCCCAGAGCAATTCTCACTCCCGGATTTTTGGAAGATCTGCCGGACATCAGAAGGATGCCGACGGCTCCCACAATGGCAAGGGCTTTTGCCAGTGTATTAACCCATCCCGGGAACAGAAACGAAGTCTGAGCGATGGATGCGAACAGATCCGTGGGAAGCAGAATGAGAATCAGCCCCACCAGCAGACAGAACCACAAAACCACATCGCAGAAAAAATCCATATACTGTCTGTCTCTCAGGCACATATATCCCTTGATCCCCAGACCCAGGAACAGATGAATCAGCCCGAACAACATGGAAAAGATCAGCATCTTCATGGGATCATTCAAAGGAACAAACCAGGCTGCCGGAATCCCTACTTCATGACCGAAAAAGGTTCTGGATACCACATTGATCACATCTCCAAAATACCCTCCGAACATGATTCCCCAGAACAGTGTGGAAAGCCCGCACCAGAAAAACAGCTGCAGCGATTTTTTCATGCTCTGCCCCATTCTGGGATATCTGCGGATCAAAACGCCGCAGACCACCGATACCAAAAGCCCATACGCCGCATCTGAAAGCATCAGTCCAAACAAAAAGACATAGCAGACTGACATAATCATGGAAGGATCGATATCTCCCCTGCCCGGAAGGCCAAAGGATGAAAGCACGCCCTCCACTGATCCGGCAAAACTGTTGTTCTCCAACAATACCGGTATTTCCTCCTCCTGGGAAGGTTCGGAAATTTCCACCATAGCTTCGTATTTTTCAGATAACTCTTCCGCCACCGAGGGGGCATATTTTTCCGGTATAAAGCCGCTGATAAAAAAGACGTGTTCCGACTGGGGCAGCTGACCCAGCACCTCATACTTGTCGGCCCGTATCCGAAAATAATCCGCCACCAGCTGGAAACGCTCCCGCTCTTTTTCAAACTCCGCAATTTTTTTTGTCAGTTCTTCATTCGCCGCCAGCAGCCGTTCACGCTCTTTTTGAATACCCTGTCTGATTTCCTCCGGCCGTTTGTTTAAAAGCTGCGAAGGCGCTGCAAATCCGATGCTGCGCAGAGCGTTTTCCACCCGGATTTTGTCTGATTTCATACACAGTACGGCCAGATAAGTAAAATCCCGGTCTGTGGAGATAATTTCCAGATCCACCGCCTCAACTTCCGGTGCGCTTTTCATAAACAGCTCGTAAATACTCTCCTGACTTTGCGCCCCCGGCACCGTTCCCACCATCATGGCTGTCTGCATGGTACCGCTGTAATTCATCGGCACGCTTAAGGGCATCCAGGGGATCAGGCTTTCCTCCTGAATATCCAGCTTCTGAAGCTTTCCTTTATTCTCCGCTATTTCCTTGTCAAAATCGATAATCTTTTTTATATCGCCTATCAGATTATCCCTGGACTTTATGACGGAGTCATACTCTTCCTTTTCCACCAGCGGCTTGCCTGCCAGAGAGGCCAGCATGGACTGCTGTTTCGGACAGTAGATCTGCAATATTTCCAGTCCCCGTTCGGCCATCTGTGCGTATTTCAGAAAGCTGCTCCTCGAACCTGCAGTATCCATTTTTTTCAGCCCTTCTTCCTCCGGAAGACAGATATTGACTTCCACTGTCCCCAGAGCCTGCAGCCGTTCCAGGATCGCTTTCCGGTTCTTTTTCAATGCGCAGACCGCAATCCGCTGCATTTTAAGTACCGCCATCGATGCATCCCTCCTTACTTTTTTGATATCTTTCTGTCAGACAATCTGCGAAATCACCATTTTTACCGCTTCGTCCTCCCGACGGGATGTCTCTTCCCTCACTCTGGCAATCTGCTCTTCTGACTCTTTTACAGACCGGGCAAGCAGCTCTGCTCCCTGTTGTTTTTCTTTCTCCAGAAGGTCTGCGGCTTCCTCCTGTGCTTTGCATATCTGCTGCTCTTTCCATTCCAATGCCTCTTTTTTGGCACGTGATATGATGTCTGCCGCCTGCAGTTCCGCCTCCTGCACCATTACACCTGACTTTTGTTCTGCATCTTTTACTGCCTTGATCGTCGCATCTAACACAGCTTCACCACCCTTTCTCATAGTTAAAAATATAACATACTTCCATTCTTTCTGTCAATTAATTAACAGGATTTATTCCATTTTTCTCCATTATTTCAGCAGAAGAATCTTTTTATTTATCATTTCCTGAATTCATTTCAATATCCCGAAAGAATACATAAAAATGCATAAGACGAATATGAATTACTTTTTAGTGAAAAATAACTTCACATATGGTATCATGTGATTATGTCTTAAAAAGCGATTGGAAAACTATACTATATTTCAAACTAAAAGGAGATGAACACAGGTGCTTCAGATCCGGCACATAAAAAAAGAATATATAACAGGCAAATTTATCCAAAAAGCGCTGGATGATGTCAGTCTGAATTTGCGGGACAATGAATTCGTAGCAATTCTGGGCCCCAGCGGATCCGGAAAAACCACTCTTTTAAATATCATCGGCGGCCTGGACCGCTATGACAGCGGCGATTTAATCATTAACGGAATTTCCACAAAACAGTATAAGGACAGAGACTGGGATTCCTACCGGAACCATACCATCGGATTTGTATTTCAAAGCTATAACCTGATTCCCCATCAGACCATCCTGGCAAATGTGGAACTGGCTCTTACCATTTCCGGCATCGGCAAAGCAGAGCGTACCCGCAGGGCGCGGGAAGCTCTGGAGAAAGTAGGGCTTGGAGAGCAGCTCCACAAAAAGCCGAATCAGATGTCAGGAGGACAGATGCAGCGGGTGGCAATCGCCCGGGCGCTGGTTAACAATCCGGATATTCTGCTGGCGGACGAGCCCACAGGCGCACTGGACAGCGATACCAGCGTTCAGGTCATGGATCTTTTAAGAGAGGTGGCCAAAGACCGTCTGGTGGTCATGGTCACACACAATCCGGAGCTGGCGCAGCAGTACGCCACGCGTATCGTAACGCTTCGGGACGGAAAAATCCGTTCTGACTCCGCTCCTTTCCAGATTGATGAAAAAACTCTGGACGAACCCCGGCATAAAAATATGGGAAAATCCTCCATGTCCTTTTTTACCGCTTTGTCTCTTAGTTTTAATAATCTGAAGACAAAAAAGGCGCGGACCATACTGACTTCCTTCGCAGGTTCCATCGGTATCATCGGCATCGCGCTGATTCTGGCTCTTTCCACCGGCGTGAATGATTATATACAGACCGTGGAGGAAGAAACGCTTTCGGAGTATCCCCTGCAGATTCAAAGCACCGGTCTTGATATGACCTCTTTGCTGGCAGGGACCATGGGGGACGACGGTTCCGAAGAGACGGATGAGATTCACGTAATCAAAATGATTACTGAGATGTTTTCAAAGATGGATTCCAATGACCTGGCCTCTCTGAAGAAATATCTGGACAGCGAAGGCAGTGAAATGGAACCGTACGTCAATGCCGTTGAATATTCCTACAATGTTTCGCCCCAGATTTACAAACAAAGCGGCGATGCCATCCGGCAGGTACACCCGGACCGCTCTTTTGAATCTCTGGGTCTGGGCGCCTCCTCAGGCTCAAACAGCATGATGGCCTCCATGATGAGCACAAATATTTTTTATGAAATGCCTGAAAATGAAAGTCTCTACATTAACCAATATGACGTGAAGGCAGGACGATGGCCCGAAAAATACAATGAATGCGTCGTCGTCCTTACCTCCGGCGGCGGCATCAGTGATTTTATGCTCTATACCCTGGGACTTCGGGACCCTCTGGAGCTGGACGAAATGGTACGGCAGTTTGCCGACGAGGAGACAGTGGCGACTCCCGACGACCTGGGAAGCTATACTTATGACGATCTCACCGGCATCACCTTCAAACTGGTCAGCAGCAGCGATTATTATCAATACGACAGCCAGTATGATATCTGGACAGACAAAACGGACGACGACAGCTATATGAAGGAATTGGTTGATAAGGGAGAGGATCTTAAAATTGTAGGAGTGGTCCAGCCATCCGCGGATGCCAACGGAGCTCTGCTTTCCGCAGGGATCGGCTATCCCTCCTCTCTGACGGAGCACGTGGCCGAAAAAGCCGGTAAAAGCAGCATTGTTTCCTGGCAGCTGGCCCATAAAAATACAAATGTGTTTACCGGCGAGCCCTTTGGCGAGGATGGCAAAGAGAACGATTTTGACACAGATTCTCTGTTCACCATAGATGAGGACGCCCTTAAAAATGCTTTTTCCTTTGACGATGACCAGCTGTCTTCTGACCTGGCCGGTTCTCTGGATTTCACGGAAATTTTTGACATCAGCGGGGATTCCATCAATCTGGGCGGCATGGTGGATTTCGGTGACATCAGCATCGATCTGCCCCAGATGGAAGGACTTTCCATGGAAGATCTGCTGGGCAGCATGGAACTGAATGTTTCCTCTGACAATCTTACGCAGATGATTTCCTCCCTGCTGAAAGGTTATATGGAATATGCCGCTTCCAATCCCCAGGCGGACTACTCCCGGCTGGGCGAATATTTCCTGGAGTATCTGAAAACCGATGAAGCGAGGGATATCCTCTGTGAACGTATCCGAATCATTATCCAGGAGAACGGAGACATTACCGTACCCCCGGAACAGTTTCAGATTCTGTTTCAGGATATCATAGCCGGTTATCAGGAATTTATTGAAGCCAACGGCTATACAGATCCGCAGCTTGCCGGTCAGTATCTGATGGAATACCTTAAGACGCCGCAGGCCCAACAGATTCTGGATGAATGGTCCTCCCAGAATCTTAAAATTGACGAAGCCATGGATATTTCTTCTGAGCAGCTGAAGAATCTGGCCGCGGATCTCATCGCCGGTTATCAGAAATACGCCTCCGCCAACAAGTTGCCGGATCCCGGGCAGCTGGGAAATTATTTTACGGATTATCTGAGCCAGGAAGAAACCCAGGCGCTGCTGGCTCAGGGACTGATGAGTATGCTGGATACCGGCGCCATTCAGGAGCAGATCGGCAGTTCTCTTGCCAGTTATCTGAAAGAATCCATGACCGCTTACATGGGAACCATAACGCAGACGCTGGAGGAGCAGATTTCCTCGGCCATCCAGCAGATGATGTCACAGATGACTTCCCAGATCGGCAGCCGCATGGAAGAAACCCTGACTGCGGCGATGGCCCAGGTTGGCAAAAGTCTGGAAAATGCCATGAGCATCGATGCCGATGCCTTTGCAGACGCCTTCTCCATGAATATGACAGGGGAAGAGCTTGCGGAACTTATGATGTCCATGAACCGAGCGGCAAGCGCTACCTATGAGAGTAATCTTCAGTCTCTTGGATACGTGGATTTTGACGAACCTGCCCAGATCAGCATCTATCCAAAGAACTTTGAGAGCAAGGAAAATGTCATCAAGATTCTGGATGATTACAACCAGCGAATGGAGGAGCAGGGAAAAGACGAGCAGGTCATTACCTATACGGATATGGTGGGAACCCTGATGTCATCCGTCACCGATATCGTGGATATCATCAGCTACGTGCTGATTGCTTTCGTCGCCATCTCTTTGGTGGTATCTTCCATTATGATCGGCGTCATCACATACATCAGCGTACTGGAACGGAAAAAAGAGATCGGTATTCTGCGGGCCATCGGAGCCTCAAAAAGCAATATCTCTCAGGTATTCAACGCAGAAACCATTATCATCGGCCTTTGTGCCGGACTGATGGGAATCGGACTGACTCTCCTGCTGCTGATACCGGGAAATATGGTCATCCATCATTTTGCCGAGACAAATGACATCAATGCCTATCTCCCCGTCGGCTACGCATTGATTCTCATTCTCCTGAGCGTTTTCCTGACGCTTCTGGGAGGTTTGATTCCATCCAGCAAGGCGGCAAAAAGCGATCCGGTAACTGCTCTTCGTACAGAGTAACAAAATGCCATGAAACGTATCGGTTTCATGGCATTTTCTTTTATCCTATTTCCACATTTTCATTTCTAAGCTCCGCCACCACTTCTTTCAGCCGACGGCTGTAGTACTGATAATTTTTCAGCGGTGTGTGCGGCGCTGCCTGATGGTCGGTGCATACGATGCATCCGCCCTGTTTGATTACCGGACGCAGTCTGTCCAGCTCTTTTTCAATGGCTTCCTCGCCATCGATGATACACAGTTTGTTGAATCCTCCGATAAATTTCAGCGTCGGATACTCTTCTCTTACTTTCACGATATCCACACCTGCATTTACATCCACCGGAAGCACTCCGTCCAGTCCGCATTCCAGAATCTTCGGGATCATGATGGTGAAGTCTCCATCCGTATCCATGATAACATTCTGTACGCCTCTTTCCCGCAGGAAGGGAATGATTTCTTTATAATAAGGAGTCATAAATTCTTCGAAGATATCCGGTGAGATCATCGGACCTGTCTTTCCGCTTAAATCTTCCTCAAAGAATACCAGGCTGGGTGTTACAATCTTCAGAATGCCGTCCAGCTGCTCTTTGTATACATCTGTCACGAAACGGCAGATATCCTGCAGCACTTCCGGCTCGTCATAGTATGCATACAGCTGTTCTTCATTCCCCATCAGGAACCGTGGCGTCCAGAAGAATCCGCTCAGTCTTAACCGTACCACATAATCTTTGTTTTTGCATCCTTCCCGGAATCTTCCATATGCTTTTTCCATGTTCTCCGGTGTCAGATGCAGTTTGATCTGCTCCTGGATGTGAGCTTTATACTCCAGCCAGTCTTCCATGCAGGTCACTACCGGTTTCACCGGCGTCACCAGGCCGCCATCTTTGGGATACTTTCTTATCCATCCGTCCCGGTCTCTTTTGATTACATATTCATCTGTCTCTTCTCTGATTTCTTCCTCGTAGGAAATAAAGGGAATACGGAAGGATATTCTTATCACCGGATCCCAGCCAAGACCTGTTTCATGTTTGAAAACCGGCTCCGCCATCATGGTATTGTAATAATCCTGCCAGGGTTCGTAGGGCTCGTTGTATGCATAAAGATTGTCGGTGGGAAGTGTGGCAAAATGTACCGTATCCAGGAAACCTGTGTCATACCCCTGTTCTTTCCAGTTTGCTACCGTTTTATCCCAGGGATACATACTTTCTTCGATACATCCTCTGTCCAGTCCTTCATTGGAAAAACTCAATGTTGCTACTTCTCTTTCCCATGCATTCATAATTTCTCCTTTCTGCGCTTCTCTTTAAGCACAATACACATTTTTGTTTTTAAATTTTCTCCGGAAACATCCGCACAATTTATACTCTTCTCTGTTTTGCGTATTTCCTTTGTTTTTTCGTTATTCTCTTTGTTTCTGACTAAAGTATAGCATAATATTCTTCTCATACGTGAGCACAATACAACACAATACTAGCACAAAACGCAAATCATGATTTTCATTCATTCAGAGTCAGAGAGAGCCCTGCGACAGCATACCGTTATCGCAGGGCTTCTTTTCCCCATACTTCTCTTAAACTAACAGGCGCCGGCTGTTGGCCGGCGCCTGCACCCACTTTCAAATTCTGATTAGTTATAGTCCGCTACATTTGATGCATCGACACGCTCAAAGGGCACCCAGGTAATGTACTCATTCTCAGGATCCACATCAAATTCGCTTCCTTCATTGGCTGCATTGCCTTCAATCAGGTTTTTGGCTGCCAGAACTGCAGTGGAACCCTGTCCGATTGCGTTCTGGAAGGCGCTCATGGCCATCTGTCCTTCTGCGATAGATTTACGTCCGTCTGTGGAAGCATCGATTCCTACGATCGGAACGCTTGCCGGATCCATACCTGCATCGATCATTGCCTCAACAGCTCCAAGAGCCATGGCGTCATTGTTGGAAATGATACAGTCAAACTCTGTCGTTCCCAGAAGCGGAGCAATTATATCCTGCGCTTCCGCCCGGTTATAATCAGCAACCAGCGGAGCGGTCGCTTCTTCTGCGTTGATGCCTCTGTCTTTCAGACCATTCAGCGCGGAATCCGTTCTCAGTGTGGTGGCTGTCAGTCCGTAGTTTCCGCTGAGCAGAATGTATTTGATATCTGTCTTGCCCTGCTCTTCAAAGTATTCCGCCAGGTATTCCGCCTGAAGATCACCTGCTTCATTTTCATCTGAACCTACATATACCGCATTCTCATTTAAAAGACTCAGATCGGTAGGATATCTGTTGACAAATACCACTTTCATATCGCCGGCCGCATCGATACATTCCTGACCTGTCTCCGGGTCTACCATGTTGATGATAACGGCTTTCTGTCCGTCATTTCTGGCTGTTTCAATAAACTGAAGCAGTCTGCTGGTATCCTTCTGCGCATCCTGTGTGGTCAGATCAATTCCCAGTTCTTCCGCCGCATCCAGCGCTCCTGATTCCATTTCACTGAGCCACTCGTCGCGGTCCGATATGATCATGGTTACTTTCATATCACCGGAATCGCCGCCTTCTTCTTCCGCCGCATCTGCTTCAGATGTTTCAGAAGTCTCTGCTGATGCGTCTGTGCCGGCATCGTCTCCTCCGCCGCAGGCTGTCAGGGAACCCAGTACCATACATCCTGCAAGTAAGCTGGCCAAAATTCTCTTCTTCATTTTCATTACCTCCTACTGTTTTGTCTGCACATATTTCTCTCATACATTCCCGCACATATTGAGAATACTTTTTCTTCCAAAACAAGTATTTTGTGATTTTATTTCAATCGCTTTGTTTTATCAACAGCATGCCCATTTTATGTGCAACATGTATAATTTATGCTTTATTTTTTTGTGTGTTATGTGCATTTCGTCCTTTCTTGCAATGAGTATAGCACACATTTTTATAAATCCGTGAGCACAATTTGACACACTACTAGCACAAAACGAAACAAATTAAAATTTATCCGCCACGCCTGATGCAAACAAAACGGAGCGTGCAGCAGCACGCCCCGTTTTCTCAGTTTCGTATACTTTTAAAATATTTCGGCGAATATCCCATTACCTTCTTAAACATCCGTGAGTAATAATTGGAATCAAATATTCCCACTTTTGCGGCGGCTTCCGCGATAGTTGATTTCTCCCGCTCCAGGTATTCCAGTGATTTTACAATTCGCATCCGGTTCAGATAATCCACCGGTGTCAGCCCCGTCACATCTTTAAAAATGGAACGAAAATAGCTGGGGCTCATAAAACTGCTCTCTGCCAGGCCGGAAAAATCTATCTTCTCATCCAGATGCTCCTCTATATAGACCAGCGCGTCGTAAATCATATCCTTTTTCTGATTGGAATGATGATTGATTTGTTCATTTCTCCTGCGCTGTACCCGGCTTAGCTTTACCAGAATCAACTGAAGATACGCCGATTTGGCATATTCCAGATTCACTTCCTGCTCCTTTTGTTCCCGGGCCATCTCGTTCAGAAGCGATTCCACATAAGCGAGATCTTCACTGTTCAGATGGATGATTCCCTGTGTATTCAAATTGGCCTGACGCACATTGCTGTCGATTCCAGTTTCCTCCAGACTGACATACTGCAAAAGCTCATCCCACTGCTTTTTGATATCCTCACTTTTGCTGGATACCCAGGCGCTTTGCAGCAGACGGTTGTTTTCATTGCTCAGCTGCTCCGGATAAAACTGGCAGTTTATAATGCTCACCTGAGCCTGAATTTCATACCCATGGGGCTGATTCGGCTCAATCATGAAAATATCCCCCGGAATCAGCGGCACCTGCACACCCCGGTAATTATGGATGCAGGAACCCTTTGTGATCACGGTAAATTCATAGAACCGGTGGCAGTGCATTTCCACAAACTCCTGATCGTTCCACATTTCCACGGAAACAGGCGTGGAATCATATACTTTAAATTTTTTGTAAGGATACTTTTCTCTCCCGGTTTCTGCTGTTTTTTGCGCCATAGTGCCACCTCCTGCCAAAAATTTCTGTCAGTAAAATTATCACAAAAATTCTTTCTTATTACAAGGGTAACACGAAATCTTTTCTTAACAGTAGCACAAAATAATAAAATACAAGCACAAAACGCGTGAGGCTGGCAATCAGGCTTTAAATATCAGAGCCTTTACCAGTATGCTTAAACCACCCAGAATAAACACCAGATTCATAATCAGATTGGCCTTCTTTTCGCTCAGTTTTAAATCGATGCGCCCCCCGATCCACAGCCCCAGAACAGCCGCCGGTACGGACAGCGCTGTAATCCACAGGGTAAACCCATTCAGCATTCCATTGACGGCATACATGATCAGACGGAATACATTTTCAAAGCAGAAAATGAAACATACGTTGGCCCGAAACTGATGACGGTTGGATACATACCGGTTCAGATAGGCCAGAAAGAGCATGTTGATGCCGAACAGCCCGGACAGAAAGCCGGATACCAGAGACACCAGCCCCATCACCACCGGATGGTTTTTCCTTTCTGTGTTTCCATTCTCTTTTCTGGTCAGCATCTCAACGCCCAGGCCGATAATGAATACTCCCAGAAGCGCTTTGATAACCCATTGGGTACCCACCTTCAGAAACAGCGTCCCCGGGACTACGCCGATCATGATGCATACGGCGATGGGAATGGCCAGCTTCATGATAAAGGATTTCCTATTCTTTACTGAGATGTAGATATTCACGCACATATCTACCGGCAGAACCCCCGGCGTGATCTGCAGGTTGTCAATCCGCATGGCCATGATGGGATTGGCAATCAGCGGGTTTCCAAACCCCGCCAGCCCCTTTACGATGTAGCCGATAAATTGTGCAGCGAAAATAAAAAGCGCCAGATCCAGGGTCATTTCCATAAAATTGTCCCCCTCTTTCTCTTTGATTTTTCATTATTGTATACCCTGTTTTAGCGGAAAACAATTATATTTACATGCAACTTATTAATATTTTGTGCTGTCTGTCTCAAACTCTTCTCCCATCTTTTAGAATTCCTGCACACTTTTCATTAATTCAACACAAAGCCGTAAAAAAACGGTATACTGTTACTGATATAAATACCTGTCAGACGACAGCTTGGAAAGGAGCAAAACCATATGAATGTAAAACTGGGGATCTGCAACTTCTGTGTGCCGGGAACCGGCGTATTCGCACCGCAGATTGTATCAGAAATGGGGCTGGACGGAATGTCCCTGGAATTTGGATCTTACGAACACGGCTGGGCTCTGTCCCAGAAAAAGATAATGGATCTGTACCTGGAAGCGCAGCAGAAATACGGTATCGAGTATCCCAATATCGGCTGCAGCGACGGAGACAACGTACCATTTTATACGCCGGAAGGCGATCCCATGTATGACACCGTCCAGTTCTGGGTGACCAAAGCGGTGGATGCCGCCGCCTACATGAAAATACCCATGGTATTTTTCTCAAATTTCAACGCCAGTCTGGCGGACACAGAGGAAAAACTGGAAAATACAGCCCGGCGTTACCGCTATCTGTGCGATTACGCCGGAGAAAAAGGCATAGAAATTTCCTGTGAAAATCCTCTCAGCGTGGAAAAACAGCTGCAGCTGGTGGAAATGGTGGATCGGGAAAACTTTTCCCTGTTCTATGACAGTGACAATTATACATATTTTACCGACTACAAACAGATTGATATCTTAAAAGGCATCTATCCCCACATGGGAAATCAGCTCCATGTGAAAGACAGCACTAAGGGCTGCATCGCAAACGCTGTGATCGGCACCGGCGTCGCTGATTTTTATGATTCCATCCAGTACCTAAAGGAACAGAATTATCAGGGATGGATTATTCTGGAAAATCTTTACGAGCTGGCCCCCATGCGCCACCTGAATCCGGATTACTTTGAACTGATGAAAGAAGATGTACGAGTACTGAAAGAGGCGGTAAAATAATTCTTTTAAAAACAGCGGCCAGGCGTTTGCCTTACCGCTGTTTTTTCATCAATCCATATTTTTGCACAGTCCGCTTACAATTTCCACCCATTTCCAGAGTCTTTGGGGATCATAGCGAATGGTGCTTACGTCTTTTATAATGATCTCCACATTGCAGTTTTTCAAAAGCTTTAATTTTTCTTCCACATCCCTGCGGACTGCGTCTTCATCGAAGGTATCCCGGGCAAAGCAGGCGGGGCTGGTCTTCAGTGAAACCACGTAATCCCGGCCCACCACCTCGGCCATATGAGCCGTATCACTCCAGGGACTGCAGGAAATCTTTCTGAGATTTTTAATCTGCTTCAACTGATCTATTTTGATATCCAGCCGTTCGCAGCAGCCATAATAACTCAATCCAAATCGTTCCAGCCACGGTTTTTCATAGGCGATGGAAAATTCGTCGTGCATCCGGGGCGATACGGAAGTGAAAAACTGGCTGGCGGCAGCGCCCCACATATCGGCACATTTCATTCCGCTCATGGTTCCTCTGGGAAGCTGCGAGGTATAGCCGTACGCGCCGGAGCCAATCCGGTAATTCAGATTGTTGGAGCCCATACATCCCAACGCTTCATACTGATCCAGAGCCCCCATATAGGCATCCACGATCTTTCGCATGGACGCATGTACCAGCTCCGGTTCCATTACCACATTCAGCAGCAGCTCATTGGTTCCCATCAGCTGAACAAGATCGTCTACCGGAGCAAACCAGAATCCCTGAATTCCCCTTATCTCCACCGGTATCATATCGCCCAGTATCTCCTGATAAGCCGCAAAGGTCGCCTGTGTCTTCTCCTTATCCAGCGTCACCTTCGGAGTCACGATTTTCTCCGTATCTTCCATCGTCACAATCTGCGGAATAAATTTGTGGCTGACAATATTATTGTTGGCGTCGCTGGAAAGAGTCTCTTCCGTAATAGCGATACCCATGCCTGAGTTTTCGATGATCATGGGAGAATAAAATACCGGTTCCAGCACCATATCCCCGGGCATGTGTTTCCACATGTAAATTCTCCTTCTTAACTCTTCTTCTATTCTCCTGGCGAAGGGAGAAGATGTTCTCAGCGTCAGCTCATCCTCCACATTCATCTCATGCCAGGGCAGCTCATTGTGCCACGCCACAGGTCTGGCTGATTTCAGATCGTTCACTCTCCCCCAGAGATCTGCCGTCTCCTTTTGAACCGGCAGCGTCGCGTACTCCATATACACAGCGGCCAGCTCCCGGATCACTTTTATATCTTCCTTCGTATATTCCACAGGAAGAAACATATACGCAGAATCATTGGATACAGAAGTTCCCGGTGAATCAAATGCTTCATGAGATGTCATATTGGTTGCCATTTTTCGTCCTCCTTTTTTACATTTTTATATTATGTATAATTTATATTCCTTTTTATACATGATAATATAAGGGACTTTTATACATTTGTCAATATATTTTCTAAAATATCTTGATTGATTTTACATTTTATACTATGATGTAAAAAACAAAGCAAGGAGATTTCCCATGAAAATTACCATGCAGCAAATCGCCGACATCGCCGGCGTCACCCGGGCAACCGTAGATAAAGTAGTCCACAACCGTCCCGGCGTGCGGCCTGCTACCAGGGAACATATACAGAAAATACTGACAGAGTACAATTACCAGACAACCAGGGCGCCGTCCTGCACAGCAGCGCCCCTTCCGAAAAAAATGGCGGTCGTAACCCTCGCTCCATCCTATGATTACTATTTCCAGGATCTGAAAACCGGAATGGACGAGCAGATGAAGCTGTACCAGGGCAGCGGTATGACTGCAGACTATTATTATTACGATTCTGTGGATCCGGACTCTCTCCTGTCCACGCTGTCTTACCTGGAAGGGGAAGCCGTCGACCTTCTCGCCCTGCGCGGCGTCAATTATCCCGGGGTGAGCGCATCCATCAGCCGGCTGATAAAAAAAGGAATCCCTGTTTTGACTTTCGATTCCGATCTTCCGGAAACAGACCGTTTTTGCTTTATCGGTGAAGACCTGAAACTTACGGGCAGGATTTGTGCTTCTCTTATGGCCAAACTGCTGGACGGTGAGGGGCAGATTGCCATTATCGGCTCCTCTCTCAACACAAACTCTACCGCCGGGCGGTTCGAAGGATTTCTGTCTCTTTTATCGGAGGAATTTCCCGGGATAAAGGTGGTAAAAAAGCTGGAAACCCTGGGACAGCATTCCATCACTTATGCCAAAGTCCGGGAAGTATTGCGGGAATACACAGATCTGAAAGGAATCTGGAATGCCATCAGCTGCAATGAAGATATGATTCAGGCAATTGCAGATGCCGGGAAGCTGGGGGACCTTAAAATTATCTCCCTCACCTTCTCCCCTGCCGTCGTCCAGCTGATACGGCAGAACAAAATAGATTTCACGCTGGGTCTGGCCCCGAAACGGATCGGTGAGCTGGTCATCCAGACCGCCTATGAATATCTGTATCTTAATAAAGCGCCGGAAACCTCACATATCAAAACCCCGATTCATGTGGCTTTGAAAGAAAATATTGATCTGTTTCATGAAGAATAGGGCGTAAAAAATCGCTGCCCGAAAGGCCAGGCCCTTTCAGACAGCGATTTTTTTTATTTTTTCTGTAAGATTCTGAAGCGTCTGGGCGCGTCTTCCCAGGATGCGGATGACAACGTCACCGGACTCCAGCCGCGTCAGAGCACCTTCTACATCCGGGGTCATCTCAATCACGTCCCGTACCTTTTCTTCGGTCTCATCCTCCGGTACCCTGCTGCCGGTGAGAAACAGGTTAGCCAGATGAGTATAAGACTCATACATTCCCAGCCCCTCCATCTTCGTCTCCTTTGGATCATAGCGGGTATTGTCGCGGTAAATCAGTTTTCCCTCCCGGCGAATCCGGATCAGCGAATGATAAAATCGATACTGGAACCTTTCCCCGGAAGCGCTTCTGCCGCAGGACAAAATTTCATACAGGCCGAAGCGGGAGGTCTCATCCTGAAGATTCACTTCCATTTTGCTTTTATAAGCAGACCCGGCAAAAGGAATAGTGGGCTGAGGATAAAAATCAAACAGAGCGTCTTTTTCCACCATAACGTCGATTTCTCTCTGAGCCCATCCTTCGTCCATTTTATGTATCTTCTCAAAGGACTGGGATACAAATTCCAGACAGCTTTTCTCTCCGATTTTAAACGAAAATTTCTGCACATCCCCGGCCATCACTCCGGCGGAGGCCGAAAGCATCATTACCTGCAGTCCCTCACCGTTGG
Organism: uncultured Ruminococcus sp.; assembly: GCA_946494335.1. Lineage (GTDB taxonomy): Bacteria > Bacillota > Clostridia > Lachnospirales > Lachnospiraceae > Ruminococcus_G. Next base: position 49,610 of record CAMMBV010000004.1, on the reverse strand, counting down.
GAAACGGCTGCATGACTTTAAAAGGAGCCGTAAAAAACAGATCCGCAAGCCTGGTTTTTCCTTCCGCTTCTTCTGAGGTGATATTCAATTCCGATACCCTGCCAAACTGATTCTTCATCTTTACATTCCTTCCAGCAGTACATTTTCTTTTATCCAGGAAACCACCTGGTCCACACCCGACTTTTCACGGATATTGGTGAACAAAAAGGGCTTGTCTCCCCGCATTTTTCTGGAATCCCTGTCCATCACTTCCAGACTTGCCCCTACATAAGGCGCCAGATCGATCTTATTGATCACCAGAAGATCAGACCGTGTAATGCCCGGCCCACCTTTTCTTGGTATTTTGTCACCCTCCGCCACATCGATAACAAAAATGGTGGCGTCTACCAGTTCCGGACTGAAGGTGGCCGACAGATTGTCACCGCCGCTTTCAATAAACAGAATTTCCAGATCAGGGAAACGTCCTGCCATCTCATCTACGGCCTCCAGGTTCATGGAAGCATCCTCGCGGATTGCCGTGTGGGGGCATCCGCCCGTCTCCACACCGATGATCCGCTCCTGCTCCAGAACACTGTTCTTCGTCAGAAACTGCGCATCCTCTTTCGTATAGATATCGTTGGTAATTACAGCAATGCTGTAATCTCCTGCCATTTTTCTGGATAGCGCTTCAATCAGCGCCGTCTTTCCGGAACCTACCGGCCCGGCCACGCCTATTTTTACAAAAGACATATTTCGTTCCTCCCTACAGGTATATTATTTACAGTCAGCATCATGACATATATATTCTGGAATACAGTCTTTCGTGTTCCATGGAGCGGATATCAAATCCAGGCGCTCCTGCGCAGAGCATTTCCTCTCCCCATTCTTCCACCTGATCCAACACCTGGCCGAAAATTCCGAAAATATCCGTAAGAATTTTCTGCCCGCTGGTCTGAGAAAGCGGTATAGATTTCACACAGTTGGTCACCATGGCGGAAGTCTGACTGTATAAAAAGTTCTCCAGCATTTCTTTCTTTCCAATTCCCGCCGATGCGCAGAAACAGCCGTAAGCGCAGGCATGGGCATGGCTTCCTTCTCCGGCAGCACAGTATTCTTCAAATACAGAATTTACATATGAAATTTCCAGCCTGCTCACAGTTTTCACAAAACGGGACCCCAGCTTTTTCGCCGCCTCTTTAATCTCTCTTGGAGCCAGGGAGACAAAGTATGTCTCCTCCAGCTCCATAAGTTTCTTCATGTCTTCCTGCTGCGCCGCCTCATAACACAGTCTGGCGGCCAGCAGTTCAGAGGACGCCAGATTATACCGGATCTTGTTTTTAATATATGTGCCGGCGTCCGCCTCATTTTTCACAATGTCTTTCTGGATATATGTTTCCAGACCGTAAGAATGAGAGTATCCTCCGATGGGAAATAAAGCGTCGTTTACCTGCAGCAGAAGATATTTGTTTATTTTACTGTCCATGGACGACTCCTCTCAGTGATGATGATTATGAACTGCCGCTGAAATGCGCTGATCAAAATTCAGCCGCCGTATCTCTTTTGTCACTGTCACGCCATGAAGCTTCTCCAGCATCTGGTACATAGGTTCATTAAAGGGTGTGATAAAGGTTCCTTCCTCATCGCCGTAGAAAAGCGGCGCATGGCGGTTTCCTATCTCATAGCAGACCTTTGCTGTCATGTGGGGGTGTGCCTTGTCCACTTTCACCCGAATCACCAGGCATTTTGGCGTGTGCACCACCAGTGCGCGGTTTTCATCCATATACAGGATATCTCCTTCATAAAGCCCCCGGGTCAGCACAGAATCATCCATCCGGATTCCCACTTCTTCGCCTCTGTCCGTCACCTTTTTATGTATTTTCTTAAAGGCCTCATACCATTCAATGCTCACATAGTCCAGTTGGTATCCGGCCATATCCATCTGATCTGTCCGTCCTAAAATTTTCTCACAAAGCATCCCGGTTCTCCTTCATTTCTACCATAAACCGATCATCAGCAGCAGCCCTGGAATCCAGGCAGTAATAATACCTTCAAACACCTGCAGACAGGGAGTAAATTTTCCCAGTTTCTTTCCCAGGATCTCTTCCACAAAAGAGGTTCCCCACAGAATTCCCCACAGATACCAGATCCCTGCCCAGCGGATATCAGGCTCAATGCCAAGGGCCTGAATCCCTGTAAATCCTTCCAGCGTTCCGAATACGAACGCATTGACGGCCACAAAGGTGGAAAACCAGGCAAAGGGTTTTCCGCTCAATTTGAAAATGCTGTTGATGGCCACAAACAGATAGGTAAAACCAAACAAAAGTCCGGTTCCCGCTGCATAATAATTCCCCTGTGCCAGATTCACAAAGTTGATAAATAAGGATAATCCGCCGGTAAAAATATTCATCACCGCTGCTGATTTTCCATCTACATTACAGAGATTGCAGATACCATTATTGATCAGCACAATCCCAACAAACAACAAACATACTCCTAACATCGTTTTCTTCCCCTTTCCAAGCCTAGAACAGGCTGTACATCTGTGTCAGGGGCAGTTTTTTCGCCGGTTTTGATGTAAGGCTTACCCCATCGGCAGTAACCTCGTAGGTTTCCGGATCCACGGTAATCACCGGAGCCGCACTATTAAGCTTCATATCCTTTTTACCGATATTTCTACAGTTTTCCACCGGCACCACCTGTTTTTCCAGATGATATTTTTCCTTCACATCTTCTTCCATGGCCGCTTTTGAGACAAAAGTCAGGCAGGCGTCATATCTGGCCTTTCCGTGAGCCGCAAACATGGGCTGATAAAAAACGGGCTGCGTGGTGGGAATGGAAGCGTTGGCGTCTCCCATCTTGGAAGCCACAATCATACCGCCCTTTATCACCATATCCGGTTTCGCCCCAAAAAAGGCCGGATTCCACAGCACCAGATCAGCCATCTTTCCTTCTTCCACAGAGCCCACATATTTGGAAATACCATGGGTGATGGCCGGGTTGATGGTATATTTGGCAATATAACGTTTCGCTCTGAAGTTGTCATTTCCCTTTCCTTCGTCCTCGGGAAGAGGGCCTCTTTCCTCTTTCATCTTGCTGGCCGTCTGCCATGTACGGGTGATAACTTCTCCGATACGTCCCATGGCCTGAGAATCGGAACTCATCATGCTGAACACGCCCATGTCGTGCAGCACATCCTCCGCCGCAATGGTTTCCGGACGGATTCTTGAATCGGCAAAAGCCACATCTTCGGGAATCTTTTTATCCAGATGATGACATACCATCAGCATATCCAGATGTTCATCCAGCGTATTTACTGTAAAAGGCATGGTAGGATTGGTGGAGGAAGGAAGTACGTTGGGCGCAGCCGCCGCCTTGATAATATCCGGTGCGTGGCCGCCGCCGGCTCCCTCTGTATGGTAGGTGTGAATGGTTCTTCCTGCTATGGCATCCAGCGTATCTTCCACACAGCCTCCTTCATTTAACGTATCCGTATGAATGGCAACCTGCACATCGTATTCATCCGCCACATTCAGGCAATGATTGATAACTGCCGGTGTGGAGCCCCAGTCTTCATGAATCTTAAGCCCCATGGCTCCGGCTTTTACCTGCTCTATAAGAGGACGTTCATCCGAACAGTTGCCCTTTCCCAGAAAGCCCAGATTCATGGGATATTCTTCCGCTGCCTTCAACATCATTTCCATGTTCCACGGCCCCGGCGTACAGGTTGTGGCATTGGTTCCGTCTGCCGGTCCTGTACCTCCTCCAATCATGGTGGTGACGCCGGAGTACAGGGCACAGTCGATCTGCTGGGGGCAGATGAAATGGATATGTGTATCGATACCGCCTGCCGTTACGATCATTCCCTCACCGGCCAGCGCCTCTGTGGAAGCTCCCACCGTCATGCCGGGCGTCACTCCATCCATGATGGCCGGATTGCCCGCCTTCCCGATTCCTTTGATTTTTCCGTCTTTAATTCCAATATCCGCTTTTACAATACCGGTATAATCCAGAATCAGTGCATTGGTGATAACCAGATCCAGATCGCCGTCACTGTTACAGGTTTTCACTGACTGCCCCATGCCGTCCCGGATGGTCTTTCCTCCTCCAAATTTTATTTCATCTCCATAGGTGGTATAATCTTTTTCCACTTCTATTACAAGATCCGTATCCGCCAGGCGCACCTTGTCTCCCGTTGTGGGTCCATACATCATCGCATATTTTTCCCCGGAAAGTTTTACGCTCATCCTTTTGTCCTCCTGCTATTTTATAAATCCTCTTTGTTTCGCTCTGTCCACAGCTTCCTGTTTTGTGGCCTCCGATACCTGTGCGCAGGTCAGATCCTGAAAACCAAACACTCTTTTCGTTCCGCCCATTTCCACAAGCTGTACTTCCTTTTCTTCACCGGGCTCAAATCTTACTGAAGTCCCGGAGGGAATATCAAGATGATAGCCATATGCCTTTTCCCGATCAAATTCCAGGCATTTGTTCACCTCAAAAAAGTGAAAATGTGAGCCTGCCTGCACCGGACGGTCTCCCTTATTTGCCACGGTAAGCACAACTGTTTTTTTACCTGCATTTATTGTAATCTCCCTGTCCGCCGGAATAATTTCTCCAATTTTCATCTGTCAGAACCTCCTTTACTGAATCGGATTGTGAACCGTTACCAGTTTTGTTCCATCAGGAAAGGTAGCTTCCACCTGAACCTCATGTACCATGTCAGCCACTCCATCCATCACATCATCCTTTTTCAAAAGCTTTGTTCCAAGCTGCATCAGTTCCACTACTTCTTTTCCATCTCTGGCCATTTCCAGCAGTTCAGAACTGATATATGCCACCGCTTCCACATAATTCAGCTTCAGCCCCCGCTCCTTTCGTTCCTTCGCCAGATTTCCGGCCATATGGAGCAAAAGCTTCTCCTGTTCTTTTGGATTTAATCTCATGTTCACTCCTCCTGTTGTTCTTTTTACCTGTTGCGTTGTCCGCTGCCCTGCAAATGTCTGCTCGTGCAGGCACGGCAGCCACTTGCAGGGCGTATCGCACCAAAAAAGAAGGCAAAGGTGTCATTTTCGGCACCTTTGCCTTCGTTCGTTGGTATTATATACTACTTACCGTTTTGTGTCAACACTGAATTTTTACGCTTAATAACGTCCATATTCCAGAGTTGTCTCATACCAGGCACTGAATTTTTCCTCATCATAATGATCTACTACGATAGAACAATCCATCATAAATCCGCCGCCCGGCGCGCAGATATCAAGCATACGTTTGGTATTCTCTATGATATCCTCTTTCTTTCCGTAGATAAGGTCCGCAGAGGGAAGATTTCCGCAGATGCAGGCAGTATCTCCCAGAATCTTTTTCGCTTTCGCAATATCCACCTGCTCGAACATATAAATAACTTTTCCCTTCGGCACCTGTTTGAGGATTTCCAGACGGGTATTGTACGGTCCTTCCAGGAACACATACGGAATCATGCCAAGATTGATGATCTCCTCCATAACCCTATAAAGGGAGGGCCAGTAGAATTTCTCATAATCCTCATTGCTCATCATAATATCCGTTCCGCCATGCAGCGGCATGAAGACATAACGAACACCCTGCTCTTTCAGACCTCTGACATTTTTCAGCGCCAGATCGGTAAAGAAATCTATGGATGCCAGCACCTTATCCGGCACCTCAAATAAATCCATGGGAACATTGATATATCCCCGCAGATTGTCCGCCAGCATATCATAAGGCGCATTCTGTCCCAGGGTACAGCCCAGCGGCGTCTGCAGTTCCAGCGCCAGCTGCGCCAGTTCTCCCTGAGCAGCCACCCATTTCGCCGCCTGCTCGCCTGCACTCATAAGAGTAAGCAGCGCTTCTCTTACCTCAGGATCTGTGAAAGCAGTCATCGATGCGTAGTGACCGAACTCTACCACATCCTGAAAACTCATCTTTGCCAGTCCTTTTAACTTTTTATGCCGGCGGGGATAAACCTTCGTCATAAAAAAGTTAGAAGGATCTTTGAGAAATTCGTCATAATCATCAATATCCATATAAGTAATATCATTGATCTGATAACCGGAATTGCGGCTCAGACGTCCGTCCGGGCTTGGCCAGTTAATGGCTACGGAATCTAAAACCTCCAGCACATTGGAAGGATAAGCAGCCGGTCCCCAGTATAAATCCATCTCATACTGCGTCAGCAGTTTTTCCACACCGGGTTTCATATTTCTAAGATCCATCAGCCCTTCATACATACTGATTCCGGCTGCCTGGACATATGCGCCATAACCAAACTTGGGGGCAAAAGGCACCCGATCACCTTCTCTTAATTCCACTGCGGCATCTACCCGCGCCTGTCTTGCCTGTAAATTGTTTTCCATAGCTTACCTCCTTCTTATCAGCGTTGGATTTTTGTTGTAATATTTATCAATATCCGTTATATTTAATATATCTAATTCCTCTTTCTATGTATATGTCTGAGGAGTATAAAATTGCACTGTAAAAAATCTGTTTTTTGTCCCTGCAGACATAAATAGGAGGTTTTATTCTATGAAACTGAGTATGGCAATTATCGAACACTGGATCAGGCGTTATCATCCGGTCTCAACTATTGTCGACGACGGTCCCACCATCCTGGCCGTCCGTCTTTTCACCTATGCAAAAGCGCCGAATCCTCAGTATCTTTATGTGGGGAGAAACCGGGATTTTTTTGAACACTCCCAGTCCGATGAAGTGCTGCTGGTACATAAGAAAAGTGTAATCAGCCTGAATACCCATGAACTGGAGGACGTTTTCGATGCCCTGATGGACGCCTTTGCCTTTTATCAGAACTGGGAACTGAAAATGCTCTCCGCCCTTCAGACAAACAATCCGGAGCAGACGATCATCGACGCCTGCAAGGATATCTTTGGTCCCATGTTTTTCACCACAACCAGCCTGCAGGTTCCTGCCTTTTCCAGACAGTACCCTGTCGGAAGCGTAAACCAGAATTGGGATGATTTCTGGAATTACGGGGCGCTCTCGCCTGACTCACTGCAGCATATGCAGACGGGACAGTACCTGAGAAAATCATCTCAGGTATGGGAATGCGAAATCTTCTATGAAGAAAAAGTGGACAATTACCCCTACTCCATGCTGATCAGCCAGGTAAACGCATTCCATACCATGACCGGTCATCTCACCATCATCAGCAATGAACCCTTTCAGGAATATCACAGACATCTGGCAATCTATCTGCGGCAGGCCCTTTGCCTGGCCGCTCCCAAAAAGGAAACAGATGATCTGGGCACTGTGGCACACAGCCTGCTGCAGGATTTTTTGCTGGGCCAAAATCAGAATTCTTCCAGTTACAACACCTTTTATCAGCTGCTGGGATGGAACCCTGAAATGCATTTCGTCATCATCATTCTGAAACAGGGAAACGGCGGCCTGGAAGTTTACCGTTATCATGTCAGCGCACTGCAGAACTACTGCCCCGAGGCACTGTTTTTTATCCATCCTGCTTCAGGCCAAATACAGGAGCGGGAAATCATCTGTTGCATGCCTGTAGAGACTCCCACTATAACCGACAGCGGTAATTATGCCGGCCCGGACGTCCCTGAAAGGATACTGAAGATAGCCGACATGCTGCATCTGACCTGCCATTGCAGCTATTCTTTTCCCGGCATTGAGCATGTACAACAACAGTACATGCAGGCCAGAACCTGCCTTAATTTTGGAAAACGCCATTACTATAACTGCGCCCTGAGAGACCTTGCCAGCCTGAACAGCCCGCCGGATTACCGCCGTCTGGCCCTTCACCCTGCTCTTGATCGTATTCTGAAATACGACCGACAGAAAAACACCTCCTTTTACCATATACTGAAAGTTTACCTGCGCTGTGAACGTGATCGGGTTCTGACGGCCCAAAAACTGTTTATGCATAAAAACACTCTGGTTTACCGCATCAAAAAAGCATCGGCCATTTTTGCTCTGAATCTGGACGACCCTTACGAGCGTGAATATCTCATGCTCTCTTTTCGCTGTCTCGAATCAGAGCAAAATGTTGAGACATAAAAAAGGAGCCGCCGTGAAACAGAATAATTATCCGTTTCACAGCAGCTTCTCTCATAAATGCAATGATATGTAATTATAAACCTGTCTTCTCTGCGATATATTTTCTTGCTTTGATCGCATACTCCAGAGGATTGGCAACAGCAGGATCCTGCTCTGCTTCTACCAGAACATATCCTTCATAGCCTGATTTTTCAATGATATCAAAAAGCGGTGCAAAGTCCACATCGCCATCGCCCGGAACCGTAAACACGCCGTTACGAACACCTTTCAGGAAGCTCCAGCGTTCTTCTTTTGATTTCTTTGCCATTTCCATACGAACGTCTTTCAGATGGATATGTCTTGTTCTGCCGATGTATTTGCCAAGAACTTTAACAGGGTCAATTCCTGCGAAAGTACAGTGTCCGCTGTCAAACAGAAGGAATACATAGTTGGGATCTACGCTGTCCATGAAACGGTCAATTTCTTCTTCTGTCTGTACAACAGTTCCCATATGATGATGGAAGGTCAGATACATATCTTTTTCTCTGGCAATTTTTCCCAGTTTGTTCAGTCCGTCCACCAGAAGTTTCCACTCATCGTCATTCATCACATGCTTGCCTTCCCATACGGGCTGATCCATCATGCCCTGGATGCTGTAGCTCTGCTCTGATACGCCGATTACCTTTGAGCCAACCGCTTTCAGGAAGTCCAGTTTTGCAACGAATTCTTTTTCCACCTCTTCATAGGGCTGTGTCAGAAGGAAAGAAGAAAACCATGAGTTACAGATTGTCATGCCTCTCAGCTTCAGAGCCTTGTTCAGCTCATCCGGGTCTGTCGGATATTTATTTCCGATCTCGCAACCTGTGAATCCGGCCAGCGCCATCTCGCTGACACACTGCTGAAATGTATTTTCAGCGCCTAAATCCGGCATATCATCGTTTGTCCAGCCAATGGGTGCAATTCCTAATTTAACTTTGCTTTTATCTAACATCTCGTTCTCCTTTTCGGTATAATTTTATTTAATTGTACTATTTATTATAGTATTTTGCAACAAAAGCTTTCGTTACTTCAGCTGCTTTTTTGATGTTCTCTTCATGATTCATTGCATAGTATTCCGGACGGAACTCTTCAATGGTGCATACGCCGTCAAATCCAATCTCGTTGAGTGCTGCTGCAATGCCAGCATGGTCTACTACGCCCTCTTCCGGCCACAGACGTTTGTCATCACCACAGGAGCCAATAGGAAGATCTTCACAGTCATTCAGATGATATACAAAGATTTTCTTCGGATCTGCTTTCTTAAGCGCTTCCAGGCTGGAACCCATTTCATGGAAATGGAAGGTATCCAGAGTCACGCCCACATTGGGAAGACCTACTTCTTCCACTACATCGTATGCGGTCTGGAACTGATTGATGGAGCAGGTTGGAACACCGCAGAACTCTAATGATACACGGATATCCGGACCCATCTTTTCAGCAATATAGCGCAGTCTTGCTGCAGCTTCTTTTTTGATTTCCTCTACTGTTTTGTCCAGTCCTACATTGAAGGAAGGAACTGCAATCAGCATCTTCATACCGATGGCTTCACATACTTTTTTAATCCAGTCCAGATGCCAGTCCATAGCCAGTGTCTGGAAGGGATCCAGCTGGTTAAAGAATTCCAGCGTATTGTAAGCCCAGGGTTTGATGTTGTGGTTTTTGAACCACTCGCCCAGCTCTTCCAGTGTATGGCCTTCCTGAATGTATTTCGCGATGCAGTCATAGCGAATTTCAAAATAGTCAAATCCGTATTTTTCGCACATTTCCAGGTCTGCCATCAGAGACTGGCCTTCGCATTTTAAAGCGGTGGCTTCGTTAAATCCGATTTTCATTTTTTGACATCCTCCTTAATATAAAATGGCAATAATGCATATTTCTATTATAAAATTTTTTCAACAAGTTGGCAATTATTTTCTGTAAAAACATTTTATTATTTGTAACAGTTCAGCCAGCAGCAAAAGAATCAGGAAGAATGCGCAGGTTTACCTGCGGCATACTGGGATGATTCCTTTATCTATAAAAGTCCGGCATAGCTCCGGTTGTAATCGGTTCCACTGCTCCGGTTTTCTGCGCTTTCACAAAGGCATCCGCTGTTACTGCCGCAACATATCCGTCCCATGCAGTGGGCCCGTTGATCACGCCAGCCCCGGCAGCATCAATCCAATCCTGAAGTTCTGTATCATAGGATTCAATAAAACGATTGATCCAGCTGGTCTCAATCCCCGTTGAGACTTTTGCATCTGTGCGGACAATGGGTGTAGATGGCGCCGCCAGCTTTACCGTTCCCTCTTCACACACCACTTCACAGTTTATGTCATATCCGAACTTGCAGTTTACAAACACTTCAACGTCAATACACAGGCCGCCCTTTGTGCGGAATATCATAAACTGCGGATCCTGCAGATGAGGAAGCGCATTTTTTGTTTTTTTCGTAAATATGACCTGAGCCGATTCATACTCATCACCCACCAGCCAGTGAAGGCAGTCAATTTCGTGGATTAGTGTATCGTGTACTGCCATCTCTGTTGTATAAGAATCCGCTACAACCGGATTCCGGTGTGTACAGTGAATCATCAGAGGCTCGCCCAGCTGTTTTTCATCTAGTACCGCTTTCAACTGGCGGTACCCCTTATCATAACGGCGGTTAAATCCTACCTGAACCAGGTGTTTTCCACTGGCAATCTCCGCTTCCACGATCTTTTTGCAGTCTTCTGCCGTTGTGGCCAGGGGTTTTTCACAGAAAATCCGTTTTCCTGCCTTTATAGCCTGAAGCACAATATCCGCATGGGCAAATCCCGGAGCCGTAATCACTACAGCCTCCACTGCAGGATCTGCTATCACCTGCGCTGCATCGCTGTATGCCCTGGCGCCGCAGATTTCAGCCGCTTTTTTGGCGCTCTCTTCATACACATCAGAGACCGCCGTCACCTGGACTCCCTGGAGCTTTTTACTCAGTCTTTTAATATGCTCCCTTCCGATCATTCCGCATCCTATCACGCCTACTTTCAACATATTTGTCGCCCTCCTGTCTGTCTTTTATGACGTAATTATATCACCTGTGTTCACGCGCACGCAATCCGGAAAAATAGCTGATTTTTCCAGACACTTTTTAGCTATTTTTCCGTCGCCAGCGGCAGATTATATCGGGTGACAATGGTCAGATCCGTGTAATAGAATTCCTGTTCCGGCTTCTTTCCATCAAACAGGTATTCAAACAGCATCATCACCGGACGATACCCCTGCTCCTGCGCATTTTGAAGAATTGCAAAAGAGATATCACCGCTTTCAAACCATTTTTCAGCACCGGGAGTAATATCTGTAATAATCAGTTTTACTTTTCCAAGTCTGCCCTCTTTTTCCAGCGCAGCGCAGACGCCCGCCTCCACTCCGGTGGTGATAAATATCCCGGCCAGCTTCGGATGCAGTTCCAGCATTTCCCTTGTAATATTTTCTGCAATGGCATTGCTGTTGTACGCATATCTTGTAGAGCGCACCTGCATCCCGGAATATCTTGCCAGAATCTCATCCCGGAATCCCTCGCACCTTTTATTCAGACTGGGATTGGTCTCGTATCCGGATACGGTGGCCACCATACCTTTTCCTCCCAGAATTTCTCCCATGAGTCCCGCCGCCGCTCTTCCGCACTGGTAAGCGTCCTGCCCCACATAGCAGAGACGTCCGCTGTCCTCAATGTCCGTATTAAACGTTACAATCGGTATCTCATGCTGCGTCATGTAGGTCTGAATCATGTCACTGGTTCTCTGGTTCTGAGCAGGATTGATGGCAATGGCCTGCACATTGTCTGCCAGAAGAGACTCCATCGCTTCCACCACAGCCTTGGTATTGATCCCCCTGACCTCTTTGAGAATCACTTCTCCGCCCAGATGTTCCACTTCTTCTCTGGCTTTTGCAATCCCCTGAAGAATCTCTTTCATGAAAGGCGTTTCTGTTTCCTGCAAAATCACGCCGATCCGAAAGGAACGATTCGTCAGCGCCAAAGCCTTTCCCGCCCGGTTGGGGCGATATCCCATTTCCTCTGCAATCTGACGTATTTTTTCCGCCACTTCCGGGCGGATTCTTCCCCGGTTATTCAACGCCCGGTCAACAGTTCCTCTGGAAACACCTGCTTTTTCCGCTATTTGCTGCAACGTTACTGCCATATGCCACTACTCCTGTTACTTTCTGCTTTTTCTGCTATTAGACCTCATCCAGCCATGTAAACCGCTCATCATAAGTTCCCACTGTCCAGGGATTGTCATCAAAATGACGAATCATCCAAACAATATACATTCTGTATCCCGGCGCCGCCGACTGCGGATGGGTTTTCCCGCCTGGGATAGCGCTGAAACTGCCGTCCTTGATATAGTAAACATCTTCCCCTACAAAGCTGGCGCCAAACCCCTCGGGGCGCTCAAATTTGAAATAGTATACCTCCGGCTGCGGATGGGTATGCGGAAGATAACCGCACCAGTTCCCCGGATCATTCATGATTTCACCAAGCACCATATTGGAATAAGGAGCTGTTTCATAATCAAAAATGGTGGTTACTTTCCTTTTTGCCGTATCACCGTATTTTCCATGACATCTTTCCACCCAGGGTATATCCTCGGGGCCATAAAACTTTGCGGGAAATTCTCTGAGATTGTGAGTAGACTGTACCAGTATTTCCACATCGTCAGACTCCGCCGTTATGGTTACTTTTGTATCCCTGCACACATGAAGGCACCACAGCCCCTCTGTCCATACATCTTTTCGGGATACATGTCTTTCCTCTTCCTCCCATTGAAAAGCAAGTTTCCCCTGCAGAAGAAGAAAAGCAGTTTCCTCCCCGGGCTTATTAAAAGTTTTCATATCCCCTGTTTTCATGCGAAACAGCCGGATATCCATCATCATATCTTTATAATCGCCCTCATACTCTGTGACGATCTGCTCCCCGTCCTCACTCCAGGCGGGATAACCGAATACTTTTCCCATATTTCCCAATACCTCCTTCGTCTGAACGTCTGCGCTTTATACAAATTCAGTGGAAGACATCTGCCTTCCACTGAACTTAAAATTAATATTTTCTTGCGATTGCTCTTCCTTCTTTTACTTCTTCCCAGGCTTTGCGAACGCTCTCCTTCTCAGAAGTTGTGGCCATTCCCACATCCCACCAGGATTCATATCCGTCTGTCATGGTCTTCGGAATAACTTTCAGGTCGAACAGGCAGGCTACTGTCTGTTTCTTGGCATCTTCAAGAGCTGCTTTCAGTTCTGCAATTGTTTTACAGGTATAGGATTTCAGTCCATATCCCTCTGCGATCTTCGCATAGTCAACCGGAATCAGGTCGCCGGTCGGTTTCTTGCCGTCTGTGTAACGGAACTCTGTTGCCAGGCTTCCGATACCATGAGTCATCTGCAGGTTGTTGATGCAACCGAAACCGCAGTTATCAAATACCAGAATATTAACTTTCTGTCTTTCCTGCATAATTGTCATAATTTCACTGTGCAGCATCTGGAAGCTTGCATCACCTACAACTGCATATACTTCGTTGTCCGGATCTGCCATTTTAACACCCATGGAAGCAGCCACTTCATATCCCATACAGGAATATCCGTACTCCGCATGGTATCCGCCCCGTTTGTCTGTAGTCCACATTCTCTGTGAACAGCTGGGAAGGCTTCCGCCGGCTGTGATATAGTTTGCATCTTTATCGATCACCTCACGGATAGCAGCCAGAGCAGCTGTCTGTGTGATAACGCCGCCTGTCATCTTTACGAATTCAGGAACAGTACGCGGATCTCTGTCTTTGATAATCGGCTCGAAATCATCGCCTGTATATTCAATGCCGGCCAGACGTTTCATCTCTTCATCCCACTGTTTCTTAACGTCTTCGATTTCTCCGTTATAAGAGGAAACATATTTTCTTGCTCTCAGTTTCTCAGCCAGAGCTTCGATGGTCACTTTTGCGTCGCCGACAGCTTTTACAGCGTCCATCTTATATGCGTGATATTTATTGTTATTAATGGTAACAAATTTTACATCGTCATTTTTGAACAGCCATTTTGAGCTTGTTGTAAAGTCGGAAAGTCTGCTTCCGATAGCAATTACAACATCAGCGTCTCTTGCAATTACGTTGGATGCCAGCGTACCTGTTACGCCGATACCGCCCAGGCAGTAAGGATGGCTGGATTTGCAGGCGCTCTTGCCGGCCTGGCTTTCTCCAAAGGGAATCTTGAACTCTTCGCAGAAGTTTTCCACTGTCTCTCCTGCCAGAGAATATTTTACACCGCCGCCCACGATAACAAGCGGTTTCTTTGCGTTGGCGATCACTTCAGCCACATCTTCCAGTTCCTCGTCAACAGCAACCGGTCTTGTGATTCTGTGAACTCTCTTCTGGAAGAAGTAATCCGGGAAATCATAGGATTCACCTTCTACATCCTGGCAAAGTCCGATGGCAACAGCTCCGGTCTCAGCCGGATCTGTCAGCACACGCATTGCGTTGATGAGCGCTGTCATAATATGTTCCGGACGTGTAATACGATCCCAGTATTTTGTCACAGGTTTGAATGCATCGTTTGTAGTAACAGCCAGGCTGTCGCTCTGCTCCAGCTGCTGCAGAACCGGGTCAGGCTGTCTGGATGCAAATGTATCTGCCGGGAATACCAGCAGCGGAATATTGTTAACGGTAGCTGTAGCACAGGCTGTAACCATGTTGGCAGCTCCAGGTCCTACCGATGATGCACATGCGATAATTTTCTTTCTGTTATTCTGTTTTGCAAATGCAGTAGCAACGTGGCACATACCCTGCTCGTTTCTTCCCTGCATAACTTTCAGCTGTCCCGGATTGGTATCCAGCGCTTCACCCAGACCAACTGCGATACCATGACCGAAGATTGTGAAGAAACCTTCCACAAATTTTGTTTCCTGTCCGTCCTGGCTCACATACTGATTGTCAAGAAATTTTACGATTGCCTGAGCAACTGTCATTCTGGTTGTGTTTGCCATTTTATGTATCCTCCTATTCTTTTCAAACGGCGCTTTGCCGTTCACTTGCGTGCCTTTTTGTCACGCACGCCCGTTACCTTTTATGTGTTTATTCTAACACCTGCCAGCTTTCTGTGCAAGTATTTTTTGTTGCTATTGCTTTATTTTATGTAATCACCAAAAATCAGTCCCCGCCTTGGTACAGTTGCACAAAAAATCCGGCACGCTATTTGGCACGCAGGCACGCAGATCATTTTTCCGCCACTCACGGCAGATTATATTTTGTGATAATTTTAATATCCGTAAACATCATTTCAGGACGCAGCTGACGCCCGCGGGCCAGATACTCATACAGCTTGCGCACCGCCCGGTATCCCTGCATATAGCCTTCCTGATCCAGAAGAAAATCAAAGTTCCCCCCCTGCAGATCCTGCACATTTTCCGGCGTGATATCATAGACAATCACATAGGGGCGCTTTGTAAGTTCCAGTTTTTTAAAAGCGGCGCTCACCCCGTTTTGTCCCATGCACGCCACAAAAATTCCGGCCAGATCCGGTTCCCGCTCCATGGTGTTTACCACAATCTGCTCCACTTCATCCGGATCTCCGGAGCTGCCTTGGACCCCCAGAAGTTCCATGCCAGGAAAAGAGTGTTTCGCCTCATCCACAAAACCTTCCACCCGCAGACTGTTGACGCTGTTGGTAAATGATCCTGTTATAATCAGAATCTTCCCCTTTCCGCGTGTCAGCATTCCCATCAGTCCGGCCGCAGTGCTTCCGCTTTTTCTGTTGTCCAGACCCACGAAACAGCTTCGCCCCGTCCCCACAAGATCCGAATTAAAAGTCACAACAGGAATTTCTCTTTCTTCCATCAGACGGTTGAGCCGTCTCCTGATCAGTTCGCTTTCCACCGGCATAATTGCCAGCGCCGCGATTTTCTTTTCCTCCAGTTCATTAATAGCCTTTAATTGTTCTTCTTCATTTACCGACACAAGGTCACAGACACACAGCGTCACCCCCCGCTCCTTCAGCTCCCGTTCAATATCCCGGATTCCCTGATGTATCTGAAGCATAAAAGAGGATTCCGCCATCTGAGTAATTACGCCGATTTTCAAATCCTCGGGCGTATTCTGTGCCGATGCTTTCCGTTTTCCCGGATGATAATCCAGTTCCTCGGCAATTTTCCAGATCCTCTCGGCCACCTCCGGATTGATCCTTCCCCGGTGGTTCAGCGCCCTGTCAACCGTGCCTCTGGATACCCCCGCTATCTGAGCTATCTGTCTGATTGTTCCGGCCATGCTGCTCCTCACTCATACAAATATTTCTGATTTTCTTCCAGATCCATATTACTTTGATCGATCCACTGATATCCGGCGTCAATCACCGCATCATTTTCCAGATTCATAATAGCCCTGGCCGCCGATATGATTGTGGCATATCCCATGCCGTAGGGGTTCTGACACACTGTCCCCAGTTCTCTTCCTTCTCTGACCGCCTTCAGCTGTTTTTCCCCGGCATCGAAACCGACTATTTTAATATCCTGATATTTCTCATCGTCCAGGATGTTAAGCACCTCTTCCGCCATTTTTTCATCCGTCACAAAACAGCCCTTCAGATTGGGATGGGTCTCCAATGCTTCTTTCACCCGCTCTTTTACACTTTTCTCCTCTTCCGTATCGTCGCCATAGATCGTATCTGCAACAGTGACCGTCTTATGCTCATTTTGAATCTCACTTTCAAAGCCAAGCACACGTTCTGATATGGATTCTGTATTCTGCTGCGATGCCACCACCAGCACTTCGCCAAAATCCCCAATGGCCGCCGCCAGTCTTCTGGCAGCCTCTTCACCGGCCTCGTAATTGTCTGTCTTGCACATCGTATAGATCAGCTCTTCTGATTCCACCCCGGAATCAAATACAATTACCGGAATCCCGTTTTCATCCGCCGTTTCCAGCTGTGCCCTGCAGGACTCCACATCAATGGCCGCAAGACAAAGGGCCTGCGGATTTTCCGCCAGCACCGCATCTACAATGTTGATCTGTGTATCTGCATCATCCTCCTGGCTGGGAGCCTCAAAGGTCATTACAATCTTGTCCTCTCCCTCCAGGCCAGCTTCTGCATTAAGATCCTCAATAGCTTTTTCCATTCCTTCCCGGATGGCTTTCCAGTAATTACTTTTCGTTCCTTTCGCCACAACAGCAATTCTGGTCGCCGGCGGAAGCTCTATCCCCGCCGCCGTAGTATAATCCGCCTTCAGCTTCTCCTCTTCCGGCAATTCTATTTCCACAGAATCCTCTTTTTCTTCCTCTGCCTCCTGCGTTTCTGCGTTCTTCTGCGTTTCTTCTTCCTGAGTCTTATTGCTGTTCTCTTCTGCTGCTCCCTGTTTCTTCGTACATCCAGTCATCGCTACCATCAGTACTCCTGTCAACAGAAGGCTCAGACATTTTTTTCCCATGAAACATATTCTCCTTTCTACTCGCGAAAATATCCCGTCAATTCTTTCCTGGGTATTTCAAACGACATTTTTTTCCTGCTTCCAGGATAGCGAAAAACCAACGCATATGCACATAACGCCAAAGCGTCTCCTCCAGACCTCGGATTATACTTCCTGTCACCGGATATGGGAAGACCGGCATGAGCCATCTGCACACGGATCTGATGAAATCTTCCTGTAAACAGCCTGATTTCCACCAGGGCTTCCTCTTCCCACTGTCTTATAAGCCGGTAGCTAAGTCTGACTTCCCGGGCATTTTTCTCCCCCTGCCGCACAACCTTTGCCATATGGGTCTTTTCATCTTTTATCAGATAATCCGTAAGAAACACTTCATCTTCTTCCAGATTCTCCCCATGGACTACCGCCAGATATCGCTTCTCCATCTGTCCCGAAGATACCTGCCGGCTCAGATCTTTGGCAGCCTCTTTTGTTTTTGCAAATACCAGAAGGCCTTCCACCGGCTGATCAAGACGATGCACAATGCCCAGATAGGGAATCTTATCCCCGGTCCCAGCCTGGTTTTCCTTCAGGTAATTTTTCAGCAGACTTTCCAGATCCGGCTGGCCGTAGGATCGATTCTGCACTGCAAGTCCAGCCGGTTTATGAACCACTAAAATTTTCTTATCTTCAAAAATAATCCAGTTTTTCATATGCCTATTATATAATAAAAACGCAGAAACAAGCAACCGCTATATCTACTTTCCTTCAATATAACGGTTGCTTTAAAATTCTGCGTTATTCAATTTTTTACCTTCTCTTAAAATTTATAATCTAATCTACTGGTTACGAAACAATTAACAATTAATAGTTCCATATTCAATTATCTATATAAATTTTAATTCTTTATAATTCCCCGCTCGTAAACTGATCTTTAAGATCTTTACTTAGAAGCTTATATATATTTTTATATTAAATTGACATTTAATATTTTATCATCGGATCAGATTAAATGTGCTTTATTATGAATATCAATTCCCTTCAGGAACTTTTTTATCTTCTTTCTTTCGATTTCCGCTTCTCACTTCTATCTTCTGAATACTGCTTCAGGATATCAATTACAGTTCTTTGGTTTTTCAGAAATTGATTTCTCGTCTCAAATTTCTCTACTTCATCTTAGATACTATATCTTCTCCCTACTCTTTCTTCTTCCGATTTTGTCCTTTACTTCTATCTTCCGACTTCTGATATTCACTGATTTTAGATTGAGATATCTATAATGCCTGCACTCTTTATTCTTTTTCTTCTGATAATCATAATCCAAAATATGATTATTATATTTCTTCACATATGATAATCTTTGAATTATGTTTTGTGGTATATGTTCAATATGAAGACTAGCTCTCTATATACCTTTTTACTTTTTCCGCTTTATCTTACGATTTCAGGGACTTTTCTGTTACTCAAATGTAAAAGGCCTTCTCGCCGGGAACTGCTATGCCATACCACTTTCATATTGAAGGTTATGATTTAAAGTGTCCAATGGACCAACCTCCTTTTTCATATTCTTTATCATTAATAAAGTAATGATGAATGTAATGTTGTATGTTTCTGTTGTTTTGTTGTTGATATTATATTAGCAGATCTCTTTTTATTTGTCAACGCTTTTTTTAAAATTTATTTATGTTTTTTTATAATGAATTTTTTGTAAGTAAATTAGTTGTGAATTATTCAAATTATTTATAATTTTCTGTTAATTAGTTCTTTCCGAAAAACCACTGTACTTACTGACGGGCCTGGGCCAGTCTTCTTGCTTTTTCTTCCTGCTTTCCTCTGATAACATCCACAAATACTGCCAGGATTACCACCAGTCCCAGGATCATGTTCTGAATATCCGTCTTGGCTCCCAGAAGGTTCAGACCGTTGTTCAGCACCGCAATGATAAGGGCTCCCACCAGAGTACCGCCCACGCTGCCGCGGCCGCCGTTAAAGGAAGCGCCGCCGATTACACAGGCTGCAATGGCATTCATCTCATATCCGTCGCCCGCATTGGGATAGGCCAGGCTGACGCGGCCGATCATCACAATACCGGCCAGCGCCGCCAGCACACCGGAGAGAATATAGGTCAGATTCAAAAGCGGCTTCACCTTAATACCGGAGAGTCTGGCCGCTTCCCGGTTGCCGCCGATAGAATAAATATATCGTCCGAAAGCTGTTTTGTTCAGAAATACAGAGGCGACAATCGCCACAATGATAACCAGCAGGAAGCACACCGGAAATCCTCCGACACTTGCATATCCAAGGAACATTACACCCTCTGAAAAACCTGACATGGATGCGGAGCCTGTAAGCCAGAGACAGAACCCGCGAATCACCAGCTGGGTGCCCAGTGTCGATACAAAGGGGTGGGGAAGGTCCAGCTTGGTAAACAAAAGACCGTTGACCAGACCGATGACTGCGCCGCAGAGAAGCCCAACCAGCAGGAGCAGAAACGTATTGTCGATTCCCGCTTTGATCATAATACCCATCATACAGCCGGAACAGGCGATGGTGGCTCCCACGGACAAATCTATGCCGCCGGTAAGCAGTACAAACAGCATGCCGAAAGATACCAGAGCATTGATGGATGCCTGTCTTAAAATATTCAGAAGGTTGTTTGCCTTAAAAAACTGATCCGTAATGATAGTAAGAAGCAGGGACAGTACAATCAGAGCAATCAACGGCCCCACAATATTTGATATTTTTTTATTTTTCAAGATATTTGTTTTCATTCCTCTATACCTCCCATGCCGCTCTCATAATACTTTCCTGATTGAAATCTTCACTCTTTCTGTCTATTTCTCCGGTAATACGGCCGCTTCTCATCACCACAACCCGGTCGCACATTCCCAGAATTTCAGGAAGTTCTGAAGATATCATAACGACGGCCTTTCCTTCCTTCACCAGATCGTTGATAATATTATAAACCTCAATTTTGGCTCCCACGTCAATTCCGCGGGTAGGCTCGTCAAATACAAAAATTTCCGCATCGGTGTTGATCCATTTTCCAATAACCACCTTCTGCTGATTTCCTCCGCTCAAGTCACCGGATTTCTTTTCGATGCTCTCCGTTTTGATTTTCAGTTTCTTTACCGTATTTTCCGCCTGCTCTTTCAGTTTCCTGTCATCCACAAACAGTCCCTTCTGCAGATTGAGCATGTTGACCATGGCGATGTTTTTGCTGATTGGCTCATCCAGCACAAGGCCCTGGCCTTTTCTGTCTTCTGTCAGAAATGCGATCTTATTTTTGATGGCGTCGCCGGGGCTTTTAATCCGGCACTGCTTTCCATTTATGTAAACCTCTCCGCTGTCAACGGGATCGGCGGCAAAGATTCCCCGGAAAACCTCGGTCCGTCCTGCCCCCACAAGACCTGCAAATCCCAGTACCTCTCCCTTTCGGACGGAAAAGGTCACGTCATTGTAAACGCCCTTCCTCGAAAGATGCTTCACCTCCATGGCCACGTCCCCTTTGGGTACCTCCACCTTGGGATACAGATTGCTGAGGCTGCGTCCCACCATATAAGTGATCAGATCGTCCTGGGTCATCTTATCCGTATCCATGGTAACCACATGCTTTCCATCCCGCATGACCGTCACCACGTCGCAGAGTTCAAATATTTCCTCCAGCTTATGCGATACAAAAAGAATGGCCATTCCCTGTTCTTTCAGAAGATTTACCGTTTTAAACAGCTCTTTGGTCTCCTGTTCGCCCAGACTGGAAGTAGGTTCATCCAGAATCAGAACCTTTGCCTCCTGGAGAATGGATTTCCCGATCTCTATCATCTGAAGCTGTCCCATACCCATATTGCCGCAGATTTTCGTAAGGTCGATCTCCTGATTCATGGATTTCATGACTTCTTTTGTCTTCCTGTTCATATAGCCGTAATCCAGAAAAAAGCTGTTTCCCTTTTTCTTCATATTTCCCATGAACATATTATCCGTGGCATTCAGTTCCGCAACAATATTCAATTCCTGATAGACGCAGGCGATCCCTTTCTTTTTCGCATCCAGAGGACCCGAAAATACCACTTCCTGACCTTCGCAGAGAATTTTCCCCTGATCCGGTTTGTGAACTCCCGTCAGTGTTTTAATCAAGGTTGACTTTCCTGCGCCGTTTTCGCCGATCAGCCCATGGACCTCTCCTTTTTTCAGCGTCAGCGAAACCCCATCCAGCGCCCTTACACCGGGAAAGTTTTTTATAATATCTCTTAATTCAACCGCCGTTTCATGCTCTTTCAAATATTTCACCCTCCATCCTTTTGTTTCTGAAAAGGGCTGCCCATCAAGCGGCAGCCCTGAACTTTTCATGTCCTATTCCAGATACTCCTCATAATTGGAGGAATCAATGATTTCCACATCCACCGGAATCTGGCGGTCGTAGGTTTCCCCGTCCAGCGCACCGATTCCGCACATGACAGCCTCATATCCCATTTCATAGGGCTGCTGCGCAATGGTCATCTCCATGGTTCCCTCCTTAATCGCCTGAAGCGCTACCTGGAATCCGTTGAAGCTGCAGACTTTGATGGAGTCCGTCGCATCATTCTGCTTAATGGCCTGAATGGCTCCCATACAGGCATCGTCATCGGTGCACATCACCGCATCAATGCCATCCACACCATACTTCTGAATCCAGTCTTCCACCTGGCCCGCCGTCAGATCCGCCGAGTTATCGCAGTACTGCAGATCCAATACCGTACATCCGGCGTCTTCCATGGCGTCCTTGTAACCGGAAGAGCGTTTTTCATGGTTATCATCACCCTGCTGCCCTGTGGCAATCACCACATTTGCACCTTCCGGAAGCCGGGATGCAAATTCCGTGGCGCCTTCGTAGGCCGCATCATAGTTTTCTGTTCCCACGTACGTAACCGGATTTTCAAAGTTGGGAGAGTCCGTATCCACCAAAACCACTTTGATATCCTGTGCCACGGCATCGTTTAAGACTGTGATGACAGAATCTGCAATATTGGGGTCTACCAGAAGGATATCCACCTCCTGAGAAATAAAGTTTTCAATCATCTGCACCTGCTGGGCAGCGTCTGTGATATCGTCCGGAGCCACGCTGGTGATATCCGCTCCGGCTTCTTCTGCAGCCGCCTCCGCACCGTCGATAACCTTATTCTGGAATTCGTCATACAGCTTCATTACCACGCCGATGGAAAGATCACTGCCGTCCGATGAATCACCTTCTTCCCCGCTGCTCTTTGCTTCGCTGCCTGAGTTCTCTTTTGTTCCGTCTCCGGAGCAGGCTGCCATCGCCGCCGTCATGGTAACTGCAAGTAATACTGCCAAAACCTTTCTCTTCATAACACCTTTCCCCTTCTTTCACATTCCTGTTAATGGTTGGTACCGGTACGTTTTTCATGGACTTATTGTATCAATTTCTTTTATTATGCAACACTGACGATTTTTAGATAAAGGTGTATTATTTTTAGAAGCTACTGAAACAATTTTTCGATATTTTCCCGGTCCGTCTCATATATTTTTCCCGACTTATTAACCAGTATTCTGTTTCCTGTGATGCTGGCTTCTGAAAAAGACATGGAAAGAATCAATACGGCAATCCCGCAGCGCGCCGCCGTCTGAATCAGATAGCAGGTCAGCTTCTGAATGGTGTAGTCCGCTGAAGAAAAGGGACGCAGGCAGACCAGTACTTCAGGCCGGAATATGATCCAGCGGTAATAAGACATTTTCTGAATAGTATGGGGACTGGCCTGATAGACGGACTGATGCAGTTCCTCTTTTGTAAACTCACCGGTATCCAGAAGCTCTTTTTCCAGGCCCGCCACATACCTGGATGAAAAACCGGCAAGTCCGATCTTGGAAGACACCAGCATCAGAATATTGTCCAGCACGCTTCCGTCCAGGTACATGGAAGCCTCATGGGAATTCTCCTCCAAAATTCCGATTCCCCTGCGGGCAGCGCCGCTGAACGCATGGGGCTGAAATTTTTCCCCTTTAATAAAGATGGCGCCCTTTTTCATTTCCTCCTCGCCGCTTAATACCGCTGCCGGCATTCGCCACGATTCAAAGTCACTGCTTACGTAATTTACTATCTCCCGCTCGCGGACGGAAAAATCCATCTTTACCCCATACCTGGTCTCAACCCGGTCAAAACGCAGAACTTCTTTCTCCCCGAATACTGTACTTTCACAGACACTGTTCAGTTTCACATCCTCCAGCATAACAGAATACAGATGATCCAGGTTATAATGAGATTTCAAAATCCGGTGACGCATCCTTCCGTGGGTGAAAATATACATATATTCCGTATACCGGAAAAGCACCCTGGTATTGTTTGAAACGATCAGAAAATCCATCCCCAGCTCTTTCAGCTTCATCACCAGCTGAAAAAACATACCTTCTGTTTCTTCCGTAAAAAATTCATCCATATCGGCCAGCACCACCAGCTTTTTCCCTGCCACATAGGCGTTCAGCAGCTCCACTGCCTTTCTCTGGATGGGCGGCAGATTTCCGGTCCTCTCCTCCGGATCAATGGAGCACTGCAGAAGCTTAAAAAAGTCTGCAGCAGATGCGCAGAGTTTCCTCACACTTTTTCTCCAGGGAATTCCCTTTTGCATAACAAAAACATTTTCCTTTACTGCCAGCTGGGGGATACAGCGATCCTGCCGGTTAATCAGACGAACCGTTTCCTCCAGCGCCTGCGGATAATCCTCCCACCTGGGCCGCGATTCCAGCACATATATCCATCCGTAATCCAGTCTTTCCTCCCCGCTTAAAATCCGGATCAGCATTTTCCTTTCCAGATTGTTTTCCACCAGCAGCCCGCAGATCTCTCCCCGGTATATCTGGATGGAAAAATCTGCAATCCCGGCAAAACGCCCTATCCGTTTTGTTCCTCTCTCGATTCTCAGCACTTCCTCTTTCACCGTCCTGCTCCCTCCTGTTCCCGTCCCAGCGCCTTGATATAACCTCTGGCCGCTGACTCATCCAGATTGGGCAGCGTGATTCGAATCTCCGTTCCCGCATACATGGATCCCAGAATATAAAGGCCGTATTCCACTCCGAAAAGCATTTTTATCCTGGCATTGACATTGCGCAGTGCGATTCCCGATTTTTTTCTGGAAAAGGCCGCCGTAATCTGTTTATCCGGCTCCTGAAACATCCGGTTCAGCTCGATGATTTTTTCCTCTTCCATTCCGGCTCCGTAATCCCGTACAGAGATAAATAGCTTTGTCTTCGTCCGCTCCAGATCTATTTCGATGGTTCCACGCCCCACATGAGCTTCCACCCCATGCTGTATTGCATTTTCCACCAGCGGCTGCAGCGTCAGTTTTAAAATCCAGCATTGAAACAGCATTTCTTCATCATCGCAGTGTACCTTAAGGTCAATCCTGTCCTCAAACCTGTATTTTTGAATTTTAAAATAATTTTTTACATTTTCCAGTTCATCAGCCAGCGTTACAACGTTTTCTTTATTGGTGATGGTATATCGGAAAAATTTGGACAGCGCTTCCGACATACCGGCAATGGAGGGCTGCCCGGCCAGCAGCGCTTCCGCCCGGATAGAATCCAGAGTATTGTACAGGAAATGGGGATTCATCTGGTTCTGCAGTGTCAGATACTCCACCTGCTTCTCAGCGATGTCTGCAGCGCTGTTTCTGTCCGTCATGACCTCCAGATTTTTCAGCATTTTTTCCATTTCCTCATCCATGACGAAATTATTGTGAAACAGTTCCTCGTAGATATATCCCCGGTTAAACAGTTCAAAGGTCTGTTTCAGATTTTTCATGGGATTGAATACCCAGATCTTCCCCGCTGCCCAGACAGCCGCAGCCATAAGCGCCAGGCAGACCAGCGCCAGACCAAGAAGGGCATGTGATATCTGCACTCTGTCGGAAAAAACCAGCAGAAGAAGCATAAAATTAATAAACAGAAGCAGGTACAATACGCGGACCAGCCTCCGCACCTGATAATACCAGTATCTTTTTCCCTTCACGCATACCCCTCCTATCCGAAAAATTTCCGGTACTGAGACGGCGTCAGCCCGCTGACCTTTTTAAACTGTCTGGAAAAATATTTTGCATCCCCCATTCCGATCATCTCCGGTATATGGTTGATCTTAATGTCCTTTTGCTTCAGCAGCACCTTTGCCTGCTCGATGCGCACCTCCAGAATGTATTCCGTCAGGGTCTGCCCTGTCTCCTTCTTAAACATACTGGAAAAATATGCCGAGTTGAATCCTACCATTTCCGCCAGCTCTTCCAGTTTGACCGGCTCTGAAAAATGATCCTGAATATAAGACTTGACCAGTTTCACCGGCTTGATTTCAATCTGACGACTGGCTTCCAGCTCCGCCTCCATATATTTTTTCATCAGGCAAAACGTCCGTTCAAATACCCCGTCCACCGTGGTACAGCGATAAAACTCTTTTTGAAAGTTTTCCCTCATTTCGTCTTCCTGAGTAAAAGCCCTTCCCTTTTTCATTTCCAGCAGGAACATATCCACCAACTCTTTTACCGTCAGAAATATTTTATTGCCGTCCATCCAGGGAGTACTGGCACATCTGTCTTTTATCTGGAGCATCATCCGGCTGATTCCCTCTGCATCATACATATCGGTCCGTTCCCGGAACTGATTTCTGAAACCGTTGTCGATAATTTCACCCGGATCAAAAACAGCTCCCTCCATCGCCTGTTCATCCACTCCGATGATCTTGTCCGTTCCCAGAAAAATACGGTTTAAAACGGCGCTTCTCGCATCCAGATAAGACTGCTCAATATACACCAGATCCTTTACCGGCCTTCCAATCCCCACCGTCACATGTATGTCCGGAGAAATCTCGGTAAGTCCGGAGCTGTTGGAGCGTATATGTTTCAGCCGCCACCGGAAATCCTTCATCTCTCCTTCCGGGTAGTTTAAAAGCACGCAGGTTCCCAGATCATCCTCACAGGCAATCAGTTCCATGCAGGGCTCCTGCAGCTCCTTTTTACATAATTCTCCGATTTTTCCCAAAAGCTGCTGATATACCAGATCATACTCCTCCATATCCGGTAAGTCCGGTTTGATGTAAAGGATCTGAAAGTTCCCCGGGCAAAATCCGCAGTGATATCTTTCATTGATATCATCCAGATCCTTCTGCAGAAAATTTTTCAGCTCCTGATTGATCAGATCTTTCAGAAAGGTCCGCTTAATGCGGAAAGACTGCTGCGCCACCTTATTTTTCAGCAGGGCAACACTTTGCTCCTGTTCTTTTAACTCTGTGCGTTCCGCCGTAACCTTCCGCAGCACCTCTTCCAGTTCATCCTCCTGTATGGGTTTAGACAGATAGTCCCGCACCCCGTACCGGATTGCCTTTCTGGCATATTCAAAGTCCTGATATCCGCTGATTATGATAAAATGCACGTCGTACTTTCTGGCCTGCACCCGTTCGATCAGCTCCAGTCCGTCACACCCGGGCATTTTAATATCAGTGATCACAATATCAGGCTGTTCCTTTTCAATCAATTTCAGCGCGTCAATGCCATTATAGGCAACGCCCGCAACCGTCAGATCCAGTTTTTCCCAGTCCACCAGATACTGTATCAGCTGGCACAGCTTCTTTTCATCATCCACAATTACAACTTTCACGGATGCCACCTCCATTTACTTTTCCTTCTCTTTTACCTTCGCTTTTTCTTACTTTACCATACTTTTTTAAAAACCTCTTTTACATTATTGCAGAAAAAAGGACTGATTTCCTGTAAATCAGAAATCAGTCCGCTTTATGTCTTATCTTATTATATTCCCAATGATTCCATAGGAAAAAATTGTCATAATCAGAGCTGCCAGCAAAATTCCCAGGAATATGGCCAGTGAAGACTTTTTAAGATCAATCTCCAGCAAAGATGCGATCAGTGCGCCTGTCCATGCACCGGTTCCCGGAAGCGGGATCCCCACAAAAATCAGAAGGCCCCAGAACTCATACCGTTTGATCTGATCACTTTTTCCCATTGCCCGTTTCTCCAGCTTTTCAATCAGCGGCCGGAAGGTCTTTGTTTTCTTCAGCCATTTGAAAATCTGCTTGATAAACAGCAAAATAAATGGAATGGGAAGTATATTTCCTATTATACAGATGGGTATGGCCGTAACGGCATCCACATTCAGAAGCGATGCTGCCAGCAGCCCTCCTCTTAACTCCAAAATAGGAAATAAAGAAATAATAAATATAATGGCAGTTTCCGAGATATACGGCGCCAGATTAGTGGTAAACCATTGTACCAGTGAATCCATATTATCTTTCTCCTTTTCTCTTAGCCAGATAATGTTCCAGAAAATCAATCAGCTTTTTCATTTCCTCCGGTGTCCCTATGGTAATTCTCAGATAATTGTCTATTCTGGGCTTGTCGAAATACCGGACATAGATATGATTCTGCCGCAGCCGTTCAAAGAGCTCCCTTGCCGGGCACTGGCCATGGCTGGCAAATACAAAATTGGCTCTTGAATCCTTCAACGTAAATCCCAGTCTTCTCAGCTGTTCCTGCGTCCATTCCCTGGTCTTTATCACCTTTTCAACCGTCTCCCGGAAGTATGCCTCATCTCCAATAGAGGCCGCTCCCGCTTCCAGCACCGTCATATCCATGGTATAAGAATTAAAGGAATACTTAACATCATTCAGGCAGCGGATCATCTCCTCATTTCCGCAGGCATATCCGATGCGCATCCCTGCCATGGAGCGGGATTTGGAGAAGGTCCTTACCACCAGCAGATTATCATACTCCGCAAGCAGCGGCAGCGCCGTTTCGGCGCCAAAATCCACATAGGCCTCATCCACTATTACAACTGTTTCTCTGTTATGATCCAGTATGCTGCGCACTGCGCTTAATGGAAGATACGCTCCAGTGGGGGCATTGGGATTTGGAAAAATGATGCCGCCGTTTTCCCGGCAGTAATCCTCCCAGCGGATGTCCAGTCTTTCATCCAGCATGACTCTTTCATAGGGTATGCGAAAAAGCTCCGCCCATACATCATAAAAAGAATATGTAATATCCGGGAACAGTATGGGCTTTTTGCTGTTGAAAAATGTCAGAAAAGCCATAGCCAGGACATCGTCCGAGCCCACGCCCACAAAGACCTGACTTTCTTTCAGACCATGATAATCAGCAATCGCCTTTACCAGCTTATGTGCCGTTGGATCCGGATACAACCGGAATGTATCCTCATCCAGATTTTTCATTGCTTCTTTTACTTTTGGAGACGGCGGATAAGGATTTTCATTGGTGTTCAGCTTTATCATATCCTGATCCTGCGGCTGTTCTCCCGGAACATACGGAACAACCCGTCTCACATTATCTCTCCACGATTTCATTCAATTTCCTCCAATACTTCTTAGAGGTTTAAGTATACCCGGTTTGACAGGAAAATGCAACCGAAAGAAACCCACCGTCAGCCAGATCTGACAGTGGGTTTATCCTTTTCGTATTCAGCTGCTGTTATGTAAATCTTCTGATGGCCAGGATCGTCTTGCAGTCGGCGCTTCTGTCATGGGTAATACCCCATGCACTTCCCTTTGCCTCCACAATTCCGCCATATCCGTCATAGATAGCCACATGGCCTGAGTAGCAGATTACGTCGCCGGCACGCGCCTGTGACAGACTGCTTACGGGTGATCCCAGATATCTCCAGCCGGAGGACGTGGTATATCCGCCGCTGTACACTCCGCAGTTTTTCAGAACCTGGTATACAAAGTGAGAACAGTCAATGCCGTTGGTAAGTGAATTTCCGCCCCATACGTAGGGATTTCCAACAAACTGATCAGCATAAGCTACAATTGCGCTGCCGGAAGATCCGCCGCTGGAATAGCTGGTATCCTCTTCCTCAGAGCTGTCCTCATAGTAGCTGTCATCCGAAGACGTGTCGGATGAGCCTTCGTCATAAGAACCTTCGTCATAATCTTCCTCAGAGGATTCCTCTTCGTAAGTTTCCTCACTGTCTGCGCTGTCGCCGGAATCACTCTGGGTGGAATCTGTTTCATCGTAAGAAGCTTCTTCCGAAGTATCTTCTTCCTCATCTTCCTCTGCGGCAGCCTCTTCCGCCGCCTGCTGCCGTGCTGCTTCTTCCGCAGCCGCCTGTCTGGCAGCTTCCTCTTGTGCTGCACGTCTTGCAGCCTCTTCCTCCGCACGTCTGCGCTCTTCCTCAAGACGGTTAAGCTCCGCCTCCTGCTGCGCAATCAGGCTGCTGATTTCTTCTGCCTGCTGCCGTGCTGTGGCGATCTGACTTTCATAGTCACTGCTGACTGCCTTTTTCTCGTCAATCTGTACCTGAAGATCCGCCTGCTGTCCTTCCAGATCAGCTTTCTGGGATTCCAGAGATGCTTTCTGCTCTTCTAATGATGCTTTTTCCGCTTCCAGTTCTGCTTTCTGGTTTTCCAGAGATGCCTTCAGTTCTTTTACCTGGTTTACAACTTCAACATAAGCCTCCAGCTGCGCCCGGTCATAATCCTGAAGATCCTGTACGTACTCTGCACGGGTCAGTACTTTGGAAAAATCCTCGGAGTCAAAGAGCATCTGGAACCAGGCGCTCTCTCCACCGTTTTCATATATGTACTGGATACGTTTTTTCATATCCTCATACTGCTTATCCCGCGTCTCTTCCGCATCTTTTAAATCTTCTTTCGTCTGTTTGATCTCTGCTTCTTTGGCAGTAATATTTTCTTCTGTCGTAGTAATCTGCGCCTGCGTCGCTTCGATATCGCTCTTGGCCGCATCAATCTGAATCATAAGATCCACCATTTCCGCATCCATGGAGTTGATCTCTGCCTGGATTTCGCTCTGTCTTGCGGACAAATCATCAATTACGGCATTGGTTTCGCTTAACTGACTTTCCGCCTGGCTTTTCTGCTGTCTCAGCTCACCTTCTGTCACAGCCAAAACAGTCATTACCTGAGATACTGTCAGAACAAGGCCCAGGAGCACGCATACGATTCTTTTTTTCATGTCAAAATCTCTCCCTGTCGCTTATTATAGTTTCTGTTTGTCCTTTGTAAATATTTTGTAACATTTCCACTTTCTGTTCTCCATGATAACACGACTTCAAAGAGAAATCAACACTTTTTTTACCTTTCGTAATTTTTATGTAACATTTACGTAATTAGTCCAGAATATTTAAAAGGGTTCGCCCACGCAGAATTCGTAAACCGTCTCCTGATCATACACCTCGTTGGCCTTAAGCAGAATGTCCGGAAAGTTGCTGTGGTTGACTGCATCGGGGAAGGCCTGGGTCTCCAGACAGAATCCCTGCCGTCCCGCATAATCCGCCCCGTTCTTTCCCTTCTGAGCCAGAACATGATTCCCTGTGTAAAACTGCACGCCTGGCTGGGTCGTCCGGCATCTGAGTCCGATGCCCGTCTCATCACTGTAAGCGGAGGCAGCGTCCCACATTTTTTCACTCTTTTGATGATTCAGCACATAATTGTGGTCATATCCTGCTCCGCGTTCCAGCTGATCGTCCTTTGCTTCAATATCCCGTCCTATGGCTTTGGGAACACGAAAATCAAAAGGCGTGCCGGTCACCGGACATATCTCACCTGTGGGAATCAGAGTTTCATCCACCGGCAGGTAATCATTGGCATGTA
Organism: uncultured Ruminococcus sp.; assembly: GCA_946494335.1. Classification (GTDB taxonomy): domain Bacteria; phylum Bacillota; class Clostridia; order Lachnospirales; family Lachnospiraceae; genus Ruminococcus_G. Next base: position 18,564 of record CAMMBV010000004.1, on the reverse strand, counting down.
TCTGCACTCTCTGATTCATCACACTGCCGCTGTCATGGCCGGCCAGATTAAAATAAACATGGTTCGTAAGATTACACAGCGTGTCCCGGTCTGATACGGCACGGTACGTAATGGACAGACGATTCTCATCGTCAAAGGCATACTCCACGTCCACATCCAATTTGCCAGGATACTGCTCCTCCATATCCGCACTTGTCAGATGAAGGTGAAGGGATCCATCTTCCGCCTGAACCTCCCAGACTCTTCTGGCAAAACCGCCCGGCCCTCCGTGCAGGTGGTTTGGCCCGTTATTCCTTGCCAGCTGATATTCTTTTCCGCCGATTTTTATTCTTCCCTGGGCTATCCGATTTGCGCAGCGTCCGATCAGTGCGCCGAAAAAAGCCTTCCCCTGTTCATATTCCGTCAGGTGGTCATATCCCAAAACCACATCTGTCATCCGACCCTCACGGTCGGGAACTTTCAGCGAAACAATGCTGCCGCCAAAGCTGCACACTGTCACGCTGGCTCCCGACCTGTTTGTAATTTTATACAGAGCCGTTTTCTCCCCTTTTTCAGTCTCGCCAAATGGAATGATTGAAATCCCTGACATATACTCCCTCTTTTCCTGCTTTACAGACTTGCAATGAAGCGCTCAAAGGCTTCTTTTCCCTCTTGGGTTCTTTTGAACACGCCTGCATCTTCCAGAACCTGTTCAAATACCCTGCCCACTTCTTTTTGCAGAATCAGCATAATATTTTCTTCATTTATTGTTTCATAGGCAGGCAGAAATTCCTTTACCCAATCTGCATGTTTTTTCAGCTCTTCATTTTCTTCTATATTTTCTTTATTCAGAATCGCTTTTGCCAGATCATTAAGCTCCTTTTTCAGACGCGCCGGAAGCACTGCCAGTCCCATCACTTCTATTAAGCCGATATTTTCCTTTTTGATGTGATGGAGTTTTTCATGAGGATGATAAATACCCAGCGGATATTCCTCTGTGGTAAGATTATTCCTCAAAACCAGATCCAGCTCATATTTGCCGTCCCGCATCCTCGCAATGGGAGTGATGGTATTGTGCGGTTCCCCATCCGTATAGGCGTAAATAACCGCTTTTTCATCGGTATACTCTCTCCATGCATCCAGAACATGCTTCGCCAGCGCCACCAGACGCTCAGGATCTTCTGATTCCAGCCTGAGCACAGACATGGGCCATTTGACCATACCCACTTTTACATCCTCAAATCCTTTAATTTCATAGGATGATTCCGTTTCGGCCTTCGCCATGGCAAATTCATGACAGCCGCCCTGAAAATGATCGTGGCTTAAGATAGAGCCTCCTACAATGGGAAGATCTGCGTTGGATCCCAGAAAATAATGAGGGAATTTACCTACAAACTCCAGCAGTTTTCGGAACGTGCTTTCATTGATTTTCATGGGAATATGTTTCCTGTTCAGTACGATACAATGTTCGTTGTAATACACATAGGGAGAATACTGCAGTCCCCAATCCTCTCCGTTAAGATTCAAAGAGATAATCCTGTGATTCTGTCTGGCCGGGTGATTGACTCTTCCAGCATAGCCTTCGTTCTCCCCGCAGAGCAGACATTTTGGGAAGCTGCTGGAGGCAGCATTGCGAGCAGCCGCGATATCCCTGGGATCCTTTTCCGGTTTTGACAGGTTGATGGTGATTTCCATATCTCCGTAACCTGTTTCGGCCTCCCATTTCTCATCTCTGGCAATTCTGTCCCTTCTTATGTAATTGCTGTCCTGACTGAGCTCATAAAAATAATCCGTAGCTTTTTGCGGCGACTGTTCATACAGTTCCCAAAAGGTCTGATTTACCTTTGATGGCCAGGGAACCAGTTTCCCCATGATTTTTGTGTCGAGAAGATCCCGGTAAGTCACAGTATCCTGCTCCAGAACTCCTCTTTTCGCCGCGTCGTCCAGCAGTTCCTCCAGCACCGGAACAAGTTCTACATCGCTGTAATTCTCCTCCGGTTCCTCATAATCGTCCAGTTCCAGCGCCTCCAGAATCTGGTTGCGGATAAAATTCACATCGTCTTCAACGATCATGTGATGCTCCAGGCCATAGGTGATCAGTTTTTTTATTGCTTCGTTTACCATACTATTCACTCCTATATCATCTGAATTCCGCCGGTTGTTCTGATTTTCAGAACGCGGCATGTTCCTTCTCCAAACACATATTCCAGTTTTTCTTTATACTCAGCTACAAAATCATCCCGGACAAATGCCTGAATGGTTCCGGCAAATCCTCCGCCGTGTACCCGGCATACTCCTTTTTCCTTCAGGATGTCCTCGCTGATGGCCAGCGCGATGGACATATTCTGATTCTGCACATCTTTGTTTGTATATACATTCTGCAGATATTTAAAGGAAGAATTGCCGGATTCCTTTACCAGTTCCAGGAAACGGGAAAATTCTCCTTTTTTCAGAGCTTCCACCTGCTGCAGCACCCGACGGTTATCCTCAAAAAAGTGCATGGCTCTTAATACGCTGCGGTCGCCCAGTTCGCGGCGAAGCTTTGGAATGCTTTTATAAAATTCTTCTTCGTCCACTTCCCGGAGCACTTCTTTTCCCAAAGCTTTGGCAACCTTTTTCATCTCCAGCGGAATCATGGCATAATCTTCCGTCAGATCCGCATGGGAACCTTTCGTATCCACGATGCAAAGGCTGTACGGGTCCGTACCCATATCCACCTGCTCCACCTCAGGCTGTGTGGGTTCCTTAAAATCAATGTAAATCAGCCCCCCCACAGAACAGGCCATCTGATCCATCAGACCGCAGGGTTTTCCAAAATACACATTTTCCGCATACTGTCCGATCATGGCGATCTCCACCGACGACACCTTCATCTCATTGAACAATCCGGAAATGACGGTACCCAGAATTGTCTCAAATGCCGCTGATGAGGAAAGTCCCGCCCCGATCAGCACATCGCTGGTAACATAAACACTGCAGCCCCCGATCTGATACCCTCTGTCCGACAGACCTTTGAGCACGCCCCGTATCAGCCCTATGGAAGTGCCTTCTTCCTCTGTTCGTTTTTCCAGAGAGGTCAGTTCTACCTGCTCCATGGGATAACCGTCCGAAACTACTTTTACACAGTTTTCCTGATTATAGCCCGCCACAGCTATGGCATCCAGATTGACCGATGTGGCCAGAACCCTTCCGTGCTGATGATCCGTATGGTTTCCGCCTACCTCGCTTCGTCCCGGCGCACTGTAAACAGCAACTTCCCCCGCTCCAAATAATGTCTCATACTCTTTCAGCGCCTGTGCATAACGGCTGCGCTGACGGGAAATCTGGCTCGCATCCAGATATGTCTCCTGCAGAATATTATCGTACTTCCCTTCCGTGATTTCCCGTATAATAACTCCTGAATTTTTCACGTTTCCATACCTCCTTTTAAGAAAATTATAGAATGCTTTTACTAAATTTACAATATGTTTTTACTAAATTAGTTTACAAAAAAACCTGCCTGTTTTTGTTGCAATGTCACAAACCTGACTGTCTTTTTTGACATATCTTTTATTTTCTGTCATTTCCTGATATAATAAATCGGAATTAATAGATAAAACTTTCACCCATGGAGGTTTTTTATGTCAACCATTAAAGATATCGCACAGGCAGCGCAGGTTTCTCCCGCCACCGTATCACGTATTCTGAATCAGGATATGACGCTCAACGTCACACCCCAGACCCGTCAAAAAGTTCTGGATACAGCCAGAGAAATGAATTATGTGAAAAAAAAGCGCAGTACCCGGTCTTCTTTTACTCTTGGAATCGTTCAGTGGTTTTCCGCCCAGGAGGAGATCAACGACACCTATTATCTGATGATCCGTCAGGGAATAGAAGATTACTGCAAAAGCAGCGGTATATACGTTATACGCACTTACAAAGCTGATATGGGATATGAAGAACTTTTAAAGGATGTGGACGGATTGATCTGCATCGGAAAATTCTGCTTTGAGGAAATTTCCCGACTCAGAAACATCACAGACCGGATCCTGTTTCTGGATATGCCTGTGGAAGATGCGGACCTCACTACAATCACTCTGGATTTTCATCAGGCCGTTACTCTGGTTCTTTCCTATCTGTATGACAGAGGATACAGAAAAATAGGATTTTTAAGCGGCAGGGAATATCTGGATGATCAGCAGCTTTTTCCTGACGAAAGACCGGATATTTTTATCAATTTCTGCCGGCAGCATAATATTGAATATGAACCTTTTTTGCTGGAAGACTCCTTTACCAGTGATTCCGGATACCGCATGATGACTTCCCTGATCGAGAAGGGAAATCTGCCGGATGCCGTATTCGCTGCCAGTGATCTGATTGCCATAGGCGCCCTGAAAGCCCTGAACGACCGGGGATACGAGGTTCCAAAGGACATGGCTTTAATCGGCTTTGACGACCTGGCAATCGCAGGATTTACCACACCTCCTCTGACCACCGTCCATGCCCCTGCATATGAAATGGGCTATTACGGCGCTCAGATTCTTCATCAGTTCAACAGCTTTCAGACAGGGTGCGCCATGAAAATCAAGCTGCCCTGCCGTCTGGTGAAACGTGAATCCTGCTGAAACTGTGTTTACGGCATAAGGAGACATTATGAAGTATCGGAACATTATGAATATCTCTCTTTCGCAGATACAGATTTTCCTGAAATGCTGTCAGTATCTGAATTATTCCCGTGTTGCAGAGGAATATAATTTTACGCCGTCCATGGTCAGCAAGACCATCAAAAATCTGGAGGAACTTCTGGGAATTCCCCTCTTTATCCGAAAGTATCACTGTCTGGAACTTACTCCGGCAGGCCGGGAACTGGAACGGGGCTGGGAAAATATTTCTCAGACACTGGTAGATTCCGTCGCCAGAGCTTTTGCTATCCAGGAACAGCTGTCCGCCCATATCCGTATCGGAATACTGGAAACCACCCGTTTTTGCGCCGACTACATCACCATGAAACTGGAGGACAGCCTTCCCGACAGTGTTATAAAAAATATACAGTGGGAAAGGCGGGACATGCATCAGCTTCCCCGCTCCCTGGAGGAAGATCAGGTGGATCTGATCATAACCTGGTCCGGAGAACTTCCCTATCTGGATACCCGCATAAGCGGATGGAAAAAAATATTTGATTCGCCGGATGCCGTATTTATTCCCAGGGGCCACGAACTTTGTGAAAAAAAGCTTTCTTCCTTTGCGGACTGCAGACCCTATTCTTTTATCACGCTCTCCCCTGCCAGCTATCCACACTATTATGAATATCTGGAAAACCTGTGCAGGGATTACGGATTTTCTCCTCTTCTCTCCACTTTGTGCGGCAGCACAGACTCTGCACGCTACAATCTTTCCATGGGAAAGGGTATTTATGTAGCTCCCAGTCTTCTCTGCGCCGACTGGGAAACAGAAGATATCCAGAAATGGGAGCTGCCGGGAGAATCCCGCTCGGGGCTGATCGTCGCCTGGCGAAAAAAGGATCTCACACCGGCGCTGGAGCGGATCATTGAAATCATTACCAATAAATAGGCACTGTTCCATTTTGGCACAGTGCTTTTCTTACGGTTCGTTTTACGATTTTCTTCCTGAACGCTAAAATAAGAGCAAGCAAACACATTCAGGAGGTATTTGAAATGACGGAAGAAAAAAATTTTTTGAGCTACTCAGCTGCAACCTTTGAAAATCTGGCAAACTGGCCCGATGCCGATATTCCCCTGATGGCTCTTGTAACAGAATTGATACCGGAATTGTGCAAAGTTCCCTATGATTATCTGTTGAGAGACGATCCGGCGGCCATGGTGGAATGCACACTGCTGACGCAGGAGTATCTGAATCTGGATACTATCATCGCCAACCTGGACGTTTACAATTTTGAAGCAGAGGCCATGGGCGCAAAACTGCGATTTTATCCGGACCACTGTTCCGATATCGACAGAAGTGAATATTTTATCAAAGGGCCGGAAGATCTGGATAAAATAAAATTCAAAGGGCTGGATACGGGCCGCTTCCCCTATCTGCTGCGTTACTGCGACGCCTATAAAAAATACACAGGAGCCGATACCTTCCCCATGTTTTCCGCTCCCTGGACCCTGGCCGGAAATCTGTACGGCGTAGACAACCTGGTAATGGATACCATGGAAGATCCGGAATTTGTCACAGAATTCTTAAACCGCATCGTAGATGATTTTCACGTTCCCATGTTCCGGGCGCTGGCGGAGGTTCTTCCCGGTTTCCATCAGGTGTCGCTGGCAGATGCCTTTGCTTCCATTCCCGTCGTCACACCGGAAATCATTAAAAAATTCATCCGGCCTTCTCTGGAACGCCTCATGGATAAACTGAACATGCCGGGCATCACCATGCAGGATACGGCCTTTTTCGGAACAGCGCAGTTATCCGGAGAAGCCAGAAAAGAATATGAAGAGTTTATCATCTGGTCCAACGATATGTTCTTCTGCATCGATCCGGATCTTACTGAACTGACTCCGGAATATGCCCGCAGAATCGCTACGGAACACATGGTGCCTCTGATGGCAGGTATTGCAGCCAAACAGGTGGAATTCGGCACTATTGAAGAGACCGTTGAGATCATAAAGAACTTTGTTGTAAAAGGAAAACAAGGCCCCACACCGCTGTTTTTCTTCTTCAACAATCTTTCACCCAAGACCAGTATCGACAAGCTTTTAGCAGCCACAAAGGCAGTCCGCATCTACGGCGCTCCCGGCGCGGATGAAAATACTCCTTATGAGCTTCCAGAAATCATCACCTTTGAGGATTTCCTGAAAAAGAAACTGGAAAATAATCCGGCCGGATACACCTTTGAATGGCTGGAAAAATCCGGATATTCTTATCTGAAGTAAAAACTTTGACAACCAGAAACCGCCGCCGGTTTAACACCGACGGCGGTTATGCATTTCAATTTAGTCCTGTACGTAGGGCATAATTGCGATATGACGCGCTCTTTTAATTGCTACTGTAAGCGCTCTCTGATGTTTTGCACAGTTTCCTGTGATTCTTCTGGGAAGAATTTTTCCTCTTTCAGAGATATATCTTTTTAACTTATTTACATCTTTGTAGTTAATTTCATTATTCTCTTTGCCGCAAAATACGCAAACTTTTTTTCTTCTGCGTCCGCCTCTTCTCTTCATGGGAGAATCCGGTCTGCTGCTCTTTTCGTAAGCCATGCTCATAGACTCCTTTCTATCGAATGTTATTCCATCTGATTTTTCTAGTTAAACGGCAGTTCTTCATCAATGCCGTCCGGAATATTCATAAAACCATCCGCTGAAGCTGCACTTGGTGCGGGAGCCGGCGCCGGTGCAGGATTTGTAAATCCACTGTGGTCACTGGCATTTTTGCTTTCTGCAAATTCCTGTTCCTCCACTACAACTTCTGTGGTATATACTTTCTGCCCTTCTCTGTTAGTATAACTTCCGGTCTGAATTCTGCCTGAAATGGCAATTTTGATTCCCTGGCGGAAATACTTCTCAGCAAATTCCGCGGTTCTGCCAAAGGATACACAGCTGATAAAATCCGCCGTAGCCTCCCCGTCTCTTTTGAAACGGCGATCCACAGCCAGCGTGTATCTGGCAATTGCCAGTGCGTTTTCTCCTGCGGAGTATCTCACCTCAGGATCACGCGTTAAACGACCCATTAAAATTACTTTATTCATATCTTTACCTCTCAATCACTTCATTCACTACGGCTGCCATATAAATCTCTTTAATGGGTTTTCATCCTCACAGACTATGCCTCGTTCTTTACAATCAAGAATCTAAGCACGTTGTCCATGATGCGAACATGTCTTTCAACTTCTGCCGGACAGTCAGCATCTGCTTCAAATTGAATGAAGTAGTAATAAGCTTCGCGCATTTTCTGAATTTCGTAAGCAAGTCTTTTCTTGCCCCACTCTTCAACTTCTGTCACGTTGCCATTGTAGCGTGTAATGTAGCCTTTTGCTTTTTCCACAACAGCTTCGCGGGCTTCGTCTTCAATTTTTGCACTTACAACTAATGCCAGTTCATACTTGTTCATGCTGTTTACCTCCTTTTGGTCTCTGGCCTCCCAACCTGGTGAGAAGCAAGGATAAATAATATATCACGAATGTGTATTTTATCATAAACAGCCCCTGATTGCAAGCATTTATTCTTCTTTTTTCCGGATTCCTCTGGTATTTTTTTCCACCAGTCTGCGGGCAATCATAATCTGATGACCGCATCCTGTACACTTCAGGCGAAAATCAGCTCCCACCCGCAGCACTTCCCACTCAAAGCTTCCGCAGGGATGCTTCTTTTTCATCTTTATAATATCACCGATTTCATACTGCACCATAACTTTATACTCCCGTCCTGATCTGAGAAAATACTTCCCCTATGGGCATTTTAATCAGCAGCCGGGCATTGCGGTCCTGGGATGTGGCTCCTTTATTGATAAGCACCAGATCCTGACCGTTAAAATAATCCAAAAGTCCTGCCGCCGGATACACCACCAGTGAAGTTCCTCCCACAATAACCATATCCGCCCTGGACAAGGCGGCGATGGATTTGCGTATAGTCTCCTGATCCAGCCCCTCTTCATAGAGCACCACATCCGGTTTGATAACGCCTCCGCAGCTGCACCTGGGAATCCCCTGCGCTTCCTTCATATAACGGGCGTCATAAAACTTCCCGCACTTCATACAGTAGTTTCTATGTACGCTGCCGTGAAGCTCATATACCTCTTTGCTTCCCGCCTGCTGGTGCAGACCGTCTATATTCTGCGTAATGACCGCCGTAAGTTTTCCCGCTTTTTCCAGCTCTGCCAGTTTCATATGGGCCGGATTGGGCTTTGCGTCCAGTTCCAGCATCTTATTTTTATAGAAACGGAAAAATTCCTCCGTCTCCCGCTGAAAAAAAGTATGACTTAAAATGGTTTCCGGCGGATAATCATATTCCTGATGGTAAAGTCCGTCCGTACTGCGAAAATCCGGTATGCCGCTTTCCGTAGATACTCCGGCTCCTCCAAAAAATACAATGTTGTCATGTGCATCGATCATTTTCTGAAGTTCTTCAATCTGGTTCATACAATCCCTCCCATTCTCTTTTTCATGCATTTACGCATACACCCTGTACAACAAAACGCGTCGAAGAATTTCCGGTACAGGTGGACAAGGTAACCACATGATCCGACTTTTGAAACTCATATTCACCCACCGGTATCTCCGACAGTTTTTTCATATCTGTCATGTATTCCAGAAACTCGGTCCCCGGCTTATCAAACAGCAGATAGGTGTCGCTTCCCACTGCCGTTTCATAGGCGGAAAAGATCTGATATTTATAGTTTTTTTCCGGCGTACACACCCAGAAATACATACTTTTCCCGTAAACATCTTTTTCTCTGAACTGCTTCAGTCTTCCAAACATGGAGCCGTCCTTCATATTATGTCCGTACACGATGGAATTGCAGTCTGAAAAATCCCCTTTATTGGCATAATCCAGAAAAATGGATCCGGCAAAATTATAAGTCTCCTCCGTTGTACGATGGAGATAATAATCGTTGTCCTCTCCCTGCATAATGGGATAGTTGATATCCAAAGCCTCCACATAAAGCCAGCCCACCACATCTTCATTCACCGCTTTTAAGGAGGCGAAATCAATGACCGGTCCTTCATCCTCCTGCGTCTCCTGGGCGGGATTTTCTTTTGCTCCCTTTGATTTTGATGGAAGCTCTGCATAGATTTCCAGATCCTCATACTCATTCTCGGCCGCCTTATACTCCATCAAAACGGAGACGAGCTGATACCCGGATACCAAAAATACAGCCACCGCTGCCAGAAAAACAATCCACCAGAGCGCTTTCCTTTTCTTTGAACTTCTTCTCTTCTCTTTTGCCATAATATCCTCTTTCTGACTCTCATGGGCATCATCATAAAGGAAAAACGCCAGGAAACATCTCCTGGCGCATCAGTTGCGGGAGTAGGATTTGAACCTACGACCTTCGGGTTATGAGCCCGACGAGCTTCCAGACTGCTCCACCCCGCGCTATATGATATTTAAATTATATGCCTCTTCCCCGGTTTTGTCAACCTTGAAAGAAATATCACCTGTCTGATGATATCCTATGAAGTTTTTTCCCTTTTTATTCCTGTTTTTCAAAAAAATGTACATTTCCTTTGAAAAAGCTTATAATAATATCAAAAATGGAGGTGTTTCCTTGTATCAATATATTGAACGACAGGCCGCTCTTGCGCTTCCCCGTCTAAAAGAACTGCGAATGGATCTGCACCGCCATCCGGAGACTGCCTGGAATGAGATCCGCACCACTAAATTAATCGCCGACCTGCTCTCAAAAGAAGGCTACGACGTCGTCTGCGGCGCTGCCGTCGCAGGTCATGAAACGGGAGTCATTGCCACCCTCCACTGCGGCAGTCAAACTGGCCCCGTAGTGGCTCTGCGCTTTGACATCGACGCTCTGCCCGTAAAAGAATCAGACGCTTTTGACCATCTGCCCTTCCGGGAAGGCTTTGCCTCTTCCCATCCCGGCCTGATGCACGCCTGCGGCCATGACGGTCACACTGCCATCGGCATCGGATGTGCCATTTTACTCTCCCGCATGAAAGAAAAACTAAACGGCACCATAAAACTGATCTTTCAGCCTGCGGAAGAAGGAGCCCGCGGCGCTCTTCCCATTGTAAAGAAGGGGTGGCTGGATGATGTTGATTATTTTATGGCCGCCCACATTTTCAATATGCCGCCGGATTTTCCAACGCAATACAATATTATCCCCGGAGTCAGCCACTCTTTTGCCACCACAAAAACGGATATTATATTTCACGGAAAATCCGCCCATGCGGCTCATCCCAGTCAGGGAATTGATGTGATTCCCGCCATGGCCAATCTGATTCTGCGTTTGAATCAGATACATGGGGAGGGGTTTATTCACACCGGCACTATACAGGCCGGAAGCGGCAGGAACATTATCGCCGATTACGGAAAGATGGAACTGGAAACAAGGGCTCCTTCCACCGGTCAGGATCACAGGCTTAACGCTTTGCTGCGGGAATCCGCAGAAAAAATACAAAAACAATACGGCGTGTCTGTTGATCTTCAGGTCACAGGAAGCGCCCCTTCTCTGGAAAGCTCGCCTTCGCTGGTCAGTCAGATCACCGCACTTTTTGAAACAGAAGTCCCCGGGCTTCACCCCTGGCCCCATATGACAGAATTTCCCGCCAGCGAGGACGCCGCCCACATGATAAACCGCGTGAAGGAAAGGGGCGGTCAGGCGCTTTTCATGCTGTTCCCCGCTTCCCTTGCGGCCGACCTGCACCACTGTGATTTTGACTTTCCCATGGAACTGCTGTCCCTTGGTGTTACTGCATTTGTGTCATGTATATTTTTCCTGCTGTCAAAAAAAAGTTGACTTCATCGATTCTGTGTGTTATAAAACATATATAACAATAGATAAAGGTGGTGAAATTATGGTATTCATTAAAATAGATGAACATACAATTCGTTGTATTATGAAACTGGAAGAATTATCCGCAATGGGTTACGATCCGGAATCTTTACAAAAGGAAGAGGATCCGGAAAAGATTCAGCAGTTTCTCCATGAAATTATGGAAAAGGCGAAGGCCGCCGGGATAGAACTTACGGAAGACTACAGAGCCGTTCAGTCCATCCTGCTGCCGGGTCACTATTTTGCTCTGAACTTCTCCAATATCCAGCCTTCTGAACAGATTGACAGTCTGGTAGCAAATTTCCTGCAGGTGGCGGACGCTGTGGAGGCCATCGGAAGAGAGAATCTGGCAGAGATTCTGGAAAAAGAAGGAGAAGATAAAATTTCCGCTTTTAACGCTTTCATGAGCAAATTAAAAGAACTGCATGCTGCCGTCAAAGACAGACAGAGCGAACCGATCCCCCAGGAAGAAACCTATGAGAATTATATCTTAAAGTTTCCCGATCTGGATACCGTAGAAAGATTCTGTAAAGCTGCCGCTTTTAATATCCCGGGCCGGTTATATAAGGATAAGAAGGATTACTGTATGCTTCTGGAAGGTAATTCGGAAAATGTGGAGGATTTAAACCGGCTGCTTCTGCTGGCATGTGAATATGCCGACGCGGTGGAACCGGACCGCTTTTATTCCCAGTGTCTGGAGGAGCACGGTGACATTATTATCCGTGAAAACCCCATCGATGTGCTGAAAAGCCTTTGATTTTTTAAAGAGGATGTGTCCGGAAACGGTCACATCCTCTTAACCCTTTCAGACGCCGAAATTCATCATGTAGATATACGCGTCCTCCAGTGTCACTTCACAGGGAATGCATTCTGCCTGAGGCTTTTCCTGGCTGATCAGCCGTATCTGCATCCCTTTTTCCGTATACTGACGAGAGCTGACATGATATTTTTTTGAAAGCTGTCTTATCAGCATCTCATCGTCCGTCCGGCAAAGAAAGACATGGTCTTTCGCCCGTTCCAGCATCCCTTTCACACTGCCGGAATATAGAAATTCTCCCTTTTTCATCACCGAAAGCCGGCTGCAGGTTGCCGCCAGATCCTCCACCACATGGGTGGAAAAAAGTACGGTCCGTTCCCTGGAAAAATCCACCAGCAGATTGCGGATGCGGATTCGTTCCTCCGGATCAAGCCCGGTGGTGGGCTCATCCACAATGAGAAACCGGGGATCGGATAATAGCGCCTGAACTAGACCGGCCCTTCGCTTCATCCCGCCGGAAAGCTGGCGCATCCTCTTTTTTCCGTGGTCGGCAAGGCCAGTCTTTTCCAGATAGTATTCCATCCTGGACCGGTACGTTTTTTTGTCCAGGCCGGAAAGCTCTCCCAGATATTCCATGCATTCCCGGACCGTCAGCATGGGATACAAATCTATTTCCTGAGGAAGATAGCCGATCTTTCTCTGTATCATCTCATAATTTTTTTCTTCATATTTTATGCCATCCAGGGATACGCTTCCGCCGGAAGGTTTTAAGATCGTGGTCAGCACACGCATCAGCGTAGTCTTTCCGGCTCCGTTTTCTCCCAAAAGTCCGTAAATTCCAGGAGGAATATCAAGACTTGCATGATTTATGGCCGTGACGCCGTTTTTAAATTTTACCGTTAAATCTCTGATCTCTATCACTATATTTCACCCTCTTTTCTTTATCATCAGGGGATTTAAAAGCAAAAGCGCAACGCCTGCTCCGATTCCCAGAATTTTGCCCGGCAGCCAGCTGATATCCGCCATATCCCCTATATTACGAAATGCAAAGGAAAGCACATTCCAGTTTCCAAGACTTTGTCCCGCCGTGGAAAACAAAAACATCCACAACAGAAAAGAAAGACTGATACCCGCCCACATATTTCGGCACAAGGTGGAAAGGGCGTTGGATAATCCCCCCCAAAAAAGAATGCTTCCGGCCAGTGAAACCACAGATACAGCCCACAAAAGCAGACCTTCCCCCGCAGACGCACATAATGGCTTCTGCCAGTGAAATAATCCATAGCTCAAAAGAGCAATCAGAAGAAGATACAGCATCTTCAGCATCATCCGTCTTTTTATGGCGGCCGCCACCTTCCCGGGATGCGCAAGACGCAGAATTTCCCTTCGCCCGCTGGATGCTTCCGCCGCATACGTATCTGCGCAGAAGACCAGAGCCAGAAGACTTATCAGCGGATCCATAGCCGCCCCAATCTCCGCCTCATATACGACGGATCGGATCACGCATAAAATCAGTACAAATGCCAGGGCGTACCCGATTTTATAGGGCGGAAGACAAATTTTCATCTCTTTTTTCAATAATACCGCCTCCTTTTAAAGATCCGGATTCCCACCGCAAGCAGAATAGCCGTCCCAAGAAGGAGCGCCCCCTGATTCCACATCACCATGGGCGGAGGCGCTATGTCAAAAAAGTCCCTCGGAAACCGAACCACAATGGCCAGCGCCCTCCCGTAATAGCCGTATTCTCCATTCTCATTCCAGCTTCCCATATTGGAATAAACGAAATACAGAACCAAAAGAGGCACCGCCGGAAGGGGATTTTTAAAAGCCAGTGCAATGAGGACGTATACTGCCACAACCATGGCCAGGTTGGGCAGAATATAGATGCAGGATGCGTACAGAAAATCCAGAACGGAAACATCTGTCCCCAGCTGCATCGCCGTACGGCTGCACAGAATAAAAAATACCGCAGTGAGCAGAGCCAGCACAAAGAACACCGCCAGAAATCCTCCCGCTGCCTTTCCCAGTACATACTGCCAGGCTTTCAAAGGCTTTGTGTGCAAAAGTTCATATGTATTTTTTCTGGTATCCCACAAAAACAGAAACGCCAGCAGAATGGCTGAAAAAAAGACCGCATATACGCCTGCAAAATCCGCAAACTTCCGGGAAAAACACCAGGAAAAACGCTGTTCCTTCAGCTCCTCTTTCAGATAATCATTGACCTGGCGGGCGCTTCCCTGGTAAAAGGCACAGTCCTCATATACGTAATAGGCATTGTAATAAGAGTACGTTTCCTCCAGATAGCGGCACGCCTCTTCTATTTTCATGCCGGCCATCTCCTTTATTACCCCTTGCGCCTCCTCCTTACTCATCTCAAAATCTTTTTCCAGATTCTGCTTTATTTTACCTTCCCACAGCATTCTCTGCTTCTCCCGGGTGGCCGGAATCCACCCTTCCGACACATAAGCGTCAATAAAAGACGAATCTGAAAATGCAGCAATTTCCTGATCGGACTGAAAATACCGGATTTTAAGATAAGGCTCCAGGCTCTGATATACTCCGGCGAGAACCACGATAATTCCAATCCAGAACAGAGGATTTTTTGCATAATCCTTCAGAACACTTTTGACGATCCCTCTCATGCTGCCGTCACCTCCCTTTCTTCTGACAGCATAAGAAAAAAATGACAATAAAAAAACAATAAAGATAGTGTTTTTAAAATCTGTTCCTCAGATTTCACGAAACACTGCCTTTACCGCCGCGCCTTTCATTTTTTTATTTTCAACAGCAAGATATCCTCCGTGGCGTTCACAGTAAAGTCTGCTGATATACATGCCAAGCCCGGAATGTTTTAAGGTATCTTTCGCGTTTTCGCTGTAAAAGGGTTCCGCCGCCTGTTTAAATGGTCTTTGGAATCCCCGGCCGTCGTCACAGACCAGGATTTCCAGCATGCCTTTGCTAAACGCAATCTCCACCCGCACTTCTTCCCTGGCATACCGGAGAGCATTTTCCAACAGATTCTCCGTCACTTCCAGAATCACTGCCTTATCGCCGCAAAATAGCGCCTCCCCCTCCGCTGTCTCGATCCCATACCGTTTTTCCTTTGCCAGAATACGGATCTCTTTTTCCAGCTCATTTTTCAGATCCTTCAGAGAAATAAATTCTTTTTTCAGATCCCGGCGCTCTATACTGCTCAGCTTTCGCATCTCATCCACAAAATGCTCCAGCCTGAGGGTCTGTCCGTACTCTTCCCGGACAATTTCTTCTACCTGCTCCCGGTCAAACCCGCCGCTTTCCAGAAACTCCAGCAGCATTTCCTGATACCCCTTAAGCACAGCCAGCGGAGAGCGGATATCATGCGCAACGGCGGAACGCAGAATCTTTTCTTCCTCCACCGTCTGCCACAGCTTTTTGTTATTACTCTCCAGCTGATCTCTCATTTTTTCAAATTCCCGGCACAGATGCCCCATCTCATCCTGCCTGTCATAGACGATCTGAAAATCCAGCTCATCTTTTTTGATCTTTTCGGCCGCCTCCTCCAGCTTTCGAAGAGGCGTTTTCAGCTTATGCCGGTAAAACAGACAGACAGCGGCGGCGCTGCCCGCCACCGAAAGGAGCAGAACCGTATACGTCTGAAAAAAGTCGCAGATCTCGGAAATCTGCGCGTCAATCCGACTCATCACTGCCTGCGGCGGACGTGCCGGACCTGCGATATATACATCATTTTCTTCATTTATCGCCTCCGCGTAGACGTCCTGATCAATATATTTTAGCCAGACCCGCTCCTGAATCCGCTCCGCCGCATTCATGATCAGAGCAGACAGCAGGAAACAGACCGTGAGAGTCACCGTCAGATAAAGAAATATTGTTTTTCGTATGGATAAATTTCTTATTTTTTCCATCGGTACCCCATTCCCCACACTGTCTCAATGTATTCGGTATCCGTAATCTCCTCTGTCTTTTTTCGTATCCGCCGTATCAGCTCTGTGACAGAGCGGCTGTCTCCCCTGGCATCGTATCCGCTGACTCTTTCGTAAATCCGTTCCCGGTCAAAAACCTGTCCGGGATGTCTGGATAAAAATTCTACAATTTCATACTCCGTTCTGGTAAGCTCCAGCACATGTTCCCCTATCCGCACTTCCCGGGCAGAATAATCCAGATACAGCTCATCCGCCGCCCTTACCATTTTTCGCCCCCGGCTTCTCTCCTCCCGTATCAAATGCGCTTTAATCCTGGCCTCCAGCTCCCTCAGACTGAATGGTTTTAAGATATAGTCATCTCCTCCGGCCAGCAGACCGTTCACCCGGTCTTCCTCTTCCGCCCGGGCTGTCAGAAAAAGAACGGGACAGGAAATCTGTTCCCGTATTCTGCGCATCACCTCCATGCCGTCCATGAAGGGCATATTAATGTCCAGCAAAATCAGATCCGGATTTTCCTCAACCTTTTTAAGTGTCTCCAGACCATCCCGCGCCGTTATCATTTCATATCCCTTCAACTCCAGATAACCGGACAGCATCTTTACCAAATCCCGGTCGTCATCCGCCAGCAAAAGTTTATATCCCATTTTCAGCACCCCCTGTGATGCAAGTTCATTCGCCCCTGCGCTGTCTGATAATGAAATAGAGCATAACAGTGAAAAGTACAAAAGCGATTCCCAGACAGGGAAAATATATGCCTCGAGGCAATACCCCCATTGCGGGATGGCTCAGTACGCACACAATTACTGCTGCCGCAAGCAGAAGGCCGCTGACTAAAATGCATACCGGATTTCTGTTTTCCCGTACCTCCCAGGCCTGCTCCCGATACCTTCTTTGTTCCAGGGCCAGCAGCAACGCCTCCTCTTCCTCGTAACCTTTTACAAGGCGGCAGGTTCTCCTGACTGTTTCTCCCTCCGGCAGCTGAACACGGCAGATAAAATAATATTCCGTATGATTTTCTTTTATACTTTCTACGGAAATGATCTGCGGGAAAAACAGGGACAAATCATCTTTTTGATTTACATAATCTTTAATATCATCAATCTTTTTCTGTGTATCTGTCACCATAGCGATATAACCCGGTATTTTACTTCTGCTTCTCACATAATTCCCGGCCTCTATCACAAACAGACGCTTCTTTTCATCCTGAACAAAAATCGCGGCATCCTGACCGGCTTTCCGTCCAATCCAAAGCGCCGTCCAGATGAGCAGCATCGATGTCAGAATACATCCGCCGACGGATATCACCTCTTTTTGCGACTCAAAATAAAAGCCCAGATAAACACTGCACCCAATTAATGCCAGCGCCAGCAGCACACTGACCGCGATTCCTCCGAGCACACGCAGCGCATAATGATTGGAATGTTTTGTCCGGGCGGATATCCATATTTTCATCCGCTTTTCCCCCTGTTTTATCAGCTCTGCAGAAACTTCAACACCCGATGGTTAAACTCTTCTGCATTTTTACTGGCAATAAAATGATCCCCCTTTATAAATGCAAGTTCTGACTGTGAAATATTTTCAGCAATCAGCTGTGTATGGTTTTCTTTTATCATATCTTTTGTCCCTGCAATCACCAGCGTCTTTGCCTTGATTTTCTTCAACTCTTCCAGTGATACATTGGGATCATTCACCATCAGTCCAAGCATTTCGGCATTTCGTTTCGCAGACGGGCTCCTTCCTGCAAATATTCCCGCAATTTTGTATCCGATTTCAATGGGAAACTGCACGCTTCTTTTCACACCGCCCCCATTGAGATTAGCCCCGTTTAATATCAATTTGTCCACCCGCTCCGGATAATAAATCGCAAATACCATGGCTATATTTCCGCCGTCTGAAAAGCCCAGCAAATGCGCTTTTTCAATAGAATGCTCATCCATAAATCCCACCAGGTCTTTTGCAAACTGGCGAATGGTAAAAGGTCTCTTCCCTCTGGGAGTTTTTCCATGCCCTCGTGTGTCAATGGCATACACATGATACTGCCTGGAAAGGACATCCATCTGTTTTTCAAAATATCCACAGTTCTCCCCGTTGCCATGGAGCAGGATAATGGGTTCACCTTCTCCCTTTTCAACAAAATAATGTCTGATATCCATCGATAATGGCTCCTTTCTCCATCAAGACACTTCACACAAGCCGATGTCTTATATAGGTCTTTTGATAATTCCCAATTCTGCATTAACTCATCCTGATGCAAGACATACCTTTGCTCTTACAAGTATATCACATTCCACATATTAAAAAACCCACAAACGTGAAGTTTGTGGGTTTCCCTGCAAAAATAATATACACTTTTTTCGCAAATAGCTGATTATCTCTTGCTGAACTGCGGTGCTCTACGAGCAGCTTTGAGACCGTACTTCAATCGTCTGAGCGATGATTTTCCTTGATATTCCGGGC
>CAMMBV010000003.1 GCA_946494335.1 uncultured Ruminococcus sp. | reverse complement strand
TTGGAATCCGGTATCCCGGATAAGAGATGGTCTTATGATAGCACAGGACGCCTGCCTTCGCAAGTGTACTTTACCAACATCAAAGAAATTTTTTCGCCTCTTTTTTCGCAGCAAAAAATGGCGTAAAACCTTGAAAAGGATAAAACCGCCATTTTGCCGAATAAATCGATATTTATTTTTTAAGGGGAGGATAAGTATTAATTTTTATCATTCGTCATTCACCATTGGAGGGGGTCCAATGTGTTTCCCGGTGTGTCAGCAAAAAGCAACACGCTGTTGTGTCATCCCTCTGCTGACATTTATAGTATGACCTGGCTTTTAAAATCTATACAGTAAAATTTAAATTTTTTACCCTTTTATTGTCTAGCGGCAGCAACAGCAGCAGTTGCACAGAAAATTAACCAGCAGACATTGCCAGCAGCAGCTGCCCATGCTGTCTCCAGGCCGCTCATAGCCGTACCCGCTCCCCATGGTCTGGTACCACTGGCCGCCGGACTCCAGCTGGCTGACCAGCATCTGGTATTTCATATTTCCCGGATCAAGCCGCAGGGCTTCCCGGGCGTCTGAAAGGGCGTTCACATTGCTTCCCAGTCCTGCGTTGGCCACTGCTCTTAAATAGTACCATTCTGCATTTCTGGCGCTTATGCCGTTTAAGACATTCAAAGCCTCTCTGAAATGGCGGCTGTTGATATAGTTGGCAGCAGCCTGCATCTTAACAGCTTCCTCACCGCTTCCGTAGGCGCTCTGACTCTGGCGCTGTCCCTGGCCGTAAAATCCTCCGTAGCCGCTCTCGCCCCGCTCCCTCTGGGCGATGATCTGATTGTAGGCTTCCTGCACCTGTTTGAACTTTTCTTCCGCTTCTTTTTTATTGGGGTTATTAATATTGGCATCCGGATGGTACTGCCGGCTTAATTTCCGGTATGCTTTTTTTATCTCATCCATGCTGGCGTTTTCCGGCACCCCCAGCACCTGATATGGATTTGGCATCAGTTATTCTCCCTGTATTTTCTTTTTACAATTTCATATTTTGTCCATATACCAGAATACAGCACATTTCGCAGAATGTCCACATTTTCCAGAATCGGTAGCTTTTCAAATTCTTTTGCACACTCGCTCATCATCATTGTCAGAATCTGTTCGCTGACTTTCATGAAATCCTCTCTTTTTTTCATTGTCATCCAGGGATTATAGTTTCCTGTTCTGGCATCCTTTTCCACATCATCGTAGGCATCCATAAGATAGATAAATTTCCCAAGGAAGAATCCCAGCCTTCTTAATATATGAGACCAGACATCCTCCTGACAGACAAATATTTCGCCAAACAGCTCTCCGGTCAGGCCGGCGCCCAGATCAATATCCCGGCTGTTTCTTTTCTCACACCGGGCAAGACGTCTCATATACCGCTTTACCGCCTCGTCCTGCCTGGGATATCTGGCGCATACTTCCAGAAATTCCTTTCGCAGCAGACGGGCAGCGGTAAAAGAGACGGCCTTTTTTTCGTCCATCCAGTTGTCCATCAGATTATAATAGCTAAGCAGCAGATTCATATCCGCGGCATAAGCCGTATATTCATTTCTAAGGTAAAGATGCTTTTTCAGCGGATGCACGGCGCAGCGGCAGCTTCCCTGGTGCACCGGACTTTCATACAGCCCTGTCAGCAGTATGGCCAGAAAGGTCATATCGTAAGTCAGCGTAATCCGTGACAAAGACCCGTGGCGCTCTTTCAGCTCCTGACAGATGCCGCAGTAAAAGGCCTGATACCGCTTCATATCCTTTACTTTTAATTCTTCCCTGTTAACCGTAACGTATCCAAACATGCCTTATCCTTCCGCTTATTTATGTACGTTTGATAAATTCGGCGCCGCATTTGGGACATGAAATGGAAATCTTTCCCTTTCCCCTGGGCACTCTGACTGTCTGATGGCAGGAGGGACATTTAAAATAACAGTGTTCCTTATCTGCCCGGTGTCTTTTCGCCGCAGAGAAACGTCCTGTCACCTTCGTCTTCCATGCCAGAAATTTCTGATTTTCCCCGTAACGTTTTGAAACGTTTTTTGAGAACATCCGAAAATAACAGACGACCAGCATCAGCACCGCCAGCACATACAGGATATTGTACCGGAAAATCAGGGACAATATCAACAGTCCCAGAGAAATGTACAAAGTCACCCTTCCCAGATCGTCCACACCGTAACGGCCCATCATGAACCTGCTCAGTTTTTCACGCATATTTCCCATCCAATCACTTTCCTCTTAAAAATTTATTTTGAATGGTTATACTCTATTCCTTTTTTCTGTAAATTTCAAGAAAACCGCCTATAAAATTTTTATTAATTCTCTGCGTAATTCACCCACACGCTGCCCTGATCCGCTGAACTGACGCATTTTTCCACAAACCGGACGCCCTCTGCTCCGTCGCGGATACTGGGGAACCAGAGACTGTCCATCACCTTCGAAGCCTTTTCTCCTTTGTTTACCCGGTCCATGGCCAGGGCGAACCGCCGGTATATGTTAGCCCAGGCCTCAAACAGCCCTTCCGCATGGCCCGCGCCCATTCTGTCCCCGTCTACCATCTCCTCATCCCGAAACAGATACCCCTGTCCCCGGTCCAGGATCTGAACCGGTTTTCCCTGCTGGGAAAAAATAATCTGGTTGGGATGCTCATCCCACCATTCGATGGACGCTTTCTCTCCCACCACGCGGATTTTCTGCTGATGAGAGGATCCGGCGTTTACACAGCTGGCCCACAGATTCCCAACGGCTCCGCCCTCATACTGCAGCAGCACAAAGGCGTTGTCTTCCAGGGGCGCTCTGCTCTTGACAAAGCTCTGCTTCGTACAGAGCAGCTTTTCGATCTGCAGATGGGGAACCATGGTTTTAGCCAGAAACAGCGCATGAGTTCCCACGTCTCCCAGCACATAGGACGGACCGGCTGTGGCCGGATTTACACGCCATTTCGTCCCGCTGTCCTCTTTCTCCACCTCAGAAGAGTGATATCCATGAGCAAACTGCATGTTGATAATCCGAATCTCTCCCAGCATGCCCTCTGCAATCATTCTGCGGGCCTGATGGATCATCTGAGCGCCGGTATATCCGTAAGTGATACCCACCACCCGGTTTCTTTTTCCGGCCAGCTCCATAAGCTCTTTTGCCTGTTTTTCCGTAAAGCACAGAGGTTTTTCGCAGACTGCATGAAGCCCCGCTTCCAGAGCCGCCTTTAAGATTTCGTAATGAAGCATATTGGGTGTGGCTATGGATACGGCCTGGATTCCGTCGTCCCGCAAAGCTTCTTCCCGGAACATGGTTTTATAGTCGGGATAGCAGCGCCGGGAGTCGATTCCCAGATTCTCACCGAATTCTTTCCCCCTGGCTGCATCCACATCAAAGGCGCCGGCCACAAAATCAAACAATCTGTCCCTGGTGGCCGCACACCGGTGTATATATCCAATCTGGCTTCCTCTTCCTCCGCCTGCCATACCCCAGCGGATCGGTTTATCAAAATGAAATTCTTCCTGAATCATATCGGTAGTCCTCCCTTCTTTTTCTCATCGATCCGGCCAGTATTTAGCCCCCGGCTGTTCCACCCACAGATGCTGCTCTTCAAAATCAGGACCCAGATAGGGGTTGCCGTCCAGGTGGCGGATCACCCAGAAATAATACATGGCATAGCCCGGCGCAGCCACCTGGGGATGTACTTTTTCCGGCTCAATCAAAACCGTATCATTGTGTTCCAGAAGCACAGCTTCATCTCCCAGCCGCAGCAGACCGAATCCGTTTTCCGGATAAAATTTGTAAAAGTAGATCTCCGGCTGCACATGGGAATGAGAGGGAAATCCGGACCACTTCCCGGGATAATGCATATCTTCTCCCAGCATCAGATTGGACTGGGGCGTCAGTCTTTTATCCTGGGCCGTGCGCACAAGCCGGGTACCTGCCTCATTCATATACCCCTCTCCTCTTATTTCTTCCACTATCTGTTCTTTGCAGCGAACCGCCGGCTCAAACCTTCTTTCATTTTCAGTACGGACGATAATCACCTGGCTGTCCTTTGCTTTTCCGCGGATCACTGCCGGCACATCCATGGGAAGGTCGATGCACCAGATGGTCTCATCTGTATAGGTATCTCTTCTGGCATTTGCTTTTTTGCCGCCGTATTCCACCTCGATCTCACCATACAGCAGGACAAATACCCGCTCCAGAGGCATATCGTCCTCATACTCCATCCCCTCATTCAGCCGTAATATTCCAAAATCCATCAGATATTCCCTGTATTTCCCTTCTCTGGAAACAATTTCCGTATATCCCGGCTCAAAATCTTTTTTCTGTGAAATTCTCATAACGCTTTCCTCCTGACCATAATCGGTGTCCCACACTGATTTTTTATAATCTGATACGCTGTTTCTTCCACCCCGGCAACCGGTTTTTTCATCAGCGCCTGCCGGTCATATATTTCCGGATGCTCCTTCACTTCCCGGCGCAGCGTCTCTCCGAAGACACGGCGCAGCGCAGTTCCCACATTGATCTTTCCCACGCGGCTGGCGCAAAGAAGCGGAAAATCCTGCTGCTCCACGCCGCTGGCTCCATGGATTACCAGGGGCATCCGGCAGACATTTTCAATCTCTTTCAACACGTCGAAACGAATCTTTACCTTCCGCCCCAGAAGACGGTGCACGTTTCCCACAGACACAGCCAGCCAGTCACTTTGTGTTTCACGGCTGAAAACTTCCGCTTCCTCAGGAGAGGTCATACGGATCCTTGTTTCTCCCAGTTCGTCATAGGGCACCTGGCCAAGCTCCGCTTCCACATATACCTGGTGTCTGTGGGCCTTCTCACATATTCTGCATGTATTGGCCATATTCTCCTCCAGAGGCAGCGCCGACCCATCGTACATAACGGAGGTAAATCCGGCGTCAATGGCTCTGAAGATCATCTCAGGATCACTGCAGTGATCCAGGTGTATTCCCACCGGAACCTGTGCTTTTCTTGCCATTGAGTTCAGCAGGGCCGCCCAGTGTTCCAGTTCCAGGGATTTTGACGCTTCCCGATTGATCATCAGCAGCACTTCCCGGTCTGCTCTTTGGGCTGCATGGATGACAGCCTGGGCATCCTCATAGCCAAATACGTTAAACCCGGCAATCATACCGTTTCTTCCCGCAGCCTGCGCCACGTAGTCCCGATCCCATCTCATACCTTCATCTCCTGTATGTGTGCCTTTCTGTGTGCCTCCGCCGTATAAAAATCAGGCATGGAATCCGCGCAGCTTACTTTCGTAAGCGCAATGGATGCACAGGCCGTTCCCAGCTGCATGGCGTATTCCAGTCCCATGTTTTTAAGCAGCCCATACATAAGCCCCGCCGCGTAGGCGTCTCCGGAACCGAAGGTTTTGACTCTATTTGTAGGAATCGCTTTACAGCACAGGTGCTGTCCATCTGAGGTATAAGCCTCGGATCCCTTTTCGCCGTTTTTTATGATCACCAGGGAAGTGCCTGCCTTTAAAAGCGCCTCCGCTGACTTTCGGTTATCCCGGTTATCCGGCATGGAACGGTATTCCAGCACATTGAATTCCTCCCGGTTTCCGATTATAATATCGCACTGCCGGACAGCCTGCTCCAGGCATTTGGAGGCTTCTGTTGTGCTGCTCCATCCATATGGGCGGTAATCCAGATCAAAAACAGCGGTGGTTTTGTGATGCTGTGCCAGACGCAGGATTTTAAACATGGCGTCCCTCGAGGGCTGACCGGAAAAAGCCGTTCCAGACACCATCACAGCCTGTGAATTCGCAATTATTTCCTCCAAAACATCATCCGGCCCATACAGAAGATCCGCCGTACCTTCACGATACAGGTACGTGCCGTGATGAAAATCTCCTCCTTTTGCCACATAGCTGCCGCTTGCATCAGGACTGATGATCTCCGTCAGCGCCAGACAGTTTCGGGCATTGGTGTCATCCAGCACCATCCCCGCCGTATCAATCCCCCTGCGTTCAAATTCCTCCAGGATGTAAGCCCCCATTCCATCACGGGCAATTTTCCCCAGAAAAGCGGTCTTAAGCCCCAGCCTGGCCGCTCCCTGGACAATATTGGCCGGAGACCCTCCAACAGATTTGGAAAAAGAGGAAATTTCCGCAAAGGTACAGCCCGTTTTCTCTGTGTTCAGA
Source organism: uncultured Ruminococcus sp. (assembly GCA_946494335.1). Taxonomy (GTDB): domain Bacteria; phylum Bacillota; class Clostridia; order Lachnospirales; family Lachnospiraceae; genus Ruminococcus_G. The sequence continues at coordinate 100,904 of CAMMBV010000003.1, read as the reverse complement.
TCAATTCCGGCACGTCCGCACAGCGTCAGTTCCAGTCTTCTTTCTTCACTCTGTTTCATTTGAAACCCAATCTCCTTTCGTTTCTTTCATTTTCTAGGATCAATATATCATTTTCTCTTATCTCTCACAAGTTTCACTTTCTTTCTCTTTTCTTTATTCGGTTTGACAGTTTTATTTTTTTCGATTATACTGCTTATGAAAGGAGTTATCTTTATGTCTTCGCGTCTGAATCTCATCAGAAATCTGCTGCTTACGGAAAAACAGGTTTTTGTCAATGACTTAAGCCGCCGTTTCCAGGTAAGTACCGTAACGATCCGAAAGGACCTGGCCATACTGGAAGACGAAGGAATCGCTCTGCGGGTATACGGCGGAGCGGCGCTGGCGGAAAAGGCCTTTCCCCCTTCCTATGAGGATGTTTCTGATTCCCTGCCCGCCCTGCTGGCCGAAAAAGCCTGCGGCGAAATAAAGGACGGCGACAATATTTTTCTCGGTTCCGGCCGTACCTGCTGCTGCCTTGCAAAGCTTCTGAACCGCTTCAGCCGCCTGTCCGTGGTGACCAACAACATCACCGCTTTGAATGATCTTCTGAAAAATGATGTGCGCCTTTATCTTCTGGGCGGAGAGGTAACCTCCACCGATGGGAAAACTCTATTTTCCAGCCCGGAAAACCCGGATGCCTTCACGGACAACATATATGTCTCCAAGGCCTTTACCAGTATCTCCGGTATTGACCTGCAGGCCGGTCTGACGGTTCATTCCAAGGTTTCGGCCCATATTTACCGCCATCTATCTTCCATCTGCCGCAGCTGGTATCTGATGGCGGATCACACAAAATTCGATCAGATTGCCATGTATCCCGTTGCTTCTTTGAAAGATATCCGCTATCTGATCACCGACAGGCTTCCGGACGCATACCGGGATGCGGCAGACGCCTGCGGCATTCAAATCCGATAATGACTGAAAGGAGTATGTCCATGAAACGTATTCTGGCCCTGGCAGGGGTGATACTGCTGCTGTTTATGTACGGAGCCACCATGTTTTTTGCACTTTCCGGCAGTCCGTCCGCAGACGGCTGGTTTAAAGCTTCCATATTCTGCACCATTGCCGTCCCTGTGCTTTTGTACGCTTACATGCTGGTCTACCGTTATCTGAAAAACAGAAAAAAATAGGGAATGTGCTGCAGGTTTTCCTTCCTGCAGCACATTCCCTTTTCTATATAACTCTCTTAACAAATCTTTTTCAGCGATAAATAATATCGTCCCTTCCCGGTCCGTTGGATACCATGGTGATGGGGAAGCCGATTTTTTCTTCCACAAATTCCACATATTTCCTGCAGTTTTCAGGAAGATCCTCATATTTTTTAATTCCCCGGATATCGCATTTCCATCCCGGCAGCTTTTCGATCACCGGTTTGGCTTTTTCCAGAAGCGCTGTCGTGGGGAACTCGGTGGTCACTTCTCCGTCAATCTCATACCCCACACATACCGGTATCTCATCCAGATAACCCAGCACATCCAGGACCGTAAAGGCCACGTCCGTCGTTCCCTGAATCCGGCATCCGTATTTGGAAGCCACGCAGTCGAACCAGCCCATACGTCTGGGGCGTCCCGTGGTAGCTCCGTACTCTCCTCCGTCGCCGCCTCTTTTTCTCAGTTCATCTGCCTCTTCTCCAAAAATTTCAGATACGAATGCGCCCGCACCCACTGCGCTGGAGTATGCCTTACACACCGTTATGATTTTTTTGATCTCGTAGGGCGGGATTCCTGCTCCGATGGCGCCGTAAGCCGCCAGTGTGGAGGAAGAGGTCACCATGGGATAAATTCCGTGATCCGGATCCTTCAGAGAACCCAGCTGACCCTCCAGCAGGATTTCCTTTCCTTCTTTTATGGCATCCCATAAATAAGCGGACACATCGCAGACATAGGGAGCGATCATTTCTTTGTATTCCATCAGCTCCCGGAAAATATCTTCCGGCTTCAGAGCCGGTTTGTGATACAGATGCTCCAGAATCACATTCTTCGTCTCACAGATACGCTCCGCCTTCTCTTTCAGAGAAACCTCGTCAAACAGTTCGCTTACCTGAAAGCCGATCTTGGCATATTTATCGGAATAAAAGGGAGCGATTCCGGATTTTGTGGAACCGAAGGATTTTCCGGCCAGCCGCTCCTCCTCATACTGATCAAACAGGATATGATAAGACATAACCATCTGCGCCCGGTCAGACACTTTGATCTTCGGCTTTGGAACACCCTGGTCCACCAGACCCTGGATTTCTTTTATCAATGTTGGAACATGCAAAGCCACACCGTTTCCGATCACGCTGGTGGTGTGATCATAAAATACGCCTGACGGAAGGGTGTGCAGTGCAAATTTACCATAATTATTTACGATTGTATGGCCTGCATTGGCTCCGCCCTGAAATCGTACGATGATATCGGCTTCCTTTCCCAGCATATCGGTAATCTTGCCTTTTCCCTCGTCACCCCAGTTTGCTCCAACGACAGCTTTTACCATTTTAGTTTCCTCCCAGATTCTTTCTAAACTTTCACGCCGCATACACGGCCAATATACAAAAAACCACTACTTTATTGAGTATACTACATTATTTTTCAGAAGTAAAACCCATAATTGATTTTTTTCTACCTTTTTCTGAAGAAAATGAACAAAAGAGCGCTCACAGCCATCAGCACAGGATAATACATGTAAGGCAGAATGTGAAAGGGCGTAAGTCCCGTCAGGCTGGCAGCTGACAGAAGCTGGGCGCCGTAGGGGATCAGGCCCTGTCCCACAGATGCAAAAATGTCCAGAAGGGAGGCGCTTCGTCTGGGCGATATCCCATACTCATCGCTGATGTCTTTGGCGATGGGACCGGTCATGACGATGGCCACCGTATTGTTGGCCGTACAGCAGTCCACCAGCAGCACCAAGAGGGCGATGCCCAGCTCTCCTCCTTTCTTTCCTTTCACCCGCTCTTTAATTTTTACCAGAATATACTGAATGCCTCCATGGGCCCGAACCAGCGATACGATAAAGGCCACAACGATGGAAATCACCGTGATGTCGTACATGGATGTGACGCCGTCCCCCACCACCTGAAAGATTTCCGCCAGAACGATGGAGCCGGTGGCCACTCCCACGATCAGAGACAGCACAATTCCGCTTAACAGCACCACAAAAACGTTGATCCCGATCAGTGCCCCTATCAGCACCACCAGATACGGCAGGATTTTCAGCACATTGTATTCCAGCCCCTGAAAACCGGCGCCCTGAGCGGAACCGGGTACAACAAGAAACAGAATCACCGTGATGACGGCTGCCGGCAGCACGATCAGAAAGTTCTCCTTGAACTTATCCTTCATCTCACAGCCCTGTGTCCGAACCGCCGCGATGGTGGTATCCGATATCATGGACAGATTATCGCCGAACATGGCTCCGCACATCACGGCTCCCGTACAGAGGGCCACGCCCAGATCTGCTTTTTCGCTGATCCCCACAGCGATGGGCGCCATGGCCGCAATGGTCCCCATGGACGTTCCCATGGAAACGGAGATAAAACAGCTGATCACGAACAGACCTGCCACCGCCACGTTGGGCGGCATGATGGAAAGGCCCAGATTTACCGTACTCTCCACACCTCCTGCCATATCCACCGCACTGGAAAATCCTCCTGCCACCAGAAAGATCAGGCACATGGTAACAATATTTTCATCCGCCACACCCTGTGTGATCAGCCCTATTTTTTCCTGAAAGCTTACCTTACGGTTCTGCAAAAATCCCACCAGAAGTGCGATCAGAAAACCTACAATGGCCGGTACACTGTAAAAATCGCCGGTTATGCAGCCTGCGCCCAGAAAAATAACCAGAAATACTATAATAGGCAGCAGCGCCAGTGCATTTCCCTGATCCTTTTCATTTTTCATTTTTGTCATCTTCCCCTCCCTGCTACAGTTTAAAAAGGACGCTGCAAATATCCTTTTTTGCAGCGTCCCCATCGCCATTCATCTGTATTATATACGTTGATGTCGGGTGCAAAAGCTCCCAACTATGATACCTGCGGATTGCTGCGTGCTGCGCACTCTCGCACTGGTATCAAACGTTTATTTCCGCGGTCACGCCCAGAAGCTCTTTGTTGGCTTCCAATACGGGATTTACGCAGTTCTCCAGGAAAGCGTCTACCTGCACGGCAGCCCTTCCCGTATATTTTGACGGATCCATGGTCTTTTTCAGCTCTTCCAGCGTCAGATTAAACGCTTCGTCCTTTGCGATAAGCTCAAGGAGATCATTATCCATTCCCTCCGCCTTCACATGGCGGCCTGCCACCATGGACAGCTCGCGGATGCGCTCATGCAGCTCCTGACGGTCGCCGCCTGCCTTCACGGCATCCATCATGATATTTTCCGTAGCCATAAAGGGCAGTTCGGACATCAGCCGTTTTTCAATCACCTTCGGATATACCACCAGACCGTCCACCACGTTGAGACAAAGATCCAGGATGCCGTCCACTGCCAGGAATGCCTCCGGAATGGAAAGGCGTTTATTGGCAGAATCGTCCAGTGTTCTCTCAAACCACTGGGTGGCTGAGGTGATGGCCGGATTCAGAGCGTCTATCATCACATAGCGGGCCAGGGAAGCGATTCTTTCACTGCGCATGGGATTTCTCTTATAAGCCATGGCGGAAGAGCCGATCTGATTCTTTTCAAAGGGTTCTTCCACTTCCTTCAGATGCTGAAGGAGCCGGATATCATTGGAGAATTTATGAGCGCTGGCCGCTATGGCTGCCAGTACGTTCAGCACACGGGTATCCACTTTTCTGGAGTAGGTCTGTCCTGAAACCGGTACGCACTCTTTAAAGCCCATCTTTTGCGCAATCATGGGATCGATCTGATCAATCTTCTCCTGATCACCGTCAAAGAGTTCCAGGAAGCTGGCCTGGGTTCCTGTGGTTCCTTTGGAACCAAGAAGCTTCATGCCGCCCAGCACATAATCCAGATCTTCCAGATCCATCAGAAACTCATTCATCCACAGAGTGGCCCGTTTCCCTACTGTAGTGGGCTGAGCCGGCTGGAAATGGGTGAAAGCCAGCGTAGGCTGCGCTTTATAAGCGGCTGCGAAATCTTTCAGTTCCGCCAGTACATTCACCAGCTTTTTCTTTACCAGTTTCAGGCCTTCCGTCATTACGATAATATCGGTATTATCTCCCACGTAACAGGAAGTGGCGCCCAGATGAATGATTCCTTTTGCCTTCGGGCACTGCACGCCATAGGCATAGACATGGGACATAACGTCATGACGCACCAGTTTTTCCCGCTCTTTGGCCACATCGTAATTGATATTCTCCGCATGGGCTTTCAGTTCGTCAATCTGCTCCTGGGTAATATTCAGTCCCAGCTCTTTCTCTGTCTCCGCCAGTGCAATCCACAGCTTTCTCCAGGTTCGAAATTTCATATCCGGTGAAAAAATGTACTGCATTTTTCTGCTGGCATACCGTTCTGACAACGGGCTTACATATCTGTCTGTATTCATACCTGCGTTCTCTCTCCTATTCCGGCGCGCAAGACGCCTCGCTTATTTCTTTTATCTTCCCCGCTCTTTTTACAGTCCCAGACGGTTGAACACTTCATTATAAGCCTCTTCCACATTTCCCATATCTCTGCGGAAGCGGTCCTTGTCCAGTTTTTCATTGGTATTTACATCCCACAGACGGCAGGTATCAGGTGACACTTCATCCGCCAGAATGATGGTTCCGTCCGCCAGTCTTCCGAATTCAATTTTAAAATCAATCAGTTTAATCCCTGCATTCAGGAAATATTTTTTCAGAATCTCATTGATTTTGCGGGTATAGTTTTTAATGGTGTCAATTTCTTCCTGCGTAGCCAGTCCCAGAGCCAGTGCATAGTCGTCATTGATAAAAGGATCGCCCAGATCATCATTTTTATAACTGAACTCTATGATAGGGCACAGAAGCTCTTTTCCTTCTTCCACACCCATACGTTTGGAAAAGCTTCCGGCAGCCACGTTGCGCACGATAACCTCCAGCGGCACGATCTCAACTTTTTTTACAGCTGTTTCCCGGTCGCTCAGCTCTTCTACCAGATGTGTGGGAACGCCTTCCTCTTCCATCAGTTTAAACACCCGGTTGGTCATGCGGTTATTGATCACGCCTTTTCCCACAATCGTCCCTTTTTTCTCACCGTTAAAAGCTGTGGCATCATCCTTGTAGTCTACAATTACAATTCCATCCACGTCTGTTGCAAATACTTTTTTCGCTTTTCCTTCATATAACTGTTCTAATTTTTTCATGAGTATGACACCTTTCTTTTCCTTTTTTCTGCAAAAAACTGCATTTTTTCGTTATTCCGTCACGTAGATTATAGCCCACCTTTTTTTTAAAAGCAATACCGCATTTTCATCTTCTAGCGCTGATTGAACTTTCCGAGGAATTCCTGCATCCTTCCATGGCCGGAAGTAAACACCTCATCCGGCGTTCCCTCAAGCTCCACCACGCCTTTGTCCATGAAGATGACACGGTCAGAAATTTCTCTTGCGAAGGCCATCTCGTGGGTGACGATCACCATGGTGATATCCAGATCAGCCAGGGAACGGATCACTTTCAGCACTTCTCCCGTCAGCTCCGGATCCAGTGCGGAAGTGGGCTCGTCAAAAAAGAGAATCTTCGGATTCAGTGCAAGAGCCCTGGCAATGGCCACCCTCTGACACTGACCTCCGGACAGCTGGCAGGGATAAGCGTCCTCCTTATCCTCAAGCCCCATTTTCTTCAAAAGTTCTCTGGCCTCTTTGTACACCTCATCTTTGTTTCGTTTCTGTATATTGATGGGCGCATCCGTCAGATTTTTCATTACGCTGTAATGCGGAAACAGATTAAAGCTTTGAAATACCAGGCCGAAATACTCCTGGATCCGTTTCATGGCCTCCTTTCCCGGATGACAGGCCTTTTTCCCTTCCATCCAGGCCGCCCGCTCTCCCATGTAGCAGATTTCTCCTCCGTCAATCTCCTCCAGCATGGTGGCGCACCGCAGCAGAGTGGATTTTCCGGAACCGGAAGGTCCGATAATGGAGAGAATTTCTCCTTCCTTCACAGAAACAGAAATATCCTTGATTACTTCCAGATTGTCGAATTTTTTATTGATATGCTTCATTTCCAACAGACTCATGGGACTTCCTCCTAATGATAGTAATTCAGCTTTTTCTCAATACCTTCCATCACAACGGCAACCAGCAGATTAAACACATAATAGAATACGCCGGCAACGATAAATGGAACAAAGGTGGTATTGGCCGCGGCAATCTGTTTTGCAATGGTAAACATCTCCATATAGGCCAGTGCAAACGCCAGAGACGTATCCTTTACCAGGGTGATCACCTCATTGGTCACAGAGGGCAGAATCCGCTTGATCACCTGAGGCAGAATGATTTTCATGAAAGTCTGCCTTCCATTGTAGCCCAGTACCTTGGCAGCCTCATACTGTCCTCTTGGCATGGACTCTATGCCGGAGCGGTAAATCTCTGCGAAATATGCGGCGTAATTCAGCGAAAATCCGAGAATAATCGCAATGAACCGGTACATGCCTCCGATATTGGCTCCGAACAGATAAAAGGGGCCGTAAAATACCACCAGAAGCTGCAGCATCAGCGGCGTTCCCCTCATGATGGAAATATAAATTCTGAAAATGGTGCTGACGATCCTGTTTTTGGACATTCGTCCAAAGGACACCAAAAGCCCCAGGGGCAAAGAAAATATCAAAGTCAGGGCAAAAATGCAGATGGACTGCACCATTCCCTCCGCCAGTTGTCCCAGCATAACTGAAAATTCCATATCCTTCGTATTCCTCCCGATTTTTCACACAGCGTCAATACCCCCCGCAACCTGCCGCAGCCGCGGCAAATCCGGGGGGTTTTAAAACCGCCTCTTATTTTGCTTCCAGGCAGACCATATCTGTCAGCTCATACTTCTCGGCCAGCTCATCAAAGGTGCCGTCCTCCAGAAGCTTCTGCAGATCTGCGTTTACCGTATCACGCAGTTCTTCATTTCCCAGCTTGAATCCGATGGCATATTTTTCAGAATTCAGCTTCTCATCCATGATTTTGAAGCCTTCGCCTCTGGTCTTGATCTGGTACTGAGCAACTCCGATATCCATGGCAACCGCCTGCACAGAACCTGCCTGCAGCTCCACGAAAGCGCTGTTATAATCCGCAAATTCCTGAATGCTTCCAAAAGTATCAGCCAGCTCTTTCTGGCTTCCTCCGTCCTGCAGCAGCTGCAGCGCTGCAGACGCCGCCTGTACGCCTACTACTTTTCCGGCCAGATCATCAAAGGTTTCAATGCCGGAATTTTCCGCAACCACCATTGCCTGGCTGTTGTCCACGTAAGGATCGGACCATGTATAGTCGTCTTCCCGTCCGTTCATGGTAAAGCCGTTCCAGATACAGTCGATGGTGCCTGATTCCAGCTCCATGTCTTTGGAATCCCAGGCAATGGGAGTTTTTACCAGCTCCCAGCCTTCCAGATCACAGACAGCCTGAGCAAGCTCCAGGTCAAACCCTGTGTATTCTCCGTCTTCATCCATATATCCATAAGGCGGATACTCCGCGTCAAATCCTACGGTAAACGTGGTTTTTTCACCGGAAGCATCTTCTCCTTCGGCCTCTTCCTGAACGCCTTCGTCCGTTTCACCGGCGGAAGATTCCGTATTATTTTCCTCTGCCTGGGGTGCGGCCTCGTCATTTTTTCCGCCGCAGCCGGCCAGCAAAGATACAGCCATAACGGCAGTCATCATCGTACATAATATTTTCTTTTTCACCTGATATATCCTCCTGATACTAATTTCCTTTGGTAGCACTCTACTTTGCTAAACCATGGAATTAATATTATCATAACAGACTTCCTCTGTCAACCAGATCACCAGCCTGTATTTTTGTGATATTCCTCCGTCATGGCGGCCAGCATTTCATCTGTCACCGCCTCTTCTTCTTTCAGGGAAGAGGCCGCTGCAATTTCCTGCTCCAGGCTGGACACCGTGGCCGGATCCGCTTTCAGCTCCCGGGCTTTCGCAAGAAAATCCTCCCGGGATCCCAGCAGATATACGGCCGTGAGATAGCTTTTCAAAGCAAGCTGACTGTGCAGCAGATCATATGCCTTTTCAAAACAGGCCACCGCTTCTTCCATCTGAAACAGACGGGCATAGGCACATCCCATATTGTGAAGAACATTTCCCTTAAATGAGACATCCATGGCGGACTCATCCGTATCTTTCAGCACTTCCCCGTATACTTTCAGCGCGTTGCCGTACTTGTGGTATTCCACCAGATAATCGCCTTTTCGCTTTCTGCGCACCAGGAGGGGCTGTTCCTCCATCTGCTTCAGATTTTGCTGCAGCTGCTTTTGTTCCGCCTGATTCAGATACTGAATTTCCTTCATTATGGGCAAAATCACCTCTGCCATGGATGCTTTTTCCTCCAGAAGCTTTTTCAGTTTTCTGGAAAGCGCAGCCAGGCCCAGCTCATCCTTCAGCCACTGGATCAGACGTCCGTTTAAAATGGTATCATCCAGCAGATACAGATTCTGGCTCATATAAAAACAAAGCTCTTCCATCGTAAAGACGTTTGTGCTGATATTCTCAATAAAATACGGGTTTTTTGCTTTTTTTGTCTGACATAACCGATAACCGATCATCCTGCGCCTCCTTTACTGCACCAGCGTTTCATTCCATACACATCCGCTTGCGGGATACAGCTCTCCCAACCCCAGATCCGTCACCTGAATATGGATGTGATTTAAGGACTCAAATTCCAGTCTGATTTTCAGACGTGTGGCCCTGGGCGGCCGTTTGGGCAGCCCTGGAAGCGCCATACTGTACCGCTGCAGCCTGGGTGATTTGGGCTCTCCTGCCAGAAAAACCAACTCCATGGTATCTTCCAGAAGAATCTCAAATTCCTTTTTTGCCTCATACCAGTGGATGCCCGGCTCCACCAGCGGATAGTAGGAATGAACGCCGGAAACAAGCATCTCCATACCCAGCATGGCGGTCACGATATCTTCTCCCTGATAAGAAAGATCCTTTACCAGACGGCCCTCCACCTTCTCTTTTGCTCCGTAGCATGCACCTTTGCAGTATAGATTGTTTCCATAAAACACGTGCCTCTGGTTTTTGCACAGCAGCGGAATGGAGCGTACCGCCCATTCCTTGTCAAAGCCGTCCCCAACCAGAAATACGCCGGAATAAATATCATTTCCGAAAGACTCCTGGATCAGCCGGCAAAAATCCACATCCCGGTTCTCCCAGGAAGTATCCAAAGCCGCCCGCTTGCCCGCTTTCACCAAAGCCGCCGCCGGCTTTGACTGACGATCGATCTCAAGATGCCTGAACGCCGCTTCATCGCTCTCAAGCGTGAAAAGTCCTACTTTTCGACTCCAGAATTCCGGCTTCTGAGAAATAGTATAATAGTAAAAACTCTCGTCATAATTCTGAAGGAAACATCTTCCTGCAGGGAATTTCAGAATCTGAAAGGCTTCCTTCAAATTATCCACCAGCGCTTTATTAAGCCGGGGAACCGTCACCATAATACCGGAAATATTTTTCAGAAGATTATTGGCGCCCAGCATTCCCAGCGCCTGCCCCAGAAAGACAGCCGCCAGACGGGCCGGTTCTGTCAGCTGATCCTCCACCTGAACCTTTTCCCTGGACAGGCAGCGTTCATAAAGGCGGTCGATGAGGATTTCATCCTGATGGGCGGCAAAATATTCCGCCTCCACCCCATAATGATAAATCTCCTCTCCCGGTTTCTTGCTGATGCATGTTGGGAAAGCATATTGGCTCTGACCTGCCCTTACTGACAGGGAAACCGGTTCTTCCTCCGTTCTGTCATAGTAACAGATCTGAGACGTGCGCTCTCCCAGCTCAAAACCTACAATTATATTCCTGACTTCATTCATTCGTTAGCCTCCAATTGTTTCCGGTATTATTCAGCCATATGAAACAGCTGCTCCGTCAATTGTTCCATCTGACGGTATTTTCTCATAACTTTCCGGCATTCCTGATCGTTTCCTATTTTCCGGTACGCCAGCATCTGATTAATCATATCGTAACGGCTGGTGCCGCCGGCGGATACTGTTTCCAGCATAACTTCCTCTTCCTCTGTACAAAAGCTTTCCGTTCCCCTGGTCACCGTCAGATAATATTTCAGACGTTCCCCGTAAAACAGGAGAAATTCTCTTACAAAAACGCCATGGAAATGGTGTTTCAAAGGTTCGCTTTTGTAGGACGGTTCCTCCTCTTTTCGCAGTATCGCATAATGAAGTGTGACCTGATCATCCGGCGCGAATCTTTTTTCCACAAATACCTTGTCTTCCAGCTGGCAGCCCCGGATCAGCTCCGGCGGAAAATCTTTGAAGAAGGAAAAACGCAGATTTCTTTCCCTGCACCGGTTTAAAATCCCCTTTACATTTTCCTTCTGATATGCATTCAGCTTTTTGCTGAACCGGTACCGCTTCAGCAGCGCCATCCAGCACATCATATCCATGTCCTGTCCATCCTCGTAAAGGCTTTCCAGACTTTTAAACACAAACATATCGATGCGGATATCTTCCAGAAAATATCCGTATGACAAAAACGTCAGCGCTGCGGCAATCACCACCTCTTTGCCTCTGTTTTTCACATAGCTTTCCAATACCTTGGAGAATTTTGGAAAATTCACCCGGGAATACATGGCAATCAGCAGGATTTCCTCTTCCAGTATGTAGCCGTCCATCTGGAAGCCTTTCAGACGCTCCCAGATAAGGACCATACGTTCCACCGAGCCCATGTAATTGTCCCGCAGATATCCCAGCAGCACTTCATCGTATTTACCCTGTTCCATCACATAGTATGACAGATACAAAAGCTCTTCGTTTTCTGTAAATTCCGTATCCAGAATCAGTCTGCGGCAAAGCTTGAACAGCGATGCGGCATTGATGCCCTCATATCCGTATTTCTGTATCAGTTCAAAGGCCTCCCGGGCAAAACCATGGCGGATGAGGATATCCTGCAAAAGCAGATAATCCACTTTATAAAATTCCTCGTAGTCAAGGCGTCCCAGATATTCATTGAGGGTATCATCCCCGGCGTTTTTATCATAATAATCCAGCAGCTTCCGGCGTACCTTACAGCGGCATTCTTCCTCAAATGCATCCGAATCCGCCACCAGCTGGAAGCATCCCATATTTCGCACCGTCACCTTCGTCGTCATGGGATCGCTTTTACATATGTACAAAAGCAGGCCGGGATCCGGAATGTTAAAGGCCATACACTGGCGGGCCGGTTCCTTTTCTTCCGTCAGTTTCTGAAGATTATAATCCACCGTGGCCACATACCTGCGGTGTTTGGCATCCTCAAAAAGTATCTGTGCATCCGGGCTGTACAGATTGATGTAGGCTACGCCCTCCCGGCAGGGATAACTCTTCTCTTCCTTCAGCGCTCCGTGGCATACGATAACGCTGCGCACCTTGGGATCGTCGCTGTACAGCCGGTGGGTAAACATCACGCCGGCGTATGCCCTGGCCTGACTGCTGTCTGTGATCTCCGTGATAAATTCCTGATACAGTACAGCATAATCCTCGTTGATCCGCCCCTCCATCAGACTCTGCCCGGCAAAGGCTTCCATGGCCTCACGGTAAGTCCGGTAAGTCTCCATATCCTGTTCTTTGCTGCGCACTACCTTTGCATAGATAAAGGCTTTTCTTTCACTGCTCAGCGTATTCTGATAGGAAAAATACAGCCGCACTGTCTTTGACAGCGGCTCCTGGTAATGGCGGCTCATGGTTTCTATATAAAATTCATACAGGCGGGTAATCCGAATATCCATCTCCACCGCCAGTTCATACCATTTAAAGTATTCTTTTTTTCCCGGCTGTCCCATCATCACCAGACGGCAGATGGCTTCCACCGTATCCTTTTGAGGGCATACCTGGTATGCATCGCAGAGTATCCGGTACACGCCGGGCTTAAAGGTTTTCTCATGGGACGCCAGATAGGCGATCCGCATCCCCAGTTCCTTTGTCAGCAGGTGATGACGCCCTGCAAAAGCCAGTACCTGAATCATAAAGGGCGAAAGCTTACGGAACTGATTCTCATCCTCCCGTATCACCCGGCATGCCTCCAGATAAAGAACCGGACTGGTAACGCCCAGCTCAAACTGCTGCTCCATCAGATTCAGCTGCTTCACCGGAGAGTGGCTGATCTCCTCGTCATGCAGCATGATATAAAGGAGGATCAGACTTTTAGGATTCCTGCGGTACAAAGACATAATCCTCTCCCGGTACTCCAGACTGTCCTGCTGCCGTAAGCCTGTTCTTCTGGCCAGATACAGATATGCCGCTTCCTCCTGGCTTTCGTCCGCCGAAAAGCTTCTCTGCGCCAGCTGGGCAATCAGTTTCTCTGCCTGACCTTCTTCATGGCATTCCAGACATACCCACGCCTCATACAGCTGCATCAGCGCGTTGTAATTTCCTGAATTTTTCAGTTCCTTCAAAATCAGATCCGTCTGCTGCTTAAACTGCCTGCTGTCCGTTTTCTGGAGGCGGCGGTTCAGGTAGCTTACGGTCAGTTCCCGCCTGATTCTGCTTTCAAAGTCATGCATGCTGATCTCATACTCGCCCGCAGCCGACGCCACTATCTCAAACTGCAGCTGACCGTACACCGTGCGGATTTTTATTTTTCCAAACCTTTTTCCTTTCCCCAGCCGGTCACGCAGTATAATGTACTCCAGTCCGTAAACACTTCCTATAAAATCTTCCGAGGTGATGATTTTTTTATCCACCTCCAGAAAATCCCCCTCCGTTTCCACTTCGGCCCTTAAATATCCCCAGGTACTGCGGTAAATATACAACGTATCTTTCATGGAGCCTTCCAGCTTGAGCGTCTCTTTTTGATCTTTGTCCAGTGAAAGACGCACAGGATCTTTTTTTCCTGCTCCGATCAGAAACTCTTCCATATGCTGATACGTCACAGGATTATGAGACATTCCTTTATATAATCCCAGATAAGACTTCCTTTCTTTCTCAGAAAAAGTCAGAAAGTCTTTCCCGGTAAAAATGCGGAAAGCTTCCCGATAGTCCTCCCTGGCAAGAGCCGCAAAATCATCCAGATTTTTAAGCGTCCCCTTAGAAGAGCTTATCTGCCCCGTGCGGATGGAAAACCGAACCGGCACCGATTTTTCTCCCACGTCACTCATGATGACAATATTGCCGGTGCAGACGCTGCCCGGTTTTAACCCGGCCGTGTCGACGCCGTAGGTAACCCGGATCACCTTGCCCTGAAACCGGTCTTCCGACAGCAGGATTCTCCGATTGTCAGAAACCAGCATGCCTCTTATGACACTGCCGTCCTTAGCTCCAAAGCAAAGCTCTCCCCTGTGGGATTCTCCTTCCTGGAGAAGGAGATCGATAGCTGTTTCCGATACATCCAGATCAGGATGAACATATTCAAACTTTCCGTTAATCAGTTGTTCTACTCTTTTTTTCATTCGTTTCTACCTGTGCTTCTACTATTGACTATTCCTTTTCAAACGTTATAATGAATTATACACTACATAAACTTTGGATGCAACCGGAGCAAAATAATAAAAAAGCTGCCCCGGCTACGGAAAGGACCGATATGTTACAGCACAAAGATCATTTCCATGGAAGTGACATGGAAAAAATAGAATCCATCTATCACATAAAAAAAGAAGATATTATAAGTTTCAGCGCCAACGTAAATCCCCTTGGCATTTCCTTTTCCTTAAAAAACACACTTTCGGAAAATCTGGATGCCATCACCACTTATCCGGATCGGGAGTACAAAGGCCTTCGCACCTGCATCGCCAACTATACGGACAGCCAGATTGAGAACATCATTGTCGGAAACGGCTCTACAGAACTGATTTCCCTGTTTATCCAGACACAGCATCCGAAAAAGGCCATGATTTTGGGCCCCACTTATTCGGAGTACGAGCGCGAGGTTTCTCTGGAGGGCGGTACGGTCAATTACTATCCATTGAAAGAAAAAGACGGTTTTGCCCTTGATACGGAAGATTTCTGCAGACATCTCAACGACTCTTTGGATCTTCTGATTCTGTGCAACCCCAACAACCCCACCTCCACCGCCATCAACCGCAGCCAGATGCGCCAGATTCTGGACGCCTGCCTCCAGTATGGTATTTTCGTGATGGTGGATGAAACCTATGCGGAGTTCACCCCCAAAGAGGAGAGAGTTACCTCCATTCCTCTGACCAACAATTACAATAATCTGATTATCCTGCGGGGAACCTCCAAATTTTTTGCCGCGCCCGGTCTTCGCCTTGGTTACGCTATCACCGGAAATCAGGACGTCTGCAAAGCCATCAATACCAGGAAAAATCCCTGGACCATCAACTCACTGGCGGAGATCGCCGGCCGTCTGATGTTCCAGGATCAGGAATATATCGCCCAGACCTCCCGGCTGATCACCTCGGAACGGGACCGCCTGTTCGGTGAACTTTCCTCCTGGGACACGGTTAAAGTTTACCGGCCGTCGGCCAATTTCATCCTGATGCAGATTTTAAAGGATGAGGTAACTTCCGGACAGCTTTTCGACCACTGTATCCGCAAAGGGCTGATGATCCGGGACTGCTCCACATTTCCATTCTTAAGCGACAAGTTTGTCCGCTTCTGCATGATGAAACCGGAGCAAAACGACAGGCTTATGAACGCATTTAAAGAATTGCTGGCGTAATGCAGCAGGAGCCGGACCGCATTCAGTCCGGCTCCCGCATTCAGGCAGGTATACAAATACATGTCTTGTTGTCTATTCCACATCCTGCAAAGCGGCGTAATCTTCTTCACCTGTTCTGACTTTCACAACTTTCGTCACATTGTAAACAAATATCTTTCCATCTCCAATGTGTCCGGTATAGAGCGCCTTTTTGGCTGCATCAATTACGCTGTCCACAGAAATCTTGCTGACCACAACCTCCACTTTGATCTTGGGAAGAAGGTTTGCGTCTATTTCCACGCCTCTGTATTTTTCGCTGGCGCCGTGCTGTATTCCGCATCCCATAACCTGCGTCATGGTAATTCCCGTCACTCCCAGATTATTCAAACTCTTTTTGAGCGCTTCAAATTTGGCAAGACGGCAGATAATGCTTACTTTGTGAATGCTGCTTTCGTTTTCACCCACAGCCGGTGCGGACACAACCTTGACGGCCGCATTGATCTGACTTTCCGACGCTTTTGTAATATCGTCTTCTCCCAGATCTGTATTTTCATTCACTTCCATTTCCGTACTGGACGCATCTGATATGGAAAAGCCTGCATAAGCGGATACAAGTCCGTGCTCATAAACATCCAGGCCGGCAATTTCCACTTCAGCCGGTACACGAAGACCTACGGTCTTGTCGATCACCTTGAATACCACAAACATTACAATCAGCACGTAAGCCGTCACAGATACGATTCCCAAAAGCTGTACCCCCAGCTGGGTAAAACCGCCTCCGTAGAACAGGCCGACTCCCACGCCGTCGCCGCCGTTGCTGAACAGTCCCACAGCGATGGTGCCCCACATGCCGTTTACCATGTGCACAGATACAGCGCCTACCGGATCGTCAATTTTTGCAACATTATCAAAAAACTCTACGGCCAGAACTACGAGAACACCTGCAATGGCTCCTATAAAGAACGCTCCCACCGGCGTCACACAGTCACATCCGGCTGTAATAGCCACCAGACCGGCCAGCGCCGCATTAAATGTCATGGAAACATCCGGCTTTCCATAGCGGCACCAGGTGAATATCAAGGTCACACAGGTAGATACCGCTGCCGCCAGGTTCGTGTTAAACATGACCAGGGATGCAAGCTCCATATCCGCATCTGCAGTCATAGCGACGGTAGAACCACCGTTGAAACCGAACCAGCAGAACCAGAGAATGAACACGCCCAGGGCACATGCCATAATGTTATGTCCCGGAATTGCTCTGGCTTTTCCGTCCTTTCCATACTTTCCAATACGCGGTCCCAACAGTGCAGCGCCCAGACAGGCTACCACTCCGCCTACCATATGCACGCAGGTGGAGCCTGCAAAATCATGAAAATTCAAAGAAGCCAGCCAGCCGCCGCCCCAGATCCAGTGACCGGAAATGGGATATACAATCAGACTGATTGCGGCGCTGTATATACAATACGCTTTAAAGTTTGTTCTCTCCGCCATGGAGCCGGAAACAATGGTGGCTGCCGTTGCACAGAACACCGTCTGAAAGAAAGCATAACACCAGGTGGGCAGAGTTCCAAAATCATAAGTGCCCCGAATCAACGGATCCAGACCGCCGATCAGTGGTCCAGCTCCGGCAAACATAAGTCCGAATCCCACCAGCCAGTAGCAGGGAGTTCCTATACAAAAGTCCATCATATTCTTCATCAGGATATTTCCTGTATTTTTTGCACGAGTAAGTCCTGCCTCACAAAGAGCAAAGCCTGCCTGCATAAAAAATACCAGTATGGCTCCAATCAATACCCAAATTACATCTGTAGCTGAATACATAATCATTCCTCCTCATTAACCGTCTGAACCGCCGGCTCTGAGCTGCACCGCCGTTTTCAATAAAAAAGGGTGTGTATCTCTGCCGCCAGTTTGCAGAAATACACACCCTTGTGTCATCCGGTTTTTTTATTGCAGATACTGCCCGGCAAATGTCTGCTCGTGCAAGCACGGCAACCGCTTGCCGGACGTATCACACAAAACAAAGGCACCGCAGATATCTTACGGCACCCTTGCTTATCTGTGTTATATTTTATGCGCATCATAAAATAAAGTCAACCTTTTTTCCTGAATTTCAGATTTTTTGGTAAAATCGCACAAATTCTATACATATTCCTTCCCGTTTTTATTAAAAATCGAAAATAGAAATCTGATTGGAATCCGGTATATCTCCAAACAGATGCAGCTCATCCATCAGATCTATCACTGTCTTGCTGACTTTGGTCCGGTTGCGGAAATCATCCTTGGACAGGAACTTTCCATCTCTGGCCGCCAGCACCACAGCGTCCGCCGCCTTATCTCCCAGACCCTCTATGGTATCCAGAGCGGGCATCAGTTTTCCGTCCACAATCTGAAAGCGGTGCGCCTGGGCCTGATACAGATCCACCGGTGTGAATTCATACCCTCTGGCATACATTTCCTGAACAATCTTCATATCTTTTACCGTATCCTGCTCTTTGTTGGTCAGACTGTCGGAGCGTTTCCGGTATTCTTCCATATGGTATTCCAGCCGCTCCCGTCCCATGCACATCAGCTCATAGGAGAAGGCCGATGCCCGGATGCTGAAGTAGGCGGCATAATAGGCCAGCGGATAGAAAATTTTATAATAGGCGATCCGGTATGCCATCATGACATAGGCTGCGGCGTGAGCCTTGGGGAACATATACTTGATCTTCTTGCAGGACCAGATATACCAGTCCGGAACATCATGGGCTTTCATCTCCTCCTCCCAATCCGGTTTCAGCCCTTTTCCTTTACGAACACTCTCCATTATGGTAAAGGCCTGCTCACTCTCCACCCCTTTTTGAATCAGGTAGGTCATGATATCGTCACGGGTACAGATGGCCGTTGAAATGGTAGCTTTTCCTTCCTGGATCAGCGTCTGGGCATTTCCCAGCCACACATCGGTTCCGTGGGACAGCCCGGAGATACGCACCAGATCCGAGAAAGACTGGGGCTTCGTATCCTGCAGCATCTGGATAACAAAATCTGTTCCAAACTCGGGAATTCCAAGACAGCCCAGGGGGCATCCCCCGATATCCTCCGGCGCAATTCCCAGCTCCTGCGTACTCTTGAAAAGACTCATAACTTCTTTATTGTCCAGCGGAATGGTTTTGGCGTCCAGTCCCGTCAGATCCTCCAGCATACGGATCATGGTCGGATCATCGTGTCCCAAAATGTCCAGCTTCAGCAGGTTCTCGTCAATGGAGTGGTAGTCAAAATGGGTGGTGATGATATCCGTATTCACATCATTGGCCGGATGCTGCACCGGGGTAAAGGAATTAATATCTTCCCCGATAGGCAGCACGATGATTCCTCCGGGATGCTGCCCGGTGGTGCGTCGGATGCCGGTACATCCTTCCACAATCCGGTCCACCTCGCAGTTTCTCTTATGAATTCCGTGTTCCTCATAATATTTTTTCACGTAGCCAAAGGCGGTCTTGGCCGCCAGGGTACCGATGGTGCCGGCCCGAAACGTCTGTCCCGCGCCAAAAATAACCTCGGTATATTTATGGGCCTTGCCCTGGTAATCTCCGGAAAAGTTAAGGTCAATATCCGGCTCTTTGTTTCCCTTAAATCCCAGGAAGGTTTCAAAGGGAATATCAAAGCCTTCCTTTTTGAGGGGCGCCCCGCAGACGGGACAGTTTTTATCCGGCATATCGCATCCGGCTTTTCCCCCATAGGCCTTTACTTCATCGGAATCGAAATCGAAATAATGGCATTTCTCACAGTAGTAGTGGGGCGACAGCGGATTCACCTCCGTGATTCCGGCCATGGTGGCCACAAAGGAAGACCCGACGGACCCCCGGGAACCCACCAGATAGCCGTCCTCATTGGACTTCCATACCAGTTTCTGGGCGATGATATACATCACCGCATAACCGTTGGATATAATGGAGTTCAGCTCCCGCTCCAGACGCTCCTCCACGATCTTCGGCAGATCCTCTCCGTAAATCTCATGGGCCCGGTTGTAACAGATTTCCCGCAGCGTCTTATCCGAATCTTCAATGACCGGAGGGAATTTTCCCTTTCGGATGGGGGAAATCTTTTCACACATGGCGGCAATCTTTACGGGGTTTTCAATCACCACTTCCTCCGCTTTTTCCGCGCCCAGATACTCAAATTCCTTCAGCATTTCCTCCGTGGTCCGAAGGAAAAGGGGCGCCTGGTCGTCCGCATCGGCAAAGCCTTTTCCCGTCATAATGATGCGGCGGTAGACCTCATCCTGGGGATCCATAAAATGCACGTCGCAGGTGGCCACCACCGGTTTCTGAAACTGTTCGCCCAGCTTTACAATTTTCCGGTTCAGATCTTTTAAATCCTCTTCCGTCTTCACATCGTCCCGGTCCTCCCGGAGCATAAAGGCATTATTCCCCAGGGGCTGAATTTCCAGATAATCATAAAAATCCACCAGCCTTGCAATCTCAGGATCGGGCGCTCCCCGCAGCAGGGCCTGATACAGCTCTCCCGCCTCGCAGGCGGAACCGATGATCAGCCCTTCCCTGTTTTCAAGGAAAACGCTTTTGGGAAGTCTTGGCCGGCGATTATAGAATTCCAAGTGAGACCTGGATACCAGACGGTAAAGATTGACCCTGCCCGTCTCATTTTTTGCCAGGATAATGGCATGGTAGGTGGGCAGTTTTTTCAGCGTATTGGGGGAAATCTGCCCCTGCTCATTCAGGCTGTCCAGATCTTCAATCTCCCGCTCAGCAAGCATCTTCAAAAAGCGGACAAATATTTCAGCCGTACAGGCCGCATCGTCCACTGCCCTGTGATGATTCAGCAGCGGAACATTGAGGGCTTTTGCCACCGTGTCCAGCTTAAACCGGTTAAGCCCCGGCAAAAGGAAGCGGGCCATACCTACCGTATCCACCGACGTAAAGTCCGTCTCACACCCCAGATCCCGGCAGTTTTTCTCAATAAAACTCATATCAAAGGAGGCGTTGTGAGCCACCATGACGGCGTCTTTGGAAAACTCCAGAAATTCCGGCAGCACCTGATCGATGGTTCTCTCACCCATCACCATGCTGTCATTGATGCCCGTCAGATTTTCGATACGAAAGGAAATCGGCACCTGAGGATTGACAAAGGCGGAAAAACGGTCGGTGATTTTTCCGTCTTCCACCCGAACCGCCCCGATTTCAATGATCTTGTTGGCAGCCGGGCTGAAACCTGTGGTCTCAATATCAAAAACCACAAAAGAGCCCTGCAGACTCTGTCCCTTTGAATTGGTTACAATCCCTTTCAGATCATCCACCAGATAGGCTTCCATCCCGTAAATCACTTTAAAGGGACTGGATATTTTTTTCAGTTCATCCTTGCTTATATCCGGATGCTCTTTGGCGTACTGATCCCGGTATGCCCGGTCGATGTCCTCCATGGCGTGATTGGCCTCGGGAAAGGACTGCACCACCCCATGATCTGTGATGGCGATGGCCGGATGCCCCCAGGCACAGGCTCTTTTTACCAGCGCCGCCGCATCCGTCACCCCATCCATATCACTCATCTTCGTGTGGCAGTGAAGCTCCACCCTCTTTACCGGACTGGTATCGATCCGGGATGTGGTAAAATCAGAAATTTTCTTGATGCCGATGACCGATCCAATGGTCAGCTCATGGTCAAATTTATCCACGATGGTAACGCCCTTGATTTTTACAAAGGCGCCTTTTTTTATTTTTTCCGTCACCTCAGGCATCTGAGCCGTCAGAAGAAACATCTTTACCGTAATGGTATCGGTAAAATCAGTGACGTTAAACATCAGGATCGTCTTCTCATTGCGGATTTCTCTGGAATCCACTGACAAAATCCTGCCGCGGATCACCACATCTCCCATTTCCCCGGCAATGCTGTCGATGGTCACAGTAGTTTCGTCCTCAAAATCTTTTCCATAAATCACATCGGGATTACTGCTTTTTCGGATTCCCGGACGGAATTCCCGTCCTTTAAAGGCCTTCTTCATCTTCTGTCCGGGCGTTTGCCGGCCGCTTTCGGTAGCTTTGGACGGCGTCTTTTTCTTTTCTTCCTTCTGGCTTTCCTCTGCTTTGGCTTCCTGCTCACGGGCTGCACCGGCAGCCTCCTGCACGTGGAGCGCCTCCTCCTGAATTTTCTGCTCACTGTTTATGCGTGCCTTGCTTTCCCTGGCCTCTGTGTATTCCACAAAAATCTGAAGCGTAAAATGGCATCTCTCACAGAATACCTTATCTAAAATCCGCTCCAGCTCCTCTCCCTTCTCTCTGGAAATCACCGTATCCGGGAGCGTCACCTTCAACATATTTTCCCCGTCGAAGGTAAGTTTTGCATTCATCAGCAAATTATAGAGCACCACGCTGTATTCCTTCAGTTCCAGCAGCAGACTGTCCCGGTAAACATCCATAAAATTTTCCGGCGTATACTGACGGGACAGCTGGAAATTCTCTATAATTTTGATTTCCATGGGCATTCCCGGAAAAAACTGATCCCGGATCGATTTCTCCAGCGCATAAATATTCTTTTTATGAATCCACTGACGGCTGTCCAGGTAGACCCGCAGCCTGGTCTTCTGCGGATTGGAGGTGACTCTGGTTACCTGAGCGTCCTCTATGTAATCTTTTAGTTCCCCGTCAATCAAAAGTTTGGGAAATACATCAAAAAATTTTTTCGCCATTACGCATCCTTCCAGTTTTCCAGCTCCTGGCGCAGCGCCTGCAAAAGCTCTGCCTCCGGAACCTTCCTGATAATTTCGCCTTTTTTAATCAGCAGGCCCTCCTGCTTTCCGCCTGCGATTCCAAGGTCAGCTTCTTTTGCCTCTCCCGGTCCGTTGACCACACAGCCCATGACAGCAACCTTGATGTCAAGGGGAATATCCTGCACCATATTTTCCACTTCATTGGCCAGACCAATCAGATCAATCTGTGTCCGTCCGCAGGTGGGGCAGGAAACCACCTCCACGCCGCCTTTTCTTAAGCCCAGTGTTTTCAAAATAAGTTTCGCTGACTTCACCTCTTCCAGTGGATCTCCTGTAAGAGAAACTCTTATGGTGTCCCCGATGCCCTGATAAAGAATCACCGCCAGTCCCACTGCAGATTTGATATTTCCGGAGTATAAAGTGCCGGCCTCGGTGATGCCCACGTGGAGGGGATAAGCTGTTTTCCGCGAGATAATCTCGTGAGCTTTTGCGCACATCATCACATCGGAGGACTTGATACTGATAACCAGGTTGTCATATCCTTGCTCTTCAACGATATGCACCTTGTCAAGAGCGCTCTCCACCAGTCCCTGGGCCGTCACGCCCTGATATTTTTCCACCAGTTCTTTTTCCAGGGAACCGCTGTTGACGCCTACCCGGATGGGGATTCCCCGCTCTTTCGCCGCGTCCGCCACCGCTTTGATTTTTTCTTTTCCTCCGATATTTCCCGGATTAATCCGTATCTTGTCCGCTCCGTTTTCGATGGCGGCAATGGCCAGTTTATGGTCAAAATGAATATCCGCCACAAGGGGAATGGTAATTTCCTTTTTAATTTCTCTCAGCGCTTTGGCAGCCTCCATGGTGGGTACGGCACAGCGGATGATCTCACAGCCCGCCGCCGTCAGCGCCTGTATCTGAGCTACTGTGCTTTTTACGTCCTCCGTTTTTGTATTGGTCATCGACTGAATCAGGATCGTATTGCCGCCGCCGATAAAACGGTTTCCAATTTGTACGATTTTCGTTTTTCGCCTGTCCATTTCCTTCTCCTTTTCCCCATCACTTCACAAGGGGATGCCGTTTCCCGCGGCATCCCCTCCCTTTTATTTGCGAATTTCCAACAGCTTGTTTTTCAGCTGTTCTTCCATATTTTGAAGCTCCGCCTCAGCTGCCTGACGTTTTGCACGTCCTTCCGTCTGTATTTTCATCACCTCATCCAATGTGGATATCAGCGATTCATTGGTCTGCTTCAGCGTTTCCATATCCACAATGCCCCGCTCCGCCGCTCTGGCGCTTTCCAGTGTGGCCGTCTTTAGATTAGCCGCATTTCTTTTGAGCAGCTCATTGGTCATATCAGTCACTTCCTGCTGGGCCCTGGACGCCTGGGTGGAATGAGCCACTCCCAGTGCAATCACCATCTGGCTTTTCCACAGCGGTATGGTATTGACAATGGTGGACTGAATCTTTTCCACCATCACCGTGTCGCTGCCCTGAACGAGACGAAGCTGGGGCGCCGTCTGCACAGAAATCATCCTGGTAAGTTCCAGATCGTGTATCTTTTTTTCAAATCTCTCACAGAGATTCTCCATATCCCGCGCTGCCTGGGCGTCCTCCGGCAAGCCGCTTGTCCGGGCCCGTTCCACTAACGCGGGCAGCTCCTGATTCTGTACCTGGGCCAGTTTTTTCTTTCCGGCCAGGATATACATGGTCAGCTCTTTATAATAGGCAAGATTGATCTCATACATTTTATCCAGAACGGCAATGTCCTTCATCAGCTGAATCTGGTGCTGCTCCAATGCTTCACAGATTTTGTTGACATTAACCTCCGCCTTTTCATATTTCGTCTTCATGACGTTGAGCTTGTTGGAAGTTTTTTTGAAAAATCCAAAAAGTCCCTTCTCTTCTTCTTCCACATCAAAGTTTTTAAGCTGGGTAACCACATCCGTAAGCATATCCCCCACTTCACCCAGATCCTTCGTCTTTACATTTTCCAGCGTGTCGGCTGAGAAATCTGCCATTTTCTTCTGGGTAGCGGCTCCATACTGCAAAATGGCTCCCGAATTGTGCAGATCAATCTGCTTTACAAATTCTTCCACCATCTGCTTTTCTTCGTCTGAAAGTATGTTTTCCTCCAGCGTCTTTTCCTCTGGCTGCTTTGGCTCCTGGGGCAATTGGGGTTCTTCCACTACCCCAAAGGTCAGAGTCGGCGTTACTGCGGCTTTCTTTAATTCTTCACTCATGGCCATTCCTATCCTTTCGTTGGTTTCGGTATTTTCATATTGTCTTCCACCAGCCCTTCCTGAGCCAGCATGGTTTTCATCACCGTAATATCCGTGGAGATATCCCAGGCGGTATCCTGGAAAAACCGGTCCAGAAGCTTTTCAAATGCAGTATTGATGGTATCCAGCGTATCCTCAATTTCTTTTTTCGTGCCTGCGATATTTTCCCCCGCCACCGGCTGATCCGTCAGTTCCTGCCATGCGTCCACCAGCTTCGTGGTGGTGGGAAGATAATAATTCATAAATTTGTGCAGATCCGACGCCATGTCCGGATCTCTTTCCACCTGACGGAAAATTTTTGTCATGATCAGTTCCAGTCTGGCCAGTTTTTCTGACATAACCGGATCCGGTATGGCATCGTTGGCCTGGTGGATGTGACGGATATACTCGCTGCCTTCCTTAAGGATCGCTCTGCATTCTTCACTCCAGGCCGGATCATTCATCCTCTTTTCCCGTTCTTTTTCTTCCGCCTGGCGTTTCTTCTGCTCATTTACCGCAGCGAGATACTGCTGATACGCATTCTGCGTTACCATAAGACAGGTTTTTTGTTCATCCAGATGGCCCTGAAGAAACATTCCTCTGTCAATCATCCCTTTCAGATCTTTCGCCACCCCGGAAGGAGATTTCCCGGAAGCGGAACACAATTCACTGACCTGACAGAATTCCCTGCCGTCCAGTATTTTGACATAGCGTTTAAAGCGTTTTACCCGGCTCCACAGTGAAACACCTTTTCCGCCCAGGATCATGCCGGCCAGAAAAAGAACAGCCAGAAATGTTCCGGATGCCAGCAGGGTGCTCATGGAGGTGAGAATTCCTGTCAGAATAGTGGCAAAGGCTGCAATTCCAAATACGCCTCCAATCACGAATCCGAGGACTGCCATCACTATGCCCGCCCCGCTGCCTTTGGGGGCGAAAAGAGCGCTGTCCCAGGACTTCTTTTGGCGAAGCTGACTGCTGTAATTGGCGTTTTTAAAGTTTCCTTTGATCTCTTTGTTGGGATACTTTTCATAGTAGCGTGCGCTTTGACTCTCATAGATTTCGCTGGCTTTCTCCACGCCCTTTTTCACGCCGTCCACTGCCTGGCCCACTGCTTTGTTGATGGTCCCCGACACGGTCTGATTTAATTTGCGAAAATCCTGAGAGTCAACAGCCGACTGCACCATATCTTTTATCTGTTCTCCCAGATCATACCATTCATTATTTTTCATTTTCTTCTCTCATATTTCAAAAATGTATATTCCAGATCAAAATAAGTCTGCTCCTCACTGGACGCCGTGATCTCCCACTCCGGCATTTCGTCCAGATTTGGGAAAAAGGTATCCGCCTCGTAAGCAAAATCTATTTTTGTCACATGAATCGTATCACAGAAGGGGAGCATCATCTCATAGACGGCTCCGCCGCCTATCACGTAAATATCTTCATCCTTATACTTTTTCAACTCTTCCAGCAGCTCCTCCATGGAATGAACCACCAGAGCTCCTTTGGCATCATATCCAGGATCCCTGGTCAGCACAATATTGGTACGATTCTTAAACGGCATTCCTCCCGGAAAACTTTCCAGCGTCTTTCTGCCCATCACCACCACTTTTCCTGTGGTTTCTGTTCGGAAAAATTTCATATCCGAAGGTATGGAAACGAGAAGTTTATTGTTGCATCCGATTCCCCAGTTCCTGTCTGCCGACAATATCATATTCATACGGTGTATTCCTTTCTGCCTTATACTGCAATGGGTATATTTTTAATCTGCGGACCCGTCACATAATTCTCCACATGGAGATCGTCAACGGTAAACTGATAAAAATCCTTCACTTTTGGATTCAGCCAGACTTTCGGTGCATCATAGACCGGGCGGCTGATCAGCTCCTTTACGATGGGAATGTGCCGGTCGTAAATATGAGCGTCCGCAATCACATGGAGCAGCTGTCCCGCTTTCATCCCGCTTACCTGAGCAAACATCATAAGCAGAAGGGCATACTGGCAGACGTTCCAGTTATTGGCCGCAAGCACGTCCTGCGAGCGCTGGTTCAGCACCCCGTTCAGCACCAGGCCATCACCCTCTTTTTCCTGCGTCACGTTGAAGGTCATGGAATAGGCGCAGGGATAAAGATTCATCTCATGGAGATCCTGATGGACATATATATTTGTCATGATCCTTCTGCTGTAGGGATTTTCCTTTAGATCATAAAGAACCCGATCCACCTGATCCATCATTCCCTCTTTATACTGATGCTTCACTCCCAGCTGATATCCGTAAGCCTTTCCGATGGATCCGTCCTCATCGGCCCAACTGTCCCAGATATGAGAACCCAGATCTTTGATGTTATTGGACTTTTTCTGCCAGATCCACAGGATTTCGTCAAAAGCGCTTTTTAACGCCGTCTTTCTTAGTGTAATGGCCGGAAACTCTTCGGAAAGATCATACCGGTTTACCACACCGAATTTTTTTATGGTGTAGGCTGACGTCCCGTCCTCCCAGACAGGCCGCACCTTCTCTCCCTGTGTGCTGCAGCCGTTTTCTATGATATCGCTGCACATATCAATAAACAGTTTATCTGCTAAACTCATCTTTTTTGTCCTTTCACCATAGCTATTCAAATCTGGTATCATTATAATATACCGTGCCTTTGAATTCAAGCCAAAGCAGGGCGAAAACGCTTTTGACATCACCGCCCAATCGTGCTATAGTAGGCGGCATACGGAAAGGAGATCTGATCATGAAACGTTTGATAATATTTCTTTTGAAGCCGCTTTCTTTTCTTCCTGCGCTGCTTCTGATGTATATGATATTTTCCTTTTCCGCCCAGAGCGGGGAAGTGTCCAGCGAATTAAGCTACAAAGTCAGCTATCAGATTGTCACCATAGGCGCCGAGATTTTGGATAAAGATATCTCGGAAATGGGCGTAGACTACTATATAGACAGAATCCACGGACCTGTGCGTAAACTGGCGCACATGACCGAATACTTTCTGCTGGCCATCGCCATTTCCTTTCCCTTTTATGTATACGGCCTGCGTGGCTTTCCTCTGCTTTTGGTGGCTGGCTTTATCTGTTTCGGATTTGCCTGCACCGATGAATATCACCAGTCCATGGTGGCAGGCAGAGGTCCCTCCAAACGGGACGTGGCCATCGACTGCGTCGGCGCCTTTTTCGGCATCATGCTGGTCCGCATCGTATGTTTCACCGCACTTTTGGGCAGCGGCGGCAGCAAAAAAAAGCGGCGCCGAAAGCGGCGGTAAATCTGCTTTTTCACTTGACGTTCCGTTAATTATCTGTCAGAATATAGATAGTATTTAAAAAATACATATTAAGGGAGGTAAATGCGATGTATGTTGCAAAAGATCCTGTTCGTGGTTACAATGAATATTTGAACATGAACGAAGGTGAAGGCGTTAAAGCCATGATGGATGTGGGACTCCTGATAATGGAAGCGGGAGATACCTATTCTTTCAATGAAACAGAAAAAGAAATGGCATGGATTATGTTTGAGGGAAAAGCCAAAGTAGAATTTGGCGGACAGACTGTTGAGATGGATCGTCCCAACCCCTTTGATTATAACCCCTACTGCCTGCATCTGTGTGCCGGCGACAGCTGTACGATCACAGCACATGACAGCAGCGTATTCTACGTTCAGAAAACTACAAACGACCGTAAATTCGATGCTAAAATGTATATGCCGGAAGATACTGACACATGGGCGCGCGGTGTGGATGAACTGCAGGGAACCACAAGAAGAAATGTAAGAACCTGCTTCGACTATGAGAATGCTCCATATTCCAACATGGTTCTGGGCGAAGTTGTCAATCTGCCCGGTAAGTGGTCAAGCTATCCGCCTCACTGGCATCCGCAGCCGGAAGTATACTTCTTCCGTTTTGACAAACCGCAGGGTTACGGCGCAGGCTGGGTAAATGGTGAAGTAGTGGAAATCGGTCACAACGGTCTTGCCGTTATCACAGAGAAGCCCCATCCCATGGTTGCATGCCCGGGATATGCTCTGTGCTACACCTGGGGTATCCGTCATCTTCCCGGAAATCCCTGGGAGAAAACACGTATTGACGACGAAACACATGCGTGGATGCTGGATCCCAATGCAAAAATCTGGGACGGCGAGAGTCTGGATACATTAAAATAAGCAGAAGAAAACTGGAGCCACCGGGTCAATCCCGATGGCTCTGATTTTTTTATTCCGTTTCCTTCTCTTCTTCTGGCTGATCTTCCTGCAAATCCGATTCTGCAGTTTCAGCGTTTACTTCCTCTGCTGCTTCCTCAGTCTCTTCTGCTTCCTCTATGACTTCGGTTTCTGCACCGTCTTCCTCTATCTCCTGCTCCCCTTCTTTTTGCATCCGGATCATACCCCGCACTCCAAAAACAACCAGAACAGCTCCCAGTATGATAAAGATTACCGCCGCAATAGTGACAGGCACGGTGTGATTCCCCGTTTCTCCCTTCGCCACAGATGACAGGATATTATATGACAGATAGATCAGATAAGCCCCTGCAATAGTCCTCAACACATAAGAAAATCTGTCGTTTCGCATAATCTACCTTCCTTTGTATTTTTCAGACTATCATATCATCTTTTCTTCCTTTTGTAAACTGTCAGATTAATTCCAGAAGTTCCTCCATATTCATGATCACCTGATCGGCTCCCGCTTCCAGAAATTCCTGTCTTACCTTTTCACATTTTTCCAGCGCTTCCCGGGGAGAAAGGTTTTCATATTCTTCCTGTGTAAGCCCCATCTGAGAACTTCCCACTACAACCCCCAGACTTCTTACGCCTGCATTTTTTCCTTCTTTGATATCAGATATGGTATCTCCCACTTTTATTACTTTTCTGACATCCCCAAGCTTTAAAAGCTCCATGTTCTTAAAAATCATATAAGGGTACGGTCTTCCCATGCCGCCCACATCATCCGGCGTCACCATAGCATCGGGAGCATAGCCCATATCCCTGGCCAGCGGCGTCACAATCTCCATCATCTTCTCCGTGTAGCCTGTGGTAGAGCCGACGGCAATACCTCTCTCT
The DNA here is from genome assembly GCA_946494335.1 of uncultured Ruminococcus sp. Classification (GTDB taxonomy): domain Bacteria; phylum Bacillota; class Clostridia; order Lachnospirales; family Lachnospiraceae; genus Ruminococcus_G. The sequence continues at coordinate 71,177 of CAMMBV010000003.1, read as the reverse complement.
TTCAATGCTCTTACCACATCCACAACACCGGGCTTTGGCGTGGCAAAACGGCTTAAAATGCCAAACAGCTTTTCCTCAAAATGGCCGTACAGCTCTTTCGCGTCATCGTCACAGGGAGTCCGTCCATAGTTTTCCTTCCAGCAGTTTTCTATTCTCTCCATTTTCAGCATGGTGCGGATATGATCAATCTTCAGCATTCCCATGGGTTTCCTCACCTCTTCCATGGTAGGTTCGATACCGAAATGTTTAAAAACCTCCACAAATGCCTGCACCGGCGCGAAGCTGCCGTAATCCACCGTCGTTCCTGCCCAGTCAAAAATAATTCCTTCCACTGCTCCCATTTTTATCTGTTCCTTTCCTCTAAAAATTCTTTCATCAGACTACAGAGTTTCTCGATATCCTCCCGGTATATTTCACCGATATTGCCGACACGGAAAGTGTCCGCCTCTGTGACCTTGCCCGGATAAATGGCATAGCCTCTCTCTTTGATATACTCATACATCTCCTGAAATGAAAAGTCCGCATGTTCCGGATAGTAAAAGGTAGTTATAATGGGACCCTGATGGGCTTCATCAATAAAGGGCCGGATTCCCAGTTCTTTCATGCCCTGTATCAGCAGACGGTTATTGTCCGCATAACGTTTGTGCCGGGCAAAGATACCTCCTTCCGCTTCCAGTTCCTCCATGGCTTTTGCAAAGGCCAGCACAACGTGGGTCGGTGAAGTAAAACGCCATTTTCCATCCACTTCCATGGTTTTCCACTGATCATAAAGATCCAGAGAAAGACTTCTGGCCTTTCCCCTGCTTTCCTCCAGCAGCGGCTTTCTGGCAATAATAAAGGAAAATCCGGGAACCCCCTGGATGCATTTGTTGGCGCTGCTGACGATAAAATCAATTCCCCAGTCCTGTACGGGAATTTCCACCCCGCCAAAGCTGCTCATGGCATCCACAATAAAGACTTTTCCGGCTTCTTTTACCACTTTTCCCACTGCTTCGATGTCATTGAGGATTCCGGAGGTGGTTTCACTGTGTACCATGGCAACGTGCGTGATCTGTGTGTCTTTTGCCAGCATTTCTTTTACAGTATCAGCTTTTGGCACCTGATTATAATGTTCATGGTAAACCGTATAAGCAAGGCCTGCGTGGTCGGCAATATCAGTCATTCGTTCCCCGTAGGCGCCGTTGGCTATGATAAGGAGTTTGTCTTCTTTCCCCACCACGCTGGTCAGCACTGATTCCACGCCGAAGGTGCCGCTTCCCTGCATCAGCACGGCAGTGTATTCCTCTTCTGAAACTTTGGCCAGCTTTAACAGCCCTCCTCGTATTCTCTGTGTAATTTGTTTATAATCGTCGTCCCAGGTACAGTGATCCGTCATCATTTCCTGTTTTACCGTGTCTGTGGTTGTCAGCGGTCCTGGTGTCAGCAGTTTGTAGTGAATCATAACTTTATTTCTCCTTTTCTTCAAACGTGGTCATTATAACAGGCCGGCATCTGGGAAACTATCAAAATTAATCCATTTTTCTGTAAAAGACAGGTAAAAAGAAGGCAAAGAAAATACGCAGAAACTCTACCCATTTTCTTTGCCTGTTCAGACTCATAACCCCCGCATTTTTGTTTCAGCGGGCAAACTGACTGTTGTACATTTTGGCGTAAAATCCGCCCTTATAAAGAAGCTCCTGGTGATTTCCGATCTCTACGATATCCCCGTCTTTCATCACAAGAATCACATCCGAATTTCTTACCGTGGACAGCCGGTGAGCCACCACAAAGCTGGTACGTCCTCTCATCAGCTCCTCAAAAGCTTTCTGTACACGGATCTCCGTCATGGTATCGATGGAAGAAGTGGCCTCGTCAAGGATCAGCACCGCCGGATCCATCAGCATCACTCTGGCAATACAAAGAAGCTGCTTCTGCCCCTGGGAGAGACTGCCTCCGTCTTCTGTCACATAGGTGTCATAACCGTCCTTCATTCTGCGGATAAAGCTGTGAGCATATACTTTTTTTGCCGCCTCCACAACCTCTTCCCGGGACGCCTGGGGTTTTCCGTAAGCAATATTCTCCATGATCGTGCCCGCCTTCAGCCAGGTATCCTGGAGCACCATTCCGTATCCGGCCCTCAGACTGTCTCTGGTAATTTTCCTTACGGGATGGCCGCTGACTTTAAGCTCGCCCTTTTGCAGATCATAAAAGCGCATCAGCAGATTGATCAGCGTGGTCTTCCCGCAGCCCGTAGGACCTACGATGGCGATCCTCTGTCCCGGTTTCACCGTAAGATTCAAATCTTTAATCAACGGAACATCCGGCCGGTAGGAAAAGGCGGCATGCTCAAAGGCAACGCTTCCCGTAGGATTGTCAAGCTGCAGCGCATCTCCATCATCTTCCGGCTCCGCCGGTTCATCCATCAGCTCGAAAAGCCGTCTGGCGGAAGCCAGGGCATTCTGCAGCTCGGTGATCACACCTGATATCTCGTTAAAGGGCTTTGTATACTGATTGGCATAGTTTAAAAAGCTGGTGAGCTGTCCGATGGTTATCCTTCCCTGAATAGCGCAAAGAGCGCCGTATATACCCACGCCTGTATACACCAGGCTGTTGACAAAACGGGTAGCCGGATTGGTGATGGAAGAAAAGAATGTGGCTTTGACACCACAGTCCCGCAGACGCTCATTCACATCCTCAAACCGCTCAAAGGCTCTGTCCTCATAGGAGAAGGCTTTTACAATCTTCTGATTTCCCACCATCTCTTCCACCAGGGAAGTCATCTCGCCTCTGGTCTCCGATTGCAGCCGGAACATGGTAAAGGTTCGTTTTGCAATAAAATTCGCCACCAGGAAGGAAACCGGGGTAATCACCACCACCACCAGAGTGATCTTCACATTGATGGATACCATAAAGGCCAGAGTGGCAATGATCGTCATAACACCCGTAAACAGCTGGGTAAAACCCATCAGAAGGCCATCGGCAAACTGATCCACATCCGTTGAGATGCGGCTGATCATATCGCCCGGCTGCCTGCTGTCAATATAGGAAAAGGGCAGAATCTGCAGATGGCGAAAGGCTCTGTCCCGCACATCCTGCACCACCTGATAGGTGATATGATTGATGAGAAGATTCATGATCCACTGGGATAAAGCCGTGACCGCCGCCACCACAGCCAGCTCCAGAACAATATTCCACAGTCTTTGAAAAGAGACCTCCCCCGCGCCCACCAGAGCATCGATACCTCTTCCGATCAGTATGGGCGCGTAAAGAGTAGTCAGAACCGTCACTGCCGCCAGCACAATCATGCCCGCCACCAGAAAACGGTAGGGAGCAATCCATTTCAACACCCTTTTTAATGTTTCTCTGCTACTCATAAGCCGTCACCTCTTCCTTAGAAAGCTGAGACAGACATATTTCCCTGTACACCTCACAGTTTTGGAACAGTTCCTTATGGCTGCCCTGTCCGGCCAGACGGCCGTCGTCCAGAACGAGTATTTTATCCGCCGTCTGTACGGCGGATGCCCGCTGAGACACAATAAATACAGTCATGCCTTTTGTATTTTCCCGGATGGCCCTGCGAAGCGCCGCATCCGTGGCAAAATCAAGAGCCGACGCGCTGTCATCCAGGATCAGGATTTCCGGGGCCGCCGCCAGCGCCCGGGCAATAGTCAGACGCTGCCTTTGCCCTCCGGAAAAATTTCTGCCGCCAGGCGCCACAGCCGTATCAAGCCCCTCTGGCTTTTTTTCCACAAATTCCAGAGCCTGAGCTGTTTTTAAAGCCTGCAGCATCGCTTCTTCCGAAGCGTCTTCCTTTCCCCAGGCCAGATTCTGACGGATGGTCCCTGCAAAAAGCACGGCCTTTTGCGGGACCATGCCGATCTTTTTTCTCAATTGAGCAAATGGATAACTCCGGGTATTGTTCCCATCCACCTCCACCTGCCCCGACTGGCAGTCATAAAACCTGGGAATCAGGGAAACCAGCGTGGTTTTTCCGGATCCCGTACCGCCGATAATGCCGATGGTTTCTCCGGGATATGCCTCAAAACTGATATCAGAAAGGGAAGGCGCCTGTGCCTGATCGTAGGAAAAGGTGACATGACGAAAGGCCACCTTGGGACTTCCCTTCTTTGCCTTTTGCCGTTCATTTCCTTCATCCGTCATGGTCACCTCCATGGCGAACACATCCTCCACTCTGACAGCGCTGGCCAGGGCTCTCGTCACCGTCACAATCAGATTGGCCAGCGCGACAAGTGCAAGAAGAATCTGCATCATATAATTGACAAGCGCCGTCATCTCTCCCTGAGTGACGCTTCCCTTGTAAACTTCACGGCTTCCCATCATTAAAATGAGTACAATGGCACCGTTGACCAGCGCATAAGTCAATGGATTCATCATAGCGGAAATTCTGCCGGCCAGCAGCTGGGTTTTCTTCAGGTCGCCGGTGGTCTTTTCAAACTGCCGCGCCTCGTCCTGCTGTCTGGAAAAGGCCCGCACCACTCTGGCTCCCACATAATTTTCCCGGACACGTCTTACCACCACATCCAGAATCTGCTGAACCCGTCGGTATATGGGAAGGGTCGTCCTTACAATCAGAAAAATCACCACACTCAGCAGTAAAATGGCGCCCAGGAAAATCAGCGTCATTTTTTTGCTGATGGTAAAGGCCATAAAAACCGCACCCACCACAATAAAGGGGGAACGCAAAAAAAGCCGCAGCACCAGATTCACTCCGTTTTGAACCTGATTCACATCACTGGTCATACGGGTAACCAGAGCCGCCATACCCGCCCGGTCCAGTTCATGATAAGAAAACCGGTTGATGTGGCGGTACAGGTCACTGCGCAGCTCCGCTGCAAATCCAAGCGCAGCTTTGGCCGCAAAATACTGAGCGGTCAGAGAACAGCACAGTCCCAATACCCCCAGAAATACCATCAAAAGGCACATTTTCCATACATAACCTCTGTCCTGGTTCTGTATCCCTATGTCGATGATATGAGCCATAACCACCGGTACCAGAAGTTCAAAACTGGCTTCCAGCATTTTGAACAGCGGACCGATCACAGCTTCTTTTTTATAATTTTGCAGATATTTCAGTAAACTTCTCATGACATATTATCCCATCATTCCACTATAATCTTCCGTAAATTCGGGTCATCTCATGGATTTTATCAGCCAGTTCATCCGTAAACTGTCCTTCCTTAAGTCTCCACTTCCAGTTGTCTCCCAGGGTGGAAGGCACGTTGATCCTGGCCTCAGTACCAAGACACAGATAATCCTGCATGGGGATAACCGCTTTTTGGGCTACGCTGGAGATAGCCAGCCGGATAAAGCTCCACACATACTCTTTTTCGTCCCTTCCGGAATAATTCAGATACTCTCTGGCATACCGGTCCGTGTGCTCCGGCATGGTGCGTATCCATCCGGCCAGTGTATCATTGTCATGGGTTCCAGTATAGATGATGCTGTTTTCCGGTACATTGTGGGGGAGATAAAGACATTCCGGATCGCTGTCAAAGGCAAACTCCAGCACCTTCATTCCCGGATATCCCGTATCCTTTACCAGCTGTATCACACTCTCCGTCAAAAATCCAAGATCTTCTGCAATCACACTTAAATTTTCCACTTTCTCCTTCAGCGCATGGAACAGCTCCAGTCCCGGTCCTTTTTCCCAGTGACCAAACTCCGCCGTCTTATCCCCGAAAGGAACAGAATAGTATTCGTCAAATCCTCTGAAGTGATCGATTCGCACCACATCGTAAAGACGCAGACTGTGCTGCATTCTGGATATCCACCAACTGTATCCCGTCTCTCTGTGATATTCCCAGCTGTACAGAGGATTTCCCCACAGCTGCCCCTGGGGCGCGAAATAGTCAGGAGGACATCCCGCCACGGCGATGGGCTGATTTCTCTCATTAAACTGGAATAAGAGCGGATTGGCCCAGGCATCGGAGCTGTCAAAGGAAACGTAAATCGGCATATCGCCAATGATCTGAATATTGCGTTCATTGGCATACTTTTTCAGACGGTCCCACTGCTCATAAAATTTATACTGCACAAACCGATAATACTGGATCTCGGCCGCCAGCTTCATCCGCTCATTCTGGATGGGACCGGGATGACGGTCTCTTAACTCCTCTTCCCATTCTGTCCAGGCTTCGCCGTCATGACTCTCCTTCAAGGCCATATACAATGCGTAATCTTCCAGCCAGAAACCGTTTTCTCTTACAAATTCTCCAAAACTTTCATCCGGAGAAAACCGTTCATACGCCTTTCTCAGCAGCACATGTCTGGACTGTTCTACCTTATCGTAATCCACATACCCGGGATTATCCCCGTAGGTAAATCCATCACACTCTTCCTGTGTCAGAAGCCCCTCCTGAATCAGTTTTTCCAGGTCAATGAAATAGGAATTCCCTGCAAAGGTGGAAAAGGACTGGTAAGGAGAATCGCCGTACCCCGTAGGTCCCAGGGGCAGGATCTGCCAGATCTTCTGGCCGGCCCGCACAAGCTGATCCACAAACTCATATGCTTCTTTTGAAAAACATCCGATCCCATACCTGGCCGGCAGCGACGCCACCGGCAGTAATATTCCGCTACTTCTCATTGTTTATCTTCCTCCCTCAATGGTTTTTTCTATAAACCGGCAGATATCCCGGTATACTTTCATTCGTTCCGTCTCATTTAATATCTCGTGCCGCATACCCGGATACCGCCTGCAGTATATTCTGTCATACCCCGCCTCCCGAAAAGACATGACGGTCCGGGCAAATTTCCTCCTGCTTCCCATGCACGGATCCTCTTCTCCTCCTGTAAACAGCACAGGCACATGGGGACTGCTGCAGTTCCAGTTCTTCCTGCTGTAAGCCTCTTTCATCAGTCCAAACAAAGCCAGATATCCGTCCACTGTAAAATTAAAACCGCACAGCGGAGAATCCTCATACTCTGCCGCCACTTCTTTTCTGGAACAGATCCAGGCAAATTTCCGCCCTTCTCTCCAGAATTTTGCTGCAAAGGGACCAAAGGTCATCATCTCCAGCAGACGGCTTCGAAAATGCTCTCCCCGGATCAGCTTTAAAGTTTCTGCCGTCAGAATTCCCAGGGGCAGAGCCGGATTCCTGGCCGGCTGGCCGCACAGAATCAATCCTTTCAGATCTTTATCATACCTTTTGCAGTAGGCTCTGGCCGCCAGAGACCCCATACTGTGGCCGAAAAGAACAAGGGGCAGTCCTGCAAACCGGTGCCTGATGTAAGAAGTCACACATCTGGCATCCTCCACCAGTCCCTCTCCCCCCTGTCCATACATATATCCCAGATCATACCGGGAACGGACGCTTTTGCCATGACCTCTGTGATCATGGATAACCGCAACCAGTCCATGACTGTTCAGATACTCCATAAACGGAATGTAGCGTTCCTTATGTTCACACATCCCGTGAAGAATCTGTACCACTCCTGCCGCCGGCGCCGCAGGATGGCCCACCAGAAGCTCCAATAAAAGTCCGTCTCTTTTTGATGAAATCTTAACCTTCTCCAGCATTTTTTCCCTCCTGATATCAATCGCGGCACGCTCACAGCAAAGTTGTTGGCCGTCCGCTGCCCGGCAAATGTCTGCTGGTGTAGGCACTGCAGCCGCATGCCGGGCGTATCGCATAAAATTAGGGGACAGAGAAAAGTAATTTCCTCCATCCCCGATTCTTTAACTGTTTTGTTTGAAAAATTTAATAAGAAACACCAGGGAAGCTGCAATAATCACCATGTATGCCAGTGAAACCCACATATATTGGCCAAAACACACCAGCAGAAGCTCTGCCAGCAGCCAGAGCAGTGTAACGCACCCCAGCTTTCTTCCCATGATCTTTTCTTCTTCCGGTGTAAATTTTCTGGTTGAACCTTTTGACTTTAAAAAAATGGAACCGTGGCCGGTAAACAGCATAACCGTCACCACAACCAATATCGCAATCAGAATAATCTCAAAAGTCCGGCTGAACAAAAATGACTCTGCTACCATATTTTTCTCCTTTTTCACGTACTTTTATTCATGATAGCACAATTCACCATAAATGTCTACTGAATATAGTCCTTGCATACATAGGCGGTGCCGCCCTCATAACTGATCTGATACCAGTTTCTGATCTCTCCTGTAATCGCCACCGTCTGGCCCTCTTCCACGGAACCGACGATGGTTCCGTTGTTGCCAGGAATGCTTCTGATATAAGCCGGTGAATGGCAGTATCCGGAACGGCTCACAGGCGTAATATCCTCCTGAGGAACCGGTGTGGGCTCAGGCGTTGGTTCTGCCGTCGGCTCAGGCGTCGGTTCCGGTGTTGGTTCCGCTGTGGGCTCAGGTGTTGGTTCCGGTGTTGGTTCTGCCGTGGGCTCAGGTGTTGGTTCCGCCGTCGGCTCTGCTGTGGGTTCCGCCGTCGGTTCTGCTGTTGGTTCCGCCGTCAGCTCCGGTGTGACCTCTTCTTTCTCCTTATCTCCAGTCTGCCAGCTGTATCCGTACACGGAGGATTTCATGGCTTCCAGCATTTCCTCACTTTCATCCACCACCATGGCGCTGGCCATATAGACGTCATCCCCCAGCAGAATTCCGTTGAGAATGCCCCAGGAATATACCGCGTCTTCTTCCGTATAGCGAACTACCGCCTGATAAGATTTCAGCTGTGCAACCTCTGTCCTGGTAAACTCCGTCACCTCATATCCTTCACTGGCATAGCCCTCAATATCCAGTATCATCTGTATATCATCCTCAGACGAGGGATACATTTCATCAGATGCGTTTTCCGTGTGGGTAATCATCAGCAGACCATCCGGTGAAGAAAAAATTTTCATCGTATCATCATCTTCGTCTGTCTGCCATGCATCACCCGGCAGGCTGACAGAAAAGGTTCCATCTTCTGAAACGTACTCTTTAAACTCCGGAACTGTTTCCTGGACCTCTTCCTGCCTGGAACAGCCTGGCATCAAAATCGCACAGCCTGATGCCAGAAGCAGAACTGCCGTTTTTTTCTTTATATGACTTTTCATAGCTGCCCTCTCCTCTTTTGTTTATTCTCCGACGCCGCTGTATCGCCGGATACAGAAAAAAGCAGGTCTGCATTTACGCAGATCTGCTTTCTATTTTCAAGAGCGCGAGACGGGACTCGAACCCGCGGCCTCGACCTTGGCAAGGTCGCGCTCCACCAACTGAGCCACTCGCGCCTGTCAACTGCTGACCAAGGACTACTATACTATAACTTCCATATCTTGTCAAGACTTTTTTAAGTTTTTTATATCTTTTTTATACCCGCAGTACGACACTCAATACATACTGGCTGTTAGGATAATTTTTCTGATCTATCTCATCCAGTCGGATCAGATCCACATCCAGCCACAGCTCTTCTGCTACCACCATCATATTGCTGAACAAAATCCCAAAATTAAGTTCCGTCATTTTTCCCAGCTGGCCGGACTTATACTTTTTGGAATAAACGTGAATCCGGTTGTCATAGACGACAAATCTCCAGGGCTGAGAATTCATGCTGGACGGAGCCAGACGCGCGGCCTCCAGCAGCTGATTCATCCACAGCCTGGGCTTTTCTTTAAAAAGGCACAGCTCTTTCAAGTCCATTCTTTTTGCTTCCACCGGTTTGCGCGTATAGCCGTTCTTGCTCTTTCCAAAAGCAAGAAGACAGGCAAGAATCTTATCTCCCCTTTTTTTCAGTTTTGGAGGCAGCAGACTCATCCCCACGTAACAGCTGCCCAGCCCTTTACTGCACAGATAAAGAGTGAGCTGCTGCAGGATATATCCTGCATTCATCATGCATTTTTCCTGACTGCCGGTATAAAGCGCCAGATAATAGGGCGCGTTCACACTGGCAAATCCGGAAAATGTACGCTTTTCCTTCCTGTTTTCCAGTATAACCAGTTCTGTCTCGATCCCTCCAAACAGCCCTTCCATTTCCTGATAAAATTTTCTGATACTGTCTATTACTTTGCCACTGACCGCCTCTCCCGTAAAACTGCGGACAGATTTTCTTGCATAAACTGCTTCATACAGATTCATATTCTCACCCTTATTATTTTTCGTAATATTATTGTAACATATCTCTTATGAATTTCAAGGTCATCACTTCTAAAATTTTTAACAACATTTTCTTAAATTTCCCTGTTCCTTTATCACTTTTTCCTATCTTCTTTTCATCTTTTTCTTTGCTATTTTTCCCTCAATATGATATGCTGTATGCATGGCAGAATGCATACTATTTCAATTAAGGAGAGAGACACATTGAAAATACACGAATCTGCAGAAAACTATTTGGAGACCATTTATATACTGAGCAAGAAAAAGTCGGAAGTCCGCTCCATCGATATCGTAAACGAACTTCACTTTTCCAAACCCAGCATCAGTGTGGCCATGAAAAACTTACGTGAAAACGGATACATTATCATGGACAAAGATGGATTCATCACTTTGACAGACGCGGGTAAAGAGATTGCTCTCACAATTTACGAACGACATGTTCTTCTTTCTGAATGGCTGATTCACCTGGGCGTTGATGAAAAAACTGCTCTGGACGATGCCTGCCGTATTGAACATGTGATCAGCGCGGAAAGTTTTGAGGCAATTAAGCGTCACGTGACACAGGGCCGGAAAATGCAGGCGGAAAATGAATAATGGTTACAGCGGCTTCGGAGACTGATCCCGGAGCCGTTTATCATGCCGGACCAAAAACAGAACGAAAATGGAGATTATTTATTATGAAATCACTGGTTATTGCAGAAAAGCCGTCGGTGGGAAGGGATATCGCCCGTGTTCTGGGCTGTAAAAAGCAGGAGGGCGCATCGATAGAGGGCTCCCGCTACATTGTCACCTGGGCTTTGGGACATCTGATCACTCTGGCTGATCCGGAGGATTATGACAAATCATATAAAGAATGGAAACTTGACGTGCTGCCCATGATGCCGGACCACATGAAGCTGGTGGTAATCCGTCAGACCGCCAAACAGTTTCAGACCGTAAAAAATCTGATATTCCGCAAAGATGTGAGAGAAATTATCATCGCCACAGACGCCGGACGGGAAGGGGAACTGGTTGCCCGCTGGATTCTGGAAAAGGCCGGTGCAAAGAAACCGGTGAAACGGCTGTGGATTTCCTCCGTCACGGATAAAGCCATCCGGGAGGGATTTTCCCACTTAAAAGACGGCCGGGAATATCAGAATCTTTTTGACGCCGCCTCCGCCAGAGCCCAGGCCGACTGGCTGGTGGGCATCAACGCCACCCGGGCGCTGACCTGCAAATACAACGCCCAGCTTTCCTGCGGACGGGTACAGACTCCCACTCTGGCCATTATCGCCCGCCGGGAAGAGGAAATCCGACAGTTTAAGCCAAAAGAATATTATGGAATTACCGCCCTGGCGGCAGGAGTCCGTTTCACCTGGTGTGAATCCAAAAGCAAAAGCACCCGCACTTTTTCCCGTGATAAAGCGGAAGATATCGCATCATCCTTAAAAGGCAAAAGCCTGACCATTGCCGCCGTTGAAAAAACGAAAAAGAAGAAACAGGCGCCGGGTCTTTACGATCTGACGGAACTGCAGCGGGAGGCAAACCGACGTTTCGGCTTTTCCGCCAAAGAAACGTTAAACATTATGCAGCGTCTCTATGAGCATCACAAGGTTCTCACTTATCCCCGCACAGATTCCCGCTATATCGGCACGGATGTGGTAGAAACCTTAAAAGAGCGTCTGAAGGCCTGTGCCGTCGGTCCCTATAAAAAACTGGCCGGTCCGCTGATCATGAAACCGCTGAAAACCAACGCATCCTTTGTCAACGACAAAAAGGTCAGCGATCACCACGCCATTATTCCCACCGAACAGTTCGTTCAGATGGAGCATATGACCAACGAAGAGAAAAAAATCTACGATCTGGTAGTGCGCCGTTTTCTGGCCGTTCTGTATCCGCCTTTCGAGTACGAACAGACTTCTGTCACCGCCTCCGCCGCCGGCGAGACTTTTATCGCCCGCGGGAAAACGATTCGCTCCCAGGGCTGGATGGAAGTATACGAACAGAAAGGCGATTACGAGGAAGAGACAGAGGAAAAAGAAATCCGGGAACAGTCCCTTCCCGAATTAAAAGAGGGCGACCGCCTGCCCCTTACCCGAATCGATGTAACTTCGGGAAAAACAAAGCCGCCGGCCTACTTTAACGAAGCTACTTTACTGTCCGCCATGGAAAATCCCGTCCGCTACATGGAAAGTCAGGATGCAAAAGCCGCCAAAACCCTGGGCGAAACGGGGGGTCTGGGTACAGTCGCCACCAGAGCCGATATCATCGACAAGTTATTCGGCAGCTTTCTGATGGAAAAACGGGGGAACGATATTGTTATCACCTCCAAAGCCCGTCAGCTCCTCTCCCTGGTTCCGGAGGATCTGAAAAAACCGGAGCTGACCGCAGACTGGGAAATGAAGCTTTCCCGCATTGCTTCCGGATCTTTAAAAAAGGAAACCTTCCTTAAAGATATCCGCAGCTACACCCGGGACATCATTGACGAAATCAAGCAGGGGGAAGGCACATTCCGTCATGACAATCTGACCAGCACACGCTGTCCCAAATGCGGCAAACGAATGCTGGCGGTGAACGGCAAAAACAGCAGGATGCTGGTATGCCAGGACCGGGAATGCGGCCACCGGGAAACTATTTCCCGCACCTCCAACGCCCGCTGCCCCAAATGCCATAAAAAGATGGAGCTTTACATGAAAGGCAAGGAGGAAACTTTTATCTGCAGCTGCGGTTATAAAGAAAAACTCTCCGCCTTTAAGGCCCGCCGCGAAAAAGAAGGCGCCGGCGTTCGAAAGCAGGATGTACAGCGCTACCTGAAAGAACAGAAAAAAGAAGCGGCAGCGCCCATCAATCAGGCCTTTGCCGCCGCTTTTGCAAAACTCAATCTGGAAGACCCCAGGGAATGATTCCCGCTGTCTTTATAGCTGCTTCAGCATTTCAAGATACTCACCAAATACCGCCAGAGCCTCCTTCACCGGCTCTGGCGAAGTCATATCGATCCCGCATATTTTCAAAAGGTCAATGGGATCCTGGGAACTTCCGCCGGAGAGGAATTTCTTATACTTTTCCACAATTCCCGGCTCGCCTTTTAAAATTTTGCTGCTGATGGCAATGGCAGCGGAAAATCCCGTCGCATACTGATATACATAAAAAGCAGTATAAAAATGAGGAATTCTGGCCCATTCCATGGCAATCTGCTCATCCACCACCATATCTTTTCCAAAATATTCGCAATTCAGATCATAATATACCCGGCACAGGGCGTCCGCCGTCAGACTTTCTCCCTCCTGCCCCATCTGATGTACCTTTTTCTCAAACTCTGCAAACATGGTCTGCCGGTACAAGGTGGCGCGGAATTGATCCAGAAAATAATTTATCAGGTATTTCTTTTCCGCCTTATCCTTCGCCTGCTCCAGCAGATAATGGATCAGCAGCGCTTCGTTGCAGGTGGAAGCCACCTCCGCCACAAAAATCCGATATCCTGCATAGGGATAAGGCTGTGTTTTGTCGGAATAGTAGCTGTGGATGGCGTGCCCCATCTCATGAGCCAGCGTAAACACATGGTTCAGGCTTCCATTGTAATTCATCAGTACGAAGGGATGGGTTCCATATGCTCCCCAGGAGTAAGCGCCGCTTCGTTTGCCCTGATTTTCATAGATATCGATCCATCCTCCGTCAAATCCCTCCTGCAGAATGGCCTGATAATCGGCGCCCAGAGGCGCCAGCCCCTCCCGTACAATCTCCTTGGCCTGTTCAAAGGTATAATGATTCCTGCTCTGCTTAACCAGCGGCACATAGACATCATACATATGCAGCTCATTCAGGCCCAGGAGTTCCTTTCGCAGTGTGATATAATCGTGCATACGGTACAGATTTTCATGTACCTGGCTGATGAGACCATCGTAAACGGAGAGGGGAATATTTCCGCCGTCTAAAGCCGCCTCCAGGGAAGAGCCGTATTTTCTCATCCGGGAGAAAAACAGCTCCTGGGTCACATTGGCTTCAAACACGGCCGCCAGTGTATTTTTAAACTGTCCGTAGGCACGGTAAAGGCTTTCAAATGCTTCCCGGCGCACTTTCTGGTCCTGACTTTCCATAAACTGAATATAGCGCCCGTGGGTAAGCTGCACCTTTTGACCATCTTCATCTGTAATCATTCCAAAGTCCAAATCCGCATTGTTGAACATCTGAAAGATATTCTGGGGACCGTTCCCCATCTGCGAAGCTTTGGCCAGCACGCCTTCCATCTCTTCCGTGAGAATATGCTCCCTTCTCCTTCTTTTCTCATCCAGATACCTGCGGTACAGCGAAAGCTCCGGCTCTTCCTTGTAAAATTTATCCAGCGTTTCATCAGGGATTTTCAGTATCTCCGGCTCCACAAAAGCGCAGATATCCCCGATCTGACTCATCAGAGCCTGACTTCTCATATATAACTGCTGATACGTGCCGTTTCCCATATCCTCATGGTTTTTCTGACTGGCATAGACGTAAACCCGCTCCAGCAGTTTTGAGATTTCATCCTGAGCCTTTAAGGCTTCAAAAAGAACCTTTCCGCACTCTCCCAGTCTCCCCTGAAAGCGGCCAAAATTTTCCGCCTTCTTCTTCAGCTCTTCAAATTCTTCCTCCCACTTTTCATCCGTGGAATATAAATCCTCAATGTGCCATTTATCCTTTGCCGGCACTTCCATCCGCGCCGGCAGTTTTCCTTTCTGCTCCATTTATCTGCTCCTTCATTTTCCTTTTTTGTTACTATTCACAGCAAAGCTGGTCTTCGCACCGCTATCCGCTGCCCGGCAAATGTCTGCCCGTGCAGGCACGACAGCCGCTTGCCGGTCGTATTGCGTAAAAAGGGAGAGCTGCTCTTTACAGCTCCCCCTCACGCATATCAGTGATGGAACAGGCGAATTCCTGTAAACGCCATCACCATATTATATTTGTTGCAGCATTCGATTACCAGATCATCACGGACAGAACCGCCCGGCTGGGCGATGTATTTCACGCCGCTTTTCTTAGCGCGCTCAATATTGTCCGAAAAGGGGAAGAATGCATCGGATCCCAGAGTCACATCGCTCATCTGATCCAGCCATGCACGTTTTTCCTCTCTGGTAAATACTTCCGGTTTCACCTTGAATATCTTTTCCCATGCTCCGTCCGCCAGCACATCCATATATTCCTCGCCGATATATACGTCAATGGCGTTGTCTCTTTCGGGGCGGCTGATGGAGTCCACAAACTGCAGATTCAGAACCTTGGGGCTTTGACGAAGCAGCCAGTTGTCCGCTTTCTGGCCCGCCAGACGGGTACAGTGTACCCTGGACTGCTGCCCTGCACCGATTCCGATGGCCTGTCCGTCCTTGACAAAACATACGGAATTGGACTGAGTATATTTCAGCGTAATCAGCGCAATCTTCATATCCCGCAGAGCTTCGGCTGACAGCGCTTTGTTCTCTGTCACAATGTTGGAAAGAAGCTGATCATCAATAGGCAGCTCCTGGCGCCCCTGCTCAAAGGTAATGCCGTACACCTCTTTGTGCTCCAGCGGCGCAGGACGGTAATCCGTATCAATCTGAATAATATTATAGTTTCCTTTTTTCTTTTCCTTCAGAATTGCCAGCGCTTCTTCTGTATAGCCCGGAGCAATGATTCCGTCAGACACTTCGTGGCGGATCAGTCCGGCTGTTTCTTTGTCACAGATGTCGGACAGCGCAATAAAGTCACCGAAGGAGGACATTCTGTCGGCTCCCCTTGCTCTCGCATAAGCGCAGGCCAGCGGTGTAAGCTCCTCTTTATTTTCTACCCAGTAAATTGCAGCCAGGGTATCCGTAAGGGGAAGTCCCACAGCAGCCCCCGCCGGGGATACATGCTTAAAGGAAGTAGCTGCCGGAAGCCCTGTAGCCTCTTTCAGTTCTTTTACCAGCTGCCAGCCGTTAAACGCATCCAGAAAGTTGATATATCCCGGTTTCCCGTTTAATACCTGAATAGGAAGTTCTGATCCGTCCGCCATATATATTCTGGACGGTTTCTGATTGGGATTGCAGCCATATTTTAATTCCAGCTCTTTCATTTATCTTATGCCTCCTTACTGATTTTTATTCACAATTTTCGTTCTTGCAGTTCCTGTGGCGATATCAATATACCGCACAAAAAGAGATACCTTATTGTCCTCATTCAGGCTGTTCCAGAGCATATCGGTAAAAGCATCCATATCATCGGAAATTTCCACCAGCTTGGGCTCTCCCTCAAAACTGGGCAGCGGATTTCCATCGCACTGATAGGTGTGAATAAAATGGCCTTCGCCTGCAGCGGGATTTTCATAAGAGAAGGTAAAGCGGCTGCAGCTTTCGGGACTTCCGTTGTTGCTCTTTAAAATAGACATCTCATAGTGATAACCGCCGTCTTTTACGTACATCACACCGGAAATACGCGGTGTATAGTTGGGGGCATCCGGCTCAAATTCCCGGCTTCTTAAGGACTGTTCGAAAGTCAGCCCCTCTTTCATTCCATCGTAAATCGTATCCGTCTGATCTCCGTTGGTAACGATGGTCTTATCCTCCAGCACACGAACCGGCGCATAGATAATAAGGCTGGGATCCTCTACTTTGGAAGGATCAAAAGCCTGGGTACGAAGACCTTCGCCCTCTTCCACAAAAATTCTGTTTCTGCTGTTGGCGCTTCTTCCCATGATAAAATAAGCCGTCACCGCCTTAGAACCGTCTTTGGAACGGCCGATTACAATCCCTCTGCCCGGATAAGCATTTTGTTTCAACGTCTCTTCCAGTGAAATCATCTGCATCTTTTTTTCTCCCTTTCCCTGTCTTTTATCCTTCTATGAATTTTACAAAAAATTTCCGGTATCTGGGCCCGTCATATTCGCAGAAATAGATATCCTGCCACGTTCCCAGTATCAGCTTTCCATCCTCCACTATGATCACCGCCGATGCTCCCATGGCCGATGATTTCATGTGAGCATGGCTGTTCCCCTCAAAATGGCGGTAATTTCCATCGTTTGTGGGAAATACTTTTTCATAGCCATATATCAGATCTCTTTGCACATCCGGATCCGCATTTTCGTTAATGGTAATCCCAGCCGTCGTATGAGGGCAGAATACCACTGCGATCCCGGACTTAATTTTACTTTTCTTCAGATCTTCCTTTACATATCCCGTGATCTTCACCATAGTCTGAGGCGAAGCCACATTGATCTCATGCTTAAACAGATTCACTTTTCCCCCTCTTTCCCGGCGCTGACAGCCTCGCTCACTTCCTCCCGGAACTGCCGCCACGCATCCTCGTGATCCACAAAATACTTGGGACATTCCTTGCCGGTCACATCATAATGCCGGATAATATTCTCCGTCGGCACCTCAAATCGCTGACACAGCCAGGCAGTCAGGTCCACCAGCGACTGATACGTCGCATCAGTAAATTTCCCGGACTCATCCGGATGGCAGCACTCAATGGACAGCGTGTCATTGTTTCTGTCATTGGATGCATAGGAAATCTCAGAGCTGGGAATGCACTGAACAATCTCACCCTCCAGTCCAATAACAAAATGGCTGCTGGCCTTTGTGGTATGCTCGTCCTTCAGCCCTTCAAAATAATTCCGGTTTGCCTGGGCGGAACTGCCGGGGTTGGCCGTATAGTGGATGACAATGCCGTTAATTTTTTCCAGCGGAGTACCCGGTCTGGAATATTCATTGACCGTCAGAAGCTGTACATCCAGCGGCGGCGCTCCCTCCCAGTCCTCCTCAAAGGTCCGGGCGGCCTCTTGACTTTTCTCCTCTTCCCGGAAAGGGGCAAACAACAGACGGTACCCCGCAATCACCAGCACGATGACTGCAATTCCAGCCAAAACCAGCAGCAAAATCGCTCTGTTTCTTTCCTTTATTCTCTGTTGTCTGCTTTTTCTTCTTCCTCTTTGGGAATAACGCCTGCCTCTTGTGCTCATATTTTGTCACCGCGGGCGCCGGCCCGCCTTGTTTCTTATTCGTCTACGCTGTAATTCGGCGCTTCTTTTGTAATATGAATATCGTGAGGATGAGACTCTTTCAGAGAAGCTGCCGTAATCTTTACAAATTTACTTGTCTCAATCAGTGTGGGAATGTCTTTTGCTCCGCAGTATCCCATGCCTGCACGCAGACCGCCTACCAGCTGGAATACTGTATCTTCCACATGGCCTTTATATGCCACACGGCCTTCCACGCCTTCCGGAACCAGTTTCTTGGCATCTGACTGGAAATAACGGTCCTTGCTTCCGTTTTCCATGGCCGCGATAGAGCCCATGCCGCGGTATACTTTATACTTTCTTCCCTGATACAGTTCAAAGTCTCCAGGACTTTCGTCACATCCCGCAAACATGCTTCCCATCATACATACGTTGGCGCCTGCTGCAATGGCCTTTGTCATATCGCCGGAATATTTGATGCCGCCGTCTGCAATAATAGGAGTGCCTGTCTCTGAAGCCGCTTTATAGCAGTCCATAATGGCTGTGATCTGAGGAACACCGATACCTGCAACTACACGGGTGGTACAGATGGAACCGGGGCCGATTCCCACTTTAACGGCATCCACACCGGCCTTGATCAGATCGCGTGTTGCTTCTTCCGTAGCCACATTTCCCGCAACCACCTGCAGATCCGGATAACTGCTCTTGATCTCACGAAGGGTTTTGAAAATATTGGCGGAATGGCCGTGTGCTGAATCGATTACAATCACGTCCACGCGGGCTTTCACAAGCGCCTCCACACGTTCCATTACATTGGCAGTGATTCCGACGCCGGCACCGCAGAGCAGACGTCCCTGGTCATCTTTCGCTGAAAGAGGATATTTGATCTGTTTTTCAATATCTTTAATGGTAATTAACCCTTTTAAATTAAAATCTTTGTCCACAATGGGAAGTTTTTCTTTTCTGGCCCTGGCAAGAATTTTCTTCGCCTCATCCAGCGTAATTCCTTCCGGCGCTGTAATCAGACCTTCGGAAGTCATGGATTCTTTGATTTTCTTTGTGAAGTCTTCTTCAAATTTCAGATCACGGTTTGTAATGATACCTACCAGCTTTCTCCCTTCCGTAATCGGAACACCGGAAATGCGGAACTTGGCCATCAGGTTATTGGCATCTTCCAGTGTATGCTCCGGTGAAAGGAAGAATGGGTCTGTGATAACACCGTTCTCGGAGCGTTTTACTTTGTCCACTTCTTCTGCCTGCTGTTCAATGCTCATATTTTTATGAATAATTCCGATACCGCCCTGTCTGGCCATGGCGATGGCCATACGGTGCTCTGTAACCGTATCCATTCCCGCGCTCATCATCGGGATATTCAGCCTTATTTTTTTTGTCAGCCAGGTAGACAAATCAACCATATTGGGAGTTACTTCCGAGTAAGCCGGTACCAGCAGCACATCATCAAAAGTAATTCCTTCTCCGATTATTCTTCCCATTCTTTCATCCTCCGTTTCTTTGATTCCCTCGAATATTGTCTTTGATTGTCTAGTGTAGCAAAAAATTATTTCCGTGTCAATGCAATACCTGTGAATCCAGTATAACATAATTTTCTGGAAAAAAATACCGCCTGGCAGATTTTCTGCAAAGCGGTATTTCAAATTTTTTCTTTACGGCTTCAGGAATGATTACATCATTCCCGGCTGTCCACCGGCCGGCATAGCAGGTGTATCCTCTTTAATGATAGATACAACGGATTCTGTGGTCAGAAGTGTTGCGGCAACGCTGGTTGCATTCTGCAGAGCGCTTCTTGTAACTTTTGCAGGATCCAGGATTCCGGCTTTCACCATATCTACATATTCCTCTTTGTAAGCATCAAAACCGATTCCCGGTTCAGATTCTCTTACTTTATTGATAATAACGGAACCGTCCAGACCGGCGTTCTCAGCGATGGTGTGCAGCGGAGCTTCCAGCGCTTTCAGAATAATCTTCACGCCTGTCTTCTCATCGCCTTCCAGATCATCTGCCAGTTTGCCGACTTCCTTTGCAGCGTGAACATATGCAGATCCGCCGCCTGCGATGATTCCTTCTTCAACAGCTGCTCTTGTAGCTGCAAGAGCGTCTTCCATACGAAGTTTTGCTTCTTTCATTTCGGTTTCTGTAGCAGCTCCTACACGGATAACAGCTACGCCGCCTGCCAGTTTGGCAAGTCTTTCCTGAAGTTTTTCTTTATCGAAGGATGAGGTTGTGGTCTCAATCTCGTTTTTCAGCTGGCCGATTCTTGCTTTGATCGCATCTTTGTCGCCGGCGCCGTCTACGATAATTGTGTTTTCCTTCTGTACTTTAACGGATTTTGCACGTCCCAGGTCGTCCAGTGTGATCTCTTTGATGTCCAGACCAACTTCATCGGATACCACACGTCCGCCTGTAAGGATAGCGATATCTTCCAGCATGGCTTTTCTTCTGTCGCCGTATCCCGGTGCTTTTACAGCTGCAACGGAGAATGTGCCTCTTAATTTGTTGACAATCAAAGTTGTCAGCGCTTCGCCTTCTACGTCTTCCGCGATAATCAGAAGTTTTGCTCCTGCCTTAACAACCTGCTCCAGAATCGGCAGCAGATCCTGAATATTGGACAGTTTCTTGTCTGTGATCAGAATGTACGGATCGTCCAGAACCGCTTCCATCTTATCCATATCTGTAGCCATGTATGCGGACAGGTATCCTCTGTCAAACTGCATACCTTCTACCAGATCCAGTTCTGTTCTCATGGTCTTGGATTCTTCTACTGTGATAACGCCGTCGCTGGAAACTTTTTCCATTGCGTCAGCAACCAGTTTTCCTACCTCTTCATCTCCGGAAGATACAGCGGCAACTCTTTCGATCTGATCCTTGCCGTCTACTTTTTTGCTCATCTGGGCAATGACTTCTACGGCTTTATCAGTAGCTTTTTTCATTCCCTTTCTCAGAACGATGGGATTTGCGCCTGCAGCCAGGTTTTTCATACCTTCGTGAACCATAGCCTGTGCCAGTACGGTAGCTGTTGTTGTTCCGTCGCCGGCTACGTCGTTTGTTTTGGATGCCACTTCACGGATCAGCTGTGCACCCATGTTTTCAAAACCGTCTTCCAGCTCAATTTCTTTTGCAATGGTTACACCGTCGTTTGTGATAAGGGGATTGCCGTAGGATTTATCCAGAACTACGTTTCTTCCTTTCGGTCCCAGTGTTACTCTGACTGTATTCGCCAGCTGATTTACGCCGCTTTCAAGAGCCGCTCTTGCGTCTGCTCCAAATTTAATTGCTTTTGCCATGATAATGATTCCTCCTGATTATTGTTTATTTCACTACTGCTAAAACATCCTGCTGTTTGATAATGATCAGCTCTTCGCCGTCGATTTTTACTTCTGTTCCGGCATATTTGGAAAATACAACCTGGTCGCCTTCTGACAGTTCCATCTTCACATCATCAGTACCCGGTCCCACAGCGATTACCTTTGCCATCTGCGGCTTCTCCTGAGCCTGGCCCGGCAGAACGATTCCTGATTTTGTTGTCTCTTCTGCAACTAACTGTTTTAATACAACTCTGTCTCCTAACGGTACTAATTTCATTCTATTTGCCTCCTTTAATAACTTTCCATCTTTATTAGCACTCACTCGATTCGAGTGCTACTCGATAAATCATATATTAGTGAACACGCTGAAAATTAGCAACTTTGATTTTTGACCTATATTTTATATTTTATTGATCTTTTCTCATTCATCCTTTCATTATCTCTTGTTTTCTCATCTTTTTGTTTTTCTAAAAAAAATACCGCTTTATGAACCTGTATCATAAAAGCGGTATTCTCCCGGTTTTTCATAAGAGTTTACAGGGATTTCTCCCCTGCCTTTCCGTTCTTGTTTGCCTTCAGTTCTTCCAGCTCATCAAAGATCACATCATTGAGCACTTTAATATACGTTCCTTTCATGCCGCTGGAACGGGATTCTATGACGCCCGCGCTTTCAAACTTGCGCAGTGCATTCACAATAACAGAACGGGTTATACCGACCCGATCCGCGATTTTGCTGGCCACCAGAATTCCCTCGTCTCCATCCAGCTCTTCAAAAATATGGATGATAGCTTCCATCTCCGAGAAGGAAAGTGTATTGAAGGCGGATTTTACTACCTGTATCTTCCGGGCTTCCTCTGCGTTTTCTTCATTGACGGAACGCATCATCTCAAGTCCCACAACGGTGGTCCCGTACTCACTCACAATAATATCCTCGATATCATAGGGCGCGTTGCTCCTGTACATAAATACGGTTCCCAGCCGTTCGCCTGCAATATCAATCGGAGTGATGATCGCCTGATACTGCTTGATATGTTCCCCTTCAAATCCCAGTGTCTCCAGATTTACGTTCTCCTTGGTGGAAAGCACGCTTAAAAAGCGGTCGTTTAAAAGAGCATCCACATATCCGCCCACGCTGTCATCGATCAATTCTGTGATTTCTTCCACTCCCGGACAAAGGCTGACACCCAGAACCTTTCCCTTCCGGCTGATCACCAGAATATTGGAATCCAGCGTCTCCATCATCACCTTGCAGATATCATTGAATACGACTTTGGTGGAATTATTATTGTGCAGAAGCTTGTTAATTTTTCGTGTCTTATCTAATAATTGTACACTCATTTTTGCTCCTTTCCTGCATATGCATCCTATCGTAACTTTACTTTATCATACATCATAATCAAAATCAACAATATTTCATATATATTTTCTGTTTTTTTAATGATTTCTGACAATTGAATTTTCTTGCTCATGATGCTGAAAAGCCATTTACCGCACCTGTCAGTAAATGGCTTTTCTTAAACATTTTCAAGTATTTATATTTTTTCTACATAACCGCACTGTTTGTCATGGCAGACCAGTTTACTGCCTTTTTCCACCATATAACCGCCGCACTGGGGGCATGGCTTTGCGCTGGGCTTCTGCCAGGACATAAATTCGCAGTCCGGATTGTCTTCACATCCGTAATACTTTCTTCCCTTTTTCGTTTTCCGCAGCACCACTTCTTTGCCGCAAACCGGACATTTGACACCGATTTTTTCCAGATAAGGCTTCGTATTTCTGCATTCCGGAAATCCCGGACATGCCAGGAATCTCCCGTGAGGACCGTATTTGATTACCATATTTCTGCCGCACTCCTCGCAGATTACATCCGTCACCTCATCCTGGATTTTGTATTCAGGAAGCTTTTCCTGTGCTTCCTTTACCGCTTCGTCAAGATCCGGATAGAAATTGCGCACCACAGTTTTCCATTTTACGCTGCCGTCTTCCACGCTGTCCAGCAGGGTTTCCATATTGGCCGTAAAGTTCACATCCACAATGCTGGGGAACGCTTCCTTCATCATATTATTAACCACTTCACCCAGTTCTGTAATATAAAGATTTTTATTTTCTTTGGCCACATACCGGCGCGCCAACAATGTGGTGATGGTAGGCGCATAGGTACTGGGACGTCCGATTCCCAGCTCCTCCATCACTTTTACTAAAGACGCCTCTGTATAATGAGCGGGAGGCTGGGTAAAATGCTGCTGTCCGTCAAATCCGGCAAAAGCAAGGGCAGAATCCATACTGATACCGCGCACAAGCGAATTATTTTCCTCCTTTTCTTCATCCGGCTGTACGTACACGGACATAAAGCCGTCAAATTTTACTCTGGAGGCAGATACCGTAAAGAGGTACGGTCCTCCCGTTATTTTCACGGAAACCGTTTCATACACAGCCGGCGCCATCTGACTGGCCACGAACCGCTTCCAGATAAGCTGATAGAGGCGGAACTGATCTCTGGTAAGTGATTCCTTGATCAGGGCCGGCAGCCGGGTAATATCGGTGGGTCTGATAGCTTCGTGAGCATCCTGCACATTACTTTTTCCCTTTTTAATCTCCTGTCTTCCAGGCGCAGTATACTCTTTGCCGTACTGATCGGCGATATAAAAGGCAGCCAGATCTTCCGCCTCCTGAGAAACTCTGGTGGAGTCCGTACGCAGATATGTGATCACACCCACCGTTCCGTTTCCTTTAATATCGATTCCTTCATAGAGCTGCTGGGCCAGCCGCATGGTCTTCTGCGTGGAAAAATTCAGCGTTTTGGCAGCTTCCTGCTGCAAAGTACTGGTTGTAAAGGGGAGCGGAGCCTTTTTGACGCGCTCCCCTCTCTTGATATCTGCCACTCGATACTCTGCCTGTTCCAGCTCCTTTTTTATCTGTTCCAGCTCACCGGCAGAATGTATGGCAATTTTTTCTTTTTCTTTTCCATAAAACTTTGCCCGCAGCGGCTTTTTCGATCCATCCACAAAAAAATCCGCCTCCAGGCTCCAGTACTCCTCGGGAATAAAAGCGTTGATCTCCTCCTCCCGGTCTCCGATAATACGCAGCGCCACTGACTGAACCCGGCCGGCGCTTAAGCCTCTTTTAATTTTTGCCCATAAAAGGGGGCTGATCAGATAACCCACCAGACGGTCCAGCACACGCCGGGCCTGCTGCGCATCCACCAGATTCATGTCAATTTCCCTGGCATGCTTTAAAGATTCTTTCACCGCTGATTTTGTTATTTCATTAAAGGTAATCCTGCGCATCTTTTTGTCTTCCAGATTCAGCGCCTTGGACAGATGCCAGGAAATAGCCTCACCTTCCCGGTCCGGGTCGGTTGCCAGATATACCTTATCCGCCTTTTTTGCTGCTTTTCTAAGACCGGCGAGAAGCTCCCCTTTTCCCCGGATTGTGATATATTTTGGTTCAAAATCATGCTCCGTGTCGATGCCCAGCTGGCTTTTTGGCATATCCCGCACATGACCGTTGGATGCGGCCACCTCATAATTGGAACCAAGAAATTTTTTTACAGTTTTTACTTTTGCAGGTGATTCTACTATCACAAGATACTTAGCCACAACAGCCTCCTACCACTTACTTATACTTTCACGTAACAATTTCGGAATACCTCCAGAATCTTCCCCTCCATCTGCAACTTCAGCAGGATTTCCATGGTCTGCTCTGCTGTCAGGGGAGATTCTTCCAGAATCCGATTCAATTCTTTCGGTTGCAAATCTACACAACTATACACCAAATCATTATCTGTTGCAAGTCCCATCTTTGTATTTTTCCCCGAACTTTTTCTATTTTTTTCCGTGATTCCCAAAGCCTCCAGCAGCATTTCGGGACTTAAAGCCAGACCCGCTCCCTGAGCGATCAGTCTGTTGCAGCCTGCGCTCAGCGCATCTGTCACGCGGCCGGGCAGTGCATAAACATCCTTCCCCTGTTCCAGGGCGAAATCAGCCGTGATCAGCGAACCGCTCTTTTCTTTTGCCTCCACAACCAGTACAATATCGGACAGTGCGCTTATGATCCGGTTACGCATGGGAAAATGCCTGCCCAGCGGTTTTGTCCCCATGGGAAATTCGGAAATCAGCCCGCCCCTTTCCGGTATCCGCTCATAGAGATTTCGGTTTCCTGCAGGATAGCAGATATCCAGCCCGCATCCCAGTACGGCATAGGTTCTCCCGCCGACTTCCAGCGCTCCTCCGTGGGCACAGCTGTCCACACCCCTTGCCATGCCGCTGATTATGGATACTCCAGCCTCTGCCAGGGCTCTGGCATACCGGCAGGCCTGCTGCCTCCCGTACTGACTGCACATCCTTGCCCCAACTATCGCCGCAGTTTTTTCCTCCTTCTTTGGAAGATCTCCTTTGACATACAGCAAATCCGGCATGCCCTTTTGATCCCTCAGCCGTTTTGGCCAGTTTTTATCATTTTTTCTTATCTCCATTTTTCTCTCCTTACGCTTTCCAGTCTCCCTGATCTACCCCTCTGAAGAACAGAGCCTCACGCAGATGCTTTTCCTCTATGAGCCTGCTGCCTTCCAGATCGGCGCAGGTCCTGGACACTTTAACGATTCTGTGACATACTCTGACGCTGAGTCTCAGCCGTTGATAGGAATCCTCCAGCAGTTTCTGCGCCCCGTCAGTCATCCGGCAAAATTTCTTCGTTTCTTTTCCTGTCAGCTGCGAATTAAACTGTATGAGACTCCCCTCATACCGCTTCCGCTGCATACGGCGGGCACATTCCACCTGTTCTTTCATTCTCCGGGATTCACCTGGACTGTCGTCTCTTTCATACAGCTCGCCCCATTCAACTCTGGAAACCTCCGCGCAAAGATCGATCCGCTCCAGAACAGGCTGGCTGATTCTGTTTCGATACCGGTCGATCTGTGCCTGACTGCAGCTGCATCTGTTCATATCCGGATATCCCCCGCAGGGACAGGAATTCATGGCGGCTACAAAAAGAAAATCCGCCGGAAAACAGTAATCTCCGGACATTCTGGATATGACGATCCTTTTTTCCTCCAGCGGCTGCCGCAGCGCTTCCAGTACCGTCCTTTGAATCTCCGCCAGCTCATCCAGAAATAAAACGCCTCTGTGGGCCAGCGTTACTTCGCCGGGCCGCGGAATCCTCCCGCCCCCGGTAAGCGCCGGAAGCGTAAGAGTATGATGAGGCGACCGAAAGGGCCGTTTTCCCGAAAAAGCGCCGCTTTCTCCCAGAATCCCTGCAATGCTTTGAATCTTTATCACTTCCATCTTCTCCTCCTCCGTCATTTCCGGAAGAATCCCTGGAATCCTCCTCGCCACCATGGTCTTGCCGCTGCCCGGAGGCCCCGTCATCAGGAAGTTATGAAAACCGGCGGCGCAAAGCAGCGCTCCCCTTTTGGCCAGCGCCTGCCCCCTGATATCCGAAAAATCCAACGTCTCCTCTTTATCATCTTTCTCCTTATGATAAATTTTTTGTTCAGGAACCCTTCCCTCTTTGCAAAAGGCGATCAGCTGTGAAAGATTTTCGATGCCGATCACCTTCATATTCTTTGTATAATCGCCCTCCTGCCGGTTCCAGGCCGGAACAATGCACGCCCGGCATTTCATCTCCTTTGCCAGCAGCAGTATCGGAAGCACTCCGGATACCCGGCGCACCTTCCCGTCCAGCCCCAGTTCGCCCAGCACCAGCACGTCCTTTAAGGCCTGGGGCGGAATGTATCCCGCCGCACAGAGCACTGCAGCGGCAACGGGCAGGTCAAAACCGGCTCCCGTCT
This sequence comes from uncultured Ruminococcus sp., assembly GCA_946494335.1. GTDB lineage: Bacteria > Bacillota > Clostridia > Lachnospirales > Lachnospiraceae > Ruminococcus_G. The sequence goes on along the minus strand of CAMMBV010000003.1, from coordinate 44,103 downwards.
TTTTCAGCGCCGCCGGCGCCAGATTGACGGTAATCCTCTTGGGCGGCAGGAAATATCCGGCGCTGCGAAGAGCTGTTCTGACACGCTCCTGTACCTCTTTTCCCTGAACACTGGTACATCCCACAATGGAAAAGCCAGGCAGACCGCTGCTGATATCCGCTTCTACCATAACTTTATGTGCATCCACGCCGAGAATGACTGCAGATAATACACTGCCAAACATAATATCCTCCCTGTCTGCTTTGCATATTTTGTTTTTTACATCTGAATGGAAAATTGTGCGAACCGCACCAGAAATAGAATGGGTAAATTATAGCATAATCCGCCGGAAAATACCATACGCAAACGCAATATTTTATCAGTTCTTTCCCTGCCGTCCAGCTGGAAAAGCACAGAAACCAAAAAGCTGACATAGAATAAAATAAATCCCCCTTCGAGGTGAACTTTGAAAACCTTTCAAAAACCACTGACCGCCACGGAGGAACAGCTCTATCTTCAGAAATACCAGCAGGGCGATGAAAAAGCCCGCAACATCCTGATTGAACGCAACCTGCGGCTGGTTGCACATATCGTCAAGAAATACCAGTGTACGGAAACTGATATTGATGACATGATATCCATTGGTACGATTGGCCTGATCAAAGCCATTTCCACCTTTGACAGCACGAAGGGAAACCGGCTTGCTACATACGCAGCTCGTTGTATTGAAAATGAGCTTCTGATGATGCTCAGAGGCAAAAAAAAGACCTCCAGAGAGGTCTCTTTATACGAACCCATAGGAATGGATAAGGAAGGCAATGAAATTCACCTTCTGGACGTCATTGAAAGCAGCGGACCGGACGCAGCCGATGCCTGCGCCCTGAAAGAAGATATCAGCCGCCTCTACACGTTAATGAATTCTGTGCTGACAAATCAGGAACGTCTGGTGCTGAAGCTGCGCTACGGCCTGTCAGGTGAACAGGAGTATACACAGAAAGTCATCGCGAAACGCCTGGGCATCAGCCGCTCTTACGTTTCCCGCATCGAAAAAAATGCGGTGTTAAAGCTGCGGCGCAGCTTCCTCGCGCCGCAGAATATCAAAACGCTCCGTAAGAATTCCTAAATCAACCCAGAGACTTTGCTGAGGATGGGGCGCACTTTCCATGGCGTTCCCCTCCTCGTCATAAATTCCTCTTACCTTTGTCCGGATATTGCGGCCGTCCGGCTTCATCACTTCAATTTCTTCTCCCACAGAAAATTTGTTTTTCTGATAAATGTGGCATCTTCCTGCAGGGTCGGTATCTTCTGCAATACCCAGAAATGTATATTCTTTAATATATGTGTTGCTGTCGTAGATCTGGGTATTCTCATCCGGTTTTCCGTAAAAAAATCCTGTGGTAAACTGGCGATAGGTGCAGCTGCCGATCTGGCTGCGATACCAGTCCATATTTTTTTCATAGACATCGGGATCCTTCAGATAATCATCTATGGCCTTCCGGTATGTCCTGGCTACCGTCGCCACATAAAGGGCCGTTTTCATGCGTCCTTCGATTTTAAAACTGTCAATCCCTGCCTCCACCAGATCCGGTATATGCTCAATCATACACAGATCCTTGGAATTGAAAATATAGGTGCCCCGTTCATTTTCATACACAGGAAGATACTCACCCGGACGTTTTTCCTCCATCACATAATACTTCCACCGGCAGGGATGGGTACAGGCTCCCTGGTTGGCATCCCGCCCCGTAAAGTAACTGCTCAGCAGACATCTGCCGGAGTAAGAAATACACATAGCCCCATGGACAAAGGTTTCTATCTCCATATCATCCGGTATCCTGCTGCGGATTTCCCTGATTTCCTCCAGTGACAGCTCCCTGGCGGATACCACCCTTTTCGCTCCCAGATCATACCAGAAACGGTATGTTCCATAATTGGTATTGTTGGCCTGGGTGCTGATGTGACGTTCTATTTCAGGACAAATCTCCTTTGCAGCCATAAAAACAGCCGGATCTGCAATAATGAGTCCGTCCGGCCTTATATCCTTCAACTGTCTGAAATACTCCTCCACCCCGGAAAGATCCTCATTGTGAGCCAGGATATTGGCCGTCACATATACTTTTACGCCACGTTCATGGGCAAATGCAATTCCCTCTTTCATATCCTCCAGGGTAAAATTCTTGGCTTTGGCACGCAGACCGAAGGCTTCTCCCCCGATATACACGGCATCGGCCCCGAAGACCACCGCCACTTTCAGCACTTCCAGGCTGCTGGCCGGCACCAGTAATTCCGGTTTTCTCATACTTTCCCTTCCTCATTTCTTTTTGTTCCGGTATATACGCTCACCGTCACTCCGTCGCCAAGAGGCAGGACTGACGTGACCAGATCATCTCTGTGTTTCAGCTGATAAAGGTACTCCCGCATCCTTTTATGGATGGTTCTGTTGCGCCTTTCCACCAGAAAGCGGGATTCAATAATATCTCCGTCCTGCAGCACATTATCCGATATCAGCACACTGCCCGGCGCCATAAGCCGTACTACATCCGGCAGGAAATGAAGATACTGGCCCTTTGCCGCATCCATGAAGATGAGGTCAAAAGGGCCCTCCAAATCCTTTAGTATATCCGCCGCATCACCCGCAAGAAGGGTGATGCGGTCTTCTCTCCCGGCTTTTTTAAAATTTTCCAGCGCCAGGGGAATCCGTTTTTCGTAGTTTTCAATCGTGGTAATATGGCAGGGTACCGGATTGTACTCGCACATCAAAAGTGCGGAAAAACCCACAGCCGTTCCCACTTCCAGTATTCTGGCAGGCCGTTTCAGTGACAGCAGGACTTTGAGAAAACTCTGCATCTCTTTACGTATCACAGGAACGAAATCATTTTTTGCTTTCTGTTCCAGTTCCTCCAGAAAAGGGGTATTCCCTCTGTCCAGAGAATTGATATACGTGATCATTCTTTCATCTACAATCACTCTTCTTCCTCCTCTGGCTCCGCCGCCATCACCGCCATCATCTCATCCGGCGTCTGGGCCGTACTGAGCGTATAACGTCCGCTTTTGATCTCTCCGCGGTAATCGGAAAGTTCTTCCTGCACCCAGAAAATCAGGGGATTTTCAATCAGTCCTTTGCTTTTCAGCAGTTTCCCGATTTCATAGACAGACATGCCCTCCTGCACGGTAACCTCCACCTCTTTGGCCCTGGCCTCTGAGGTCATGGGCTCCTGACAGAACACAGCGTATCCCAGCGTATAGGACGCTCTGCCTGCCATAGCGATAACCACCAGAATCACAATATAAACCGCAATACGCAGTCCTTTCCGATTTACCGGTGCACTGGCCTTTTTGCCTCTCCCCCGCTTTTTCTTCTTACTCATGACTCTTTTGCTCCGTATACTTTACATTTCCGGAATCTGTACTTCAATTGCCATGTTAATGGCATCTTCCGTTTTCTTCAGGATCCTGCACAGTTCAATTTCCGCATCCAGAAACTCATTCACCTCCGGAATCCTGCGCAGCTTCTGGTGTTCCTTTTCAATCCGGTCTGTCTCTTCAAACAGATCTATCTCACTTGGCTCATTATACATCTTGAAGGTACGCGCACGTAATTCATCCACTCTCCACCTGATCTCAGGCTGCGCATTCACTTTTTCAAGGCTCTTTTCATATGCCCGGTAATAATCGCTTTCCTTGATAATCTGGATTAATTCATGTGTTTTCTGTTCAATTGCATTCATTGTAATTTAAGCCTCCATTATAATTGGAAGAATCATCGGACGTCTCTTTGTTCTCTTCCATACAAATTCGCTCAGTGCATCTTTAATTACCGTTTTTATCTTGCCCCAGTCAGATATCTGGCGATCCAGACAGTGATCAAGCGCATCCTCCACTGCAATTCTGGCGTCTCCCATCAGATCTTCCGACTCTCTGACATAAACAAAACCTCTGGAGACGATATCAGGACCCGCCAGAAGCTGATTTGTATATTTCTCCAGTGTAAGCACTACAATAATGATGCCGTCTTCCGCCAGGTGCTGGCGATCCCGAAGTACGATATTGCCCACATCGCCCACACCAAGGCCATCCACCAGGATTGCTCCCGTGTGAACTCTTCCGGCTGTTTTTGCCTGTTCATCACTCAGTTCCAGCACGTCTCCTGAAGACAGGATGAATATATTTTCTTTGGGAATCCCCAGAGATGCCGCAACCCCGGCCTGCGCCTTCAGATGACGGTATTCTCCATGAACAGGCAGTGCATATTTGGGCCTCACCAGCGAATAGATCAGTTTGATTTCCTCCTGACAGGCATGTCCCGAAACATGGGTATTCTGAAAAATTACATCCGCTCCCTTTGCAGACAGTTCATTGATTACCTTTGATACTGCCTTCTCATTTCCCGGAATGGGATTGGAGCTGAATATAATGGTATCGTTGGGCTTGATTGTCACCTTGCGGTGTATATCCGCCGCCATCCGGGACAAAGCTGCCATAGACTCGCCCTGGCTTCCCGTTGTAATTAATACCATCTGCTCATCCGGATAATTTTTCATCTGGTCGATATCAATCAGGGTTCTCTCCGGGATATTCAGATATCCCAGCTCAGAAGCTGTGGTGATGACATTCACCATACTGCGCCCTTCCACCACAACCTTCCGTCCGTATTTGTAAGCTGAATTAATGATCTGCTGCACTCTGTCCACATTGGACGCAAAAGTGGCAATGATGATACGCGTATTCTTATGTTCCGCAAAAATATTATCGAAAATCTTCCCTACGGTTCGCTCTGACATCGTATAGCCGGGCCGTTCCGCATTGGTGCTGTCACACATCAGCGCCAGAACGCCCTTTTTCCCAATTTCAGCAAACCGCTGCAGATCGATGGCGTCTCCGAAAACCGGAGTATAATCCACCTTAAAGTCGCCGGTATGGACCACCGTTCCGGCCGGCGAATAAATGGCCAGCGCAGATGCATCGGCAATACTGTGATTGGTTTTGATGAATTCGATACGGAAACAGCCCAGGTTAATGGACTGTCCATGCTTTACTGTCTTTCTTTTTGTTGACCGAAGAAGATTATGTTCCTTTAGTTTATTCTCAATTAATCCCTGTGTAAGCTTTGTAGCATAAACAGGCGCGTTCAGCTCCTTCAAAATGTAGGGCAGCGCGCCGATGTGATCTTCATGTCCATGGGTGATAACGAAACCTTTTACTTTTTCTGCATTCTCTTTCAAATATGTCACATCCGGAATAACCAGGTCAATACCCAGCATATCATCTTCCGGAAAAGAAAGTCCGCAGTCCACCACCACAATACTGTCTTCACATTCAAATGCAGTGATATTCATTCCTATCTGTTCCAGTCCGCCCAATGGAATGATTTTCAGCTTTGCATGATTATTTTTTTTCAAATGTACCTCCACTCATTTACTTTTTTCAATTTACTATTCCGTTTCCAGATCCACGTCCTCCAGCATTTCCGAAAACAGGCGGGACATTGTCTCAAATTCATTGTCGTCCTCCACCATCACATATCTGGCCTGGGGATCTGTCTCATCTGATAAATCCTTCAGGATATAAGCCTGCGCCTCATCATCCTGTGAATCGGTCACCAGCAGGTAGTTACATCCGTTCATCCTTGTCTGTTCTTCGACGTAAAATTCAACTTCCGTACCGTCTTCTTCAACAAATCTTATTTTTTCCATACCGAATCCTTTTCCTGTCCGCGGCTGTCGAGATAATTTTGCAGAATCAAAACGGCAGCCAGCTCATCAATTTTTTCTTTCCGGTGTTCCCTCCGTACTCCGCCTTCCATCAGAACCCGTTCCGCCGCAGCTGTTGTCAGCCGTTCATCCCACATAACAACATCCAGGCCTGTCCGTCTTTCCAGAGTTTTTTGAAACTCCAGCGACAGAGCAGCCCTGTCTCCAATGGTGTTATTCATGTTTTTCGGCAATCCCAGCACAATCTTCTCCACCTGATATTCTTCTATCAGTTCCTCGATTCTGGCCAGCGTCTTTCGAAGTTTGTTCTCCGATTTGCGCCAGATCGTTTCTATCGGCTGTGCCGTAATGCCCAGCGCATCACTGACTGCCACGCCCACTGTCTTTGAACCGTAGTCAAGACCCATAATCCGCATCATCAGTCATGTTTCCAGGACTGATTCTGGATATACTCTTTCAAAAGCTCTTCCACCAGTTCGTCCCGCTCCACTTTCATGATCATGCTTCTGGCGCCCTTGTAGCTGGTAATATAAGTCGGATCGCCTGACATAATATATCCTACGATCTGATTTACCGGATTATAACCTTTTTCCGCCATGGCATTATACACCAGATCCAGCACATCTTTCACCTGAATCTCCGGTTCGTTTTTCACTTTAAAATACTGTGTATTACTTATATTTGTCATCTTTTCACGCCCTTAAATTTGATATCTATTTTATTTTAATACAAATCAGCCGAAAATTCAATACTGTTGTAAAACTTCCGGCGCTGCCAGTATCACATCATCCGCCCCGATGGTTTTGGCCCGTACGCACTGCAGTTCATTGGCATGCTGCCCCTGATCTGGTACAGCCGCTTTCACATACTGGGGAGTGTGGCCCACCCACCAGTCTTCGTCACCGATCCGGATTTTCTCCTCCAGCAAGATTTCCACGGTACTGTTCAGAAACTTCTCCAGATAAGCTCTCTTTTTTTCCTGTCCCACAGCAATCATACGCCCGCTGCGCTGCGCTTTCTCCGTTTCCGCTATCTGACCGTCCATAGCCGCCGCTTTTGTACCCTGTCGCCTGGAATACTTAAATACATGAATTTCATAAAAGGGAATTTCTCTGGCAAACGCCAAAGACTCTTCAAAATCTTCCTGCGTTTCCTGCGGAAATCCCACAATGATATCTGTGGTAAGCGCAGGATTGTCATAGTACCTGCCAAGCAGCCTGCATTTTTCCCGATATTCCTCTGTCCGGTAACGGCGGTTCATATTTTTCAGGGTCCTGTCGCAGCCGCTTTGCAGGGACAGATGAAAATGAGGGCAGATTTTGGGCATGGCCGCCATCTCCTTTACAAAATCCTCTGTTATAATTCCCGGCTCCAAAGACCCCAGCCGTATTCTTTCTATTCCGGAAATTTCATGCACAGCTTTTAAAAGGCTTAAGAGGTTTTCTCCCTCCAGATCAACACCGTATGAGCTTAAATGAATTCCCGTCAGAACGATTTCCCGGCATCCGGAAGCAGAAAGCCTTTTTACCTCCTTCACCACATCATCTTTTTTTCTGCTTCTTACCCTCCCTCTTGCAAAGGGGATAATACAGTAGGCACAGAACTGATTGCACCCGTCCTGCACTTTGATGTAGGCCCGTGTATGCTCCGTCGTCCTGGAAACCGTCATCTCCTCATACTCTTTTGTATGATTAATATCAATGACATTATGACTTTTCTTCCTGCTCCTGCGGTATTCCTCCAGAATTTCTATCAGGTCTTTCTTTTTATTATTGCCAATAATAATGTCAACCGCACTGTCTTTTTCCAGTTTTTCCATTCCCGCCTGGGCGTAGCAGCCACAGGCCACCACAAGGGAGTGCGGATTCATCTTTTTTGCCCGGTGCAGCATCTGCCTGGATTTGCGGTCTGCTATATTGGTGACGGTACAGGTATTGATGATGTAGACATCTGCGCCGGGAGCAAAGTCTACAATTTCATATCCGTTTTTTTCAAGCATCTGGTGCATGGCTTCGGTCTCATAGCCGTTTACTTTACATCCCAGATTGTGCAGCGCAACTTTTACACCCATCCCTAAATCTCCTTTGCTTTTTATAGGTAAATGTTCCCCTGTTTCTCTTGACTTTCCCCTGTATAAACGGTAAGATATTCATATCATGAAAATCAGTCAGGGAGGTTAATATCATGAAAAAAGTACAAATATCTTTGAATTCTATCGATAAAGTGAAATCCTTTGTGAATGAACTTTCCAAGTTCGATTTTGATTTCGATCTGGTATCAGGAAGATATGTTATCGACGCAAAATCAATTATGGGAATCTTCAGCCTGGATCTTGCCAAACCCATCGACCTTAATATCCATGCCGAAGGTGCAGCTCTGGATGAAGTTCTGGAAAGTTTAAAACCTTACATCATCTAACTGGAAAGTCAGCAAAGGCTTCGCGTTTCGCAAAGCCTTTTTCTTTTGCCTTTTTTAAGAAACCGTGATCACTTCCGCCTGATCTACGGCTGTCTTTAACATTTCATCAATTTTCTCCTGCAGCTTTTGTTCCGATCGTCTGATAATATTCAGATTGGGCTTCGTCACCGGATGCTTTGCCACAAAGATGGTACAGCAATCCTCATAGGGCTGTATGGACGTATCGTAGGTATCAATTTTCTGTGCCACATCCACAATTTCCTGCTTATCAAATCCAATAACCGGACGGAACACAGGCATCGTACAAACTTCATTGGTAACCGCCAGGCTCTGGATTGTCTGACTGGCCACCTGACCGATGCTTTCTCCTGTAATCAGTCCCAGGCACCCGCTTTTTTGTCCGATCTGCTCTGCAATTTTCATCATATAGCGGCGCATAATGATCGTCAGCTCTTCATGGGGACACTGGTCATAAATATAAAGCTGAATATCCGTAAAATTGACAATATGAAGCCGCATGGGACCGCTGTATCTGGAAACCAGCCGCGCCAGATCCACCACCTTTTGCTTCGCCCTCTCACTGGTATAAGGCGGAGCATGAAAATAAACCGCTTCAATCTTAACGCCCCTTTTGGCAATCATGTAACCGGCCACCGGACTGTCGATGCCGCCGGACAGCAGCAGCATGGCCTTTCCATTGGTTCCCACCGGCATGCCTCCCGGCCCTGGAATGATCTCAGAATAAATATAGATTTTCGTACGGATCTCCACATTCACCATAACGTCAGGATGATGGACATCCACGCTCAGCTGCGGCAAAGTCTCAAGGATCCGCTCTCCCAGATCACTGGCCGCATCCATGGAACTGACAGGATACGTTTTTTTGGCACGGCGTACATTCACTTTAAAAGTCGCAGTCTGATCCGAATACCGCTCTTTCATATACGCGGCCACATCCTCTTTCAGTTTTTCAAATCCTTCGTCCTCCACAATGACCACCGGACAGATGCCCGCAATCCCGAACACTTTTTTCATGGCTTCCACTGCGTCGTCAGGATCAAACTCTGTCTGCGGAATGACATAAATTCTTCCCTGTTCCTTTGTCACTTCAAAGGTCCCATCCGCCTTTTCCAGGGCGAAACGGATCTGCTTCATCAACGCGTCCTCAAACATATATCGGTTTTTCCCTTTTATACCGATTTCCGCGTATTTTATCAAAAATGCTTTTTCCATTATTTTTTCCTTTCTATCCCAGTCTTTAGCTTCGGGTGTAGCGGCGCAGCACAGGCAGAAGCTCTTTTAATGCACTCAGCGTGTATGCGATCTCTTCTGCCGTATTCTCCGTGGAAAAGCTGAAGCGCACTGCTGATTCTCTCTCCCTGGCGTCCGCTTCTATGGCTGTCAGTGTGGGACTTTTGCTCTTTTTATGGGTGGAGCAGGCAGAACCTGCCGACACATAAATCTTTTTGTCCTCCAGCGCATGGAGAAGAACTTCGCTTCTCACTCCCAGGAAAGAAGCACTGACAATATGAGGCGCTCCCTGCCTTCCTTCCGGACCATGCAGCACCACCTGATCCAGCTCTTTTAATCCTTCTGTCAGCTTTTCTTTCAGCTGATACAGATATTCCCGTTTTTCCTCCAGGTTTTCATAAGCCTCCTGGGCTGCCAGACCAAGTCCTGCCGCTCCCGGCACATTGTCCGTACCGGAACGCATACCGCCCTGCTGTCCGCCGCCCCAGATAATGGGAGAAATCTTAACCTTTTTACTGATATATAAAAATCCGGCTCCTTTCGGACCATGCAGTTTATGACCGCTGGCTGACAGAAGGTCAATTCCCGCTTTTTCCGGATAAATCCGGTATTTCCCGTAAGCCTGAATAGCATCCACATGAAAGACAATATCCGGGTGTTCTTTTTTCAGCCACCGCCCCATTTCTTCAACCGGCTCCACCGCTCCGATTTCATTGTTTACGTACATGACGGATACCAGAATCGTATCGGGTCTTACGGCTTTTTTGAGAGCTTCCAGGGAAATTTTTCCCTGGTGATCTGCCGGCAGCGCCGTAACTTCGAAGCCCTGTTCTTCAAGCCAGGCGGCGGGCGCTGAAACCGCCGGATGCTCCACCTGTGATATAACCAGATGCTTTCCTCTTCTCTGATTGGCCAAAGCCGTCCCGATCAGCGCCCAGTTATTGGATTCCGTGCCCCCTGAGGTGAAAAAAATTTCCCGTTGTGAAACCTTCATGGTGGCTGCGATCCTGGCCGCCGCTTCTTTCATATAACGCTCCGCCTCCACACCCTTTAAATGCATGGAGGATGGATTGCCATAGTCTTCCCTTAGAATCTTAACCATCAGATCGCATACCTTTTGGCTGCATCTGGTAGTTGCTGAATTATCCAAGTATACTTCCATTTTTATCTATTCCTCCTGCTCCAGCTGAAACATCAAAATGGACAGCATGGTCATACCTGCCGTCTCCGTTCTTAAAATCCGTTTTCCCAGGGTGAGAAAGGATGCGCCGGCTTCCCGCGCCATTCTGGCCTCTTCCTCATCAAACCCGCCTTCCGGGCCGATAAATACACAGACCGACTGGCCGGGCCGAATAGCTCTTATAATCTGTTTCGATTCCTCTATCCCTCTGGCCAGCTCATAAGGCATCAGAATGACTTCATTTTCTTTCGCCTTATCCAGGGCTTGCGCAAAGGTCATAACAGGAGTTACCCGCGGAATAATCATTCGTTTCGCCTGCTGTGCTGCGCTTTTGGCAATCGCATTCCATCGTTTCAGCCGGGAAGCTTCCTTTTTCTCATCCAGCTTCACCACAGACCGCTTCATAGCCACCGGAACAATCTCACAAACACCCAGCTCCACCGTTTTCTGGACAATCAGGTCCATCTTATCTGACTTGGGCAGCCCCTGAAACAGCGTGATCTTTGAGGGCAGCTCCAGCTCTGTTTCCTGAATATAACGAATTTCAGCCACAGCCTCACTTTCCCTGTACTCCAAAATGGCACACCGGTATTCCAGATTCCCTCCAGTACTGACGCACATCTCTTCTCCCGGCTTCATCCGCAGAACATTTTTGATATGATTGACCTCCTGCCCCCGGATATATATTCTGTTTTGATCAATCTGATCTTCACTGACAAAAAAACGATACATAATCACTCCCGTTTGCGCGCTGTCACAGACACCCATTCTCCCTGATAAGTAACTTCCGTCACCTCAAGTCCCGCCAGCTCAATGGCGGCGGTCACCACCTTTTCTTTTTCCGCCAGAATGCCGGAAGTAATGTAGTATGCACCAGGTTTCATCTGCTTCACAATGACAGGTGTCAGCATCACCAGCACCTCCGCCAGTATGTTTGCCACCACAATATCATATTTTTCGTATCCGACCGCATCCTGTATTTCCCGATCGTCAATAATATTGCCGATCATCATGGTAAAATCATCCGCAGCGATATCATTGGCCGCTTTATTTTCTTCCACCGCCGTAACTGCACACACATCCAGATCCGTTCCCACCGCATGGCGGGCTCCCAGCTTCAGCGCCGCGATAGACAGGATACCGCTTCCCGTTCCCACATCCAGCAGCTCTGTTTTTGGCGTCACATACTTTTTCAGCTGACGGATGCACAGCTGTGTCGTCTCATGCATTCCCGTGCCAAAGGCGGTGCCCGGATCGATATGGATAATCATTTTGTCCCTGTCTTCCGGCTTTACCTCTTCCCAGGAAGGGATGATCAGAATATCGTCCACATAGAACTGTTTAAAATACTCTTTCCAGTTATTGATCCAGTCCTTATCCTCCGTCTGGGATTCTTCTATGGTTCCCTCCCCGATATCTGTAAATTCTTTCAGTTCCTCCAGCGCCTGTCTTACCTTCACCAGAATTTCTTCTTTATCCTCTTCTTCGTCCAGATAAAAGTTCAGATAAGCCACGCCGTCATTTTCCGGCATGTCCGGAAGTATGTCAACGAACATCTGCTGTTTGTCTGTCTCGGACAGCGGCACATGATCTTCAATCTCCACACCTAAAATTCCCACGTCTGCAAGGGCTGAGATAACCAGGTCTTCCGCCTCTGCCTTTGTTTTTAATGTAAATTTATTCCACTTCATAGCGTTCCTCCGTATCAGTTCCTACCTATCATACACGAAAAACCCAAAAACCACAATAGGAAAGGCCCGCTGCACTTACTGCACCGGGTCTTTTTTTATTCTTCAAAAGTCTCTTTTAATTTATCCATGAAACTCTTTTTCTTTTCGCCGCGCTTCTCACTTTTTTTATCGCCGCTCTTTCCTTCAGGAGCCGGTCTGTTTCCACAGGCCGCATCGAAGGCGCGAAGCGCTTCTTTCGCCTCTTCGTTCAATTTGGTAGGCACCTGAACCACCAGCGTCACATAATGGTCGCCTCTGACATTTTTATTGCGCAGAGAGGGCACTCCTTTCCCTTTCAGCCGGATCTTGGTATCCGTCTGGGTACCCGGCTTCACGCTGTACATCACGTCGCCGTCCACCGTGCTGATCCGCACGTCGCCGCCCAGCGCCGCCTGTGCATAAGTGATAGGCGCGGTGGAGAATATGTTCAGATCCTGGCGCTGGAAGATGGGATGGCGCGCCACCTGTACTTCCACCAGAAGATCGCCTCTGGGACCGCCGTTTTTGCCCGGCTCGCCCTTATCCCGGATTCGAATGCTCTGGCCATCGTCAATGCCGGCCGGAACCGTCACTTTAATTTTCTTTGGAACCGTCACATAACCTGTACCCCGGCAGGATGTACATTTATCCTTAATCACCTTGCCGCTGCCGTTACACTCCGGACAGGTCTGTACATTCCGAACCATGCCGAACAGAGACTGCTGTGTATAGACGATCTGTCCCTCACCGTTACATTTAGGACAGGTCTCCGGCTGCGTGCCCGGTTTTGCTCCCGAACCATTGCAGACCGTACAGGTTTCCTTCAGCTTAATCTCCAGTTCCTTTTCACAGCCGAACACTGCTTCCTGGAAACTGATATGAATAACCGCCCGCAGGCTGGCACCCTTCATGGGACCATTATTGGCACGTCTCCTGGACGCTCCGCCGCCGAACAGATCGCCGAACAGATCACCGAAGATATCTCCCATATCCTGGCCGCTGAAATCAAAGCCGCCGAAGCCGCCATAACCGCCTCCGGCTCCGCCTTCAAAGGCTGCATGGCCAAATTGATCATACTGTTTCCGTTTTTCCGGATCGCTCAGCACGCCGTAGGCTTCTGTCGCTTCCTTGAATTTTTTCTCTGCATCCGTATCACCGGGATTCACATCCGGATGATACTTTTTGGCCAGTTTTCGATATGCTTTTTTTAATGTGGCATCATCCGCCCCACGGTCCACACCCAGAACTTCATAGTAATCTCGCTTTTCCGCCATGATGTTCACCTTTCAATCTTTCAAATATCATAACCGTGACTCACGAACACATAGTATCCGTGAGTCCCGCTTTAATCGTCCAATTGACTATATTACACCTCTTTGTAGTCTGCGTCAACTACATCATCAGCGCTTTCATCCGCTCCTGCTCCCGGATTCGGACCTGCACCCTGAGCGCCGGCCTGAGACTGCTCATACATCTTTGCGAACAGTTTCTGCGCACTCTGCATCAGTTTTTCCTGAGCAGCTTTGATCTCTGCTACTTCTGCCTCTGTGGTCTCTTCCGGTTTGGATTTTGCCAGAAGCTCTTTCAGCGCTGCCAGATCAGCCTGCACTGCCGTCTTATCGTTGGAATCGATCTTATCGCCTGCTTCCTCCAGAGCCTTCTCTGTCTGGAACACGAAAGAATCCGCATCATTTCTGACGTCAATGGCTTCTTTACGTTTCTTATCCTGAGCCTCAAATTCAGCCGCTTCTTTTACCGCCTTGTTGATCTCATCTTCAGACATATTGGATCCGGCTGTGATGGTGATATGCTGTTCCTTGCCTGTTCCCAGATCTTTTGCAGACACATTTACAATACCGTTGGCATCGATATCAAAAGTTACTTCAATCTGCGGAACACCTCTTCTTGCAGGCGGAATTCCATCCAGACGGAACTGTCCCAGAGATTTATTGTCTTTTGCGAACTGTCTTTCACCCTGAACCACGTTGATATCAACAGCTGTCTGATTGTCAGCGGCTGTAGAGAAGATCTGACTCTTCTTGGTAGGAATGGTGGTATTTCTCTCAATCAGTCTGGTTGCCACGCCGCCCATGGTTTCGATGGACAGTGACAGCGGAGTAACATCCAAAAGCAGGATATCGCCTGCACCTGCATCGCCTGCCAGTTTACCGCCCTGTACGGAAGCTCCCAGAGCCACGCATTCATCCGGATTCAGTGATTTGCTGGGTTCATGACCGGTCAGCTGTTTCACCTTATCCTGTACGGCGGGGATACGTGTGGAACCGCCTACCAGCAGAACCTTGCCCAGCTCAGATGCCGTAATACCGGCGTCTGAAAGCGCGCGTTTTACCGGCTCAGCTGTTTTTTCCACCAGATCATTGGTCAGTTCATCAAATTTCGCCTTGGTCAGATTCATATCAAAATGTTTCGGTCCATCGGCAGTTGCTGTGATGAACGGCAGGTTAATATTGGTTGTGGTTGCAGAGGACAGCTCTTTCTTCGCCTTCTCTGCAGCTTCCTTCAGTCTCTGCAGCGCCATTTTATCATTGGAAAGGTCAACGCCTTCCATTTTCTTGAATTCATCCAGCATATACTGTGTAATTCTTTCATCAAAGTCGTCACCGCCCAGTCTGTTGTTTCCAGCCGTGGACAGAACCTCGATTACACCGTCGCCGATTTCAATAATAGAAACATCAAAAGTACCGCCGCCCAGGTCGTATACCATGATTTTCTGTTCTTTTTCATTATCAAGGCCATATGCCAGAGCAGCTGCAGTAGGCTCGTTGATGATACGTTTTACATCCAGTCCGGCGATTTTTCCTGCGTCTTTTGTAGCCTGACGCTGTGCATCGTTAAAATAAGCCGGTACAGTAATAACTGCTTCCGTTACTTTTTCACCCAGATAAGCTTCCGCATCTGCTTTCAGCTTCTGAAGAATCATAGCAGAGATTTCCTGGGGGGAGTATTTCTTTCCGTCAATGGTTACACGGTAATCCGTACCCATATGTCTTTTGATGGAAGAAATTGTTTTATCCGCATTGGTTACGGCCTGACGTTTTGCAGGTTCGCCTACCAGTCTTTCGCCTGTTTTTGTAAATGCCACAACAGACGGCGTAGTCCTTGCTCCTTCTGTATTTGTAATAACTGTCGGCTGTCCGCCTTCCATTACGGCTACACAGCTGTTTGTCGTTCCAAGGTCAATACCAATAATTTTGCTCATAATAATTACCTCCTGAAAAATTTTATTGAATTATCTGTCACTGCGGGTCAGTTTGCAACTTTTACCATGCTGTGTCTGACCACGAAATCTTTATATAAATATCCTTTCTGGAATTCTTCCACAACGATATTTTCGCCGGCCTCTTCATCTTCCACATGCATTACCGCATTATGAAGATTCGGATCAAACTCCTTGCCGACTGCCTCAATCGGCGTGACCCCTGCCTCGCTTAAGGCTGTCATCAGCTGTTTGTATACTTTGTTCATGCCATCCACAAAAGGATCATCCTTCTGCTCATCCGGAACCTGAGCCAGGCCTCTTTCGAAATTGTCCACAATCGGAAGCATTTTCTCTACAATTTCCTTGGCCCCAATCACATACATACTGGCTTTCTCTTTTTCCGTACGCTTTCTGTAATTGTCAAATTCCGCCATCTGGCGTTTCAGCTGATCTGTCAGCTCCTCTATTTTTTCATCTTTCTTATCTTTTTTGTCTTTCTTCTTTCCGAAGCGCTTTTTCTCCGGAGCTTCCTCCTTTTCTTTGGCCGTCTCCTCTTTGTCATCTTCCGGAGTTTCCGGCTGTTCCTGCTCTTCGGTCTGCCCCTGTGTCACTTCCTCATTTACTTCTGCTTCTTTGTTTAAATCTTCCTGTTTTTTTTCTTCCGCCATTCTCATTCCACCCTTCCGGCAAATGCCTTACTATTCTTTCTTAAAAATCGAATCCAGCTGCGCCTTCAGCGTTTTCAGATTATCCACAACATTTTCGTAATCCATCCGTTTCGGTCCGATAATGCCTATCGTTCCTGTCATGCCGTCTCCCAGTTCGTAGGTAGCCGTCACCACACTGCAGTCTTTCATGGTTTTAATTGGTGATTCACTGCCGATATAAATCTGGATCCCGGTCTCTTCACCGTCTTCACTTTTCGTCTCCTGCAAAAGTTCTGCCAGCGGTCTTTTTTCCTCAAATGCGGAAATCAGCTGTGTAGCCATCTCACCGTCAGAGAGCTCCGGATACTTTAAAATATTGGTAGCTCCGCTGGTAAACACCGGCATCTCATCTTCCTCGGAAATTGCAGCTGCAATTGCATCCAGTACCTGGCTTACCACACCGCTGTGAATACCGGCCTGCTCCTTCAGCTTTGCAATCATGCCAAGGCTGATCTCTTCCACCGTCAGCCCGTTCAGCTGCGTGTTCAGCAAAAGATTCAGCTTCAGGACAGTCTCGTCATCCATCTCCTCTTCCAGATCAATCATCTGATTCTTTACCATATTGCCGTCTACCACAATCACCGCCAGAAGCTGATCCACTCTCACTTTAGAAAGCTGAATAAATTTCACTTTCGTGTGATGATAGGAAGGACCTGTGATCATCGTAGCGTAATTGGTATTGGATGCCAGAACTTTAACGACCTGTTTTAAAACTTTTTCCATGCGGTCAGTTTTCTGAATCATCAATTCCTTTATTTCAGAAACTTCTTCCTCTTTTTCCCTCATCAGAGTATCCACATACAGACGGTATCCTTTATCAGAAGGAATCCTCCCGGCTGAAGTATGGGGCTGAAGAATATAACCCATATCTTCCAGATCAGACATCTCATTTCTGATCGTAGCCGAGCTCAAATTCAGATCTGTATATTTGGAAATTGTTCTGGAGCCCACCGGTTCCCCTGTCTCCAGGTAAGTCTGGATAATCGCATTCAGGATTTTCTGTTTTCTTTCATCCAACTCTTTCTCCATCCGGTTGCCCCTTTCTGCTTTAGATTTGTTAGCACTCGATTAAGTGGAGTGCTAACATCTAACGCTAATATACACCTGCCTTTCCCCTTTGTCAATAGGTGGATTTTATTTTTTGCATTTTTTCGTTACAGTTTGGCCTGCAGCAAAAGAATCGGGCAGAATGCGCAGGTTTACCTGCGGCATGCTGGACGATTCCTTTGATATGGGCGGAACGCCCATTAAGCCCCGGACAAAAGCTGCATTAGCAGCGTCCGACGGCAAAGCCGACGGGTCTGGGGCCTGCTGGCTGAAATAAACGACTATTCAGTCATCAGGCTGAATAGTTGCATTTTTCGTTACAGTTCGGCCTGCTGGCTGAAATACATGAAACAAGCACCAGTCATTTCTGACCGATGCTCTTCATAATAGTTAAACTATGACAGGTCGTATTACAGGCTCCCCTTCATCATTTTCTCCGGCCACAGGGAATCCTTCAAGATAGCCCTGCCAACGCCAATCAAATCCGCCTTTCCTTCCCTTAACAACTTTTCCGCGCTGCCCCAGTCTCTGACTCCCCCGGTGAGAATCACAGGAACCGTCACCTCTTCTTTAATCCGTTCACTCATATCCGAAAAGTATCCTGGCTCCTTATTCCCTGGTATGATATAACCATTCATCCCGCCG
The DNA here is from genome assembly GCA_946494335.1 of uncultured Ruminococcus sp. Classification (GTDB taxonomy): domain Bacteria; phylum Bacillota; class Clostridia; order Lachnospirales; family Lachnospiraceae; genus Ruminococcus_G. The sequence goes on along the minus strand of CAMMBV010000003.1, from coordinate 26,236 downwards.
GAAATGTCAAGCAGATCTATACCATAACTTTCAAGCAGAACCGACGCCTCCACGCTGTCCTCAATGGTAGAACCTCCTTCCGTATAATCACATCCTCCAAGCCTTACTGCCAGAAGATAATCCTCCCCAACTTCCGCTCTGACTGCCTGAATGATTTCCTTATGGATTCTCAGACGCCCCTCCATCGCAGCTGCACCGTACTCATCTTCTCTCTTGTTTGTCAGCGGTGAATAGAACTGATTCAGAAGGTAGCCATGGGCAGCATGTATCTCAACCCCATCATAGCCGGCTTCCCTGGCCCTCCTGGCTGCAGCGGCAAAATCCTTTATTGTCTGTTCAATCTGCCCTTTTGTCATTTCCTGAGGCAGTTCGCCATTTCTTCCTAACATTCCTTCGTGCAGAACGGCACTGGCGCTGATGGTTTCCATCCCGGTCACTTTTCTGCTGGCTGCACTTCCGGCATGATTAATCTGCGCAAGCACCTTTGTACCATTTTGATGAATCACCTGCACCAGACGCTTCAGCCCGTCAATATTGCTGTCGCAGGCAATTGACATCTGCCCCGGATTCGCTCTCCCCTGCGGATTTACATAGCTGTGCTCCGTAATAACCAGTCCAATATATCCTCCCGCAGACTTTTCTCCATAATAATCCAACAGTTTTTCATTTACAGTGCCGTCTTCCGTCTGGGATGTCGCCATCGGCGGCATAACCAACCTGTTTTTTAATGATAAATGGTTGATGGTGATCGGATCCTTCATATGCGCCATACTGATATTCCTCCAAAACATACATGAACTCTGATAAGTTAAATAGTTATCTCAATTTGATTCATCTCAATATCTATAATACAGCTTTCATAATACCCGTCCCCGGTTATGCGCGGGCCGCTGATCACTTCAAAGCCATCTCCTTTTAACTTTTCTGTTAATTCATTCACTTTTTCTTTACTTCCTACTGAAAAAGCAATATGGGCATACCCTGTTCTTGCTGCGCTTTTTTCACCACTGTCCATTTCCGGTTTATTCATAATTTCCAATCTGGCGCCATCGCCAAATGTGAGAAAATAGGAACGAAACCCTGTATTTTTATTATGATACCCACTGTTTGAAACAGCCCCAAAATATTTCTCAAAGAAATTTCTGCTGCCTTCCAAATCCTCTACATACATTGCAATATGTTCAATTTTCATTATTTTCTCCCTTCAGCCATACCATCTCTGCTTTTACTGTCTAAATATACACTTTACGCTCCACCGCATCCAGTCTTTCCCGGAAATTCTCCATCTCTTTCACCAGCAGAACGATATGATTTTCTTCCAGACTGTGTATTCTGTAATAATTTTTGATCTCTCTCATATCCTCTTTCATTTCTCTCATTTGCTTTTCAAAACAGTTCTGCACCCTGCTGATTTCGTCATAAAGGCCGTTCTCTGCACGCCTTATTTCATTATCAATCGTTTCTCTTAAACCGCTTTCCACGCTGTTTATTCTGTCGTTCAGGCGTACTTCCACTCCGTCTATTTTCTCATTTAACTTCGCTTCTACTCCGTCTATTCTGTCATTCAGACGTGCTTCTACCCCGTCTATTCTGTTATTCAGGTGCGCTTCCACTCCGTCTATTTTCTCATTTAACTTCGTTTCCACTCCGTCTATTCTGTTATTCAGGCGCGCTTCTACTCCGTCTATTTTCTCATTCAGCTCTTCCCGGAATATTTCTTTAATAAGTTTCAAATCATTTTTTTCTAACATTAATATACCTCCTTCCCAATTCAGGAAATCAGCATTTTTCTCCCGCACATTTTCTTGTACACTAAAGTATAACTCATGTTTGTATTTTTATCAACTGATTATTTGCATAATTTATTCTAAAAGAGGCATGATTATAATCATGCCTCCTTTCACAAGTTATGTAGCGTTCTTTTTAATTTACAATCCGATTTTTCTATCTTTTTACGTTCATTTATTCATTTTAACACTTAAGTTGCATTTCTAATTGACATTTCCACAATTTGCCATTAAAATTTTAATATAACAGCTATATCAGGGGGAATATCATGAAAATTACAATGCAGGCCATCGCCGATCTAGCCGGTGTATCTCGCGCTACTGTGGACAAAGTCATCCATAACCGCCCCGGTGTCAGTGACGTTGTCAGAGAGCAGATTAAAGACATTATTATGGAGACCAACTATAAACCCGTTCATGTCAGAAAACACCTGCGGGAAGATAAGCCGCAAATCAGAATTGCCATCGTTATGCCTGAACTGCAGGACCCTTTTATACGCGGTGTTAAATCAGGAATGGATACCTGCTATCTGGAATATCAGCCATATGGCCTCTATGTGGATTACTACTACACCAACAGCTATGACCCGCAGCAGACCATTGCCATACTAATGCATTTAAAAAAAATTCCCATAAATGGAATTGCACTTCACGTTTTGGATAATGAACAGATAAATCATCTTATCAATGAGTTCGCAGAGGACGGAATACCTGTATTTACTTTTGACACAGATCTTCCGGCCACAAGCCGCACCTGTTTTATTGGTGAAGATCCATATCGCACTGGACAGATCGCTGCTTCCCTTCTGTGCAAATCCATCGATCACGAAGGGGAAATTGCTGTTTTGGCAAGTTCTCTCACCGTCAGCTCCTGCATGACGCGAATTGAAGGCTTCTCATCCTATTTAAAACAGTATGCTCCAAATGTGCACATTGTTGCTACCGAAGAAACATTAAACCAGCATACGCTTACTTACCAGAAAACTACCAGTTTATTGAAACAGTATCCGAACCTGAAAGGTATCTGGAATTGTGTCAGCCATTCAGAGGATATGGCCCAGGCCGTGATCGATGCAGAAAAGTCCGAAAAGGTTAAATTAATTTCCCTTTCTTTTACTCCTGAAATTATTCGGCTTGTCAAAGAAGGAGTGATAGAATATACCTTGGGCCTAACCCCCTATAAACTGGGAAAAATGGTCATAAAATCTTTATATGAACATCTGTCAGGCAATTCCGAAGATACACTTTCAAATATCTGGACCCCCATTTACATCGGATGCGACGCAAACATTGATACATTTGAAGATATTTCTCTCAAAGGTCCGGCAAACTTTTTATAAAGTTTGCCGGACCTTTATATTTCATCCATTGGTTTTGGCCTTTCAAACTGGGTCACAATTTTGACGAACCTGTTCTCGCGGATCGACAATAATATTCCTTCCATTATTTCCAGCGCATGCAGTGCCATTTCACCGCTGGCACGATTTTTTCTTTTTTCCTGAACAGCTTTTACCAGGTCAACCAACCCCACACCTCTGCTGTTCTCTGCATGGGAAACAGAATTATGGCCAAATGGTATTTTAACATTTGTCCACTTTGTTTTCACTCTTTTTTCCTGACGCGGCATAAAAAGCCATCTACTGTTTTCTTCCGTCCGCATCAGAACCTCCCCGCCAAACAGATTCGGTCCGCTGCAGGGATCCATTTCAGCCATACAAAGCGTTCCTTTTGTACCGTAAATTTCAAGCCGCGGCAGCTGAGAATCCCATACATCAAAGCTCATACACAAATTTACAATGGCCCCGTTTCTGAATTTTATATTTGCAGTTATATGAGTATCCACCGCCGGATCTACTACTATCTCCTTCCCTTTTTTAGGACCCTCCTTTACCATACGGATTTTTTCTGTCTGATTTCCCATTGCACATACCATCTCCGCCGGCCCCATCAAAGACAGTAAAGCTGTAATATAGTATGGTCCCATATCGAATAACGGCCCTGCCCCCGGACGATAGTAAAAATCCGGATTATAGTGAAACCACTCCCACCCTTTGCATACCATAAATGCACATCCGCCGATAATTTCTCCCAACTCTCCTCTGTCTATCAGCTGTCGGTAGGTCTGCAGTCTCCCTCCCATAAAGGTATCCGGTGCACACCCTACATACAGATCTTTTTGTCTGGCCAGTTCAATTAATTCTTTCCCCTGCTCAAAAGTCGCTGCCAATGCTTTTTCACAATATACATGCTTGCCTTGTTCCAAAGCTTTCTTATTATAACTATAATGAGTTTCCGGATTTGTCAGATTCAAAACCACATCAATTTCAGGATCCGCCAACAATTCATCCCCGGATCCAAAAGCTTTTCTAAAACCGTATTCTTCAGCCTTTTTTGAAGCTTTTTCCAGACTTCTGCAGGCGCATCCGTACAAATTAACTGTCTCGGGATATTTTTTGAGGTTATTCAGATAAACATTACTGATATCTCCCAGTCCTATCACGCCTATGTTAAATGCTCTCATCAAACTCCCCCTTCCTGTTGGGATAGAGTATCACTTCCAATGCTGTCTTATTTTTCATAGCCTCATATCCCACCTGAAATTCTTCCAGACTGAGACGATGTGTGATCATCTTCTTTAATACTTCAGGCTTTGTCTCCAGAAACTTCACAGTATCATGCCAGGAATACGTTCCTATATAACTGCCGAATATCGTCAATTCTTTTCTTGTGATATAACTCTGGCATAAATTCTGTTGTGCCGCAAAATTCTGTCCAAATAATAATATACGCCCGGAGCTTCTCACCCACCTTACAGCTTCAGGAAGACAGCACCCCGCAGTATCAATCACCACATCCGCCCCACGTCCGGCAGTATCATCAAAAATGATCTGCTCTTCTTCCGGTTTAACCGCCATATCGGCCCCCATCTCCAGAGCAAAATTTCTGCGTGTTTCGCTTTGCTCTGCCACAATAACCTTACCCGCACCGTTGTATTTTAATAAATATGCAAAGTAAAGCCCGATAGGACCGGCGCCAATCACTACCGCCGTCTCCCCCGGCAGTATCCTGATTTTATCCAATCCACTCATAACACAATTCAGCGGTTCTGCAAATATCGCTATATCCAACGGCAAATCTTCACTGATTTTCACTGCGGCAAAGTCAGGTATCCGGCTGTACTGCGCAAAAAAACCATCCCCATCCACTCCCAGACACATAACATTCTCGCACATATTCGCCTTGCCCGACCGACAGAAATAGCATCGGCCGCAGGGAATATTATTATCGCAGACCACTCTGTCTCCCACCTGAAAACCAGCTGCATTTTCTCCTTTCTTTATAACAGTCCCCACCATTTCATGTCCTAAGATTACTCCCTCCTTAGCTGGATAACCTGGCGGATCGCTTAAAATATGCAGGTCTGAACCGCAAATACTGCACGCATCAACCCTTACCAGTAAATCATGGCTTTCCTTTATCTGAGGCATTGGCCTGTCCGTTACTGCATACTTCCCAATTTTCTCCAATATTACAGCTTTCATATACTTCTCCTTTTTTACAAAGAGCTGCCAACGCAGCTCTTTGATTCAGGCATTTTCACTGCTTGCCTGTGCCAGACGTCTTCTTTTTTCACTTCTTCGTGTTCTTGTTACATCCACCAGAACAGCCAGAATAATAACAATTCCCAAAACTACTTTCTGGGCATCCTGTGATGCTCCCAGCAAATTCAAACCATTATTTACTACCGCTATAATCAGTGCACCAACCAGGGTACCTCCCACTGTACCTTTTCCGCCGCTGAAAGAGGCTCCGCCGATTACACATGCCGCCACGGCATCCATTTCATATCCTTCTCCAGCCAGCGGATACGTAGAACCAACACGGCCAATCAAAACCAACGCCGCCAGACCACACATGAATCCTGACAGAGCATACGTAGTGATCAGTGTTGTATCCACTTTAATACCTGCCAGACGTGAAGCTTCTATATTTCCGCCTACTGAATATATCTGTCTGCCCATAGACGTTTTATTCAGAAAGACACTGGTAACTGCCACAACAAGAATAACCAGCAAAAAGCACACGGGAATCCTCATTATCGATGCGGAGCCAAGCCAGAGAACCGGCTGATTAAATCCTGATACCGGTTTTGACTCGGTAATAATCAGTGTCAATCCTCTAAGTACCTGCATCATACCCAGAGTAGATACAAACGGATGGGGCAAGTGCAGTTTTGTAAATACAACGCCGTTAATGAAACCGCAAATAACTCCAACAATTATTGGAAGAATAATCATCAAAAAGGAATTATTAATTCCGTTTAAATAGAGCCAGGTGACAATCCCCATGGCAAATCCCACTATAGATCCCTGGGACAAATCAATGCCGCCCGTCAGAAGCACAAACAGCATCCCAAACGCAACAAGGGCATTCACTGAGGTCTGCCTCATAATGTTCAGCAGATTATTTACCGTCATAAATTTTCCTGTTACGATCGTCAATACCAGCGCCAACAGTACTACAGCAAGAATCGGCCCCCATAATGTTGAATGTTTTTTCTGTGTATTTTGTTTTTTCATCAGTTTATTCATTTCCTATACTCCCTCCCCATGCAGCTTTCATAATATCTTCCTGATTGAAATACGTTTCTTTCCGCCCAATTTCTCCCATGATTTTTCCCGTCCGCATCACAATCACTCTGTCACACATTCCCAGTATTTCCGGCAGCTCCGATGAAATCATAATCACACACTTGCCTTCTGATGCCAGACGGTTCATTACATGATACACCTCCAGCTTCGCCCCCACATCTATTCCTCTGGTGGGCTCATCAAAGATGTAAATTGCAGAATCCGTATTCAGCCATTTTCCAATTACCACTTTCTGCTGGTTCCCTCCGGACAGATTAATAACCTGGGATTCAACTGACGGCGTTTTTATTTTCAGGGTATCTACAGTATCCTCCGCCTGTTTCAAAACACCTTTATCATTGATCAGAAATCCTTTTACAAATTTTTTCAGATTGACCAACGAAAGATTTCGTGATACAGATTCTTCCAGTACGAGGCCCTGTCCTTTCCTGTCTTCAGACACATAAGCCATGCCTGCGGCTATTGCGTCCCGTGTATCGCGGATATCTATTTTCTTTCCATTGATAAATATTTCACCTGCATCCAGAGGATCCACACCAAAAACGCATCGAAACACTTCTGTCCTGCCGGCTCCTACCAGGCCTGAAAACCCGAGAATTTCCCCATGCCTTGCAGTAAAGCTGACGTTTTCAAAGGAACCATATCTGGTCAGATTCCTGACTTCCAAAGCTGTCTCACCAGGATTGGACTCTTTTTTAGGATACATATTACTCATAGTTCGTCCAACCATATGCATAATCAGTTTATCTTTTGTCATTTCCTGCATGGGCGCCGTTATGATGTGTTCCGCATCTCTCATAACTGTTACCACATCACACAATTCAAACAGTTCTTCCAGTTTATGGGATACAAAGAGTATGGCAATTCCTTTTTTCTTCAACAGTTTAACAGTGCGGAAAAGTTCCTGCACTTCCTTTTCCCCCAGGCTGGAGGTGGGCTCATCCAGAATCAGTACGCGTGCTTCTAACAGAATTGCTTTTCCAATTTCTATCATCTGGCGCAGTCCCATTCCAAGTTCCGCGCACAAAGTAGATGGGTTTACCGTCTGATTCATGCCAGACATAATTTCTTTCACTTTTTGATCCATATAAGAATAGTCCAAAAAACCACTCTTCTTTTTGACATAATTTCCCATAAACATATTGTCTGTAACCGACAGTTCAGTGACAATATTCAGTTCCTGATACACGCAGGCTATGCCTGCTGCCCTCGCTTCATTGGGATTTTGAAATCTTTTTTCTTCTCCGTTTACAAAAATGCTTCCTGCATCCGGTTTGTAAACGCCAGTCAACACTTTAATCAGCGTAGATTTTCCAGCTCCGTTTTCTCCTATTAAACCGTGAATTTCTCCACGTTTCAACTGTATACTCATGTTTTTTAAAGCTGTAACTCCCGGGAAAAATTTCTTAATATCCTTTAATTCCACGATTACATCATTCATTACGCTTCACCTTCTTTCTTATATTACAAAGGGAACGTTTATGAATCTTCTTTTCGATTCAGCCGTTCCCTTTGTATATGCTCGTTCTTTTTTATTTCACTTTTTCAAAGGAACATCAGAACCCTTCAAATTCGGTATAATTTTCTGTTGTAATGAGGTCTGTTCCAACATCGATAAAATGTTCTTCCGGATATTCTCCCTTTGTCAAAATATTCACCGCATTTTCTACTGCCTGATATCCACAATCATACGGATGCATACCCACCGTCATGGACATCTTTCCATCAGCAATAGCATCCAGAGCCACCTGGAAACCTCCGTAACCCATCATTTTCACATCGCCCATCATACCTGCCTGTTCTAAGGCTGTGATCGCTCCCATTCCCATATCATCAGAAGGAACCAGAACTCCTTTTATTTCATCTCCATATGAGGTAATGAAATCTTCCATAACTGTCGTTGTCATCGCAGCCGACCAGTCTGTATACTGGGATCCCAGCACTTCGATACCATTGGCCTCACATGCTTCTGTCATTCCTTTTAGTCTGTTCTCACCATTTGTATCGCCCTGATTTCCGGCAACAATTACCACACCGTCACCTTCCTGCAGATAATCCTGACAGAATTTTTCGGCTCCCTCATAAGAAGCAGTATATTCATCCAGCCCGATAGAGCAATACGTAACGTCATCCAGTCCTCCTACCGAATCTGTATCGATTACAATTACTCCCTGATCTTTTGCATTTTGAAGTGCCTGCTTTACCACATCTGCCGAAATGGGATCTATGATAATCACATTTGCGCCCAGAGACATAAAATCTTCGATTGCCTGCACCTGTGACTCTGCATTTTCCTGCGTATCCGCATACACAACCGTTGGTTCCGGAAGTCCTAAATCTTCACATGCTTCCTGTACGCCCACGCTTTGTTGTTCCAGCCACGCATTTTGTCCTTTATTAGCAAAACAAACCACAATATCCTCTGCATTCATGAGTTCGCCTTCACTTTCTTTGGAGTCTCCAGACTCCTCCTCCGGCTTGCTTTCCCCCGTTTCACCATTTTCTGAAGCGGCCTCTGACGCTTTGCCGCTGTCACCTCCGCCGCATCCCATCAGGGATAGTACCATCACTGCAGTTACCAGTACACTAATCATCTTTTTCTTCATGTCTTCTCTCTCCTTTTCTCTTTTTTATAATAATATCAACTCACGTTGAGTATTATCTTTACTGTCTGCGAAACAGCTCATCCGCCATGCGCGACCATTCAAACACTCTTTCCGGTTTGTTGCTTACAGTCGATATATCCTTCAGCAAAAACTCACATGGACAATTATATTTATTGGAAGCATCCAACAGCATTTTCAGATTTTCTCTGATTTTTTCCGGGTTCCATCTGCCGTCTACCAAAAAAGCCGGGGCCGGCTTATGCGACATTACATATCTTCCTTCCAGTTCCTCGGCAAACCGTTCATAATTCTTCACCCAGGGACTGCAGGATATTTTCCGTATGTTGGGAATCTTTTTCACATATTCCAGGCGATCATCCAGAGGTTCACAGCATCCATAATATCCCAAGCCAAATCTTTCGTACCATTTTCCTGCATTTGCGAATTCAAACTCATTATGCATTTGAGGCGATACATTATATAAGATCTGAGCCATGCCATAGGTCCAGGATTCCTTTGCCTTTGGATGAGTCGGATTCTCGCATTTTAATTCATCCGTAAATGCCCCGGAACAATGAATTCTCTGCCTGCGCTTCATCAGAAGATTTTTCTCCTCCAGCCTGTCTAATATCTGTAAATGTACCTCTGTCGCCTTGTCAACAATCTTCATAATAAAATCCGGATCCGATGCCATATCCATAAACAGATTGTCAAACCCTCGCCATTCCACAATCATATCCCACATATCAAAGCCGAAGTCCACGCCGTCCATTATGACCTGAAGAATATCTCCCACTGCATCTTCAGCCATTTCCTGATCTCTTTTTGTCTTCTCTTCATCTATGTAAAAGTCAGGTACTTTGATTTTTTCCAAATCATCTTCTGTTTCCAGCTGATCATAAAAATGATGAGCCTGTATCGCTTCCTTATCCTCATTTAAAACCAGAACATCCTCTTCTTTTTGCATCCCATGGTTCAGGCCAATTACCGTTTTGGGCACCAACAGCACCGGCTCATAAACGTAGTCATCTTTCAGATACTTAAAGCGATACAGCTGTCTTCGCAGATCCATTTCTATCTGCCGGTAGAAGGGATTCTCACATGTAAGAGTCAGTGCATCATCAACGTTCATTTCATGCCAGCATATCTGATCAATTGTAAACATGGGTCGTTCCGGCTGAAGCTTATTCAATTGAATCCATTGCCTCTTTACAATTTCTTGCTGCGGCAGCGCCGCAATTTCCTCCAGTTTTTTTGCAAGCTCTCTCAGTATTATAATATCTTTTGTTTTCATCTTGCTCCTTATTGCGTTCATTTATGTTTACATTTATTTTTGTTTTATGAGTTAATTTTACTATTTTTTGTACTATTTTGTCAATATTATCATATAAAATATAATATTATTATATAAATTATACATATTCAACTAAATTATCACGTGCACGCATATTATATATATGTGCAATTTTACGTTCATTTGTAATTTCGCCATCAAAAAGTTGCATATTAAGTTGACATTTTTCATTTTTCCAGTTACAATTTTATAAAAAGAAACTTTTTTCGTATATGGGGGGATTATTATGAAAGTAACAATACAGGCAATTGCAGATTTGGCTGGCGTCTCCCGCGCTACGGTAGACAAAGTAATCCACAACCGTCCCGGTATCAGCAAGGCCGTCAGAGAACAGATCAAAACCCTCATTATGGAGACAAATTACCAGCCTGTACATATCAGAAAATATTTGAAAGAGCATCGGTCTCAAATACATATTGCAGTAATTATTCCCGATCTTCAGGATCCCTTTATGGCCTCTTTGAAGTCGGGGATGGAATCTTTTCACCGAAAATATCGCTCTTATGGTTTATCTGTAGAATATTATTACTGCTCCAATTACGATTTTCAGCAGATGATAAGTATATTAACTCATTTAAAAAAAGTCCCTGTAGACGGAATTGCACTGCGCGGAATCTGCAATGAACAGATCAACCTTTTAATCGATGAATTTTCTCAGCGTGGCATTCCCGTATTTACTTTCGATGCCGATCTTCCAGACTCTAAGCGCATCAGTTTTATAGGTGAAGATCTTTACCGCACTGGTCAGATCTGTGCTTCTTTGCTTTGTAAATCTATTGGTTATCAGGGGGAGGTTGCTGTCTTAACAGGTTCCAAAAATGTGAACTCCTGCCTCCAGCGAATCAATGGCTTTTCGTCCTATCTGCAGGAACGCGCTCCCAAAGTAAATATAGTCGCTGTTGAAGAAACACTGAGTCAGCACATGCTTACCTATCAAAAAACCATAACCATCTTAAAAAAATATCCAAACTTAAAGGGTATGTGGAACTGCGTATGCCACTCGGAAGATATGGCTCAGGCTGTAATTGATACAGGAAAAAGCGGAAAAATCAAACTCGTTTCTTTAATTTTTACACCTGAAGTGATTCGATTGGTTAAAGATGGGGTCATTGACTATACCATTGGTCTTACGCCGCATAAACTTGGAGAAATGACAATAAAAACCGTTTATGAATATTTGATTTCCAACATTGCACCTCCCTCCGTCAATATCTGGGCGCCAGTGTATATCGGCTGCAATGCAAATATAGATATGTTTGAAGAAAATATGCAAAACAATTTTTGATGATCTATGTTCTTTTCTTAACTCCCGGCAATAAAAAGCGGTGCAGCTCAACGCTGCACCGCCCATTTCTTTCACCATATTTGATTATTTATCTGCTCCATACAGAGTAATCAGTTTCTTCAGGTATTCATATCTTTCCTTAGCCTCAGCTTCATTCTTGGCAAAGAGTCTTTCTGCTTTGGCAGGATTTGCACGTTTCAGAGAATTGTAACGTACTTCTCCATCCAGGAATTCCTGATAATCACCGGTAGGCTCTTTGGAATCAAGGATAAACGCATCTTTTCCTTCTGCCTTCAGAGCAGGATTGTAACGGAAGTTATGCCAGTAACCTGCTTTTACGGCCAGCTCTTCTTCTGTCTGCGCTTTGCTCATACCTTTCTTGATACCATGGTTGATACAAGGAGCATACGCAATGATCAGTGACGGTCCCGGATATGCCTCTGCCTCTGCCAGAGCTTTTACTGTCTGGTTAAAGTCTGCACCCATGGAAATCTGAGCAACATATACATAACCATAGCTCATTGCAATGCTGGCCATATCTTTCTTCTTCACTTCTTTACCGCCTGCAGCAAACTGAGCGATAGCACCTGTCGGTGTGGATTTGGATGACTGTCCGCCTGTATTGGAGTAAACTTCTGTATCGAATACCATAACATTAACGTCATGACCGCTTGCCAGTACATGGTCTACGCCGCCGAATCCGATATCGTAAGCCCATCCGTCACCGCCGAAGATCCACTGAGATTTCTTAGCCATGAAATCTTTCTTCTTCAGCAGTTCCTGTGCCTTTTCGCATCCGCAGCTTTCAAGAGCTGCTACCAGCTTGTCTGTAGCCGCACCGTTGGTAGCGCCGCATCCGTATGTTTCCAGCCATTCTTTAGCGGCTGCTTTTACATCCTCATTATCGCCGTTGGCAACGATATCTTCCACCTGTGCTTTGATACCTTCACGAATGGCTTTCTGAGCCAGGAACATTCCGTATCCGAACTCAGCATTATCTTCAAACAGAGAGTTGGACCATGCCGGACCTCTGCCCTGTGCATTTACTGTGTACGGTGTAGACGGTGAAGAGTTACCCCAGATAGAGGAGCATCCTGTCGCATTTGCGATATACATTCTGTCACCGAACAGCTGAGTAATCAGTTTTGCGTACGGTGTCTCGCCGCATCCTGCACATGCTCCTGAGAACTCAAGAAGCGGTGTCTTGAACTGGCTTCCTTTCACCGTAGTCTCTTTGAATTTGGCAATAACATCTGTCTTCTCCGGCAGTTTTACTGCATAATCAAAGTATTTCTGCTCTCCCACATTGGCTTCCATGTTCTCCATGGCAAGGGCTTTGGCGCCTTTTTTGCCCGGGCATACATTGACACAGGAACCGCATCCTGTACAGTCAAGTGCAGATGTTACGATGGCAAACTGATAACCATCCATACCTGTAAGCGGCAGTGTCTTCATACCTTCCGGAGCCTGAGCTGCTTCATCAGCTGTCATGGCAACAGGACGGATAACTGCATGCGGACATACATAAGCACAGCGGTTACACTGGATACAGTTTTCAGAATTCCAAACCGGAATATCTACTGCAATACCACGTTTCTCGTATGCAGAAGAACCGGAGGGTGTCGTTCCGTCTACGTAATCTTTAAATGCAGATACGGGAAGCGTATTTCCTTCCTGTGCATTTACTTTAGCCTGGATGTTATTAACAAAGTCAACAACATCTGCTCTTCCTTCTTTTGCAACCGTCATAGACAGTCCATCTTCAGAAGCATCTTTCCAGCTTTCGGGAACCGGAATTTCCACAACCTGTTTTGCACCGGCATCAATGGCATCGTAGTTCATCTGAACGATTGCATCACCTTTTCTTCCGTAAGTAGCTTTTGCAGCTGCTTTCATCAGAGAAATGGCATCCTCTTCCGGAATGATATTAGCCAGTTTAAAGAATGCTGACTGGAGAACAGTATTGATACGTCCGCCCAGACCGATTTCTTTACCGATCTTAATACCGTCGATCACATAGAACTTGATGTTGTGTTCAGCCATGAATTTCTTCACCTGGCCCGGAAGATGTTTCTCAATACCTTCCATATCCCACGGACAGTTCAAAAGGAATGTACCGCCGTCTACCAGTTCCTGAACCATATTGTATTTATCCACATAAGAAGGATTGTGGCATGCTACAAAGTTTGCTTTGCGGATCAGGTATGTGGATTTGATCGGTTTCTTTCCAAAACGCAGGTGTGACATGGTAACACCGCCGGATTTTTTGGAATCGTAATCAAAGTATGCCTGTGCATACATATCTGTGTTGTCACCGATAATCTTGATGGAGTTTTTGTTGGCACCTACTGTACCGTCTGCACCCAGACCCCAGAACTTGCAGTTGATGGTTCCTTCCGGAGTGGTTACCAGCGGAGCGCCCAGTTCCAGTGACAGATTTGTCACATCATCTTCAATACCGATTGTGAATGTTTTCTTTTCTGTATTATCATATACGGCAACGATCTGCGCCGGTGTCGTATCTTTGGAACCCAGACCATAACGTCCTGTGTATACAGGAACCGCATCAAACTTGGAGCCTTTCAGCGCTGCCACTACATCCAGATACAGCGGCTCGCCCAGTGCTCCCGGTTCTTTTGTTCTGTCCAGTACAGAAATCTGTTTTACAGTTTCCGGAATCGCATCAATAAGCGCCTGTGCACTGAACGGTCTGTAAAGACGTACTTTAACAACGCCGACTTTTCTTCCTGCTGCCAGCAGGTAATCGATAGTTTCTTCAATGGTATCACATACAGAACCCATAGCGATAATAACGTGTTCTGCATCTGCTGCACCATAGTAGTTAAACAGTTTGTAATCTGTTCCAATTTTTTCATTTACTTTGTCCATGTAGCTCTGTACGATTGCCGGAAGCGCATCGTAATAAGGATTACATGCTTCTCTTGCCTGGAAGAAGATATCCGGATTCTGTGCAGAACCTCTCTGACACGGATGATTCGGATTCAGCGCATGAGCACGGAATGCGTCAATGGCCTCCATATCAACCATATCTTTCAGGTCTTCATAATCCCATGTTTCAATCTTCTGGATTTCATGAGAAGTACGGAATCCATCAAAGAAGTTAATAAAAGGAACTTTACCTTTGATTGCAGCGCAGTGAGCCACCGGTGTCAGGTCCATAACTTCCTGTACGCTGGATTCGCAGAGCATAGCGCATCCTGTCTGACGGCATGCATATACATCGGAATGATCGCCGAAAATAGACAGTGCATGGCTTGCCAGTGCACGGGCAGATACGTTAAACACACCCGGAAGCTGTTCACCTGCGATTTTATAAAGATTGGGAATCATCAAAAGCAATCCCTGAGAAGCTGTATATGTAGTAGTCAATGCGCCGGCTGCCAGAGATCCGTGAACTGCACCTGCTGCACCTGCCTCTGACTGCATTTCCGTAACCTGAACTTCCTGTCCGAAAATATTTTTCCTTCCCTGAGTCGCCCATTCGTCTGTAGCTTCAGCCATAACAGATGACGGGGTGATCGGATAAATCGCTGCTACGTCAGAATATGCGTAAGATGCGTGTGCGGCAGCATGATTGCCATCCATGGTTTTCATCTTTCTTGCCATTTCTTATATTTCCTCCTTGCTTAATATGAATCGGCTGCAAATACCCATAATCTTGCCTTTGAAAAGTATTATAACACTAAATATACGGTCTGTCCATTTGAAGGGGAAAATTATTCGGCATGTTTCCTGAAAAAAACAAATTTCCGTCATTTTCGTTTATTCATTCTGCCAATCGGCGAATTTCAGATGACCAGGCAGCCCCTTGCCGGGCGTATCGCGCAAAAAAACGCCGGAAATATCGGTTTACGATATTTCCAGCGCATTGAGCCGTTTTCTCTTTACCTTTTCTTTTCTGACCGTTTCTGCAAACCTGCGAATCTTTTCTTCATCTTTCCCGGGAGCGTTTTTCTTTTCCACATAGGAACTGACATCCACAATATCCGGGGAAACCTGCATGATTCCTTCCTTTACATTGTCTGCAGTCAAACCGCCGGCAAGGATAAGCTTTTTCCCTCTCCTGTCAAAGCTGCCGGCACGGCTCCAGTCGAAAACTTTGCCGCTGCCAGGCAGTGCTCCATCCAGTACGTATCCTGCAATATTTTCATGCTCTTCTATCTGGAGCTCATTCTCCGATCCAAGATTATACGCCCGGAACACCGGCAAACGGCAGCGATCCAGCACCTCTTTGGAAACCGCCCCGTGAATTTGGAGAATATCAAATCCCATATGTTCTATCATTTCCACCTGATCCAGTGTAGGCGAAACACAGACTGCCGTTTTTTTCACATTCCTTCCCAGCAGAGCCGCCAGTCTCCACGCCCTGTCCGGTGAATTATTCCTTGAACTGTTTTTACAGAACAAAACAATTCCGGCATATTCAATCTCATATTTATGAATCAGCCGCACATCCCGTTCTGTCATCAGACCGCAGATTTTTATATCCGGTATTTTCATTTTCTGACTATCCGCTCCTTCCTGAATAACCATATAAATTATACCGGAAGTACTTCCTTTAATCAAGGAATATATCCAAAATCATAGATGAATCATTTTCAATTTTTCAACACTTTGCCAAAAAGCCAGCTGCCTTCCAGCACGTCAAATATTTTCTTAAACAGCGGATTGCCCAGCACCAGCGCCAGCAGAATCGAGCCGCCCCACACCAGCAGGAAATTCACTTCACCCGGCAGATTTTTGCACCATTCTATGGCGCCGCAGTACACCAGCACATTACGCACCGCGACATGAAGGATATAAATCTGCAGCGTTCGGGCGCCCAGCGTACTGAGCCAGGTTCTTTTTTTCGGAATCATCTGCATCACGGATGCTGAAAGTACCATCGCCGCAGCATACCATATAAGCCGGAACAAAGCTCCCATATCTTCAGATGATAGAGATGCCACTTCCGAATACCCTACGCCTCCGTAAATAATCCCCAGGAAAGGCCGGATGGACTGAATACGGAAAAGATACAGTATCACAGCGGCCAAAAGAATCACAGCAGAAAGTATCTTCAATTCTCTTCTGGCAAGAAACCTTTTCAGTTTCTCCTCAGACAGATAAAACCCGATCACGAAATACGGCAGATATACTAAAGTTCTAGACATGGAAAAATCCCACCCAATCATATTGATATATCCTGCCAGTACTCCCACTGCTATGGAACCCAGTATCATCCAGAACGGCTTAATCCGCTCGATAAACGGCACCAGAAGATACCACACCGTCATGGACAGCAGATACCAGGGCGCCTGCGACACCCGGAACAAAGTCAGCGTAAATCCCCGGCCAAAGCTCCACCGCAGAACAGACAGCAAAATTTCAAACAGCAAATACAGCCATACAAAAGAAAGAACTCTGTCTGCTTTTAGTTTCCCGTCTTTGTGAACTCTTTTTGCTAGATATCCGGATACAAACACAAAGCAGGGCATGTGAAACGTATAGATGAATTTGCCCATTCTTTCTATCACAGGCACCCATGAATACTTCATGGAAAAATGGCCGATGATCACAAGAATGATCAGAACCGCTTTCAAATTATCAATAAAATAATTCCGCCCAGGTTTAGATTCCCTCATACATTCCGCTCTCTTTCATTTTTCGGATGGCATCCATCACTGCAGGTTTATCCTCTTTATAAGTAACACCGTACCATCTGTCCATCGTTTTAAGCACCTGAACAACAGCAGCTTTTTCTGACAGCAGCTCGCCTACCACTGAGGGCAGGAAATACTCGCCCTTTAAAGGATTCTCTTCCAGTGTTTTTTCCAGAAATCTCGGGAATCTTCTGCGCAGTTCAATCAGAAAGCTTTCGGTAAATCCCCACATATTCATGGACACCACTGCATTTTTGGGAAGATGCACCCATGTTTGACCGTCATCTTCTGTGTAAGCCGCGCCGTCCTCTCTCTTTTCGATTCTGGTCCGCTCTGTAATTTTCGTCAGGCTGCCATCCTCATCCATTTCACAGATTCCTCTGGCTACATGACCATTTTCCGTCAGTGTATTTTCCAGCTGGTAACCTACCATGGCATAACGGTATACCCCGTTGTCCTCATGGGTAGTGAGATATCGATAAATAACTGTAAATGCATGGGCTCCATAATAATCATCCGCATTAATCACAGCGAAGGGACCGCTGATCTCATTGGCCGCGCACAAAACAGCATGGCCGGTTCCCCAGGGCTTCACCCGGCCTTCCGGAACCTGAATTCCTTCCGGAAGATTGGTAAGCTCCTGATATACGTAAGCCACTTCCATTTTCTCACTGATTCGGTCTCCGATTTTTGCCCGGAACTCCTCTTCATTTTCCTTTTTAATGATAAAAACAACTTTTTCAAAACCTGCTTTTTTTGCATCGTAAATGGAAAAATCCATGATAATATGTCCCTGTTCGTCTACAGGATCAATCTGTTTTAAGCCACCATAACGGCTGCCCATACCGGCTGCCATAATTACCAATGTCGGTTTTTTCATACCGTTCGTTCCTCCCTCAGATTTAATCGGGTAAAAATGCAAAGTAAATCATCAAAATACCAATAAAAAGTATGACAGCGCCCAGCACTTTCCGCAGTCTCTGACTGATCTTTTCATAGGCGGGATCGCTCATCCATTTTTCTATGGTGCTGTAGCTGGTGCCGGCCACCACAGTCAGAATACTGTGACCAACCGCATACACGGCAAGAAGAAAAATACCGCGCAGTGTACTTCCCGTCTCTGCCGCCAGCGCCAGAAGCGCAATCATCACCGGCGTCGCACAGTGAGAGGCAAATATGCCGCTTAAAGCCCCCGCTGCCAAAGCTCCCGCATATCCCTTTTTCGTTGTCCCCGCCGAATGACAGTGATGATCCGGAATAAGAGAAATCACGCCCCAGACCTGCAGAGCCATCAAAATCATAACAGCTCCCAGAAGGAGATGCCACCACAGCCCGATTCCATGCAGCAGGTGTCCGATTACGGACGCAAGGGTGCCGAAAACTGCAAAGGTCAGCGCCATACCCAGCGCCATGGTTAGAGAAAGACGGAAAGCTTTTTTTTGATTACTGCCGGCGGAGCCTCCGATATAGGCGATCACCACCGGCACGCTGGACAGTGAACACGGCGTAAATGACGTAATCACTCCGGCCGCCAGGCACAGCACCGGCGCAATCCAGACAGATTTCTGTATCAGTTCCGCAAGCGTATTCAAAATTTCTGTCATTAATTATCCTCTCCCTGCATGGTATATACCTGACGTTTTCTGGCCATCTCATCGTTTGCCAGATATTCATCATAGGTAGTGATCTTGTCAATCAACATTCCGCCAGGTACAATTTCCATAATCCGATTTGCTGTTGTCTCCACAAACTGATGGTCGTGAGAAGCAAACAGAAGCACACCCGGAAATTTAATCAATCCATTATTCAAAGCCGTAATGGCCTCCATATCCAGATGGTTGGTCGGTTCGTCCAGAATCAGGATATTGGCCCCTGAAATCATCATCTTGGAAAGCAGGCAGCGCACTTTTTCTCCTCCGGAGAGAACCTTTACTTTCTTTACGCCGTCTTCCCCTGCAAACAGCATTCTGCCCAGGAATCCTCTCACATATGTGGCGTCCTTGATTTCAGAATACTGGGTCAGCCAGTCTGCAATGGTGAGATCATTGTCAAATTCCTTCGTGCTGTCTTTGGGGAAGTATGCCTGGCTGGTGGTTACACCCCATTTGTACGTACCTTCATCAGGCTCCATCTCTCCCATCAGAATCTTAAACAGGGTGGTCTTGGCCAGCTCGTTTCCGCCCACAAAAGCCACCTTGTCGTCATGGCCCAGTGTGAAAGTGATATTATCCAGAACCTTCACGCCGTCTATGGTTTTGCTCAGGCCCTCCACCATCAGGACTTCGTTTCCGATCTCCCGGTTCGGCCTGAAGTCAATATAAGGATATTTTCTGCTGGAGGGACGCATTTCATCCAGCTGAATCTTCTCCAGCGCTCTTTTTCTGGAGGTCGCCTGCCTGGATTTGGAAGCGTTGGCGCTGAATCTGGAAATAAATTCCTGCAGTTCCTTGATCTTCTCTTCCTTTTTCTTGTTGGCTTCCTTCATCTGTTTTACCAGCAGCTGGCTGGACTCGAACCAGAAATCGTAATTTCCCGCATAAAGCTGGATCTTTCCATAATCAATATCTGCCGTATGCGTACAGACTTTATTAAGGAAGTAACGGTCATGGGATACCACAATCACAGTGTTATTAAAGTTAATCAGAAACTCCTCCAGCCAGGCAATAGCATCCAGATCCAGATGGTTGGTGGGCTCATCCAGAAGCAGAATATCCGGATTGCCAAACAGAGCCTGTGCCAGCAGCACCTTCACCTTCTGGCTTCCGTTCAGCTCTGACATCTGCGCATAGTGAAGCTCCGTCTCAATGCCAAGACCATTTAACAGCTGAGCAGCATCGGATTCTGCCTCCCAGCCATTCATCTCTGCAAATTCGCCCTCCAGCTCACTGGCGCGGATACCATCCTCATCACTGAAGTCTTCTTTGGCATAAATGGCCTCTTTTTCTTTCATGATCTCATAAAGCCGGGCATTTCCCATAATTACCGTATCCATGACAGGATAGGCATCGTATTTGAAATGATCCTGCTGCAGGAAGGACAGTCTCTGCCCCGGGGTAATGGTGATATCTCCTTTGGTAGTCTCCATCTGACCGGAAAGGATTTTTAAGAATGTGGATTTTCCGGCCCCGTTGGCCCCGATCAGACCATAGCAGTTTCCTTCTGTAAATTTGATATTAACGTCCTCAAACAACGCCTTTTTTCCAATTCGCAGTGTTACGTTATTAGCCGCTATCATGATTTCTTACCTCTTAAATTCTTTATAAATATTGTATTATTGTAGTCAAAAGGTATTTTGACACAGCAAAAACAGGTTGTCAAGCATTTCAACCGCCTGTTTTCTCTGTATTTCACTCATTCCTTCATTTTTTGTTGATTTACCCATAGGAGGATTCTATAATATCAGTAACAAATCTGGTAAATGGAGGTCTTCCTATGAATAAACTTTTAATTGTTGTAGATATGCAGAATGACTTTATCGACGGTTCTCTGGGTACAAAGGAGGCGGAAGCCATTGTCCCCCACGTGGCAGCCAGGATAAAACAATACCAGGAAGCAGAAGATAAAATTCTTTTCACCATGGATACACACTTTGATAATTACGCAAGCACCCAGGAGGGCAGAAATCTTCCCGTCCCGCACTGTATAAAAGGAACGAAGGGCTGGGAACTACATCCCGCCCTTCAAAAACTTATCAGGGGATATCACTGCCCCATCTATGAAAAAAATACTTTTGGTTCCTCAGATCTGGCCATGGAGCTGGCTCAAAAGACGAATGTTCCGATCACAGAAATTGAAATCATCGGTCTTTGCACGGATATCTGCGTAATCTCCAATGCGCTTCTTTTAAAGGCATTCCTTCCGGAAATTCCTATCACCGTAAATGCAGCCTGCTGCGCCGGCGTCACCCCGGAAAGTCACGAAAACGCCCTGAAAGCCATGGAGATGTGCCAGATTCAGATTCAGCGCGTCTCCTGAGGTTTTCTCAGATAGAGAATCTCTTTTGCAATCTGAATAATAACGGTCGGTATCAGCGCCAGGATAAAAATCATTCCCGCCTGACTTCCACTAAGAGGAGTGACGGAAAATACTCTTTGCAGCACCGGCACAAACAGCACCAGAGCCAGAAGGCATACGCCCGCCGCAAATGCACCGAGACTGTACCAGTTCCTTTTAAAACCAAGACGGAAAATCGATTTTTCACTGCGGCAGTTAAATCCATGAAACAGTCTTGCCAGCGTCAGCGTGGAAAATGCCATGGTGCTGGCCATGGCCGATCCGCCTTTTGAAAGTCCCAGATGGAAGGCTGCCATGGTACAGACGGCAATCAGTCCTCCCTGCAGCAGCAGATCTCTCATAAAATTTTTTGTCAGAATTCCCTGTTTCGGATCCCGGGGCGGCTGCGACAAAAGATTCTTTTCTGCCGGTTCCATACCGATGGCCAGCGCCGGAAGGGAATCTGTCAGCAGGTTGATAAACAGCAGGTGTACCGGGGCAAAGGGAACGGGAAGCGCCGCCAGTGATGTATAAAGTACGGACAAAATTCCGGCCATATTTCCGGACAACAGGAATTTAATGGCATTTTTAATATTACGGTAAACATTTCGTCCGTTGGCCACCGCTTTGATAATCGTGGCAAAGTTATCGTCCGCCAGAATCATGGAAGCCGCATCCTTTGAAACCTCCGTTCCCGTGATTCCCATGGCCACACCAATGTCCGCTTTTTTCAGAGCCGGGGCATCGTTGACGCCGTCTCCTGTCATGGCCGCAATCTGGCCTCTGCGCTGCCATGCATCTACAATCCGGATTTTATTTTCCGGTGAAACCCGGGCATACACGGAGATTTTCGTGATCTTTTCATCCAGCTCTTCATCTGACATCTGATCCAGCTCCAGGCCGGTCACAGCCATATCGCCTTCCCGGAAAATACCGATTTTTTTTGCAATTGCCGCCGCCGTAATCTTGTGATCCCCGGTAATCATTACCGTACGAATGCCGGCCCTTTTTGCATCCGCCACTGCGGCTATGGATTCTTCTCTTGGCGGATCCATCATGGATACCAGGCCAAGGAAAATGAAATCTTTTTCTGTTTCCAGGCAAAGTTTTTCATTCTCATCCGTTTCTTTATAGGCAAAAGACAGTACCCGCAGACCCTGTTCGGAAAATTTCTGGTTCTGTTCCAGTATTTTTTTCTTCATCTCCTCCGTCATAGGACAGACTCCTTCAGAGGTACGAAGGGAAACAGACCGCTCCAGAATCACATCCAGAGCGCCTTTCGTCAGCACGGTGGGAACCCCGTGAAGCAAATATTTCGTGCTCATCATCTTCCGCTCTGAGTCAAAAGGAATCTCCTCTATACGATCCATCACATGACGCATATCATCGTCATCCAGGCTGACCTTTCTGGCCATTTCCAGCAGCGCATATTCTGTAGGATCACCGATCCCCTTGCCTTCCACAATGGATGAATCATTGGTCAAAATTGCGTCATACAGAAGATAGCGGTGAAGCTGCTGATGCAGATCCAGTTCTTCCGGCTTCAGAATTTTGCCGTCCAGATATATTTCCTGTACGGTCATTTTATTCTGCGTAAGCGTCCCCGTTTTGTCAGAACAGATGACGGATACGCATCCTAAACTCTCCACTGCTTTCAGCTCTTTGATAATGGCGTTTTCTCTGGCCATCTTTTGCGTACCCATAGCCTGTACGATGGTTACAATGGAACTTAACGCTTCCGGAATGGCTGCAACGGCAAGAGCCACGGCAAACATCAGAGAATCCAGTATGGGCATCCTGCGGTAAAGGCTTAACAGGAACACGCCTGCACAGATAATCATGATAATCACTGCCAGACGGCTGCTGAAATTATCAAGGCTGACCTGCAGGGGCGTACGCTTTTCTTTTGTAGCATTCATCAGATCGGCAATTTTTCCCATTTCCGTTTTCATGCCGGTCTCCGTCACCACCACCTCGGCTCTGCCGTAAGTTACCAGACTGCCGGAGTATACCATGTTTTTCCGGTCTCCCAGGGGTACTTCTTCAGCGATGATTCCCTGCTCTTTATCCACGTTGGCAGATTCACCGGTCAGTGAACTTTCATTGACCTGCAGGGAATACTGATTCAAAATCCTGCCGTCAGCCGCGGTGAGATCTCCTGCCTCTAATATAAGAATATCCCCGGGCACCACTTCCTTTGCGGGAATTTCCACCTTTTTCCCATCTCTCATCACCTTGGCATTGGGCGCTGACATGGACTTCAGACTCTCCAGAGACTTCTGGGCCTTTTCATGCTGTACGGTTCCCAAAACAGCATTCATGATAAGAACCGTAATAATGACAATCGTGCTTTCCACATTGCCGGAAACCATGGAAATCACCGCGGCAATGAGCAGGATAATAACCAGAAGGTCTTTAAACTGTTCCGCAAACACCTGAAGGGCGCTTTTCTTTTTACCCTCCTGCAGAGCATTTTCCCCGTATTCCTGCAGACGGTGCTTTGCCTCCTGCCTGGACAGGCCGTTTTCCTGGCTGTCCATTTTTTCAAGCACACCCGCCGCATCCATCTGATACCAATTCTTCACAATTCTTCCTCCTTCTCATGGGTATAGTATGAGTTAAAAAAAGACCTTTAATGTACCCGGGAATCAATTTCCCAGCGCACATTAAAAGTCTTGTAACCGGATTCTCCGGTATACACCACCAGACTGCCAAACGCAGCCGGGATTGTTGATGGTGCATTAAAACTACTCCCTTTTAATCGGTATTGATCGTTTTTAAAGTATACCCTTTTTCCTCTTTTCTGTCAACCTCAGATCAAAGAAAACAGGAAAGAAACGGCACACGCTCCAAAAGCTACCACAATAAGGCTTTTATTTTTATAAGCCAGCAGAAGGGCCGCTGCAAATCCTGCCGCTGCGGATGCCATACTTCCCGTGGAGTATAAAATAGCCGGAAAGGTCATGGCCGCCAAAGTAGCGTAGGGGACATAATATAAGAAAGATTGTATGTACCGACTGGTAATCCGTTTCCGGATCAGTGTCAGCGGCAGCGCACGAACCGCATAAGTCACCAGCGCCATCACTATGATATAAAGATAGATATTGCCCCTCACTCTTTAGTCCTCCTCCTTTCTTGGAAAAAGCCATGCTGCAGCTGCTGCCACCGCCAATGTAATGATAATTACCTGCATACCGGAAGATATCCGATTCAGCACCGGGGCATAATAAAAGATACTGGACAAAACCATGGCTGCAGCTGCCACTATCAGTACCGCTCTGTCCTTTTTCGCCGCCGGAAGAACCACTGCAATAAACATGCCATATATGGCGATCCCCAGCGCATTGATCACCACCGACGGCAGCACGTTGCCTGATACCACACCGACCAGTGTACCCAGAGCCCACCCCGGCACCGCCACGCTCATAAGACCGTAAGAGTACCATGGACTTAAGTCACCAGGCTGCACCACGCTGACCCCGAAAATCTCATCCGTTACTCCATAAGCCATCACGAACCGATGGACCGGCCTGACATCTGGTTTTATCTTCTGGGATAAGGCACAGGACATCAGAAAGTATCTCATATTAATCACAAACTGCAGAAAAGCCATTTCCAGATAGGAAGCCTGGGCCGCTATAGTCCCCAGGGAGGCCAGCTGCCCCGCCGACGTAAGATTAGTCACTGACATTAATACCGCCTGAAAAGGCGTCATTCCCACATCTCCCGCCTGAATTCCAAAGGCAAAGGAAACGGCAAAATATCCAAAACAAATGGGAAGTCCGTCCCTGACTCCCTTTTTCCACTCATTCATTTTCTTTTCCCCTTTTAACCGCCCTTTTGCAGATCACCTCAGATTTTGGAAAAATCCGGCGTGCCATAAAGATCAAAGGGGGTACTCTGATATACGTAATAATTCAGCCAGTTGGTGTACAGGTTATTGGCTGTGGCACGCCATACCAGATCCGGTTTATTGTCGGGATTGTCATCTTTATAGTAATTTTTCGGTATTTCAATGGGAAGCCCTTTGGAAAGGTCGCGTTTGTATTCCTCATCCAGTGTAATCCTGTCATATTCCGGATGACCCATCACAAAGATCTGTCTGCCTTCTTTGGCCATGGCCAGAAACAGGCCGGCTTCTTTTGACTCCGCCAGTACCGTAAGCTCAGGGCAGTTATGTATAGCTTCTATAGGTACATCCGTATGGCGGGAATGGGGAGCCCAGAACACATCGTCAAATCCCCGTACCAGGGGAATTTTGCGATTGGCCACCCTGTGTTCAAAAAGACCAAACAGTTTTTTCGGCAGCTGGATTTTAGGCAGACCATAAAAGTAATAGAGCGCCGCCTGACACCCCCAACACAGGAAAATCGTGGACGTTACATTCGTTGTACTCCAATCCATAATCTCTTTTAATTCTTCCCAGTAATCCACCGCTTCAAAATCCATCTGCTCTACGGGAGCGCCGGTAATAATCATTCCGTCAAATCTGTGGGTCCGAAGCTCGCTAAAGTCCTGATAGAATTTGTTAAGGTGACTCATGGATGTGTTTTTGGATGCATGGGTGCTCACCTTCATGAAGGTAACATCCACCTGCAGCGGCGTGTTGGAAAGTGAACGCAGAAGCTGCAGTTCTGTCTCTTCCTTCAGCGGCATCAGATTCAAAATCAGAATCTGAATGGGGCGAATGTCCTGATGGAGCGCCCGCTTTTCATCCATTACAAATATATTTTCCTCTTCCAGTATTTCCTTTACCGGTAAATCGCTCTGTATCTTAATCGGCATATTATCACCTTCCTAGTTTTTTATTTTTTCTTCCTTCCCCGCTTCGCACAGGACCGCTTTGATGATACCACGGATTGCTCCCTCCTTCGGACTCTCGCAATCCTCCCTCCA
>CAMMBV010000002.1 GCA_946494335.1 uncultured Ruminococcus sp. | reverse complement strand
TCATGGGGACAAGAAAAAATAAATATTTTTTTGTCGTGGGCTTGACATAAGGGTGACGAAGACAATGAAAGCGAGTGGGAGCTTTTATACGAAGGGAAGTTTGTCCATTATATAGAATAAAAGCGAAGCTGATACGGGAAACGGCAAACACCGTTTCCCGTGTGTTAAGTCGGATTTTTTCGTTTTTCATTTCTTTCATATATTTTCTTGGGCGATTTTTCTACTTGTATTTTGCAAAGTATTATGCTACAATTTGACCAAAGCATTATATTTCTCATATTCTATGCGGCCAGACCGTATCTGAAATCATTTCTGATATTTTCAATCAAAAGAAATCTCAATGCTTTTATTCCAACGAAAAATGCAGGGAGATTTCCAAAAGCTTTGAGCGGATCGAAGATCTCCTGCACAGCAAAAGAAAAGGAGGTTTTATATGGAAAACACCGGTCATCATGACCAGCCGAAAGCAAACCGCACATTCAAAGCCAGTATTTTTGAAATGATATTCAGCGACAAAAACCGGCTGCTGGAATTGTATAATGCAGTAAATGGAACTGATTATAAGGATCCCGACCTGCTGAAAGTCAATACGCTGAAGAATGCCATCTATATGGCCGTTCGCAACGACATATCTTTTGTGATCGGCAGCCGGATGTCCCTGTACGAGCACCAGTCCACCTACAGTGAAAACCTGACGCTGCGTTTCCTGTTTTATGTATCAGATCTGTTTTCCTCCATAACCAGAGACATAAATCTGTACGGGCGGAAAGGGGTGAAGCTGCCGGCGCCGCGTTTTTTAATCTTTTACAACGGGGAAGAAGAGATGGAGGAACGGAAGATTCTGCGGCTGTCCGATCTTTATTCCCAGAGGGAAGAGAACCCGGCCCTGGAACTGGAAGCGGTCATGTTGAACATCAACCAGGGGCACAACCAGAAACTGCTGGATGATTGCCGGACCTTAAAGGACTATGCAGAGTATACGGCGAGGGTACGGAAGTATGCTAAAGGGATGGAACTGGACGATGCCGTGGAACGGGCGATCACAGAGTGTATCAGAGAAGGGATCCTTGCAGATTTTCTGAAGAAGAACAGATCGGAGGCGAAAAAAGTGAGTATTTACGAATACGATGCAGAAAAACATATCCGCATGGAACGGGAAGATGCAATGGCGGAGGGCCTTGAGAAAGGAATCGCATTGGGGACGGAGCGGGGCCGCCGGGAAACTTTGCAAAGGCAGATAGAGAAAAAACGTCGGAAAGGGCTGAATGCAGCGGAGATTGCAGAAATCCTGGAAGAAGAGGAGGAGACAATAAAAGAAATCATGGAGAAAATGGAAAAAGAGGAAATCCTGGTGTGAGAGGAATGGGCAGCTTTGTGCTCAGAACAATGATCCGGAAGAGGAGAATTCATTTGGATTTTTCTGGTAATCAGCACAGGGAAACGGTATTTGCCGTTTCCCTGTGTGTTAAGTCGAATCTTTTTCTTTTTTCATTTCTTTTATATATTTTCCTGCATCTTTGATAAAACTCCAGATCATGATAATCATAATGATCCCGATAGGGAAAGCAGAGATAATACTGACGGATTGGATATTGCTCATGGAACTGTCGGAGAAAACAAGAGCAATCGGCAGTACGATCATCAAAAGACACCAGAGAAGCGTAATCAGCCGGTGGGGCTGCTCACCGACTTCCAGTTTCCGGTAGCTGTAGCATGCTGCTGTGTATGCGATTGAGTCAAAGGAGGTGGCATAAAACAGGATCATGCATACAAGGGTGATGAACATGACAAAAGGAGCGCAGGGCATGGTATCGATGATATTAAGAATCAGACCGTACAGATCGCCGTCCGCCTGGTACTGGGCGATAAAATCCACAGTCCCGTTAACCTGAAGTCCCAGAGAATAATTTCCCAGTATAATAAAGCTGGCAATGGTGGAACCGACACCGAAGATATAGCCGCCCAGAATCGTCTGACGGACGGTACGCCCCCTTGAGATATTGCCGATGAAAAACGGAGCGGCAATGCACCATACCATCCAGTATGCCCAGTAATAAATAGTCCAGTCCTGAGGGAAATGGTTGCTGCGGGCGGGATCGGCGTAGGTAGCCAGACCGATAAAATTCTGCACCATTTTTCCCAGTGACTGAAAACCATTCTCAAGGATAAATCTGCCCTGACCGCCGATTGCCAGGACAAAGATCAGCAGGAAGAAGAACAGATAGATGCATATTTTGGCTAACAGACCGATGCCCTTAAAACCGTGGAGAACAGCGTATGTATATACAGCACAGGTGAGCAGCAGTATGATAATGCTCAGGGCTGTTTCACTGATTTCAACATGAAAAAGATGTACGATAATGCTTGACATCAAAGGGGTGGACACGCTGAAGGTCGTAGCGGTGCCAGCCAGAAGGGCAAAAAGGGCAAACAGGTCAATGACACGTCCCCAGATGCCGTCGGCATGTCTTCCGATGACAGGGCGGCAGGCTTCGGAATAGCGTTGGCGTTTTATCTTTCGCACATGAAGCATGAAGGCAAACGCAACGGCAAGCACCAGGTAAAAGGCCCAGGGAATAAAGCTCCAGTGGAACAGAGGAAAAACGCCGGCCCAATCTGCGATGGAGCCCATTTCCGAAACATAGGGATTGGAGGCATACATAACCCATTCTGAAAAGGAATAAAACAGAATATCTGCGGCCAGACCGCAGGTAAACATCATGCTGCCCCATGCAAAAAAGGAGTATTTCGGTTTTTCGTAAGGTTCGCCCAATACAATATTTCCGTATTTTGAAAAGGAAAGCCACAGGGAGATAAAAAGGACTCCCAGACCGATAATCAGATAATAAAGTCCCATTGTGTCACCAAAAAAGAAACGGATCTGACTGATTACAGCATTGGATTCAGCCGGAAAGATGAAGAGAAATACCGACAATCCCAGAATCAGAATGAAAGGAACCAGTGTAATGATCCAGTCAATCTTTTTGCGGTTGGGCTTTTGGACTTTTTTCATATGCATTCGTTCATCCTCCTGTGTGCTTTTCGGTTATACTGTAAAATATTGTATCATAAATTCAAATAGAATAAAATTTATTTCTGCGTGAACAGCAAAAGCGTTCCAAAGGGCGAAAAACCGTCCCGGCGGGACGCTTTTTTACCAGGCAGGGTTATGTGTAACTTGATAAAAAAGGTAAAAATTGTGGTGGCAAGGCATATTCATACATGATATAATTAATTCAAATAGTAATATAAATCGATCCCGCCAAAGAAAAAGCGGAAAAGATTATAAGGAGTCTGCGTGGAAAAAAAATACAAGAAGAAATACAGGCATTTGTTTGCGGCGCTGCTGATTATGATACTTATCTTCTGTTTTGGAATGCAGAGGATGAATAAGGCGGTTCTGCGCAATGCGCAGGAAACGGGAGATAAAACAGCCCGCGTGTTTGCACTTAATGAGGTTATTGATATGCAGCAGGTTGAAATGGCGTTGGACACCATGGAATATCAGCTGCGGCCGGAAAACCGGACAGGTGATGTCTCTGAACTGATAAAAAAATACATGGATTTTATCAGCAGTACCATAGATGTTTCCGAGATGGAAATATATGCGTCCATTGACGGCAGGATCGCTGCCGCTACCTACTGGGAAGGAGACGAGACTTTAAAGCCGGAAGAAAAAGAATGGTATCAGAAGGCGCTGGAGGCAGGGGGAGAAACTGCATACAGCGGCGCTTATACGGATGTGCGTCTGGAGAAGCTGGTGGTTACTTTGTCAAAACAGATACAGGGGACGCAGGATGTGGTGGCAGTGGATATCTATCCGGATTCAGAGGGAAGTCTGCCGGGCGAAAGCGTGGTTGGAGAGGACAGTCATTATTATCTCTGTGATCAGGACGGCATTTTGCTGGAATATAATCTGCCCGGCGTAAAGCGGGAAGAAATCCAGGGGAAATTCGAAGCGCTTTTTAAGGAAATCCAGGAGGGGAAACACGATGCGTTTGATTCGCACATAAAAGGGATCGACGGAATCAAAAGGGGAGTTTATTATTACCGGCTGAATTCCGGATGGTATTCGGTGATTACCATCCCCTATAAAGATCTGATGAAGCTTTCCCATGAGTTTCAGTTTTTCGGGGGCATTGTAATTGCAATATTTTTTGCGGCAATTCTTTTGCTCTTGTTTAATGATTTTCGAATCGCACGAAAAGCCAGCGCCTATAATGAGATTGTGGGAGTGCTGGGGAATTCCTATTATGCGCTGTACAGGATTGATCTGGAACACAGTCAGTATCAGATGGTGAAGGCTTCGGACTATGTTCGGGAGAAGATTTCGCCCATAGGGAATTACGATGATTTCCTGCGTGTAATTAAAGATGTGATCAAAGAAGAGGACTTCGGGGAGTTTTTGGATACTTTTTCTGTGGAAAATATGCGGAAGCTGATGAAAAAAAGGGTGCGGGATTTCGGCGGCGATTTCAGGCGTCTGTTCAACGGGGAATACCGCTGGGTGCACATACAGATGCTCTATGATGAATCTCTTCAGAAAAATGCTGTAGTGCTCTGCTTCCGTGATGTTAATGATGCAAAGATGCAGGAATTGTCACGGCTGGAATTTTTGAAAAACTCCCTGGAAACGGTGGATCAGATGTCAAAATCCAGGAATCTGTTTTTTGCCCAGATGTCTCATGATATGCGCACACCTTTAAATGGCATTATCGGTCTGGCCAGGCTGGCTGAGGAGCAGCAATACGATCTGGAGCAGATGAAAGAGACGATGGAGCGGATCAGTTCCCTGGGACAGCAGCTTTTATCGCTGATCAATGATACACTGGATATTACCAGGATGGAACAGGGAAAACTGGAGCTGCATGATGAAAGTTTTTCTCTTAAGGAAAAGCTGCAGGAATTGACGGAAGTTTTTGCTTTGCAGGCCAGGGAGACCGGAAAAAATTTCCGGATTCATGTGCAGGCGGAGGATGTATGGCTGGAAGGCGACTGGGGAAAAATTCAGCAGATCTTGAACAATCTGCTGTCCAATGCTTTTAAATTTACGGAAAAAGGCGGCCATGTGGATCTGACTGTGACTGAGAGCAAGGACAATAACAGTAAATATCGAAAATACTCTTTCCAGGTGAAGGATGACGGAGCGGGAATGAGTCAGGATTTCCTGAAAAGGATATTTATTCCCTTTGAACGGGATGTACAGTTTGGAGCAGCCAAAGTAGCCGGGACCGGACTTGGGATGGCTATTGTCCATGAACTGATACAGAAGCTGGAGGGAACCATTGAAGTAGAAAGTGAAATGGGACAGGGAAGTACCTTTCGTGTGACGCTGGCGCTGCGTATTGACGAGAAGGCAGCCGGGATTGAAGAGCAGGCAGAAGCAGCGGAAGATCATTCTCTGGAGGGCAGGAGAGTTCTGCTGGCGGAGGATAATGAAATTAATATGGAAATCGCTGCACAGATGCTGGAAATGATCGGCATGGAGGTCGTGCAGGCGTGGAATGGCGCTGAGGCTGTTGAAATATATCAGGAACAGGAGGAAGGCTATTTTGACTTTATTTTACTGGATATGGTCATGCCGGTGATGGATGGATGTCAGGCCGCGGAGGCAATCCGAAAGTCAGGAAGAAAGGACGCGAAGACGATTCCTGTTCTGGCGGCTACGGCCAACGCCTTTGCCGAAGATATTGCAAAAACCAGAAAGGCCGGTATGGATGCGCATATATCCAAACCGATTGATTTTCAGGTGCTGGAAAATACGATGAAAAAACTGCTGAGACGGAAAGGGGAACACTGATGAAAGAACAAGGCTGGCGCCCGTCGAATACGGATAAAATTCTGATTGTGGATGACGATGAAATGAACCGGGAAATTCTGGCAGGAATTTTTCAGGACGAATACGGTATTGAGCAGGCGGAGGACGGAAAAGAAGGACTGGAAAAGCTGTTGGAGCGCCAGGACGGATTCTGTGCGCTCCTGCTGGATGTGGTTATGCCGGTGATGGACGGCATGGAGGTGCTGCAGAAGCTGAAAATGCTGGGTATTCTGGAAAAAATACCGGTCTTTCTGATCACGGCGGAAGCCGAGGCTGATACGCTGCGTGAGGCTTACTCACTGGGTGTAATGGATGTGATCATAAAGCCGGTGGTGCCCTATATGGTAAAAAAGAGAGTCAATTCCATCGTGGAGCTGTTTCAGGCGCGGAAGCGTCTGGGAAACCAGGTGGAGGAGCAGAAGAGTCAGATTCTGCTTCAGGCTCAGCAGATTATTGAGCTCAATGTGGGCATGATTGAAGCGCTTTCCACTGCCATCGAATTTCGAAGCGGGGAGTCGGGGACCCATGTTCGGCGGATCAGCCATATTACCAGACATCTGCTGGAACATACGCCTATGGGAGACGGGCTGGATCAGGAAACCATCCAGCATATTGCCCTGGCTTCCATCATGCATGACGTGGGAAAAATCGCCATACCGGATGCAATTTTAAATAAACCGGGAAAGCTGACGGCGGAAGAATTTGAAGTGATGAAAACCCATACGATTCAGGGAGGGATTTTGCTGGAAAAGATTCCTCAGATGAAGGAGCACGCGGCTTTCCAGTATGCATATGATATAGCAAGACATCATCATGAGCGGTGGGACGGAAACGGATATCCGGACGGTCTGAAAGGAAGCGAAATCTCTGTCTGGGCACAGATCGTATCACTGGCGGACGTGTATGACGCGCTGGTAAGCAAACGGGTTTATAAGGATGCCTACAGCGTGCAGGAGGCGCTGACGATGATTAAGGATGGAAAATGCGGCGTTTTCAATCCGAAATTATTGGAACTGTTTTTACAGGAAGAAGAAAAGATTCGTAGTATATATCAGGGGGAAGGGTAAGAATGCAGAACACGAAACACGAACAACTGACGGCGGCGGGAATTAATGTGGAAATGGCCCTAGAGCGATTCATGGGGAATGAAATGCTTTTGGAGCGTTTCCTGAAAAAATTCCCGGAGGATCCCAATTTTAAAAAGCTGGAGGATGCGATGGAGAAGGGAGACAGGGAATCGGCGCTGCAGGCCGCTCATACATTAAAAGGTGTATGCGGAAACCTGTCCATGGAGAGTCTGTACGCGGAACTGGATTTGCAGGTGAAGGCCATGCGTGCTGAAAACTGGCAGGAGGCACAAGAGAGAATGCCAGGGATTGCCCGAATGGTGAGAGAGGTATGTCAGACTCTTCAAAACATATAATTTAGAGGAGAAAGGTATGTTTAGAATAACAATTCCCGCTGGCACGGCAGAGGAGTATTTGAAGCTGTCTGTGAAAATGAACCGGAAAATTGTGATTGCGGTAAGCTGGTTTGCTATTCTCGTGGAGCTTTTTAATATTATCCGGGTTCTTTTTTTCACTAATTCCAGGCTGGGAACTCTAAACAACAGAATCTATTTTGGCTTTTATCTGTTTCTGCTGGTCTGGGCTTTGGCCTATCTTGTGCTGGAAAGGTTCTGTCGGAAGAAGGGCAGCCTGAAGGCGCATAATATTCTGAACCTTATCGGCATTAACGTCTTTGTGCTTTGGCATTCGGTATTTAATGTTTATGATGTCCACAGTTCCGGTGAGATGCGGGAAATCCTGGTGGTAACGGCTATCGTGGCCTTTGCGGCGCTTTTGTGGATGCGTCCGCTTCAGGCTCTGGGAAATATAATTTTGAATTACCTGGTGTTTATGATACTGCTGAAAGTTCCTGTTTTTTCCGGAACAGGATTTAATTTTACTGTCACTGTCCTGCTGGCCTGTCTTGTATACATGGTCAGGTTTCAGCATATCTGCGAGGAAGCAGAGCTGGCCAGGGAGATGGAGGAACTTAACAGAAAGCTTCAGCAGCATGGATTCTGGCTCACAAGAGAACAGTATGAGCTGATCAGCCGGAAAGTAGGATTCATCACATTCCAATGGGACGTAAAGACGGACCGTATCAATCTGTCAAAGGAGTGGGAAGAAACATTCGGACTGCCCACGCACATTGACAGTCTGGCGTCTTTTATCTGGGATCAGGAGAGTCTTACAAAGGCACAGAAAGCAGAGCTGTTTGAATGTATGAAAAATGTCAGACGCGGCAAGAGCCATCAGACCTGTGAAATGCTGCTTCAGGCAAAGGACGGAGAAGGGCGATGGTTTAAACTTCAGATCGCCACTCAGACGGACGAGGAAGGGCTGCCCCTGTATGGTGTGGGAATGCTGGAAGATGTTATGGATCAGAAGGAGAAACTGCTTCAGTTGGAACACGATGTTCAGCGTGATGTTTTTACCGGCATTTTAAACAAAGCGGCGATGAATACATATGGGCAGTTCAGTCTGGAAAGGATGGCGCCAGGAGAACGTCTTGCCATGATGATTTTTGATCTGGATGATTTTAAGAGAATCAACGATCAGTACGGGCACCCTGTGGGGGATTATGTGCTTCAGACGCTGGCCGGAATTATGAGGGAGAATGCCCTGCCTAATTTCCGTGTGGGGAGACTGGGCGGCGATGAATTTGCTGTGATTGCAGCTATCGGCAGCGATGAGAGTATTATGAATGAGTACGCCCGGCATATCATGGCTGAAGCTTCAAAAATCAGCTGGAACGGCCAGGAACTTGAGATACAGTGCAGTGTGGGAATGGCAGTGGCGGCTAATCAGGACTGGACCTATTTCCAGCTGTACCGGGAGGCGGATCAGGCTTTGTATGAGGCAAAGAGAAGCGGCAAGAACCGGATCTGTCTGTATCGGAACAACTCCAACTGTTGATGACAGTACAGTAAGAGGGGCCAGGGGTCCCTCTTATTTACATCCACCCTCCGTCAAAGGTCAGTACCTGGGCGGTCAGATAAGGATGGTTTACCGCGATATCGTAGACAAATTGTGCTGCTTCTTTTGGGGTCCCCATGCGTCCCAGTGCAATTTCTTCACAGAGGCTTTCCTTTTCCCGGGCGTCCAGCATGGAGTTCATATCGGTGTCGATTGCGCCAAAGCCGATGGCGTTTACGCGGATGCCGCTGGGAGCCAGTTCTCTGGCCAAAGCCTTTGAAAAAGCGTTTACCCCGCCTTTGGAAGCGGAATAAGCTGCCTCACAGGCGGCGCCGTGGCTGCCCCACACGGAGGAGACGTTGATGATGGAACCGCTGTGCTTTTTCAGCATCAGAGGGATGGCCTTGCGGCAGCAGAGGAACTGAGAGGTCAGATTAGAGGCAAGGACCTTATCCCATTCCTCCGGCGTCATATCCTGCAAAAGCCCCATGTAGGCAACGCCCGCGTTGTTGATCAGAACGTCCAGTGTACTGCTGAAGTTTTCCAGCTCTTTAAAAAGATGTTCCACGTAGGCGGGATCGCCCGCATTTCCGGCGGAAATCATGCAGGAAACTGCAAATTCTGTTTCCAGTTCTTTTTTCAATTCTTCCAGTCGTTTTTTATTTTTATGGCAGTTTAAGACCAGACGCCAGCCGTTGGCGGCAAAGATGCGGGCACACGCTTTTCCGATTCCTCTGGATGCGCCCGTGATTAAAACCGTTTTCTTTTCCAATATTTATCACCTCAGATATAAGATACCATAAGTCCGTGAAAATTTCCTGCTGTTTTTGTTGATTGCGGTACAAAAACCGTGGTATCATGAGGACAAATTGTGACAGCCAAAGAGGGATTTTATGAAAAAAACGATTATCATACTTGGGGTTTTGGGCACGGCTTTTTCGGCGATTATTGTCCGTTTTGCCGACGCGCCCTCTACGGTGCTGGTTTTTTACCGGATGCTGTTTTCTGTACTGCTGCTTTGTCCGGCGGCGCTTGTTTTTCACAGAAAAGAATTTTCCGATATAAACGCCAGGCAGGTTGGTCTTTGCATGGTCAGCGGCGTTTTTCTTGGCATGCATTTTTTCTGTTATTTCCAGAGCCTTAAGTACACAGGTATTGCCTCGGCCGTTGTTCTTGTGGATACGGAGGTCTTTTTTACGGCGCTGGGAGGCCTGCTTTTTCTGAGGGAAAAAGTGGGTGTCCGCAGCTGGATCGGTATTATTCTTACTTTTGCGGGCAGTGTGATCGTGGCGCTGGGCGATGCAGGCAGGGGCGGGATCGCCGGTGATGTGCTGGCGCTGAGCGGAGCTTTATGCTCAGCCGTCTATACGCTGATTGGCAGAACCTGCAGAAAAAGTATGTCCACAACCATATATACCTGGATTGTATATTTTTGTGCCGGAGCAGCGATACTGCCCGCCGCGCTGATTACAGGAGATCAGGTGGTTCCCTGCAGTACAGCCAGTCTGGCGGCGGCCCTGGGCCTGGCTGTGCTTTGCACACTGCTGGGACACAGTATTTTCAGCTGGGGGTTGAAGTATGAAAAGGCGTCCTTCGTGTCTGTGGTCAAACTGCTGGAGCCGGTTTTTGCCTCTGTCATGGGGATTATTCTGTTTCTGGAAATTCCACCGCTTTCGTCGTCGGCCGGAGGCATTGTCATCATCGGCGGAATTGTGCTGTGTATTTTGGGCGGGCATGAAGAGGTTGCCCTGCAGGTGAAATCGTAGTAAAATAGTACAGTAATATTGATTGATTTCAGGGAGTGTCTATGGAGAAAAAATTACTTTTTGTTTTTAATCCCAAATCAGGTAAAGGTCTGATTAAATCTAAACTTTTGGACATCATAAATATTTTTGTGCGCCATGGATATGTGGTGACCGTTCATCCCACCCAGTATGCTCAGGATGCATACCATGTGGTCAAAAGGACAGCTGCGACGACGGATCTTATCGTATGCAGCGGCGGCGACGGCACCCTGGCGGAGGTGGTGACCGGCATTATGGAAAGCAAGGTGCAGGTTCCCATGGGTTATATTCCTTCCGGCAGCACCAACGATTTTGCCAGCAGTCTTTCCATTCCCAAAAACATGGAAAAGGCGGCGCTGGAAATTATGGAAGGAAAGCTGTACGGTTGTGATATCGGACGTTTCAACGGCAGCACTTTTGTGTACATTGCAGCCTTCGGGTTGTTTACGGATGTCTCTTACCAGACGGATCAGGCGCTGAAAAATGTGCTGGGTCACATGGCGTATATTCTGGAAGGCGTAAAGCGGATTTTTGATATCAAATCCTATCATTTAAAAATTGAAGCCAACGGGGTAAAAAAGGAAGGCAATTATATTTTCGGCATGGTTACCAATTCCCGCAGTGTGGGCGGTTTTAAAAACCTGACGGGCAAAAATGTGGAGATGGACGACGGCCTTTTTGAAGTGACGCTGATACGGGAGCCGAAAAATCCTCTGGAGCTGAATGAAATTATGGGAGCTTTGCTCACTGCTGTGGATGATACGGATCTGATTGATTCCTTCAAATCGGACTGTGTTGTGATTGAGTCGCAGGAGCCCATACCCTGGACCCTGGACGGAGAGTTTGGCGGCGATCACAGCGAGATATGTATTGAAAACAAAAAG
Source organism: uncultured Ruminococcus sp. (assembly GCA_946494335.1). Classification (GTDB taxonomy): domain Bacteria; phylum Bacillota; class Clostridia; order Lachnospirales; family Lachnospiraceae; genus Ruminococcus_G. The sequence goes on along the minus strand of CAMMBV010000002.1, from coordinate 132,650 downwards.
CGGGCGCTGCATATACTGCTGGATCCTGAAAAGCATAAAGATATGCCCCTGGATGTGCCTGAAAAAACGGAATAGATGATTTTTACCATGAGAAAGGATAGAGAGAATGGGTGAATTTATTAATGTATCAAAGATTTTTGGCGAAAACGTGTTTAATGATACGGCCATGCAGGAGCGCCTCCCCAAAAAAGTCTACAAAGAATTAAAGCAGACCATTGAGGAGGGAAAAGAACTGGATCCGGAAATAGCCGACGTCATAGCCCACGAAATGAAAGAGTGGGCCATTGAAAAGGGAGCGACCCATTATACCCACTGGTTTCAGCCTTTGACCGGGACTACGGCGGAGAAACACGATTCCTTTATTTCAGCGCCGATGAGCAACGGCAAGGTTCTGATGAGTTTCTCGGGGAAAGAGCTGATCAAAGGGGAGCCGGATGCTTCTTCTTTCCCTTCCGGAGGACTGCGGGCTACATTTGAGGCCAGAGGCTATACGGCCTGGGACTGTACGTCCCCGGCTTTCGTACGGCAGGATGCGGCGGGGGCTACTCTTTGTATTCCCACAGCCTTCTGTTCCTATACCGGCGAGGCGCTGGATCAGAAAACGCCGCTGCTGCGTTCCATGGAAGCCATCAACGTGCAGGCGCTGCGTCTTATCCGTCTGTTTGGAAACAGCACATCCAAACGGGTGACTCCTTCTGTGGGGCCGGAACAGGAATATTTTCTGGTGGATGCGGAAAAATTCAGTCAGCGCAAGGACCTGGTGTACACGGGGAGAACCCTCTTTGGGGCGCCTCCGGCAAAAGGCCAGGAGCTGGATGATCACTATTTCGGCACCATCCGGCAGAGAATTGCGGCTTTTATGAAAGATGTAAATGAGGAGCTCTGGAAGCTGGGCGTAACCTCCAAGACCCAGCATAATGAGGTGGCCCCGGCCCAGCACGAACTGGCGCCCATCTATGCGCCGGCCAATGTGGCGGTGGATCACAACCAGATTGTCATGCAGACACTGAAGCGGGTCGCAAGCCAGCACGGTATGAAATGTCTGCTTCACGAAAAGCCCTTTGCAGGGGTAAACGGCTCCGGAAAGCATAACAACTGGTCTTTGACCACAGATGACGGCATTAACCTTTTGGATCCGGGCAAAACGCCTCATGAAAATATACAGTTTCTGCTGGTGCTGACCTGTATTTTAAAGGCGGTGGATACCCATGCGGATCTGCTGCGGGAATCCGCCTCCGATGTGGGCAACGATCACAGACTGGGTGCTCACGAAGCGCCGCCGGCTGTCATCTCCGTATTTCTGGGGGAACAGCTGGAGGATGTTATGGAACAGCTGATCAGTACGGGAGAAGCCACCCACAGTATTAAAGGAGGAAAGCTGCGCACAGGCGTGAGAACCCTTCCCGATCTGGCAAAAGACGCCACAGACCGCAACAGAACATCGCCTTTTGCTTTTACGGGAAATAAGTTTGAATTCCGCATGGTGGGCTCCAGGGATTCTGTAGCGCCGGCCAATACGGTGATCAATACCATCGTTGCAGAGGCGTTTAAGGAAGCCTGCGATGAAATCGAAAAATCGGATAATTTTGCGGAAGCGGTTCATGATCTGATCAAAAAATATGCATCCGAGCATTACCGCATTGTTTTTAACGGAAACGGTTACTCTGAGGCATGGATCGAAGAAGCCGAAAGAAGGGGACTTCCCAACATCCGTTCCATGGTGGAAGCCATTCCGGCTCTTCTGACGGACAAAGCGATCCGTCTGTTTGGAGAGTTCGGCGTCTTTACGGAAGCGGAATTAAGATCCCGGGCGGAAATTCAGTATGAAGCTTATGCTAAAACCATCAATATTGAAGTGAAGGCGATGATCAATATTGCCAGCAAACAGATTATTCCCGCTGTGATTCAGTACACGAAATCTCTGGCGGATTCCATCAATGCGGTGCGTTCCGCCTGCGATGCGGACGTCAGCGTACAGGCGGAATTGTTAAAGCAGACCTCGGATCTTCTGCGGGAGGCTAAAACGGCGCTGACAAGGTTAAACGAGATAGAAAAAGAGGCGGTGGCGATGGAAGACGGAGCCAGACGGGCGGAGTTTTATCATGATGAGGCGGTTCCGGCCATGGCGGCGCTGCGTCAGCCCATCGATGAGCTGGAGATGATTGTGGATAAATCCGTATGGCCCATGCCGTCTTACGGCGACCTGATTTTTGAAGTGTAGCAAGAGGTGAAAAGTGGAAGAACTGAAGTTTTTGGAAGAACAGGGTGTGAACCCCAGGATGATAGAAGAAGTCAGAATGTACAGGGAAGAGTTTCCTGTGGATGAGACGGTGAAACACAGAATTGTAAAACCGCTGATTCCCTTTTACGGAAAAGAAATTCTGGAAATGGCCATTGCCGCCCTGCTTCAGGGCGAGAATCTTTTGCTGACCGGCTCCAAGGCGACGGGAAAGAATGTGCTGGCGGAAAATCTGGCTTACATTTTCAACAGACCATCCTATAACATATCCTTCCATGTCAATACCAGCAGCAGTGATCTGATTGGCACAGATACTTTTGTGGACAATCAGGTGCAGCTGAGAAAGGGGAGCATTTATCTCTGTGCTCAGTACGGGGGATTTGGCATTCTGGACGAGGTGAATATGGCGAAAAATGACGCCGTATCCGTTCTGCATGCCACGCTGGACTACAGAAGAAGCATCGATGTGCCGGGCTATGACAAGATCATGCTTCATCCGGCAGCTCGTTTTATCGGCACCATGAATTACGGATATGCCGGTACGAAGGAGTTAAACGAAGCTTTGGTATCCCGTTTCATGGTGATCGATATGCCCCAGCAGAGTCATGACACTTTGCGCAAGGTGTTTCATGAATTCTTCCCGGATGGGAAGGATGAGGCCATGGAGCAGCTGATCGGCCTGTTTCTGGATCTGCAGCTGAAAGCACAGAACGGCGAAATCTCCACCAAAGCGCTGGATTTAAGGGGAATGCTGGCGGCAGTGAAAACCATCCGCTGCGGTCTTTCACCTGCGCTGGCCATCCGTATGGGAATTGTAAACAAAAGCTTTGATGCCTTTGAAAAAGAAATTATCGATGATGTGGTGATGACCAGGATACCTGACGACTGGACGGAGGCGGATATTTTTATCTGAGAGGAGCTCATATGAGTGATTTGATGAAGGAAGAGTATCAGCTGGAAATTGAAAATCGTATTAAGAATCTGATCTGGACCGTCTGCGGTGATTATACGCTGGAGGCCAGACCGGATGTGGAAGGCTTTTTAAAATCCAGATATATTGCACTCTATGACGGCATCAAACAGGGCGCTTTTGCAAAGTATTATGATAAAGAAGAGCTGAGTCTTTATTTGGTAAAAAAGCTGTTTGTCCATGCCCATGAAGACGCACTGGTCAATATTGCTCAGCTTTGCATTGAAGAGGCGGTGGAAGAAAAGATTGCAAAGGAACGATCCGGCGTCAGAAATATTCAGAAACAGGCGTTTCTGGACACTCTGGATCTTGATTTTGCTTCCCTGACAAAAAGTGAAATCGGTCAGCTGAAAATTGCGCTGTTTCGGGAAAAAATCCAGGGAGAGTATGTGGTCAGCAATGTGATACGTAAAAAGATGGAACAGCTGTATGAAGTGAAGCAGGCAAAAACCACACGGCAGGTGATTGAAAAAATTGATGAGCTTTACAATCTGTGGATGGAGCCTGGATACGAAGAAAAGTACGGGACGCTGGAACAGATTCTGTCCGTATCACTGGAAGAGATCGCATCCTATAAGTGGAAGGATTTCCTCTCGGAGGAGATGTACGAGGACAATCTGGAGGCTTATCTGGAACGGGTTGCAAAAGAGATGACCTCCACCCGTTCGCCGGCGGATGAGGCAAAGGATAAGGAAACGGAAGGCGTCAGGCAGCGGAAGATTACGCTGGTGGATGAGGAGACGCTGCAGAAGACCTACTCCTATGTGGAGCTGAATTTTGGAAAGAGTTACCTGCCGCCCCTGGAGGAAAAGCGGGCCAATTTTCAAAATTGCAGAGGAATACACGCAGACTGCAGCCTGTATTTTACGGATGGTATCCTGAGAAATCCGGCGGCGAGAAATTATCAGTATGAATATGCCAGAAAGCAGAAATCAAAGAATAAATATGCCTACTATGACCATCACAGGGTGGTGAAAAGAAATATCCAGCTTCTGACAGACGTGCTGAAAAAAGCCATTGTATTAAGGGATGAGACCTCGGAGAGTATCTGTGACAGAGGCACGCTGATTCCGGCCAGACTCTGGAAAGTGGGCAGGACAAAGGACGCAAAGCTTTTTAAAAAAGAGGATAAAAACAGCCGGCAGGATTTTGTGGTGGATGTTCTCATCGATGCAAGCGGTTCCCAGAGACAGCGCCAGGAGAAGGTGGTGCTGCAGGCATATATCATCATGGAGGCGTTGAGTAGTGTGAAGATTCCCCACCGGGTGACCAGTTTTTGTACATTCTGGGATTATACCATACTGCAGCGGTATCGGGAGTATGATGACGACAGGTCGGAAAACGAAAGAATATTTGAGTTTACCACATCTTCCAACAACCGGGACGGTCTCGCCGTCAAAGCCATAGCGCAGGCGCTTATCAACCGGGAGGAAGAAAAAAAGATCCTGATTATTTTAAGCGACGGCCGCCCGTATGACGTGATATTAAACCGCCCCAATGCCAGGAATCCCCAGCCTTACCAGGGAGATTACGCCATTAGGGATACCGGATTCGAGGTGAGAAAGCTGAGAAACGAGGGCATCTGTGTGCTGGGTGTTTTTGCAGGGGAGGAAAAAGATCTGGAGGCGGAAAAGAAAATTTTTGGAAAAGATTTCGCCTATATCCGTGACATTGAAAATTTTTCAAAGATCGTGGGACGGTATCTGAAAAAACAGCTGGAAGAAAACGGGTGAAAAGAGAATAGATTTAAGAAAATTGCAGATGCTTACAGAGTATCTGTAATTTTTTTTGAAAAGAGGTCGTTATGAGGAAAAATGACTATGTTCTTATCCTGCTGGGAACGGCCGTGATGGCGGTTTCTATCAACTCGTTTTTTGATCCGCTGGGCATGGTGACGGGAGGTTTCAGCGGGCTGGCCATTGTGGTAAAAGAGCTGACGGGAATTCCTCTTGGCATTACCATGCTGGTCTTAAATATCCCGCTGTTTCTGGCTGCTCTCAGAATAAAGGGTTTCCATTTTCTGAAACGTTCTCTGGCAGGAATGATCAGCCTGTCTTTCTGGCTTCTGGTTCTGCCGGCCATACCGCTGGTAAAAGGCGATATGATGCTGGCGGCATTTTGCGGAGGCGTGACCCAGGGCGCGGGGATCGGCCTGACCTTTATAGGGCACGGAACCACCGGGGGAAGCGATATGGCGGCTGTTCTGATACAGAAAAAAGTTCCCTGGTATCCGGTGACAAAAATCATGCAGGTGATTGACTGGGTGATCGTGCTGATCGGCGCTTTTGTGTTTGGATTTTCCATGGTTTTATACAGCGCTCTTGCAATTTTTGTCATTGCAAAAACCAGTGATACCATAATTGAGGGGTTGAAATTTTCCAAAGCAGCGTTTATTATAACGGAGAAGCATGAAGCTGTTGCCCTGGCCGTAATGGAAGAGCTGCAGCGGGGAATGACGAAGGTTTTGATCCGGGGCGGCTACTCCGGAAAGGATAAAATCATGCTGTTTTGTGTCGTTCCCAGGAAACAGATTGTATTTCTGAAGGATATTGTCCATCGCATTGACGGGCAGGCGTTTGTGGTGGTTACGGATGCCAGAGAAGTGCTGGGAGAGGGTTTTTTGCAATATGAATAAAAATGTGTGAAAAAATTGTTAAAAATTCCGTATTTTCTCTTTCCTTTTTTGTGAATTTGTATTAAAATATACTCTAGGGATTTCATAAAAAATGCAAAAGGAGTAGGAAAATGATTTCAAACCAGATACTTCAGAATACAATTGAAGGGCTGAAAGCAATATCCAGAGTGGATATGTGTCTGATGGATGTTGAAGGAAAAGTCCTGGTGTCAACTTTTGCAGAACCGGTTGCCACCGGCAGTGAAGTCATGGATTTTGTGGGATCACAGGCAGACAGTCAGATTATAAAAGGATTCCAGTATTTTAAAGTTTACGATGAACATCAGCTGGAGTATGTGCTGGTTGTCAACGGCAGCGACGATCTTTTTATGATTGGCAAACTGGCGGCGTTCCAGATAGAAAATCTGCTGATCGCATACAAAGAGCGGTTTGACAAGGATAATTTTATCAAGAACCTGCTTTTGGACAATCTGCTTCTGGTGGATATTTATAACCGGGCGAAAAAGTTACATATTGATGTGAATGCAAGGAGAGTCGTTTTTATTCTGGAAACAGATCAGAGTAAGGACTACAATCTTCTGGAGTGTATCAAGAATATGTTCCACGGGAAAAACGGCGATTTTATCACGGCAGTGGATGAAAAAAATATTATCATCGTCAAGGAGCTTTCGGAAACCGACGGCTACGAGGAGATGAATAAGCTGGCCGCTTCTGTTCTTGATACTATAGGCAGGAGTACTGACGGAAGTACTCACGTTGCATACGGCACCATAGTAAAAGAATTAAAAGAGGTTTCCCGTTCCTATAAAGAAGCGCGTACCGCGCTGGACGTGGGAAAAATTTTCTTCAGCGACAGAGATGTGTTCGCATACAGCGCTCTGGGAATCGGACGTCTTATTTATCAGCTGCCGATTCCGCTTTGCAAAATGTTTATCAAAGAAATTTTTGCCGATAAGTCGCCGGATGATTTTGATGAAGAGACGCTGGTGACTATCAATAAATTTTTTGAAAACAGCCTGAATGTTTCCGAGACTTCCAGACAGCTTTATATCCACAGAAATACCCTGGTTTACCGTCTGGACAAGCTTCAAAAAAGTACAGGCCTGGATCTGCGTGTCTTTGAAGACGCCATTACCTTTAAGATTGCGCTGATGGTCGTACGATATATGCAGTATATGGAAACTTTGGACTATTAGTGTACGTGTTTTGTGCACGCTATAGCAGGAGGAGCTTATGATTACGTTAAGAAACGTAAGCAAATCTTACGGCAAGGGCCAGCCGGCCATTGACCATATGGATTTGCAGATTGATAAGGGGGAATTTGTTTTCGTGGTGGGAAACAGTGGATCCGGGAAATCCACTCTGATCAAGCTTCTGTTGAAGGAGCTGGAACCCACGGAAGGAACCATTGAAGTAAATGGTCAGGTACTGAATAAACTGAAACGCAGAAAAATTCCGAAATACCGCCGTGGAGTCGGTGTTGTATTTCAGGATTTCCGCCTTTTAAAGGACCGCAGCGTATATGAAAACGTGGCCTTTGCCCAGCGTGTCATCGAACGGCCCAACCGTGTAATCAAAAAACGTGTACCGGAGGTACTGACTCTGGTGGGTCTGGCGGAAAAATATAAATCCTATCCCAGGGAACTTTCAGGAGGGGAGCAGCAGAGAGTGGCGCTGGCGAGAGCGCTGGTGAACCGGCCGGATATTCTTCTTGCCGATGAGCCTACCGGAAATCTGGATCCCAAAACTTCATTTGAGATTATGAAGCTTCTGGAAGAGATCAACGAGCGGGGAACCACCGTTCTTGTCGTTACTCATAACCGTGAAATAGTCAATGCCTTCAAAAAGAGGGTTATTGCCATGAAGAAAGGCGTCATTGTAAGCGACGAACAAGAAGGTGAATATCATGCGAATTAGTACGATTGGCTATAATGCAAAACAGGGCGTGGTGAATATCGGGAGAAATATTATTTTCTCACTGGCGTCCATCGCCACCATCGCCGCCTGTGTGTTCTTGTTTGGACTGGTGTTCTCCATCGTTATCAATTTTAATTACATCGTAAAGAATGTGGAGGAAGGCGTCACTATGACGGTCTTCTTTGAAGAAGGCGTGGATCAGGCTGCCATTGATTCGGTGGGAGAACAGATCAAAGCGCTGAACGGCGTGACGGATGTCCGCTATGTTTCCGCCCAGGAAGCCTGGGAGGAATTTCAGAAAGAGTATTTTAAAGGCGCCGAGGATGCGGCGGAAGGATTTCAGGATGATAACCCGCTGAGTAATAAGGCGAATTATGAGGTGACCGTAGACAGGATTGAAAATCAGGAAGAGGTTGCACAGTACATAGAAGGGCTGGACGGCGTAAGCAATGTAAACCATTCTGAGGGAGCGGTCAATACGCTTACCACCTTCAACAAGCTGCTGGGAACCATATCCCTGGCCGTTATCATTATTCTGTTTGCAGTGGCTGTCTTTTTGATCAGTAATACGATTTCTGTTGGTATTGCGGTGCGCAAAGAAGAGATCGGAATTATGAAGCTGATTGGAGCGACCAACGGTTTTGTAAGGGCTCCTTTTATCATTGAAGGTCTGCTGATCGGGCTGCTTGGTGCGGCGATTCCTCTGGTTATCCTGTATTTTATGTACAACAGAGCGGTAACCTATATTCTGGAAAAGTTCAATATACTCAGCGATATTGTGTCTTTCCTGGCAGCGAGACAGGTATTTGAGGTACTGATACCGGCCGGACTGATTCTGGGAATGGGTATCGGATTTATCGGCAGCGCCATCACCATTCGTAAACATTTAAAAGTATAAAGCAGCAGAGAAATCATACAATAATATGAGAAGAGAGCTTCAAAAGATAGGACATCTTTTGAAGCTCTCGCATTTTTGGAGTGATTATGTCAGATTATAAGAGGAAAAGTATTATATGTTTTGCAGCCGGGATTTTTGCAGCGCTGGCCGTTATATTCGGATATCGTCTCGTTTCCGGATTTGTGGCCGGCGCCACCGGAAAATCTGTTCCGGGCAGCGCTGCGTCAGAGCAGAAAATAGAAGAGATATGCGATATTATAGATGATCAGTATCTGTTTGAAAAAGAAGATTCGGATCTGGCGGAAAGTATGTATGCCGGTCTTTTAGAGGGATTGGATGATCCTTACTCCTGTTATTATACAAGGGAGGAGTATGAGTCGGTAAGCGAGAGCAATGAAGGTCACTATGAGGGGATCGGAGTGGTTCTGATACAGGATGCGGAAACGAAAGCGGTCACGGTGGCTTACTGCTATGAGGGAGGTCCTGCCAGCAAAGCGGGGATACAGCAGGGAGATATTATCAGCAAGATCAATGGACAGTCCACTGAAGGAATGGAGCTTTCAGAGGCTTCCGGGATGATACAGGAAAGTGAATCCGCCATATCCCTGACTGTCTACAGAGAGAGTCAGGGGCAGTATATTGAGATGAAGGTGACGAAAGCCGATGTGGAAATTCCTTCCGTAAGCAGTGAGATGAAGGAAAACAGAACGGGGTATATCGCCATAAATCAGTTCACTGCGATGACAGCGGAGCAGTTTCAGGAAGCATATGAAAGTCTTCAGGATCAGGATATGGAAAGGCTGATTGTAGATCTGCGGGATAATCCGGGAGGACTTCTGACGGCTGTCTGCGATACGCTGAACTGTTTTATGCCGGAAGGTCTGCTGGTTTATACGGAAAATAAAAATGGAGATAAAGAGGAATACTTTTCAGAGGGCAAAACACCTATTGAAGTGCCGCTGGCGGTGCTGGTAAATGAAAACAGCGCCAGTGCCGCGGAGATTTTTGCCGGTGCGGTGCAGGATCACAAAGTGGGGACACTGGTGGGAACCACTACCTACGGCAAAGGAATCGTACAGAAGACTTTCGGCCTTGACGACGGAAGCGTGATCAAACTGACCATTTCCAGTTATTACACGCCAGGCGGAGAAAATATTCATGGGAAAGGGATTTTGCCGGATATTACAGTAGAGCAGCCGGAGGATGCCGGAGAAGATCTTCAGCTGGCAAAAGCGCTGGAGATCCTGCGGGATGGGAATTGAATTTGTGTATGAAAAATGATATGATAAACAAAAAATATAAGGGAGAAAGCGATGAAAGAATTTGTGATAACGACAGACAATATGGCGGATCTGCCCTCATCCTATTATGAAGAGAATCAGATTCCGTATATGTTTTTGACGTATACCATGGATGGGGTCACATACCACAGGGAGAACCAGCTTTCCAGCGGGGAGTTTTACCGGCGTATGCGCGAAGGATCCATGCCGACCACTTCTCAGGTAAATGCGGAAGAAGCAAAGGAGCTGTGGAGACCCTGGCTGGAAAAAGGATACGACGTTCTCCACATTGCTTTTTCTTCCGGGTTAAGCGGTACGTACAACAGCTGCAGACTGGCGGCGGATGAACTGAAGGAGGAGTATCCGGATGGGACTGTGAGAGTGATCGATTCTTTGTGCGCGTCTCTGGGACAGGGCCTTTACGTGGACAAGGCGGTCAGGATGAAAAGCGAAGGCAAAACCATGGAAGAGATTGCCGGATGGCTGGAAGAGAAGAAGCTGAATCTTTGTCATGTGTTTACGGTGGACGATCTGTTTCATCTCCACAGGGGAGGCCGTGTTTCCAAGATGACGGCTGTGCTGGGGACGATGATCAATATCAAACCGGTGCTTCATGTAGATGACGAGGGCCATCTGATTGCGGTGGGAAAAGTCCGGGGCAGAAAGAGATCTCTGATCAAACTGGTGGATATGATGGAGGAGCGGCTTGCAGACTGCAGTGAGAATAATGACCGGGTATTTATCAGTCATGGAGACTGTCTGGAGGATGCACAGTTTGTGGCCAGGCTGGTGAGGGAACGCTTCGGAATCGAAGATATCCTGATCAATCCGGTGGGAGCGACCATAGGCGCTCATTCCGGTCCGGGAACGATGGCGCTTTTCTTCCTGGGGAAATACCGTTAGGAAACTTTGGGGCGGCTGTTGAAAAACAGCGGCCCCTTTTAAGAGATCTCATCCAGGGAGCCGAAGGTGTATCCCATTTCTTCCCATTTTGTCAAAAGTTCATCAAGGATTTCAGCGTTAGTCCGGGAGGTGCTGTGAAGGAGGACGATGGCGCCGGGATGAATGCGGTTCAGCAGTTTGTCAAAGGCTTCTTCTTTGGTGGGCTGATCTTCCTCATACCAGTCCACATAGGCCAGGCTCCAGAAAAAGGTTTTGTAACCCAGTTCTCTGGCCATCTTCAGATTTGCCTCACTGTATTTACCCTGGGGAGGACGGTAATATTTTGTCATGGGTTCACCCACAGTCTCCTCATACAGATCTTCCACACCCTGAAGTTCTCTGGAGAAATCTTCCATGGTGGAAATCTCGGACATATCTGGGTGGTGGTATGTATGGTTCCCTACGATATGCCCCTCTGCCGCCATCCTTTTTACCAGATCAGGACAGGAAGTCAGGTAATTGCCCACCACAAAAAATGTGGCCGGCACGTTATGCTTTTTCAGAGCGTCCAGTATGGCGGGAGTATTGCCGTTTTCATAGCCGGCATCAAAAGTGAGGTAGATTACTTTTTTTTCGGTATCGTCCATATAACAGGCATTATATTCTTTCAGCTGGTCGGAGGTTGCATTTCCCGAAGGCGCTTCGCCTTCCTCCGGAAAGCTTAAGCCCCAGTTTCCGTCAGCGGAAGCGGGAAGGGTCTCATAGGACGGAGAAAAGAAAAAAGCAAAGAGTCCGCCGGCGAGAAATGCGGCGGCAAATAAAAGAGACAGGTTGATGATATTTTTCATGGGATACCGGAATCATTGAATTTATTTATGTATATGAATTTGCGGGAAGTTTCATTCGTATCATGCAGGAGGCGAAAATTATGAGTATAGAACTGGTAAAAGAACTGTTGAATTTTATAGAAAAAAGTCCCAGCTGTTTTCATGTGGCAGCCAATATGGCGGAAATTCTGGAAAAATCCGGATTTCAGAGACTTAATGAAAGGGATGCCTGGAATTTAAAAGCCGGAGGAAAATATTTTACCCTGCGAAACGGCTCTTCGCTGGCGGCGTTTACCGTACCCCAAAAGGAGATGGAAGGCTTTCGGATTCTGGCCAGTCACAGTGACTCTCCCACCTTCCGGATTAAGGAAAATCCGGAGATGGAACTGGAAAAGCATTTTGTAAGGCTGAACGTGGAGAAATACGGCGGCATGCTGATGGGAACCTGGTTTGACCGGCCGCTCTCGGTGGCTGGCCGCGTGCTGGTACAGGAAGGGGAGCACATTGTCTCCCGTCTGGTCGATGTGGATCGGGATCTGGCGCTTATTCCCAGTCTCGCCATTCATATGAACAGAAAGGCCAACGACGGGTATGCCTATAATGCCCAGACAGATATGATGCCCCTGATCGGAGGCGGAGAAAAAGGTCGCTGGAAGGAAATTGCGGCGAAAAGCGCAGGTGTATCTCCGGAGCAGATACTGGGATTCGATCTGTTTTTGTATAACCGGATGAAAGGCAGTATCTGGGGAGCGGACCGGGAATTTTATTCCAGCAGCCGGCTGGACGATCAGGCATGTGCCTTTGCTTCCATGAAAGGATTTCAGAACAGTTCCAATGACCGCTTCAGCATGGTCCACTGTGTGTTTGACAATGAGGAAGTGGGCAGCCAGACCAGACAGGGAGCCGCGTCCACATTTTTGAAGGATCTGCTGGAAAGAATCATGATCTCCCTTCATATGAACGGGGAGGAGTATTACCGGAAACTGGCGTCCAGCTTTATGATATCGGCGGACAACGCCCACAGCGTACATCCCAATCAGCCGGACAAAAGCGACGTGAGCAATCGGACGTATCTGAACGGCGGGATCGTCCTGAAGTACAGCGCAAACCAGAAATACTGCACCGACGGCGCCACCGCCTCTTTTGTGAAGACGTTGTGTAGACAGGCCGGTATTAACTGCCAGGTGTTTTTTAACCGGTCAGACATGGCGGGAGGCTCTACACTGGGGAACATTTCCAGCGGACAGGTTTCCGTTCCGGCGGCCGATATCGGTCTGCCCCAGCTGGCCATGCACTCGTCCTACGAGACGGCTGGGGTGAAGGATCTGGAGGAGATGGTAAAGCTGGCCGGTACATTTTTTTCGTCAGATTTGATAATGGAAGCATGAATTCGTCCGGGGCCGTCTTGTAATTATTGACAAATTTCGCTATAATAAAACAATCATAAGAAGTACAGAGGATAGAGATATGGATTATGAGGGGATGGACAGGGAAGCGCGCAGAAGAAAGAAGAAGCGGCAGAGACAGAGACAGATCCGCCGTCAGAAGCTGATCATTTTCTGGGCCTTTGCGGCAGCTCTGGTCATAGGCGTATCGGCAGGGGTGTCTGCCCGTGTAAGAAGCCGGGAAGCAGCCCGGGAGGCACAAGCCCTGGCAAAAGAGCAGGCAAAAAAAGAAGAAGAGGAACAGCTTAAGCGCCAGGAAGAAGAAAACACCATACATCTTCTGGCGGTGGGAGATAATCTGATTCATGAGCATATCTATCAGTCAGGCGAATCAAAGTCAGGGGAATGGAATTACGATCATCTTTATCAATATGTGAAGGACAAAGTTTCTTCGGCGGACATAGCGGTGGTGAATGAGGAGTGTATATTCGTGGAAAGCCATGAAAATGTTTCGGCCTATCCTGAATTCGGCTCTCCCGTGGAGATCGGGGATGCCCTTGTGGACACGGGATTTGATGTGGTGCTCCATGCGACCAATCACGCCATGGACAAGGGAACCCAGGCCATTGAAGAGACGCTGGCCTATTGGGAAAATACGCATCCGGAGATTGAAGTGCTGGGCATTCATAAAAATCAGGAGGAAGCGGACCGGATCGCTACAGTGGAGTGTAAAGGCGCTACTTTTGCCATGCTGAATTATACCTGCCAAATCAACGGAGAAGATTATGACAGCTTTCCCTCCTACATGCTGGATATGCTGGATATGGACAGAGTATCGGCGGATGTAAAGAAAGCAAAAGAGGCAGGAGATATGGTGATTGCCTTTCTTCATATCGGGACAGAGTACGCATCGCAGCCCAATCAGGAAATGAAGGATTATCTTCAGCTTCTGCTGTCCCAGGGGGTGGATATCGCTGTCTGCTCTCACCCGCATGTTCTTCAGAATTTTGAGACGCTGAGGGATGAGCAGGGGAATGAAATGCTGGTATATTACTCGCTGGGCAATTTTATTTCCACTCAGAAGGAACCGGAGTGCATGCTGGGCGGAATGGCGGATATCACGGTGACAAAGGATCCAAAAAGCGGACAGCTATCCATCTCGGATTCAGAGCTTTTGCCCCTTGTGACCCATTATAATCACCAGAAAGAAGAATATGCGGTGTATCCGCTGGAAGATTATACGCAGGAGCTGGCGAAGGAACACGGAATCCATGAGGAGACTTCGGAAGCTTTTACGCTGGAAACGCTGAAACAGCAGTTTGAAGAGGTGCTGAAGCAGGATTATCATACATTAGATGAGACAACAGAAACGGAGGAATAAAAAATGCTGGTTTTAAGAAACGCACGATTGATTCAGGAACTGACGGAAGGATATGAGGACCGGTACGGCGATGTGGTGGTGGATAAAGGGATTATCCAGGAAATCCGGCCGGCCAAAAGTGTCTCGGCTTCGGAGGATGAGATCATTGATCTGACGGGAAAAACACTGATGCCAGGCATGATTGAGGCCCATCTGCATCTGGATCTGGAGGGAAGCAATACCTTTGAGGAGAATGTACAGCCGGATGCCTACCGCACCGTATGTTGTCTCCAGCGGGCCCAGGATAATCTGAGAAGAGGCTATACTACGGTTCGTGATCTGGGAGATCGAAACAACATCACCTTAGGATTGGCAAGGGCCATACGGGAAGGAAGAGTGATGGGACCGGATGTGCTGGTCAGCGGAAAAATCCTCACTCCCACAGAAGCGGGCAATGAATTCTTCGGGGATATGTATGAGGAAGCAGATTCTCCCCTGGAGTACGTAAAAGCTGTCCGCCGTCAGTATCAGATGGGTGTGGACTGGATTAAGATTATGGGCACCGGTGCGGTGATGAATCCGGGCGGTACGCCGGGCAACGCCATTATCTTTGAGGAAGAGCTGGCAGCGGCCTGCCGGACAGCGGAGTATGCCGGACTTCCCGTAGCAGTGCACTGTCACGGTTCCGAAGGAGTAAAAATGTGTATCCGAAACGGAGTGCGGACGGTGGAACATTCTTCCATTGTTGACGATGAGTGCATCCGGATGTATAAAGAATCGGGAAAATCATTTCCTATTCCCACCATGTCGCCCATGACGAATTTTGTCGAATTCCCGGACGACAAACCGGAACATTATGTGAGGAAGGCAAAAACACTGCTGGGTAAAATAGTGGACGGCCTTCACGCCTATAAAGAGGCCGGCATCAAAATAGGCTGGGGTACTGACGCGGGCGTGTACGTGGGGAGTCACGGAAACGGCATTTATGAATTCCGGGCCAGAGTGAACATGGCTGGATTTACTCCGCTGGAATGTCTGATACAGGCAACAAAGAACAACGCAGAGATTCTTATGATCGACGATCAGGTAGGTACCATCGCCTGTGGAAAGCGGGCCAATCTTGCAGCATTTTCCGGAAATCCCGATGAAAATATCGATGTGCTGGATGATGTGGCGCTGGTTGTAAAAGCGGGAGAGATTGTAAAACTGTAAATACTGTGTGGATGTGAGGCTTCAGAAAAACGGCCAGAAGGGCGGAATTTCTGAAGCCTGTTTATCGGCTGCGGCTCATTAATAAAGAGAGGGTTGAAAGATATATGAGTGGAAATCAACAGAGAATTCCGGACAGAAAGGAAATTAATCTGGGCGAAGGCAAGGTGGGAAAACTTTTATTCCGGCTGGCACTGCCTGCCATAACGGCTCAGATCATAAATCTTTTATATAATCTGGTGGATCGGGTCTACATTGGTCATCTGCCGGGAATCGGCGCGTCTGCGCTGACCGGCGTGGGCGTTACCCTGCCGGTAATTCTGGCGATATCAGCCTTTGCCAGTCTGTTCAGCACCGGCGGGGCGGCAAGAGCCTCCATTATGATGGGGAGAAAGAAAAAGGAAGAAGCGGAACGGATCATGGGAAACTGTGCGGCGGCTCTTTTGGCGGCAGCTCTGGCACTGACCGTCTTTTTTCAGATTTTCGGACGGAATATACTGATGATGTTCGGCGCCAGTGACAACACCATTGGCTATGCCTGGGATTATATGCAGCTTTATTCTCTGGGAACAGTATTTGTCCAGATTGCTCTCGGACTGAATTATTTTATCAATGCCCAGGGCTATGCCACCATGGGAATGCTCAGTGTAATTATCGGCGCGGGAACTAACATCATACTGGATCCCATTCTGATGTTCGGTTTTGATATGGGGGTGCAGGGCGCTGCGCTTGCCACCATCATATCTCAGGGGCTTTCGGCGCTCTGGATCGTTATTTTTTTATGTTCACCGCGTAGTTTTTTAAAACTGCGAATCCGGAATTTCAAAATATTGCCGGGAGTTCTTGGACCCTGTATTGCGCTGGGCGCTTCCCCTTTTGTAATGCAGTTTACGGAAAGTATATTAAATGTCTGCTTTAATATATCGCTGAAGGCTTACGGCGGCGACATTGCAGTGGGAGTCATGGCAGTACTGTCCAGCGTGATGCAGTTTGCACTGCTTCCCATTACTGGCATGACCCAGGGTTCTCAGCCTATTGTCAGCTATAACTACGGCGCCGGAAAAATGGATCGGGTGAAACAGGCTTTCCAGTGTCTTTTAAAAGCAAGTGTCACCTATGCAGTCATATTGTGGGCGCTGGCCATACTGTTTCCGCAGATGTTCATGCGCATGTTTACGACGGATGCGGAATATATAGCCATGGGGACGTGGGCCATGCGTGTTTACACTGCCGGAATCTGTGTGATGGGAGTGCAGTACGCATGCCAGCAGACTTTTGTGGCGCTGGGAAATGCCAGAACCTCTCTTCTTCTGGCCCTTCTGCGCAAGGTGTTTCTTTTAATTCCCCTTATTTTCATACTGCCGCATATTATCACGAATCATAAAGTATTTGCAGTGTTCCTGGCGGAGCCCACGGCGGATGTGGCAGCGGCGGCCACCACGGCAACACTGTTTTTCCGGTATCTGAAAAAGCTTATGAATACGGGAAGAAAGACTAAAGAAGCTGCATATGACAGTCAAAGGCAGGGGTAAAAGCTCCTGCCTTTTTTAAGTATGACTGCGGATATATAACGGTTTGATTTCATCAGGCAGAGAGTCCGGCATATTTTCAGCGAAGGCTTCGTTTCCATCTTCTATGGCCCGGGTATAATACCAGCACTTGAATTCCACCATTTCCAGCGTTTTCTGAAGCTGGTCAATTTTGCTTTCTATGTTTTGCTTCTGCTTCTGAAACATCTCCAGCCTTTTTTGATAGGTGGCTGATCCCTCGCTGCACCAGATCATAAACTGTTTGATGTCCTTGATTTCCATGCCGGATTTTTTCAGACATTCAATGACACGTAAAGACTCCAGGGAGCGCTCATCAAATTTGCGGATGTTGGATTTCTCCCGGATGAGCCCTGGCAGAAGTCCTTCTTTGTCGTAATAGCGAAGGGTGGAGATGGGCAGATGAAACATTTTGGACACTTCCCCGATTGAGTACATAAAAACGCCTCCTTAAATAATTCATAAAAATTTCACATAAAACACTTGACCTGAAGTCAGGTTTAGGTGGTATGGTGTAAGCATAACAGAGACGGTGAAATATGTCAATGAAAATCGAAAGAGAGGAATAGAAAGATGAAAGCAGAGAAACTGAATCTTACCGGGGAATGGGATAAGGTATTTCCCAAAAGCGATAAGGTTAATCACAGAAAAGTGACCTTTTACAATCGGTATGGGATTACACTGGCGGCGGATCTGTATGAGCCGGCGGACAAAAGCGGGAAACTTTCGGCGCTGGCGGTGTGCGGACCATTTGGAGCGGTAAAGGAACAGGCTTCCGGTCTTTATGCACAGACAATGGCGGAAAGAGGATTTGTAACGCTGGCCTTTGATCCTTCTTATACCGGTGAAAGCGGCGGCGCGCCCCGGTATGTGGCGTCACCGGATATCAATACGGAAGATTTTCAGGCTGCGGTAGATTTCCTGAGCGTTCAGGAAAATGTAGATCCGGAAAAGATCGGAATCATCGGTATCTGCGGCTGGGGCGGCATGGCGCTGAATGCGGCGGCCATTGATACGAGAATCAAGGCAACTGTGACTTCCACTATGTATGATATGAGCCGGGTCAATGCAAAAGGATATTTTGACGCTGAAGACAGCGAAGAGGATCGCTATGAAAAAAGAAAAGCCCTCAATGCACAGAGAATTGAAGATTATAAACGGGGAGAATACAGTCTGGCCGGAGGTGTGGTGGATCCTCTGCCGGAAGACGCGCCATTTTTTGTGAAAGATTATTATGATTATTATAAGACACAAAGAGGATATCACAAAAGATCCCTGAACTCCAATAACGGATGGAATGTGACTTCATCCCTGTCTTTTCTGAATATGCCCATTCTTCAGTACAGTGATGAAATCCGCAGCGCTGTGCTGCTGATTCACGGCGAAAAAGCACATTCCTGCTATTTCAGCCGGGATGCCTATGAAAAATTAAAAGGAGACAACAAAGAGCTTCTGATCATTCCAGAGGCAGTGCATACCGATTTATATGATCAGACGGATATCATACCCTTTGACAAGATGGAAGAATTTTTTAAGAAATATTTATAGGAGGAATCAATATGAGTAAAAAACTGGTAGCTTATTTCAGCGCAAGCGGCGTGACCGCAAAACTGGCAAAGACACTGGCATCTGCGGTGGGAGCAGATCTTCATGAAATCCTGCCCCAGCAGCCCTATACGAAAGCGGATCTGGACTGGATGGACAAAAACAGCCGCAGCAGCATTGAGATGAATGATAAAAGCTTTCGTCCCCCCATTGCCAATAAAGTAAAAAATATGGATCAGTATGATGTGATTTATGTAGGCTTTCCTATCTGGTGGTATGTGGCGCCGACCATTATCAATACGTTTCTGGAACAGTACGACCTGACCGGAAAGACGGTGGTTCCCTTTGCCACATCGGGATCCAGCGGTATGGGCAATACCAATGCAGAGCTGAAAGATTCCTGCAGGGGCGCTGTACTGAAAGAAGGCAGACGTTTTTCTGCCGGGACAGGTGCGGACGCTCTGAAAAAGTGGTCCGAAGAACTGGGACTTTAAAAAAGAAACGGACATTTAAAATGCTGCCGTACCGTGAGAGAATTCTCACCGGTGCGGCAGCATTTTTCAGGCCATAAGTTCCTTCATGATATGCTCATAGATTTCCTGGCTTTTCCCGGTCCAGTTATTGCAGAGCGTTTTGGCAATGCTTTCTTCCGGAACGGAAAGATTCAGGTCGATCAGGATACTGTCTCCTTCCTTCACCTGACAGTGAACGTCATACTCATTTTTCCCGGTAATTTTGTAGTAATCCGCCCAGACAGAAACTTCATTGCGCATTTCATAGGAATGCTCTTCCAGATAATGATGAATATCTTCTTTGATGGTGTCGGGAATCTGGTTTTCAAAATAGTCCAGAGTCTGCCTGCCATCCGGCGTCATCAGATAGCGGGAAGAATTGCGGATAACTTCCACGTTCAGCAGCTTTGCCTCCAGCATCTCATTGATTGCCTGCTGCAGATGGAAATAGTTGGTGTACTCCTGGCCCAGTATGAAATCAGATAACTGAGCGTTGGTGAGAGGAAAGGTTACCTTTTTCAGCATATACAGAATAATCAGTTTATATAATGTTAAGGATTCAGCCATTTCTTATTCCTCCAAAGAATTGTACAGGCGGCCCTGCCAGGTGTTTGTAAGGCGCATGCGGCGATGCAGTTCATTTAAAACAGTTCGCTTGGCGCTGCTCCACAAAGGGGCGATCAGCTGGTCTTTGGGGCCGTCGCCGGTCAGCCGGTGAATGACAATGTCAGGGGAAAGGTGTTCCAGACAGTCAATCAGCAGTGTGATATAGGAATCCATGGTCAGCGTTTCAAAAAGTCCCTTCTCATAATCGTCCGCCAGATCTGTTCCCTTTAACACGTGAAGAAGCTGCAGCTTGATTCCCTGGATATGACAGGTATTAAGGTACTGTATTGTCTGCAGCATGCGATCTCTGTCTTCACCCGGAAGCCCCAGGATTGTATGGACAATCACATCCAGATTCCGGGCCCGCAGATGCTTTACAGCCGTATCAAAACACTCCAGGGTATATCCTCTGCGGATGTAGCGGGCAGTGTCCTCATGGACAGTCTGCAGTCCCAGCTCCACCCATACCGGTTTGATGTGGTTCAGAGAGGATAAAAGGTCAAGAATATCCTCTCCCAGACAATCCGGACGCGTTCCGATTGACAAAGCTGCGATGTCGGGATGACGAATCGCCTCGTGAAAAATGGAATCCAGATAAGGGAGAGGGGCGTATGTGTTGGTGAAAGCCTGAAAGTAAGCGATATATTTCCGGACCGGTCTTTTTTGAGAAATCAGTTTTTTCTGAGACTCAATCTGATCGGTGATGGAAAGGCCGCTGTCGCCGGCGAAATCACCGGAACCGCCCCGGCTGCAGAAAATACAGCCCCGGTCGCCCAATGTGCCGTCCCGGTTAGGACAGGTCATCCCGCCGTTTAAAGCCAGTTTATATACTTTTTCGTGAAAGGTTTCCTGGAGCATGGCATGAAAAGAGTAGTAGGGTTTGTCAAGCCATTTCATAGATGTTCTCCTATTTTATGTTCAGCCGTTCAAAAACCATTTCATATCCGTCGTTTCCATAAGTGAGCGAACGGTTTACACGGCTGATTGTGGCGGTGGAGGCGCCGGTCTTCTCGGAAATTTCCAGATAGGTTTTCTTCTGGCGCAGCATTTTTGCCACCTCAAACCGCTGAGAAAGTGAAAGCAGTTCGTTGATGGTGCAGACATCTTCAAAAAATGTATAGCATTCTTCTTTGCTTTTCAGACTTAAAATTGCATCAAATAATTGATCTACGGCGTCCGTATGAATCGTTTTCCCCATAAGTATACTCCTTAAAGCGTTGTTGTAGGTTGGTTCCCATATATTTTAACACTTTAAAATTTTGCTGTAAAGAACTGACGGATAAAAACATACAGAACAAAAAACTCTATGCAAATGAGCTGGATTCATTCACATAGAGCTGCTATACTTCTTTATACTTGGTTTCCGCCTGCACTGCCTACTTTTTTCCATGGGTCGGAGGAGGAAGCAAATCGATCAGGTTTTCGATAATCTGTTTTTTCAGGTAAACGTCAAAACTCAGAAGGCAGATGAAAGAGAAAAGCTGAAGAAAATCCTGATCCTCCGAAGGAGCGTCCTGGAACGTCTGTGCGGAACGCTCGTACTTTTTCTGAATGTCTTCTTTTAAAACTTCAATCTGCTCTTTTTCCATACTGAAAGCTTCATTATAGATATCCGTCAATGAGAACCCTTCCTGGCTGCTGAAAAACCGATCCGTCAGGGGCGCCAGCAGTGTCTGGATATCGTTGATGGAGAGAAAGCCTTTAAAATAGTAGATGAAAATCAGCAAAAGCATATGTTCGGAAGAATATTTCTTCTTGTCAGAGGGGGGCAGAAGATG
This sequence comes from uncultured Ruminococcus sp., assembly GCA_946494335.1. GTDB lineage: Bacteria > Bacillota > Clostridia > Lachnospirales > Lachnospiraceae > Ruminococcus_G. The sequence goes on along the minus strand of CAMMBV010000002.1, from coordinate 111,060 downwards.
ATTCTTCGTATAGTTATTGATCATGGTTTTCGTAAGAATCTTATCCTCAGGATATCGCTTGGAAGATTCCAGATGGGCGTCCATGAAAGTCGTCACCTGATCCATGTACAGTGCAATATTGGGAAGCTCCTCCGGTTTGATGTAGTCGATTCTTGAAATACTGTCTAAAATACTGCCAATTAAATTTTCTTTGTCAATCGTCATTTTTTATCTCCTCATGTAAGTGAACACTTATAATATATTATATAGTTTTTAATACCAGATAACAAGTGTTATTTTCTGCTTTATTTGCGCTGCTTTTCGGCGGTTATGACAGAATGACAAGGGTTTGTACACAAATCTTTTCACTTTTTTTCCAAAAGTCTCTTCCACTTTGATATTTGCATGGAAGCATTCTGTTCTATTAGTTATTATCTTTTTTCCCGTCAGAAGCAGTTGTTCGGAATTTCCGAACAACTGAAGTTTCTTCATCGATTGATCCATACCGTCCTCCAATAACAAGAAGGTAAAAATCGCACTCATCAATCATCTTTGTTATAACATTCTATTGACTCGTAGGAGCAGCATGAAATTGCTCCATTCCCACAGGAATGAAATTATTCTCAAGTGCTACACCTACCAATGCCTGTCTTTCTTCTTTAAGGTCTTCATATGTAGAACTTATAAAAATAGAAAACTTTCGTCTATTCTTCATGTCAATATTCTCCTCGTATATTTTCCTTTTATCACTTCTGCATTACCATTTCTATTCTCTGTAAATCATTTAAACTTACCGTCTCCAATGTCTGCAACTGCTGTACAGCTAATTGCCGAAGTAATTCCATTCTCTCTTTTTGCATCTTCCCCTGATTAATCAATACTGCATTATAACTCTCCAAATTCGCAAGCACTAACAACTGGTTTAATGTTGCCACATCCCTCATATTCCCTTTTTCTGTTGGATTTTCATCTTTCCACTGCTTCGCTGTCTTACCAAACAAAACAACATTCAACATATCCGCTTCATTGGCATAGGTATATGCCACCTGCGCAGGCGTTAATTCCGGTGGAATCAAATTATCCTTAATTGCATCTGTATGTATTCTGTAATTCAGTTTAGATATTTCTCTGTTTAAGTTCCAGTTCAAAGATAACCGGCTATTCTCATCTGTCTTTAATCTCCTGTAATCCTTCATGATATATAACTGGAATTCTGGAGAAATCCAAGTTGCAAAAGACATAGCAATATCACTATGAGCATATGTTCCGCCATAACGTCCCGCTTTTGATACAATACCGATAGCATTTGTAGCTTCTATCCATTTCTTTGGTGACATTGTAAATGCGTTTGCTCCTGCCTGTTTTTTAAACCCCTCGAATTCGAGGGGGTTAAAATCTGGATTATGCAGCCTTTCCCATAATCCCAAAAATTCTATTACATCTCGATTTCTCATCCAATTTTGTATAACCGCTGTTGGGTCATCACTTTTATATCGAGCTATATCTGTCAATGAAATAAATTCATTTTCAAAATCCTGCGTATAAATTCCAATATCTATCCCATTGGCATGAATCGTTTCTTTTATTACCTTTCCCATTGTACCTCCTACAACCATGTCCAATATTTTCTGCTTATTACCAACATCTTACTTAAAGTTTTTTACTTCTTACGTTCATCTTCCCACATCTCTCGATACGCTTCTTGATAAAGTTTACTGATTTTCTCCGCAATCTGATATGTACTTTCTCCCATCAAATTACCTCAAAAATATGGCTATCCGGTGATTTGTGGGACAGAAGTACTACCGTCTCAACATGCACCGTATGAACAAACTGATCTACACAGACGCATCGCTCCACCTGATAGCCCCGTTCCTGAAATACACTCAGATCCCGGGCCAGACTGGTAGGTTTACAGGAGATATACACGATTCGCTCCACGCCGTAATCCAGAATTTTTGGCAGCGCCTTGGGATGGATTCCGTCTCTTGGAGGGTCCAGTATGATCAGATCCGGTTTCTCCGCGATCTCATCCAGGACTTTCAGCACATCACCGGCAATAAACTCGCAGTTGTCAATGCCGTTCCTCCTGGCATTTTCTTTTGCTGCCCTCACCGCTTCTTCCACGATTTCCACACCGACCACTTTTTTGGCCACGGCGGCTGCAATCTGGGAAATGGTGCCGGTTCCGCTGTAAAGATCAAACACCGTCTTGTTCTTGATATCTCCGATATATTCCCGTACCGTGCTGTACAACACGGCAGCCGCGCGGGAATTGGGCTGAAAGAAAGAAAAGGGAGTGATCTTGAACTTAAGCCCCAGGATTTCTTCATAAAAATAATCCTGTCCATATAAAATCCTGGTCTCGTCGCTTTGCACCACATCGGAGAGGGAATCATTTAGAATGTGCAGAATTCCTACGATTTTACCTTCCAGCTGCAGGGACAGCAGTTTCTCCACAAGGGGCTTAAGATCATGTTCTTCCTGAGCGGTAGTTACCAGATTTACCAGTATCTCTCCTGTGGTATCGGCTCTTCGCAAAAGCAGATGACGCAGATAGCCGGTATGCTGCATTTTTTTGTAATAGCCGATATTTCTTTCCTGAAAGAATGTCAGAACGCACTGAAGAATTGCAGTCAAATCTTTGTGAACCAGCTTACAGTCAAAAGCCGTCAGCACATCGTATGTACTGCCTTTCTTATGCAGTCCCAGGGTGAGCGGCCCATCCTTGCAGGCATCGCCGAAGGAAAACTCCATTTTATTTCGGTAGCAAAATTCCAGAGGGCTTCTTTTGATCGGCTCGAAAACATAATCTGTTTCTACTGCCTGATCTAATAAATCCCGGACTTGCTTCTCTTTCATCTTAAGCTGTTCTTCATAGCTCATAGTCTGATACATGCATCCGCCGCATTCTGGAAAGATACTGCACACCGGATCTCTGGTTTCCAGGGGCGATTTTTCCAAAACCTTTAAAAGCCGCCCCTCCAGGCGGCCTCCCCGTCTCTTATTAATCACAAATTCTATGTTTTGTCCCGGGATACCATTTTTCAATGTTACAACAGTTTCTCCCAGTTTTACCTTCCCCTTGTTGGGAAAGTCCACGCTTTCGATAACGCCCTGACAAATGTCCCCTTTTTTCATAAAAACCTCGCTTTTTATAATCTTACTACAATTGGCTCATGATCTACTTTTGGCAGAAATTTTTCCAACAGGTCTGCTGTTTTCAGCTTGATGCTGACTGTGTTGATACAGGGATGGCACGCCACATATTCTTCCTTTATTACCTCCTCATCTATCAACAGCTGTACCCGGTGCTCCGTATCGTTCATCAGACCCATTACACTGACGGATCCGGGAGTGATATCCAGAAATTTTTCCATATACTCCGGTTTGCCAAAGGACAGACGGGACACTCCCAGCTGCTTTGAAAGATCTTTTGTTTTGAATACCTTCTGTCCCGGAAGCATCAAAAGGTAAAAGACTGTTTCCTGACGGTTGCACAGAAACAGATTTTTGCAGATTTCTATCTGAAGAAGCTGATCCACCTGGGCGCAGGCCTCAATTGTGTTGTGAGCTTCATGGTCTACTCTTTCATACGGTATATTCAGGGAATCCAAAAGCTCATATGTCCGTACCTCTTTTGGCAGACGCCCTTGCGTATCCTGGGGTCTGCCCTGCATTATTTTCATCATATCAACTGTCCTTTCTGTCAACATTTATACCGAAAAAAGTCCCGACGTCATGCACGCCGGGACCGGAATAAACTTTTTTGTTTATTCATCCTCTGTCTCTTCATCTTCAAAATAATCATCAAAATCATCATCAAAATCGTCTTCAAAATCTTCCAGATAATCCGGCGTAAAGAAACGATATACCGCATATGCAATTCCTGCTACCGCAGCAACCGCACCGATAATTGCCAAAACCCATAACAGTGTATTTTTACTTTTTTCTTCTTTTTCATTTTTCTGTAACATTGCCATCAGTTCATCAATTTTATTCATGGTAGACACCGTCCTCTCTATTAGTTAGGAATATTATAACACTATCTGTATTATTTTACCACAAAAATCTGAATTTAGGCATCCTCAGATTTTTTTTAATTTGGCGAAGGCCGCAAACATCTTTTTCACACCTGCCCGCTCAAAATTGACCGTCACTTCATAATCTTTTCCGCCTTCCACAATATTTTCCACCACGCCGGTTCCGAATTTCACATGACGCACCGTATCGCCCACTTCATAATCCAGCTTGTCCGCCTTTGTAACCTTAAATTGCTTAGGCTGAAACACCTGGGCGTGAAAAGCTTCCTTCATCTGACGGTAGACATTGGAAACCGCTATCTGATCCACTTTGGGTTTCTTTTCCTGTATCTCCCGTCCCATATCCACCATCTCACGGGGAATCTCCCGGATAAATCTGGAAACCCGGTTGTACTGCGTCTCCCCCCGTATCATCCGCTGCTGGGCACAGGTCAGGGTCAGCTCTTTCATGGCTCTTGTGATGCCCACGTAGCACAGACGCCGCTCTTCTTCCACAGCCATGGGATCGTCTGACACAATGGACAGATAACTGGGGAAAATTCCGTCTTCCATTCCGCTCATATACACATGGGGAAACTCCAGCCCCTTGGCGCTGTGCAGCGTCATCAGAAGCACTCTGTCTTCCGAATCGTCCACGGAATCTATATCGCTTACCAGTGCAATTTCTTCCAGAAATTCGCTCAGGGTACCTTTCTCATGCTCTTCATCGTAAGTAACCGCTTTTGTGATCAGTTCATCGATATTTTCGATTCTGCCTCTTGCCTCTTCCGTGTCCTCCAGTTCCAGTTCCCTGACGTATCCGGTCTCTTCGATAATCTGATTCAGAACTTCCGTCACAGAAAGATATTCCGTCTGAGAGCGTATCCGCTGAATCATATCCACAAAGGGGCGGATTTTGCTGTAGCTTCGGCCCACGACGGCGGCCAGCCCGTCTTCTTTCAGGGCATCGTAAAAGCCTGTATCATGCTCCTGGGCGTACACCGCCACCTTCGTCAGCGTTGCCGCTCCGATTCCCCGTTTGGGAACATTGATAATCCGTCTTACCGCCAGATCATCTCTGGCATTGTCCACGGTTTTCATGTAGGACAGCAGGTCTTTGATTTCCTTTCTGGCATAGAAATTGACGCCGCCCACCAGACGGTAAGGAATATTAGCCATCAGAAATTTTTCTTCAAACAGACGGGACTGAGCGTTTGTGCGGTATAAAACTGCAAACTCCTTATAACCGGCGCCTTCTTCTCTTTTTTTCTTTTGAATTTCGCCCGCTATGTATTCCGCTTCCTCGAATGCATTCATAAACTGGCGGAATGCCACCTGTTTTCCATTCTCGTTGCCCGTCCACAGTGTTTTTTCTTTCCGCTGAGTATTATTTTTTATCACCTCATTGGCAGCATCCAGGATATTCTGGGTGGAGCGGTAATTCTGCTCCAGACGAATAACGCGGGCATCGGGAAACTCCTGTTCAAATCCCAGGATATTTTTGATATCGGCTCCCCTGAATTTATATATGGACTGATCGTCGTCGCCCACAACACAGAGATTCCGGTATTTCTGTGCCAGCAGGCGGATGAACTTAAACTGTACCATGTTGGTGTCCTGGTACTCGTCCACCATGAGATAACGAAAACGCTCCTGATAATATTCCAGCACCTGGGGGCATTTCTCAAACAGCTCCACCGTCTTCATCAGCAGATCATCAAAATCCAGGGCATTATTTTTATACAGACGGCTCTGATATTCTTTGTAAACTCTGGCGATAGTTTTTCCGTTCCAGGAATCCTCCGTATTTTCCAGGTATTCTTCCGCCGTCACATTTTTATTTTTTGCAGAAGAAATCGCAGACAGCAGCATCCTTTCTTTATAAAGCTTGCTGTCAATATTCAGCGCTTTGCAGATTTCCTTTACCACCGCTTTGGAATCATCCGTATCATATATGGTAAAATTGGTGCCGTATCCGATTCTGTCTATATGGCGCCTCAGGATTCTGACACAGCTGGAGTGAAAGGTACTGACCCAGACGCTGTCCGCACCGAAGGATACGGTTTTCCCCACACGCTCCTTCATCTCTCCGGCCGCTTTATTGGTAAAAGTAATGGCCATAATATTCCAGGGCTTTACCCCTTTTTCTTCAATCAGATAAGCGATTCTGTGGGTCAGAACTCTGGTTTTTCCCGAGCCCGCGCCCGCCAGAATTAAAAGGGGACCCTCCGTACAAAAGACAGCTTCCTGCTGCTGCGGATTCAGACATTCGTAATTGTTCATTTTATTATTATCCTCTCGGCTTATTTTATGCTCCTCAAAGTATACCATAAAAACAGATTTAATGAAATAACAGTTGCCAAGTCTTTCGCGCTGGAAGAGGTCTGGCCCGGCAGGTGTTTTTCTTTTACAAAATAGACGGACTGCTTTGGACAGTCCGTCTGCTGGGTTATATGAGATCATGCCATTCCCTTCGAGGATAAAGGATGTTTAATGATTACTTTATACATCAGATGGGAACCCGAATCTTTCTTCTAAATCAGCAAAGACATCAGAGGCCGGCCTGCCATGTCCGGCTTTGGTTTCTTTCAATCCGGCGTCCAGAAGATCCATCATTGCTGTGAGGAAACTACATAGTCAGATATTTTTTGCGGCAAAGTTTTCCTGCCTCATAAAAGTCTGCTTCTCCGAAATCAATTTGTGCAGGTACGGGATCCCAGATCAGCTCCAGGTTTGCTTTTTCTGTCTGGATGGAATTTCTTGCATTTCCTGTTGATGAAATATAAGTAATATGTTACCTTTATTAAGAGTAATATATTATCTAATGGAGGGGACATGAATATCAACGAAGTTATTAGCAGCGGTAAGGTGGATTTCACTGGCATTGAATCCTCTTATTTTCTTTTAGGATTATTAAGCGCTTTTGAAAACCGGTTTCAGGCTGTAGCCGACAGGACTATGAAGGAAATCAGCTGGAAACAGTTTTTTGCAATCATATGCATTAATATGTGCAAAGAGCGTCCTACAGTAAAAGATCTTGCTGAGATCATGGGAAGTTCGCACCAGAATGTAAAACAGATTCTGTTGAAATTGGAAAAGAAAGGTTTTATCAACATTTCAGCAGATAAAAAGGATAAAAGAAAGCAGCGTATACAGCTTACAGAATACTGCAGAGAGTTTTGTTCAAAAAATGAAGAAATGACATCTGATATTATAAAAAAGATGTTTATGGGTATTTCCGAGGAACAGCTGCAGGTAACGATACAGACCATAATTCAGATCGAGGATAATCTTAAGGAGATAAGAGAAAATGAGTAAGGGCATCATATTATACCAGTCGAAATACGGATCAACCAAAAAGTATGCGGAATGGTTGAAGCAGGAAAAAAATTATGTTATTGTCGAAACCAAAAAGGCAGAGATTACTTATTTGCAAAGCTTTGATACGATTGTTTTGGGCGGAGGTGTTTATGCTTCCGGCATTGCGGGCTTGCAGTTCTTGAAGAAAAATATCAACAGTCTGTCAGGCAGGAGAATAGCGGTGTTTGCGGTTGGTGCATCGCCTTATGATGATAGAGCAATCCAACAGATCAGAGAAATGCATTTTAAAGATGCGCTGCAGGATGTTCCTTTATTTTATTGTCGTGGGGCATGGAACGAGGACTGTATGACGCTTAGAGATAAAATGTTGTGTAAGATGCTGCAGAAAGTTGTAGCAAAGCAAAATCCGGAGGAATATGAACCTTGGCAAAAAGCATTGATGAGCGCAGTTGGCAGGAAATGTGATTGGACAGACCGGCAGTATTTGGCTCCTTTGCTGGCGTATCTGGGGGAAGTTGAATGATTGTTATATTTTCCCTTTTTTTTGTAAAATTGAATTTGACAGATTGAGCTTAGTTATAATAAAGCATATAATAGAAATATAGTTTTGCAAATATTGGATATCGGTACCATAAAGAAATCCCACTTCCTATGCAGTATGTGATGGTTTTCATATGTGGTATTTTAATAATAAATTTTTGAAGTTACTCGAATGCTACAGGGATTTGAGAAAAGCGGAAAGAGAGGAGTGGTGAAAAATGAACAACGAAAAGGTCTATAACATGAGCTTCAGCAAAATATATTCCCTTCTGGTCGGCAAGGCGGAGAAAAAAGGCCGTACATTAGAAGAAGTAATACAGGTAATTACGTGGCTAACGGGATACACTGCCGAGGAAATTGAAAAAGCTGTGGAAAGTTCCCCGACATATGGCGACTTTTTTCGCAATGCCCCACAGTTAAATCCGAACCGAAGGCTGATTACCGGTGTTGTATGCGGCGTGCGTGTAGAAACGATTGAGGAACCGCTGATGCAGGAAATCCGGTATCTGGATAAGTTGATTGATGAACTTGCCAAAGGCAAGGCTGTAGAGAAAATACTTCGCAGTCAAGTTCAAACCTGTGCAACAGACGCAAATACTGATGAAAAAATTTATCGGTTCGATACAGTGATTGAATCGGTTCCTGAAAGGCAAAAATAGGAAAGCGGCCAGGTGATACCGTCAAGGTTACGGTAAAAGCTGTCTGATGATAAATGAACAGGAGTGAGAATCATGTGGGAGTGTCCAAAATGCAAGCGGAAATTTAAACGTACAAATCAGGACCACTATTGCGGTGCTGCTCCGCAAAGTATTGCAGAATATATTGCACGGCAGCCGGAAGAAGTTCGGCCGTATCTTTTTCAGATCAATGAAACAATCAGCAGTGCTCTGCCGGATGCTGTGCAAAAGATTTCATGGAGTATGCCTACCTACTGGAAAAAGAGAAACCTGATCCAGTTTGCGGCATTCAAAAAACACCTTAGTCTGTATCCCGGACCGGAGGCAGTAGAAGCCTTTGCACAGCAGCTTCAAAGTTATAAAACCAGCAAAGGAACCATTCAATTTCCCTATGATAAGCCTCTTCCCATTGATCTGATTGGCGAGATTACGGCATGGTGTGGAAAGAAGGAGGGGAAATAATGAATGCAGATACACTTCTGTTTTTTGAAGGGCGCATGGAGGCCAGTCCCTTTTACGAAAATCGGATCGACATTGCAACGGAGCCTTACCCGAACCGTTGGACGCACCATGTGCTTGTTTCCAGTCTGGATGAGATTGATGAAGAACTGATGGGCTGGTTAAAAGAAGCGGCGGTATTTGCTTCAGTGAAATAGGAGAAAATTAACGAATTTCTGAATATCTAAGGAGAATTGCCGGATGGAAGCACAACGGAAAAACGAAAATTATAAAAGAATCGAAATTATCTTATGGACCATGGCCTTAATCATGATCATTATGGTTCCCATATTTCATGAACACAGATGGGATACGCAGCCGTCCGGTAGTCTGAGTGATTTTTCTGAGGGGTGGTATTATCTGGAGGATGGACAGAAGAAGGAACTCTCGCTTCCGTGTACCTTGTCCTTTTCGGGAAAGAATGAGGAAGGGGTCGGGGAACTGACCATCTATCATGCCCCGGATGAGAGAATAAAATCAGGGATGCTTATATCGACCATGGGGGCCCAGTATCAGCTTCGGATTTCTGTGGGGGATGAGGTTGTCTACCAATATGAGGATACAGAATTCAAAAGAAACGATCAGATGGCGTCAAAGGTATTTTGCGATGTACAGCTTTCCGGCACGCCGGAGAATGAGACAGTGTCTATCACGTATTTCAACAGTGACAGCGAGGAATACTCTCTTTCCAGCGTACTGATCGGAACAGAAGGAAGACTGTTTCGCCATTATATCCAGAGTGACATGCTGAATTTGATTATCGTGGCCCTGATGTGGATTCTTGGTCTGGCGGCAATTTTTGCTTTCATTTACATGCGGTATTGTGGACAGAATGATCGCCGTTTTGCAGATGTTTCGTTTTTTCTGCTGATTTGTGGAATATGGTGCCTGACGGATTCTTCGATTTTCAATTACATTGTCAATTATGATCCGGCAGTCAATTATATTTCCTTTTATGCATTTATGCTGTTTCCGCTGCCGATGGTATATTTTCTAAAGCACACGGCGGGTATGGGGCAATACAAACGTTTTGACATAATGGTGGACGCATTTTGCCTGAATGTGATCATACAAAGCGCGCTGCATCTGCTATGCCATACAGAGTTTGTCGATATGCTGGTTATGACGCATATATTGCTGTTTTTGGGCGTTTTATGGAGCGGACAGGCGCTGCTGCTGGAATATAGCAAGACTCCCACGAAAGAACTGGAGACAATATTGCTTTCCTTTGTGATGCTGGGGGCAGCAGGACTTTTGGCTCTGATTTTATACTGGGTTTTGGAAATTTCATTCTATGAAGCAGTATTTGAAATCGGAATTTTCCTGTTTATTGCCATTTTGTTCGTGGGACTTTTGCGGACAGCGACCGAAAATATGCATTACCGCACAGAAATGATTATTTATCAGCGCCTGGCAAGAGAAGATGGCCTTACCGGATTAAAAAACCGCAGAGCATTTGAAGAATTTATGGCGGGATTTCAGATGAAAGCGGCAGACTACAAAGAGGCTGTATTGATTTTTCTGACTGTAAATCATTTGAAACAAGTCAATGAAAGCATGGGATATTCTGCCGGCGACGAGATGTTGATAAAGGCGGCAAAATGTATATATGATACGTTTTCTGACATGGGTCACTGCTACCGCCTCGGAGACAGTGAATTCTGTGCGGTGCTGCTCAATCCGGTTGGAAAGTGTGAAGACTGGTACGGCAGACTGGACAGCGAGATAAGGACAAGCATTCGGGAAAGCAGGATTCCGCTGACAATCACATGGGGCGAAAGTTATCTTCGAAATCCAGACGGAACACTGAAATCCATCGGCGAATGGAAATTTGAGGCGGATCAGTGTATGCATCGGAACAAGAAGCCGGAAGGCCGGATGAAAGACGATAGGGTAAGAGAGGAAATATAATGGAATACAATATGAGTTATCTATATGCATCCTTTTTTTACCTGCTTCTCGTGTTTTATCATTTTCTGAATCAGAAAAAACTGGATGATTTAAAAAGCCGGATGTTTTTTTCCTTTGTCATGATAGGACTGTTGGACATTGTTTTTGATATCATCTGTACATGGATTATATCCGGCGTTATAAATGTGTCTGTGTGGACGGCAAAAATGTGTTTTACTTTTTTTTACGTTCTTCAGGCTCTGATACCGTTTTTTTTGTATTACTATGCCCGTACGCTGCGCGAAGACAGAGAAAAACGCGGCGTATCAATATTTGGATGGTATACGGCTATTCTCTGCGGTATGCTTATTCTGATTGTGCTGAACTATTGGGGCGGTTATTTCTTCACATTCAATCTGAGCGGGGTCTATTCAGACGGGCCTCTGTATATGGGGATGTACCTGTATGCGGGAGTCTATGTTTTGCTTACGGCGACAGACAGCATTATTCATTACCGGCAGTTAGGAAAACAAAAGTTTTTTGTTATCTGTGAGCTTCTGGCAATCATGGGTATCTGTGTGGCCTATCAGTATGCAGTGGATGACAGTCTGACCACCGGTCTTGGGATTGGTCTTGGGATGACGGTTTTATATCTGAATATTGGGAATCCCGATCGCTGTATCGACAGCATGACAGACGTGTTTGACAACCAGTATTTTCGCGAGTGGGTACAGAGTCGGATACGGCGCAGCAAAGAATTTCATGTCGTGGCTGTGGAAATGCACAGGATGAAAGTGATCAACAAAATTTTTGGCAATAGCTTCGGTGACCGGGTTTTAATTCATATCGCGGAAAAAATGCAGGAAATCAGCGGCAGTTATCAGGTTTTCCGATTAAACGGAAACCGGATGATGATTGTGACGGACAGTCTGGTTGAGTATGAGAGGGTAAGAAAAGCGGTTGTAAAATATTTTCAACAGGAGCTGGAGATAGAGGGTGAGAAAATCAGTTTTCCGGTCAACATATGTGGAATTCCCCATGCCAATGAGAGAAAAGAGTGCGATGAACTCATCGGATACATGGACTATCTGATTTCCCTGTCGGCAGAAAAGGGAAGGACCACCTTCATTCAGGGAGACTGGCAGACACTGCAGAATTTCTGGTATACGAAAGAGATTGAACAATATCTGACAATTGCTGTCAAAAATGATTTGTTCGAGGTATATTATCAGCCGATCTATTCGATAAAAGAAAAACGCTTTGTTGCCCTGGAAGCTCTGAGCCGCCTGCATCATCCGACGCTGGGCTGGGTATCTCCCGAGATGTTTATTCAGATAGCAGAGAAAAACGGACTGATTTTACAGATTGGCAGTCTGCAGTTTGGGAAAGTTTGCCGGTTTATGAAAGACCATCCGGAACTGATGGCAATGATCCGTAATGTGAAGTTTAACACGTCTCCGGCGGAAATCCTGCAGGAGGGCTATAGCAGAAAAGTGTTGGAAACCTTAGAATTCCACCATCTTCCGGCCGGCTTTTTCCAGATGGAGATTACGGAGACCATCGCTACAGAATATTCAGAAAATGTTTACCGCATTGTAGATGAGCTGGTGGAAGCAGGAGTGGAGTTGTGTCTCGATGATTTTGGTTCCGGATATGCCAACCTGAACACGGTGCTGCGTCTGCCGTTTACAGAGATAAAGCTGGATCGGTCTTTGCTTAACGGTATTCCTGGCAGCCAGCATATGGCTGACTTTTACCGAAGCATTGTGGATGTGCTGAAAAATATGGGATATAAGACGGTTGCCGAGGGCGTCGAAACCGAAAGCCAGCTGGAGCTGGTGTCCAGGTGGGGCGTGGACTATATACAGGGATATTATTTCTCAAAACCGCTGCCTGAAAAAGAGATCGTGGAGTTTTTGAGAGAAAAAGCGTGTACTCGTAAGCCTTGCAGCGCCGCATTTTATCAACGGATGTATTAAAAAACACAGAAACTTTCTATCAACATCGTAGACGAGGAAATGCTGCCGCAGGCGGATTATGCCGGCTCCGTAAGCGGATTAAAGGAAGATAAATCCGGACTGTTCGCCTATGAAATGGGCGAAGGCGGTACGCCGGTTATCACAAGCGCACCTCTAACTATGGAATGCACGGTGGAGGACGTTTACAATACACCGAATTTTGAGAGTTTTATCTGTAAGATTGACAGCACTTATGTAGAGGAAGATCATTTAAACGAAGCGGGAAAAATCAACTATCAGACCTTGAAGCCGGTGTTGTTTGAGTTCCCGACATACGAATATTTGAAAACGGGCAGTGTGACTTCTTTTACAAGGATGTCTATCTATAATTATTTTCAGACAAAGGAAGAAATCTTCCTCGCCCTGCTGGAACGAGAATATGAGCTGTGGGTTGCGGAATTGCAGTCCATCATGGATGAAAATGAAAGCCTTGACCGACAGTCCTTTGCGGATAAGATTGCAGGAAGTCTGGATCATCGGCGTCAGCTTCTCAAAATTATGTCTATGAACATGTACGATATTGAGGAAAACAGCCGGATTGCAATGGGCGCCTGGGTCTGGGGCGACACGGACGGTTACTTTGGAAATACGCGGAGATTGTTCTTTTTGCAGAAGAAGTAGCTTCTCTGGAAACTGCCGCTGATGCATCCGGCGTAAGTTCAATCCAGTTCTGGGAAAGTAAAATGGAGTAAGGGATTTTACACTGTGAGAAAGGAGACAAAGGAAAATGAAGATTGTCATACTGGAAGGAAGTCCGCATAAAAAAGGCTCGTCTAATATGCTGGCGGAGCAATTTATCAAAGGTGCCAAAGAAGCCGGCCACAACGTGGAAATTCTCGATGCGGCCCATATGGATATGCATCCTTGTATCGGCTGCGATCACTGCGGCATGAACGGAGAATGCGTGCACAGGGATGATAACCACATCATTCGGGACGCTTTGTTGGGGAGCGATATGGTGGTATTCGTTACACCGATTTACTATTTCGGAATGTCTGCACAGCTGAAAATGGTAATTGACCGATTTTACAGCTATACCATGAAGCTGTCCGCAAAGCATTTGAAAGCGGCGCTCATAACTGCGGCCTGGGACAGCAACGATAACGTGATGCCATATACGGCGGAGTATTATAAAAAGTTATGCCGGTACATGAATTTTGAAAACTGTGGAATGGTGTTGGGAACAGGATGCGGTTCTCCATCCATGACCCGCGGATCCAGACACATGGACGCCGCATACAGCCTTGGAAAATCGCTTTAGGAGAAAAAGCATGAAGTACACAAAATTAGGGAAGTCCGATTTAAATGTTTCCCGTATCTGCATGGGCTGCATGGGATTTGGCAACGCAGCGACGGGGCAGCACAGTTGGACAGTGGATGAGGCGCAGACCAGGGAGATTATCCGGCATGGTTTGGAACTGGGTATCAATTTCTACGATACAGCCATTGTCTATCAGAACGGAACCAGCGAGCAGTATGTGGGCCGGGCTCTGCGGGATTTTGCGAAGCGGGACGACTATGTGATTGCCACAAAGTTTACACCGCGGACACAGGAGGAAATGGATGCCGGCGTCAGCGGTCAGCAGCATATTGAAAACTATCTGAACCAGAGCCTTAAAAATCTCGGCATGGACTATGTAGACCTCTATATCTATCACATGTGGGATTATCATACGCCGATGGAAGAAATCATGGAAGGACTGCACAGCATCGTAAAGGCGGGCAAGGCCCGGTATATCGGCATTTCCAACTGCTTTGCCTGGCAGCTTGCCAAAGCGAACTTTTATGCCAGAGAACATGGTCTGACAGAGTTTGTTTCCATTCAGGGGCATTACAACCTGATTGCACGGGAGGAGGAGCGGGAGATGGCTCCCTTCTGCAAAGACCAGAATATCGCTATGACTCCCTACAGCGCCCTTGCCGGAGGACGGCTCTCCAAACGTCCTGGAGAAACCTCCAAGCGGCTTTCTGAGGATTCCTATGCCCGGTTCAAGTATGACGCCACAGCTAAGGCAGACGGCAGAATCATCGCCCGTGCTGCGGAGCTGGCTGACAAAAAGGGTGTTTCCATGACAGAAATTTCTCTGGCATGGCTGCTGACAAAAGTGACTGCTCCTGTTGTGGGAGCCACAAAGTTTTCCCATGTGGATGGCGCTGTCCGGGCTGTGGATCTGGAATTAAGTCAGGAGGAAATTGATTATCTGGAGGAATTATATGTTCCTCATGCCCTTGTGGGGGTGATGGCACAGAACGGTAAGCAAAAGGCAGGAAATGTAGTTTAATAATGAAGGAGGAACAACAAAATGGAAAAAATTACGCAAACTGCAGGAAGAAATCAGCTCGGCGATTTTGCGCCGGATTTCGCTCATTATAATGACGATATTCTCTTTGGGGAGAATTGGAACAATCAGGATATTGACCTCAAGACCCGGTGCATCCTTACAGTAGTGGCGTTGATGTCCTCTGGGATTACCGATACTTCTTTGACCTACCACTTGGAGAACGCCAAGGCTCACGGCGTTACTCAGAGGGAGATTGCCGCTATCGTTACCCATGTGGGTTTCTATACGGGATGGCCGAAGGCATGGGCGGTGTTCCGTCTGGCTAAGGAAGTATGGAACGAATCCGAGCCGGAACTGACGGAGAAGGATAAATACCAGAATACTATTCTGTTTCCGATTGGCGTGCCTAATGATGGTTTCGCTCAGTATTTTACCGGTCAGAGCTATATCGCATCGGTATCAGGAGAGCAGGTGGGTATTTTCAATGTGACCTTTGAGCCGGGATGCCGCAACAACTGGCATATCCATCACGCAGACAAGGGCGGCGGACAGATTCTTATCTGTGTCGGCGGCAGAGGCTATTACCAGGAGTGGGGCAAAGATGCTGTGGAGATGAACCCGGGCGACTGCATCAACATTCCGGTTGGAGTAAAGCACTGGCACGGAGCAGCCCCGGATAGCTGGTTCAGCCATCTGGCTATCGAAGTGCCTGGCGAGAATGGCTCCAACGAGTGGCTGGAGCCGGTGGATGATATGCAATATAGAGGTTTGAAATGAAAAAGATACTTACGCTCCTGCTGGCGGTGCTAATGCTCTTTTCTCTTGCTGCCTGTTCAGGTGGAAATACGGAAACGGAAAGCAGCAGCAATACGGATTCCACGCAGAAAACAGCAGAGGAAAGTACCGTGCCGGAGACGGATTCCCCTGAAGAAACACCGGAGACAGAGGGCAGCAGAATCCTTGTAGCTTATTTTTCTGCCACAGGCAACACCGAAGGAGTAGCGTAAAAACTGCCGGAAGGGCTGGGGGCTGATCTTTATGAGATTGTTCCGGAAATCCCGTACACTTCTGATGATCTGAATTACAGCGATAGTAACAGCCGGTCATCGGTTGAAATGGATGATCCGGATGCCCGGCCTGCGATTTCCGGATCTGTGGAGAACATGGATCAATATGATGTGGTGCTGATTGGTTTCCCTAAAATGAAGTATGGTATTTAGGTGTGTATAGAGTGCATACAGTGAGAAAAGATGGGAATATAGGTAGAGAAGACACAGTTGATAGGAAAATATGTGTATATAGTAAAGGGATGTAGGAATATCTGGTATAGGTGTATAGAAACTCATGACCAGATATTTTTAATAGAGAAATATGATGAAATTTAAGTTATAATTTATTACATATGTACGATTGTACATGGGATCATATTAGAGCAATATATAAATATATTATTCAAGAAACGTTGGGGGATTTTCATGAACTATGATTTGATTAAAATTACCAAAAAGGAATATGCAGATGAAATTATTGATAATATTACTACAGATAATGTAACGATGATTAGCGATCATTTTTCAGCATGTAACTTATATTGTATGTATAGTTTATATCATGACGATGAAGAACAAAAAATATCAGAATTTAATGAAGACTTATTACAATTTAGTGATACTGCTGTATGGATTAAGGATGTAAATGAATTTAAAAATAGAGTTAAAAATGCAATTGAAATAGAATGCGTAAAAGGGAAAGCCGGAACAGGATAAAAGGGTTACAATATGTTCACGAAAATCTCTTGATCCTGTTGAAAAAGATGACATGATATTCTTAATGACAAAAGTACTGAAATTAGAACTTGAGGAGACCTTGAAAAGACAATCTGATTAAAATTCAGAATAAAAAATAAAGAATCTCGGAAGATATTTTTAAAGTATTATAGATTCTGAAATAAAGAGTAGCTATATATAGAATGAGAAAAGTAATGATTATGATTAAGCGGAGGAAATATGGCAGAAAACCAAAATACCGAATGGAAAGAATCCTGGCGTGATGAGTATTTGAAATGGATCTGTGGTTTTGTAAATGCTCAAGGTGGCAAGATATATATTGGAACCGATGACAATGGAAACGTCATCGGTGTACAGGATAGCAAAAAGCTGCTGGAAGATATTCCCAATAAAGTGAGGGATATTCTTGGCATTATCGTGGATGTCAATCTGCTGACCCAAGATGGTAAAGAGTACATTGAGATATGTGTGAATCCGAGCAGTTATCCTGTGAATTATAAAGGTGAGTACCATTATCGCAGCGGTAGTACAAAGCAGCTTCTCAGAGGAGCTGCTTTGACAGAGTTTTTATTGTCTAAAACCGGATATAAATGGGATGCAGTTCCGGTGGATGGCGTTACAGTTGACGATCTGGACAAAGAGAGTTTTGACATTTTTCGGCGAGAAGCTCTGCGAAGCGGTCGTATGACAGAAGAAGATTTGAATATGAGTAACGAGCAGCTTTTGGATAACCTCGGACTTCTTGAACATGGTAAGCTGAAACGAGCAGCAATTCTCTTGTTTCATAGAAATCCGGAAAAGTGGGTTACGGGTGCATATATCAAAATCGGATATTTTGGCGAGGGATCTGATCTACGTTATCAGGATGAGATTCATGGTTCTCTGTTTATTCAGGCGGATAGAGTTATTGAACTGATATATCTGAAATATATGAAAGCAATGATATCTTACGATAATGTTACTAGGATTGAGACTTATCCTCTTCCTAAAGCAGCTGTCAGAGAGGCGGTATATAATGCGATTATCCATTCCAATTATGCAGCACTAGTTCCAATACAAATCCGGATACATGAGGATGCAGTATATATCAGTAATGACTGCATTTTCCCGGTCGGCTGGACCGTGGAAACATTGATGAAGCGCCATCGGTCACAGCCCTATAATCCCAATATTGCTAATGGATTTTTCCGGGCGGGATATGTGGAAACGTGGGGACGCGGGATAGAAAAAATATGTGAAGCCTGTAAAAAACATGGTGTTTCAATGCCGGAATATACGCTTCATTTAGAAGATATTATGGTGAAATTTACACCTCTAATGGGTGCTAGAGTTCCAAAAGGACAAAATGGCACTTTGGATGGCACTTTAAATGGCACTTTGGAAGAAAAAATATTATTTGCAATAAAGAAAAATTCTTATATAACGCAGTCAAAGATTGCCCTAATGCTTGATTGTTCCGAACGAAAAGTAAAACGCCTTATGAAAATGATGCAGGAAGACGGAGTGATTGAACGTGTCGGCGGTCGTAGATCAGGACAATGGGTTATAAAATAGGATTTTACTCAGAGAAAAGATATGAAGAAAAAACTTCCGATTGATCAGGAAATCTATCTGCCAGAATATTTCAGCGGTACTGTTGCCGGATCTTTTGATAAAGAATCAGACCAAAGAATACTATACTGGGATTTTAGCAAAGAGCTTGATGAAAAGCATAAGATGCAGACAGCATTACTTCTGAATGAGATTGTAAAATCAATAAAAAATCGAGAGGAGAGACGAAACAGGTACTTGCTTCCGCTCAAGTGCCTGTTTTGCTATGCTGAAAAAAGTGGATTGAAACATATTATGAAAATGGAGAAAGCTCAGGAACAGGAATACTCACTTATGCTTAAGCGAGAATATGGAAATTCTTGTTCGAGTCCGGAAAAATTCATCCTATTTTGCCGCAAATTGTTGTTTCTGGGATCTAAGAATATAAACTGGGAAGCTAACGTCTGGTTTACGGAAAGACGAACCATCCGCATTCAGCATACCTATATCAAAGCTCATCCTGCTTACTACAGGTATAAAAAAGGTCAACTGTTTCTTTTGAGAAATGCGGATTTTTACTATAAAGATGAGAATAGTTGGATGAAGGTACCGGATACCACTAGAAGTATACCAATTTCGGATATTTTGCATTGGCTTATTCTGAGATATTCGGATAGAAATCACATACCTGTGGAAAACGTGCTTTTCCTGAATAACGGCAAAAGGTTTACTGCTGAAGGATTTCAAAATGCGATTATGAAACAATGCAGAAAGTCTGGTATCTTGACGGATGTGTATGTGTTTAAAGGTAATGGCTACCAAAAAGAAGTGTGTAAAGCATTTTATAGAAGCGGTGCCTCGATTCAGGTAATCCGTGATTATATGGGGTATCAAACAGATGAAATTGTAAAGAAAAATATCGGATTGCTAGATGAAGAACTGGTGAAAAAGTCGATGGAGTATTATGCGAAAATGGAAAGCAGCCTGGGAGGAAATTTACAGAGGTTTCTTTTACAAAAATGAAGAAGTGAAGTCTGCGCTGAAGGAAGAGCGAGAAAAGATAGATCAAAGTAAATTGGTACAGATTAGGTGGGCAGTTCTTGAGAAAAGTATGGAAAAACAGGTAGAAATCTATCAGAATGAGATAAAACGCTTGTTGGAAGAAAATGAACGATTGAAAAAAGAGAATATAAAGCTGACAAGAAAACTGGAAAGGCTAACAATAAAATAGGAGATTAAATTGTCAGAAAGCATGAGAATAATAGAAGAGTGTCTATTGTGTAAAAATGCTGTAAAATAAGTATTTTTAAATAATCAATCGATTTTATACCCCCATCTGGTGGGGCGATTAAAACAAATCAGAAAACGGATTGTTGACCTTGCCATGATCGTCCTTATGCCGCATTTAATGGCAGAAATATTGACCGGGCAGAAAGTACATGAGTGGCTTGGTATCGGGATGGTGCTCCGGTCAACACTACAGATCCGACAAATGCACCGTCAGAAAGTGAAAATGTTGATTCTGCGCCCGAAAATTCTACGGAAAGTATTGAGCTGGAAATCACAGAGAAGGTAGCGTTGGATGCCTCTCCGAGCGGACAGATTGCAGTAAAACTATTCACAGGAGAACCGCCGCTGCGAGAAGTACGACCGGGACCCGGCTGTACGCCGTAGGTACGGCAGGGCGTGGAAACGAATCCGCGACCGCTGGCATAACAAAAGCCATCCCATTTAAAGTGAGATGGCTTTGTGTCAAATTTGGTGATCATTTGGCAATTACCTCGTAAGCCTGCCGGAAAGAGGACTTTCAATTTTTCCTGTACTGGGTAGGGGTTCTTCCTTTCTTCTGTTTGAAGAGGCGGGAAAAGTACAAAGAATCATCGTAACCTACAGAGCGGGCAATGTCGCTCACTGGCAGATCAGTGTTCCTTAGCAGGGAACAGGCCCTGCGAATACGGTAATCCAAAAGATATTCCTGGGGAGAGGTTCCCGTAATGTCTTTGAACAGACGGTAAAGGTAGGTCCGCTCAATGTTCAGAACATTGGCGATTACCTGAATATTTACCTGATGTGCGTAATTATTTTCAATATACCGGAGAGCTTCTTCCACATAGGAGATTTTTTTCTCTCTGGCAGGAATGTATTTCCTTGGAAATTTACTGGTCAGCAGATAGAGATATTCGTAGAGGATGCTGTTCATCATCAAATCCCGGTTTTCCGGAAGATTATAAGCTTCGAACATTTTTTCGTGGCAGAGTCGGACCCTGTCATCCTTGCCGTAATGAAAGTAAGGGGTATCAAGAAGGGAGGTTCTCTTTAAATATGATTCTATCTTGATACCCTGGAAACCAATCCAGGTATATGTCCAGGGGTCATATTTGTCAGCTTCATAGTAGATCAGGGTATTGGGGCGAATGAGAAAAGCATCGCCCTCTTTTAATGGATAAATATGTCCGTCTGTTTTGTAAATGCCTTTTCCTTTTAAAATATAATGAATCAGGTAGCCGCTGCGGACTACTGGGCCATAGCTGTGGCCGGGAACACAGGTTTCGTATCCGCAGGTATAAATCATGGCGTCCAGGTTCCGGGAAAAATCATTTGAGAAAATATAGTCTTTCATAATTCCTCCAACATATCTTAATGAATAAACAACACTTGTCCATGTGATACTAATTATATTCCAGTATAATAATAATTACAAGGACAAAGCATAACGTATTTGTTCAGCCCCGGGGAAACATAATACGCGTCTTGGATTTTTAGAAAAATGGAGGTATTACGAAATGGATGCTGAAAAAAGAAAACGCTATGAGCATATAGCGGAGGAATTGGTTCGGCTCACAGGGGGAAGAAACAACATTTTGGGCGTTGCACACTGTGCTACCAGGCTTCGGCTGGTGTTGGAGGACAATGACAAGGTAGATACCAGGGCCATCGAGGAAGTGGATTTGGTAAAAGGAGTATTTGTGGCCGGTGATCAGCTTCAGATTATCTTTGGCGCAGGTCTGGTAAATGATGTATGCCAGGTGCTGGCCGATTCCATACATATGGACAGCATGAGTCTGGGAGATCTGAAGTCAAAGGCAAATAAGCGTATGAATCCGCTTCAAAGAGCAGTGAAGGCTCTTTCTGATGTGTTCATTGAAATTATGCCGGGTATCCTGGCTGCCGCTTTGCTGACGGGACTTTCCAGTGTTTTGGGAAACATTGATTTTGTTCAGAATAATGACACGCTGTATGGCCTGTCCAGGCTGATCAACATATCCTCAGGCGCGATTTTTGGATTCTTGCCCCTTTGTGTGGCCTACAGTACAGTGAAACGTTTCGGCGGGCGGCCCATTATGGGAATTGTGATAGGCTGTATTATGCTGACCAGCAGTCTGGCCGATGCCGGTGCAGCAGCCCAGGGGACGGTAGAGGTAACTACTCTGCATATTTTCGGGCTGCCGGTGGATTTGATTGGTTTTCAGGGCGGGATTATTGTAGCATTGCTGATAGGTATTGTGACGGCAAAACTGGATATTTTCTTTGAGAAGAAGGTTCCGGAGGTAATACGGCTGCTGGTGTCACCGCTTCTCACCACCTTAGTAAGTTCCTTCCTGCTGTTTATGATTATTGGACCGGTAGGAAGAGGGCTGGCAAACGGAATTACAGTGGCTCTGGTATGGATGACCCAGCATCTTGGGGTCTTTGGGTATGCGGTATTTTCCGGTGTCCAGCAGCTGATTGTAATTACAGGTCTTCATCATGTATTCGGTGCCATTGAATCGCAGCTTCTTGTAGATACCGGGAGAAACTTTCTGAATCCTCTGATGTCTGTGGCAATTATCGCCCAGGGCGGAGCAGTATTAGGGTATCTGGTGAGAAATCTGAAAGACGCCAAGGCAAAAGAGCTTTGTATCCCCAGTTTTATTTCTGTTCTGTTCGGAATCACAGAACCGGCTCTTTTCGGTGTGAACTTAAGATACCGTTATCCCATTATCGGCGGTTGCCTGGGCGGTGCTGTCGGCGGCGCTATCGTATACTTTACGGATTTGGCGGCCTTGGGATTCGGAACCACAGTAGTTCCCGGAATTGCCCTGACTGACCCGACAAATAACGGCTATGTCAGCTATATTATCGCTCATGTGGCAGCTGTGGCGGCAGGCTTTATCTTCGCCTTCCTTATAGGAATTGCTTTTGACAGGGGAAACAAGGGCGCGAAAGCTGTTTCTTTGGAAACAGCAGAAAGTGAAAAGGAAGTGTCCGTTTCTCAGGCATCCGAGACGGCAGAGCAGGATATGAAGGAGGAACTTCCGGAAGAAATTCTGGCCTTTGCTTCCGGAGAATTTGTAGGAATTGAAAAGGTGAATGATCCAACCTTTTCCCAGAAAGTTCTGGGAGACGGCGTGGCAATCCTTCCCGCAGAGGGAAAGATTTATGCTCCGACAGACTGTACCGTAGAGATGGTGATGGATACCAGACATGCGTTAGGTCTTCGCACAAAGGCAGGAAACGGTCTTTTGCTCCATGTGGGGATTGACACCGTACAGCTTGGAGGAAAATATTTCCAGGTTCATGTTAAAGAAGGACAGAATCTGAAAGCCGGAGACGGTATCCTGGATTTTGATAAGGATAAAATCGCCGGGGAAGGCTATGATACCGCAGCATGTCTGATTTTCACAGAGCCGTTAGAGGGCGTTCATGCAGACAGAGAAACAGAAAGAACCGTGGCAGTGGGAGATAAGATTGCCGTGCTCACGAAATAAGAGGGACAGCTATGGAAAATGGTTTTCAGAAAGCAAGGGAAGCAGAAGAGAAAATGGGAAGGACAGTGTCAGACTGTCCTTTCCGGACACAATATCATATTATGCCCCCGGTGGGCTGGCTGAATGATCCCAACGGTTTGTGCCAGTTTAAGGGAGAATTCCATGCTTACTTCCAGTATTCCCCGCTGAATGTCAATGGGGGCGGGGGATACTGGGGGCACTGTATAAGCAAAGATATGCTCCGCTGGGAATATCAGGAGCCGGTGCTGACTACGGATATTCCTGAAGATGCGGACGGTGTGTATTCCGGTTCCGCACTGATTGAACAGGATAAAATGTATCTTTTTTATACTGGAAATGTGAAAAAGCCGGGAGATTATGATTATATCGATGCCGGCAGAAGCAGTACGCAGATCCTTACGGAGTCGGAAGACGGTCAGCAGATGTCAGCGAAGACCATTCTGCTGAGGATGGAGGATTACCCTGAGGATATGACTCAGCATATCCGGGATCCTAAAGTGTGGGCGGAAGAAGGCCGTTACTATATGGTACTGGGTGCTAGGGCTAGAGCCTGGGACAGTCAGGGAAAACGCAGGGATAAAGGCGGAATTCTGCTCTATGTGTCAGAGGATAAGAAAAACTGGAGACTGGATCGTGAAATCGTGCCGGAGAAAACCTTTGGCTATATGTGGGAATGCCCGGATATTTTCTGCCTGAACGGCAGGAAGATTCTGTCCTTTTGCCCTCAGGGAGTGGAAAGTCAGGAGGAAAAGTTTCAGAACGTCTATCAGGCCGGTTATGCGTTCCTTGGGGAAGAGGATTTTATACAGACCTTTCGGGAATGGGATATGGGATTTGATTTCTATGCGCCCCAGACCTTTGAAACCCAGGATGGAAGAAGAATTCTGATAGGCTGGGCAGGCGTGCCGGATACGACAGAGGTTCATAAAAATCTTTCTGTCAGAAACGGCTGGCAGCATTGCCTGACTATTCCCGGAGAGGTGTTTTTCTCCAATGGAAAGCTTTGCCGGATGCCGGTCAGAGAACTGGAAAAGCTGCCATGGGAAAAGGTAGATCTTAAGCAGGAAAAATTTTGCTGGGCAAACAAGTGTCTGAAAGCTAAAATTACCGGAATCCACGGAGAAAAGAGAAAGATTCAGATTGGAAAAGGCGAGAATGCCCTGACAATTTCCACAAAAGGGAACCGGGCGGAAATTTCTTTTTTGAATCAGAAAGGAATACCATCCCCATGCGGCGGTGGAAGAGGAAAAAGAGTCGGCCGGGTGGAAGAGATGATAGAAGAGATACTTATTCTTCTTGACAGTTCCATTGCAGAGATTTTTATCAATCAGGGTGAACTGGTATTTACCACCAGAATTTATCTGGAATTGGAAGAAAGAGAAATTGTTTTTAAACAAAAAGAAAAACTGGAGCTGGAGATGATACCGGTTGATGGATACTTTTGAGGAAAATGTTTTCCCCGCTTTGTTAAGGCAAGGCGGGGAATTTAATTTTTCATTGGGCCAATGTTCTAAAATGCGAATGGCGGCAGATTGCAAGCAAAGCCTCCTGTACGAAGCTGATAATAAAAAATGAAATAGAAAATCGCGCCAGAATTTTATTTGAAGTGTATGACGCAATCAGACACGCTGTCGGAGACGACTTTATCATAGGAGTAAAATTTCCATTTAGTGATTTGAATGAAAAATCTATCAAACCGGAAGGATCTATTTTTGTCTGCAAGGAGCTTGAAAAGCGTGGGAAGCTCCTTTTTTAAAGTATACTTCACAACTTGCTTGTCAAGTAGCCATTCCTGTTATAAGCGTTTGCGGATATCGTACACCCGATATGGTTGAGAAAGCATTGTCTGAAACAAAAATATCTGCCGTATCTTTTGGGCGTCCACTTGTTAGAGAACCAAATCTTCCTAACCATTGGAAAAATGATAGAAGTTCTGCGATGTGTGTTTCTTGTAATCGCTGCTGCAATTCTTTCGGAGATAAGATTATTACCTGCCAAATCAAAAAAATGCAGGATAGTAACAATGCAGGACAGAAACTTTAATATAAACACAACTGTAAAAAGTATCAACCCAGAATGGATTTACTGTCCTGTTTGTGGCAAGAAAAAGGATATTACTGTGTGTGGAAACTTACGGATAATTGATGTATAATTTTGATGTTGCAAACGACAAATCGGAATTTTTTGAGAGTTTATATAGGAGAATATTCATGCGAAATAATTCCCTAAAAGTCATCATAATGTTATTGCTATCATCATTTATGCTTAGTGGCTGCTCGAACAAAACAGAAACAAAATCAGAACAAAAAGTATCTGAAGAAGTAAGATATGATGTGCAGCACGAAGAAACAGTAGAAATAGAGACTGAAGAGCCGGAAGAGGGCGTTTTAGAAGTTGTGATTACAGAAGTAAACTGGGAAAGCTATTTCGATGGAATCAACGGTTCTGCTGTTATCTACAATCCATCTGAGAATAGTTATCAAATATACAACCAGGAAATGGCTCTTACTCAGCGGTCGCCATGTTCTACATTTAAGATTATTTCTTCACTAATTGCATTGGAAAATAAGGTTATTATACCAGATGAGTCTACCAGAACATGGAGTGGGGAAATTTTTTGGAATGAGAAATGGAATAGGGATATAAATTTTGAAGATGCATTTCAGACATCCTGTGTATGGTATTATAGGGAAATTATTGACGAAATTGGCAGAGATATGATGCAGCAAGAATTAAAGAAACTTGATTATGGGAACTGTGATATTTCTGACTGGGAAGGGTATTTGAACACAAATAACAATAATAGAGCATTAACAGGTTTTTGGCTTGAATCATCTTTGAAAATATCTCCGAAAGAACAGGTTGAAGTGCTTGAGCGTATTTTCGGAGAGTATTCGGTCTATTCAAAGGAAACTCAAAATAATCTGAAACAAGTCATGCTTTTATCAGAACAGCAAGACCGAGATATGTTGGTTTATGGGAAAACAGGACTTGGGAAATCACAAGGTGTCGTTGTAGATGCATGGTTTACAGGTTTTGCAGATACAACCAATGGAAGAAGATACTTTTGTGTATATTTGGGAGAAACAGACGGCAAGGATGTGTCCAGTACAAAAGCAAAAGAAATTGCTATTGAAATACTTTCTGATTTGGAAAGTGTTCAATAAATCGAATCTCAGTTGATAGGTGGAGAGAAAGGGGATTCAGTGAACAGGCAGGAAGTATTTGAGTATGTAAAGAAAAGGTATAGTACAGATCCTGATTTCCCATGGTCTGATAGCAGTGCTGTCCTCCGGCATGAGGATAACAGGAAATGGTATGGTCTGCTCATGGAAGTCAGTCGGGGCAGACTGGGACTTTCCAGTGCCGGTATGGTGGAGGTACTCAATGTAAAATGCGATCCGATACTTGGCAGTTCGCTGCGAATGCGGGAAGGATTTCATCCGGCGTATCACATGAACAAGGACAAATGGCTTACTATACGGCTGGACGGCAGTGTACCGGACAGCGAGATTAAAAATCTTATAGATTTAAGTTATGAGTTGACATCGGGAAAGAAGAAAAAAGCTCCGAATGTTCAGGCTCGATGAAATTCGATGCTCCTTCTTAGTTGAATAATCATCCTGCGCTGACAAAAGCTTTGAAAATTTTCTGGCTGTATGGATCATTTTTATATGAAAATTCCGGATGCCATTGTACTGCCCAGACAAATTTCTTTTCCGGGGCATATACGGCTTCAATCAGACCATCTTCTGAAAAGGCCATTGCCGCCAATCCGGCGGCAGACTGTCTTATCGCCTGGTGATGATAACTGTTTACCTGCAAAGTTTCCGTCTGAAGTATATGGTACAGCGGAGTGTCGGGAACCAGTTTTACTGAATGTACCGGTCTGTCATAGGGCGGGGATTGATGGTGCTCTGTATCGGAAGGATGCTCTGTCGGCAAATCCTGATATAATGTTCCGCCCATGACTGCATTTATAAACTGTATGCCCCGGCATATTCCAAGAAGCGGTTTATTTAGCGCAAAGGCCATGCGAAACAGTATCGTTTCCATCTCATCTCTTTTTTTACATACTTCGCCGCACAGGGGGGATATTTTATCACCATATAATTCCGGGGACACGTCCTGGCCGCCTGTAAATAAAAATCCATCTGTTTCGGATACGATCTGTGACAGGATCTCCTCATCTGATGTCAGGGGCAGCATACAGGGGATTCCCCCGGCCTTTTGAATGCCTTCCATATATCCAGGCAGCATCCAATAGCTGTCTTTTTTTGTATCTACCAGCGGAATGATACCGATTACCGGTCGTCTCATGATCTGTTCCTCCCGTTCTTTTGTGTTTCTTACAAAAAAATGAGGCAAAGAAATCAGATAGACTTCTTTGCCCTGGATCATTATATCCTAAAACAATCTGATTTGCAACGTAATTGTCATAGGTTTGTACGCTGCCTTGTACGCTAAAAGATACTTGCTTTTTCACCTGGAATTTGCTACCATTGCTTTGACAATTATATAATGAGAGAGTTGGTATGTAAGGAGAAAATCTATGGTAAACGTAAAGAAACTATGCATACTGCTTTTAGCAGTGTCCCTCACTGTTGTACTTGGCGGATGCCAGGGCGATAAGGGGAAGGGAGAAGAATCTCCGGAAAATAGCAGTTCTCAGCAAACAGAAGCGGAACCAACCATGGGAGGTTCCATTGTAGTAGGAATTCCTCAGGATCTGGAGGATAGTCTTGACCCACACAAAGCAGTTGCGGCAGGAACGAAAGAAGTCCTATTTAATATTTACGAAGGTCTGGTGAAGCCAGATTCAGAGGGAAATTATACGGACGCGGTAGCGGAAAGCCACAGTATATCAGATGATGGGAAAGTCTATACTTTTAAGCTCAGAGAGCATGTGAAATTCCACGATGGAACGGAAGTTACCGTAGACGATGTGAAATATTCGATTGAACGATGCGCCGGTATTAATGGAAATGGTACTCCATTAGTAGCGGCGTTTTCTAATGTGGAAAAGGTTGAGACGCCGGATGATTCCACAGTGGAAATCTATCTGCAGGAAGCGGATACGGAATTTCTTGCCTACTTAACCGTTGCTGTGGTGCCTGAGCACTGTGAGGATCTGGACAAGAATCCGGTGGGAACAGGACCATTCCAGTATGTATCGCGCTCCCCGCAGGAAAATATTGTTATAGAGAAATTTGAGGATTACTGGAATACAGAAGAGCAGGCTTACCTGGATGAAGTGACCTTTAAGATTGTGGGCGACAGCAACGCCATTGTAACGGGGTTAAAGGGCGGTTCCATCGATATGTATCCCAGAGTCAATTCCACACAGTCTGCCCAGCTTGCGGATGACCAGGATCTGGAAATCTATGAGGGCGGAATGAACCTGGTTCAGGCGCTGTATCTGAACAATGCACAGAAACCTTTCGATGACGTAAGGGTAAGACAGGCGCTCTGCTATGCGGTGAACAGACAGGAAATTCTGGATATGACTGCAGATGGAAAGGGAACTATTCTGGGAAGCAGCATGTTCCCGGCCTTTGAGAAATATTATATGCCGGAACTGGCTGACAAATATCCGCAGGATATTGAAAAGGCCAGGGAGCTTTTGAAGGAAGCAGGTTATCCGGACGGTTTTGAGATGACCATCACAGTGCCGGATAATTATCAGCAGCATATTGACGCGGCCCAGGTACTGGTGGAGCAGTTAAAGCAGGTAGGAGTGCAGGCCGAGATTCAGCTTGTGGAATGGGACAGCTGGCTGAGCGATACCTACACGGACAGGAATTTTCAGTCTACAGTGGTAGGACTTGACGCCTCATTCTTAAGCGGAAGGGCGCTTCTGGAGCGTTTCAGTTCGGATTCTGAAAAAAACTTTATCAATTACAGCAACACGGAATACGACGCCTTATATGAACAGGTCAGAAAAAGCACGGACGATGAAGAGCAGGTTGAACTTTACAAGAAAATGGAAACGCTGCTGGCTGACGATGCAGCCAACGTCTACATTCAGGATATGGCTTCCGAGGTTGTTTTAAGAAAGAACTACGGCGGATACGTGTTCTATCCCCTGTATGTTCTGGATATGGCAAAAGTATATAAAACAGCGGAATAGAAAAAGGTGTAAGGAGGAGAAAAGAAAATGAAGTATTTGTTAAAAAAAACAGGAACTCTCATTATAACGTTGATAATTGTCTCTTTTTTCTCCTTCCTTGCCTTTTCCATCATTCCGGGAGATGCGGCAAAATCCAGACTTGGGACGGAGGCGACGAAGGAACAGGTGGAGATGCTTCAAAAGGAACTGGGGCTGGACAAGCCTGTGCTGGTACAGTACGGGAACTGGCTGAAAAACTTTGTTACAGGTGATATGGGAGAATCCTACAGCTATTCCATGCCGGTGCAGGAGCTTTTGCAGGATAAAATTCCTGTTACCATAGCGCTTACGGTGATGGCCTTTCTGATTATTTTACTGTTGTCCGTCCCTCTGGGAATTTTTACGGCGCAGCACGAAGGGCAGTGGCTGGACAGAGTGATTATGGTGCTGAATCAGATTGTTATGTCGGTGCCGGGATTTTTCCTGGGAATTTTAATTACTTTCCTTTTCGGACTGGTTTTGAAATGGTTTACCCCGGGGGCCTACGTGCCGGTTTCTGAGAGCTTTTTCGGATTTTTGGGATACCTGATCGCTCCCAGTGCGGCAATTGCGCTGCCAAGATGCGCCATGGGGGTAAAAATGCTGCGAAGCGCGGTGCTGAGCCAACTGGAAAAAGACTATGTAAGGACGGCTTACGCAAGAGGAAACGGGCAGAGGAGGGTGATGTACCGGCATGTGCTGAAAAATGCCATGCTTCCGGTACTTACTTTCTGGGGTATGACCATCGCTGATATTGTGGCCAACAGTATGGTTATCGAGCAGGTTTTCACCATCCCGGGGATGGGAAGTCTTCTGATTGCTTCCATATCCAACCGGGATTACCCGGTGACTCTGGGAATCATTGTACTGGTGGCGTCGCTGGTGATTGTCGTCAATTTCCTTGTGGATATCCTGTACGGCAGAATTGACCCGAGAGTCCGGGTAAGGCAGTGAGAGGGAAGAGAAGATGAAAAGAGAGAAAAGAAACTATAATTTCATTCTTGGAGCCGGTCTTATCCTTTTCATGCTGGCCTTTTTGCTGATCGGATGCTTTTTTACCCCTTATGATCCCGACGCTATGGACGGAGGGGCGAAGCTTGCCGGTCCTTCTCTTTCTCATCTGTTTGGCTGTGATCATTTCGGAAGAGACATGCTCAGCAGAGTGATGAAGGGGACGGGAACCACATTTTTTGTAGCGCTGACGACGGTGGCGCTGGGCGGAGGACTCGGGATTTTTATCGGAGCCTTTACCGGGTATTTCGGCGGCTGGGTGGATGAAGTACTCATGCGGTTTAACGATGCAGTGGTATCTTTTCCGCCCATTTTGCTGGCATTGGTGTTTATCAGTCTTTTAGGACCCGGCAAATATAATGTAATTCTTGCCCTGGCCATAGTACTTATCCCAAGTTTTGCCAGAATCACCAGAAGTGAGTTTTTAAGACAGCGGGAGATGGATTATGTAAAAAGCGCCAGGCTTATGGGAGCTTCCCATCTGCGGATCATGTTTGTACATATTTTTCCCAATGCATTGTCTTCCGTGCTGTCCATGGCGGCCATCGGGTTTAACAATGCCGTTCTGATGGAGGCCAGTATGAGTTATCTGGGAATTGGAGTTCAGCCGCCGGACGCTTCTCTGGGCCGCATGCTGTCGGAATCCCAGACTTACCTTTTAAGCGCTCCCTGGTGCGCGGTTTTCCCCGGCGCTGCGGTGATTCTCCTTGCCCTGGGCTTTTCCATGCTTGGAGACGGACTGGTGAAGAAAGGCGGGAGGTAACATGAAGCTTTTGGAAGTAAAAGATTTAAATATTGAGTTCTATGATGTAAATCCGCCTCAGAAAGTGGTGAAGGGAGTTTCTTTTTCCATGGAAAAGGGAGAGGTTCTGGGAATTGTGGGCGAATCGGGCTCAGGGAAAACCCAGACGGCTCTTTCTATACTGCGTCTGCTGAAAAGCGGCTCTCAAATTTCTTCCGGGCAGATTTTTTTCAAGGGCAGGGATCTTGCAGGATATACCAGGGAGGAGCTTCAGCGCGTGCGCGGCAGAAAGATTGCCATGATATTTCAGGAACCCATGACCTCCCTGAATCCGGTTCTGACTGTGGGAAGTCAGATAGAGGAAGGTCTGCTGCTTCATACGCAGCTGTCTCCCGAAGAGAGGAAGAAACGCGCCCTTCTTGCCATGGAAGAGGCAGGACTTGGGGAAGTAAAAAAACTGTACGGAAAATACCCCCATCAGCTCTCCGGGGGCATGCGTCAGAGGGTGATGATAGCAGCGGCGCTGGTGACAGAACCGGAGCTGCTCATTGCAGACGAGCCTACTACGGCTCTGGATGTGACCGTTCAGGCCCAGATTCTGGAACTTTTAAAGGAAATCAATAAAAAGCATGGGATGGGGATTCTCTTTATCTCTCATGATCTTGCTGTGATACGCAGGCTGTGCAGCCGGGTACTGGTAATGAACGAAGGCAGGGTGGAAGAGGAAGGAGAGATTCATAAGGTGTTTGAGCAGCCGGAAAAAGAGTATACCAAAAAACTGCTGGCTGCCATTCCCCATCGCCGGGAATCTCTCAGAAAAAGGAGGCGCGGCTAAGATGAAAAACGTACTGGAGGTTAAGGACGTAAGCGTCTCTTATGAGAAAGGGCAAAAGGGAAAAGAGGTTTTAAAGGACATCAGCTTTGAGGTACGGGAAAATGAAATCCTGGGGCTGGTGGGAGAGAGCGGATGCGGAAAGACCACGCTGTCAAAAGCAATCCTGGGATTTGTGAAGATTTCCAGGGGCGAGATACTGCATTATACCAAGATGCCGCAGATGATTTTTCAGGATCCCTATTCTTCTTTGAATCCGAAAAAGAAAATAGGCTGGATACTGGAAGAGCCGCTTCGTATGCAGAAAATTCCAAAGGCTGAGCGCAAAGAACGGGTGCGTCAGATGGCGGAAAGAGCCGGACTTTCCAAAGAAACGCTTACCCGCCGTCCCGGGGAACTGAGCGGCGGTCAGAGACAGAGAGTGAGTATCGCGGCGGCGCTTCTTCAGGGTTCTCGGTTTCTGATTGCGGATGAACCGGTCTCAGCTCTGGATGTGACCATACAGAAACAGATAATGGAACTGATGGTGAATCTCCAGGAGGAAACGGGGCTTTCTATCTTGTTTATCTCCCATGATCTGAATGTGATTTATCAGATGTGCGATCGTGTACTGGTGATGAAGGACGGGAAAATATTAGAGGAAGGGAAAACGGAAGACATTTTCACAAATCCCGGATCTGACTATACAAAAGAATTATTATTGGCAGCTCCCTGATGTGCGGCGCTGCCAAAGAGTGAAAACGCTGCCTGTGCTCAGGCGGCGTTTTTGCGGAACATTATATGCTGGAACAAAATTCTGGTATAAACCGCTTCCAGAGGGAAATCTTATAAGTAAATGAACATGGAGGCAGGAAATGGAGTCTATCTGGAATATGACGTACCAAGGAAAGAGAAATTCTGCTCTGGAAGAGCATATTGAAGCGGACGCGGCAGTCATAGGGGCAGGAATGGCGGGGATCTTAACGGCATGGTATCTCAGTCAGGCCGGTATACGTACCGTAGTTCTGGAGGCAGACCGCATCGGACAGGGTCAGACGAAAAACACCACTGCAAAAATCACATCTCAGCATGGGATGTTCTGCAGTACATTTACTGAGAAAAAGGGTGAAGAAACGGCAAAAAAATATGTACAGGCCAATCAGGCGGCAGTGGAAGAGTATAAAAAAATCATCCGGGAAAATGACATTGACTGCAGTCTGACAGAGACGGACAGCTATGTCTATTCACAGGACGGGGAAAAGCTGAGGAGGGAGGCAGAAGCAGCAAAAAGGCTGGGAATTGATGCATCCTTTGAAAAACAGATTGAGATTCCGGTTTCCTGTGCCGGGGCGGTTCGTTTTCCCGGACAGGCTCAGTTTCATCCTCTTAAGTTTATCAAAGCTCTGGCAGAACAGCTGACGGTATACGAGGAGACTTTGGTTACCGCAGTGGGAGAGAACCAAGTAAAAACACCACGCGGAAGTGTGAAAGCGGAACATATTGTTTTTGCCGCACATTATCCGTTCATCAATTTTCCGGGCCTGTATTTTGCCAGGATGCACCAGGAGCGCTCTTATGTGCTGGCGCTTGAAAATGCGGGAAAAATAGACGGGATGTATATAGGAGACAAAGAGCATACGCTTTCTTTCCGTCAGTATGATCAGTATATTCTCTTAGGAGGACAGGCGCACCGGACCGGAGAAAACAAAGAAGGCGGACGGTATGACAAATTGAAAAAGGAGGTCAGAAGAATGTACCCGGGAAGCTCCGTGGCCGCATGCTGGTCTGCACAGGACTGCATTACGGCGGATGGTATTCCGTTTATCGGGCGGTACGCTCCCGATCGTCCCGGTTGGTATGTGGCTTCCGGTTTTCAGAAATGGGGTATGAGTTCGTCGATGGTATCGGCTCTGCTGCTGAGAGATATGATCTGTGGGAAGAAAAATCCCTGTGAAGAAATATTTGATCCGGCAAGATTTTCAGCGGAAGAAATACCGCAGATCATGAAGGATGGAAAAATGGCGGTGAAGGGACTGACAAAACGTCTCTTCCATATTCCGGAAGAGACGGTGGCCGCCCTTGAGCGCGGCCGCGGCGGGGTTGTGGAAACACCTCAGGGAAAGGCCGGTGTGTACAGATCAGAAGAGGGTCACATCTGTCAGGTGGACGTGGTCTGTCCCCATATGGGGTGTGAACTGACCTGGAATCCGGATGAGTGTTCCTGGGACTGCCCCTGTCACGGCTCCCGGTTCGATTGTGAAGGAAATCTGCTGGATGGACCTGCGCAGGAGGGGATTCAGTGTAAGTGATTGCTTCTGCTGAGGGCATCACAAAGACGCAGAATCGTCTTGACAACCCATACCCCCATATGTATATTATACATATACATATATGGGTATATAGGGAGGCGAGAATATGAAAAAAGTAATGGGAAAGCTGGAAGCATTTCTTGAGATGGGCGGCATAAAGAAGGATGTTACACTGCTGATTATCTCAGGAATCGCCCTTTTGTTCAGTATTTTTGACCTTTTACCCCTGCCCTTTGACGCGGCATGGGCGGCAATTATACTGTGCGGTATTCCCATAATCTTAGAAGCGGTTATCGGCCTGGTGACAGAATTTGATATTAAAGCAGATGTTCTGGTATCCTTGGCTCTGATTGCTTCCGTGATTATAGGGGAGGATTTTGCAGCAGGAGAAGTGGCGTTTATTATGCAGCTGGGCGGCCTGCTGGAAGAGCTGACGGTGGCGAAAGCCCGTGCAGGCATTGAAAAGCTGGTACACCTTACTCCGCAGACGGCCAGGATTATAAACGGCGACACCGAAAAAACGGTTCCGGCCAGGGATGTGAAGGTGGATGACATACTGCGGGTACTGCCGGGGGAGACGGTGCCGGTGGACGGAATTATCCTCTCCGGTCAGACTTCTGTAAATCAGGCAGTGATGACAGGCGAGTCTCTTCCGGTGGATAAAACTGTGGGGGATGAGGTGAATTCCGGTACAGTTAATCAGTTTGGTGCTTTTGAGATGAGGGCGACCAGAGTAGGAGAGGACAGTTCTATTCAGCGGATGATCCGCCTGGTTCAGTCGGCAGATGCGGGAAAGGCCAAAATTGTGGGAATCGCAGACCGCTGGGCCACCTGGATTGTGGTGATAGCATTGACAGCAGCGGCTTTGACCTGGATTATCTCCGGGGAAATTATACGTGCAGTGACTATCCTGGTTGTATTTTGTCCCTGTGCGCTGGTTCTTGCAACTCCAACCGCCATTATGGCGGCAATCGGCAATGCCACCAGGCATGGTTTCCTGGTAAGAGAAGGAGACGCGCTGGAGCGGCTGGCTATGGTATCCAAAATTACTTTTGATAAAACCGGGACACTGACTTATGGGGCGCTTCAGGTGGCGGCGGTAAAGAGTATCTGTGAAAACTGCAGCGATATGGAGCTGTACGCATGGTGCGCGGCTGCAGAACAGATGTCGGAGCATCCGCTGGGGAAAGCGATTGTCAGCTGCTACAGAAAAGAAACAGGGAAAAATCCAAAAGACTGCCAACAGTTTAAAATGATTCCCGGAAGGGGCGTTTCCTGTGTGACAGGCGGGCAAAATATTCTGGCCGGAAATGAAAAGATGATGGCAGAAAACGGTATAACAGTCTGTGATACGGTAAAGGGGGAGACAAGGCAGTATCTGAACAGAGGCTGTACGCTGATTTATATTGCAACCGACGGAATACTTGCCGGTTATGTGGCCCTGTCCGATACTGTCAGGGAAGAGAGTGCAGGAATGGTCGATAAGCTGACGAAGCTGAATGTACAGCCGGTGCTTCTGACAGGAGATCATGAGAACGCAGCCCGGTCTATCGCGCAGCAGCTTCATATCCGGGAGGTTCACGCAGACTGTCTTCCGGAGGATAAACTGAACAGGATTGAAGAATATCAGAAAAAATCGGAAAAAGTCTGCATGATCGGAGACGGCATAAACGATGCTCCCGCTTTGAAAAAGGCTGACGTGGGAATTGCCATGGGCGGTGTGGGAAGCGATATTGCCGTGGATGCGGCGGACATTGCGCTGGTGGACGACGAAGTGAAAGAGCTGCCCCATCTGATTGCACTGTCCAGACGAATGATGGTAACGATTAAATGGAACATGAGTTTTTCTATGGCATTGAATTTTCTGGCCATTGTTCTGGCGATTTTTGGTGTGTTGAATCCGGTGGTGGGCGCGCTGGTACATAATGCGGGTTCCGTTCTGGTTATTATTAATTCAGCGCTGCTCTTAAACTGGAAGAAAAAG
Source organism: uncultured Ruminococcus sp. (assembly GCA_946494335.1). Lineage (GTDB taxonomy): Bacteria > Bacillota > Clostridia > Lachnospirales > Lachnospiraceae > Ruminococcus_G. The sequence goes on along the minus strand of CAMMBV010000002.1, from coordinate 74,742 downwards.
TACTTTTAAAGACCAAAATATTTCTCTATTGTTTTCATTCTGTCCATCTGTGCTACCTGGAACGGACAGCGGCTGTCACAGTGACCACACTGAACACAGTCTTTGGCGTGCAGTTCCAGTTTCTGGTAATGGTCGGCTGCCAGAGCGTCTCCGGCAGCAGCCAGGTCGTAATACTTGTTTATCATGGCAATATCAAGACCTTTCGGACAGGGGTGACAGTGGCTGCAGTAAACGCATCTTCCCACGGCTTCAGCCGGTGTAAAGCTGCCCAGGATGGAGTAATCCCGCACCGAAATGCATCTGCAGACAGACGGTGTTTCGCAGTCCCTGGAAAGCCTCACGGTAAATGTCAAAAGCGGAAGACTCAGAGACTGCCAGGTCAAAATAATTGATGCCCTGTTCTATAGCTGTCCGGACTGTCTCAACTCCTTCCCGGTATCCGGCCTGATGTATGCTGGAGCCGCCAAATCCCAGAATGCTGATATTTTCATCGCCTTTTGGCAGTTTTCTGTATTCCATAAAGAAAAATCTCCTTTCGTTTTGTATTTGATATCAAGATACACCATAAACCTCACTTCAGGTCAATAAAAATTTAAGAGGCTTGCGTGAAAGGGCGGCAGACTCTATAATAAAAAACAGGGATATTTGTTAAAGCGAGTGAGGTGAAGCGATATGTTGGCATACGTATATGAAAAAAAGGGAAAATTTACGCTGCAGGACAGACCCAGGCCGCAGATTTTGAATCCCGGGGATGCGATTGTGAGAGTGACGCTTTGCAGCATCTGTACCAGTGATCTGCACATTAAACATGGTTCTGTCCCTCAGGCGGTGCCGGGGGTAATTCTTGGACATGAAATGGTAGGCGTGGTGGAAGAGACAGGGGACGATGTGAAAAACGTAAAGCCGGGAGATCGGGTTACGGTAAACGTGGAAACTTTTTGCGGGGAATGTTATTTCTGCCGCCGCGGCTTCGTCAACAACTGTCAGGCCCCGGAGGGGGGCTGGGCGCTGGGGTGCCGGATCGACGGCGGCCAGGCAGAATATGTGCGGGTACCCTGCGCAGAGCAGGGGTTAAACAAAATTGACGATACGGTTACAGATGAGCAGGCGCTTTTTGTGGGAGACATACTGGCGACAGGATTCTGGGCGGCGAGGATTGGAGAAATTACGCGGGAAGATACGGTTCTGATCATAGGAGCGGGACCTGTCGGCATCTGCACGCTTCTGTGTGCTGTGCTGAAAAATCCGGAAAAGATTATTGTCAGTGAAATTGACGGGGAACGACTCCGGTTTGTGAAAGAACATTACCCACAGGTATTGACGGTAAATCCCCGGGAGACAGATGTGCAGGATTTTGTAAAGAAGCACAGCAGCCATGGGGGAGCAGACGTGGTGTTGGAGATGGGCGGAACAGAGGAAACCTTTGAGACGGCGTGGAAATGTGCCCGGCCAAACGGCACGGTGGTTGTCGCAGCCCTTTATGAACGGCCTCAGACACTGCCGCTTCCGGATATGTACGGAAAAAATCTGACCTTTAAAACAGGGGGAGTGGACGGCTGTGACTGCGATGAGATTCTGCGGCTGATCAAAGAAGGTCAGATTGATACCACGCCTTTGATTACGCATCGAATTTCGCTGATGGATGTTGAAAAAGCCTATGATATTTTTGAAAACAGAAAGGACAACGTGATTAAAATTGCGCTTGAGGTGTAAAAAGAGTAAAATGTACACGTACCTGCAGCATACTTAAAATGGAAAAAGAGAGGATGGTATTTATGGAATTTTTAGGAAAAAAAATTAAAAAACTGGGTTTTGGTCTGATGCGTCTTCCCCAGAAGGATAAAGTCATTGATATAGAACAGGTTAAGAAAATGACAGACCGGTTTATGGAAGAAGGGTTTACTTACTTTGATACAGCCTGGGCCTATGAGGGAAGTGAAGATGCAGCCCGCCAGGCTCTGGTAGAGCGCTATCCCAGGGAGAAATTTCAGCTTGCAACGAAAAATGCGGCCTGGATCAACTGCAAAACCAGAGAAGAGGCCATTGCCCAGTTTGAAACATCCCTGAAACAGACGGGAGCGGGCTACTTTGATTTTTATCTGCTTCACAATCTGGGAGAGCACAGAACGAAGTTCTTTGATGATTTTGATATGTGGAGTTTTGTGCAGGAAAAGAAAAAGGAAGGCTTGATCCGGCACGTTGGATTTTCTTTCCATTCCACGCCGGAGGAGCTGGAAGAGATATTAAAAAATCATCCGGAGATGGAATTTGTACAACTTCAGATCAATTATGCAGACTGGGAAAATCCGGCCATTCAGTCCAGAGCATGTTATGAGGTGGCCAGAAAATACAATAAACCGGTGATTATTATGGAGCCGGTAAAAGGGGGAATGCTGGCCAACCCGCCCCAGCAGGTAAAGGATGTATTTGAAAAAGCAGACGAGAAGGCTTCCTGCGCTTCCTGGGCCATTCGTTTTGCTGCCAGTCTGGAGGGAGTTATTACGGTTCTGTCCGGAATGAGCAGCCTGGAACAGATGGAGGATAATCTTTCTTATATGAAAGACTTTAAAGGAATGTCTGAGGAGGAAAAAGCCGTACTGAAAGACGCCCAGACAGCATTGAACAGTATACCGCTGATTCCCTGTACCACCTGCAATTACTGCGCCAAAGTCTGTCCGGAAGGGATCGGCATATCCGGGTCCTTCACAGCCATGAACTACCTGACTTTGTATCAGAACCTGGAGGCCGCCAAAGGTCAGGAGAACTGGCTGGTGGGAGCACACGGCAAAAAACGCGCTGCGGAGTGCATCAAATGCGGCAAGTGCGAAGAGGTCTGCCCGCAGCACATCAGAATTCGGGATGAGCTGGAAAAAATTGCCGGTACATTTTAAGACTATGTAAATTGTATAGCAGGAGGAGACGTTATGTTGAAAAAAACAAATTTATGCTGTTTTAGTCCAACTGGGGGAACAAAGCATATGGGAGAAATTTTCTGCCGGAATATTTCAGAAGATATTATTGTTACCGATCTTCTGAAAAAAGAGAAGCAGGACCAGGAAGAATGTGATCTGACAGTGCTTGCCGCCCCTGTGTTCGGCGGAAGAATCCCGTCGGCGGCAGCGGACAGAATAAAGATGTTAAATGGCACCGGGAAAAAGGCGGTGACACTGGCGGTTTACGGCGTGCGGGCTTATGAGGATGCACTGCTGGAACTGAATAATCTGGCAAAAGAACAGGGGTTTCAGGTCGTTGCCAGCGCAGCGTTGGTGACGCGCCACTCCATCGTACCGGAAGTGGGGGCGGATCGTCCGGACGCGGAAGATTTAAAACAGATCGAAAGCTTTGCTAAGAAGGTGGAAGAAAAGTTAACTGCCGGGACGGAAAGTGAACCTGCGGTACCGGGAAATGTGCCTTACAAAGCGCCCATGCAGGTGGCTGCGACGCCTGTCACCATGGAAGGGTGCGTACAGTGCCGCTCCTGCGTGAATATCTGTCCGACACAGGCCATCGCTCTGGAGGATGGCAAGATTGTGACAGATCTTAAGAAATGCATTCTCTGTATGGCCTGTACGGCAGTCTGTCCCGAGAAAGTGAGAGTGCTTCCTTCACCCATGCAGGAGGGGATGAATGCAAAACTGGGTCCCTTAAAAGAGGTGCACAGGGAAAACGAATTTTTTATCTGATTCGGAGGAAAGATGACAGAGAAGGAGAAGCGGGACGCCGGCATGATCTATGATGCCAATTATGATGAGGAATTGGAACGGGAAATGCTTGCGTGCCAGGATCAGTGTTTTTTGTACAATCAGATTTTGCCTTCACGCAAGGAGGAGAGGGATGAAAAAATGAAGCAGATTCTGGGAAAAACCGGAGGAAGCTTTGAGATTCGTCCTCCTTTTTGGTGTGATTACGGCTATAATATTGAAATCGGGGAAAATTTTTTTGCCAATCATAATTGTGTGATTCTGGATGGAGCGAAAGTAACGTTTGGCGACAATGTGTTTATCGCTCCCGACTGCGGTTTCTACACGGCGGGTCATCCTCTTGACCGGGAACGCAGAAATCAGGGGCTGGAATATGCCCGGCCTATTACCGTTGGAAATGACGTGTGGCTGGGAGCAGGCGTTCGTGTGATGCCGGGAGTGACCATCGGCAGCAACGTGGTGGTAGGCGCGGGGAGTGTGGTTGTAAAAGATATTCCTGACAACGTGGTCGCTGCGGGAAGTCCCTGCCGGGTAATCCGAGAGCTTGAAGAGCCGTAAAAGGAGAAATTATGTATACCATTGCTGTGATCGATGATGATGTTTATGTGGGGGATATGCTGGAAAAACTGCTGAAGAAAGAAGGCTACGGGGTTTTGCGGGCCTACTCCGGTACGGAGGCTGTGATGCTTCTTTCCAGAACGAGACCGGATCTTATTTTGCTGGATCTGATGCTGCCGGGACGCTCCGGGGAGGATGTGCTGCCGGATATCTCAGATATTCCGGTGATTGTCATCAGCGCCAGAGCGGATATTTCAGACCGGGTGGAAATGCTTTTGAAAGGGGCGGAGGATTATCTGACAAAGCCCTTCGACACAAAGGAGCTGCTGGCCAGAATTACCGTTCAGCTCAGAAAAAAAGATCGGCCTTCCAGGCGATGCCGCTATGTGTTTGGGGAACTGGAAGTGGATGACGATCGCCATGAAGTGAGCGTGGACGGTCAGACAGTGAAACTGACCAGGACGGAATATGCGATTTTAAAGCTGCTGATTCAAAATCCACGCCAGGTAATCACCAAGTCTGCTATTTTGGACCGGGTGAGCCAGGATACCCCTGACTGTGTGGAAAGTTCTCTGAAAGTGCATATCAGCAATCTGAGGCGGAAGCTTAAACAGGTAAAGGGAAAGGACTACATTGAAGCGGTATGGGGAATCGGTTTTAAACTGCGGGAAAGTTCCTGTTAACCATTTCTTTACGTTTTTCTTAACCGGTTTTTCTGGGAGTAAGAGCTATAATACCGGTATCAAACGTAAGGAGGTTACAACATGGAATACGTTTTGAAAACGGAGGGACTATCCAAACAATACGGTCGTTTCAAAGCGCTGGATCATCTGTCCATGCGAATTCCCAGAGGAGTCATTTATGGTCTGGTGGGGAAAAACGGAGCGGGAAAGACCACGCTGATCCGTCTGATCTGCGGCCTACAGAAACCGACGAAAGGAACTTACAGTATCTATGGGAAAAAGCATGATGAGCCCGGGATTTCCAAAGCGCGCAGGAGGATGGGAGCTGTCGTGGAGACGCCGTCCATCTATCAGGACATGACGGCAAGAGAGAATATCAGGCAGCAGTATATGATCCTGGGCCGGCCGTCCTATGACGGAGTGGACGAACTTCTGGAGCTGGTGGGTCTTTCTGATACAGGGAAGAAAAAAGCAAAGAATTTTTCTCTGGGTATGCGGCAGCGCCTGGGCATTGCCGTTGCTTTGGCCGGGAACCCGGATTTTCTGGTGCTGGATGAACCGGTTAACGGGCTGGATCCGGAGGGGATTATAGAAATCAGGGAACTGATTTTAAAGCTGAACAGAGAAAAGCAGATTACGGTGCTGATTTCCAGCCATATTCTGGATGAACTGTCCCGGCTGGCCACCTGCTATGGTTTTATTGATCAGGGAAGGATGGTCAAGGAAATAAGCGCCGAAAAACTGGAAGAAATCTGCAGAAAATGCATCCAGGTGGAAGTGACAGATACCAGGAAGCTGTCGAAAGTCCTGGAACGGATGGGATTAAAGTACACCGTACTGTCGGAAAGAGAAGGGCAAATCTACGGGAAAGTAAGTGTGACTAAGCTGGCGATGGCTCTGACAGAAGAAAACTGTGAGATTCTTTCCATGAGGGAGCGGGATGAAAGCCTGGAAAGCTATTATATCCGTCTGATTGGAGGTGCCGCTGATGAGTAGACTGTTACGGGCAAATCTGCTGCGGTTAATCAGAAACAGGGCTTTCTGGGGAAGTCTGCTGGCGCTGGCAGCCTACCAGATTCTCTGTCATGTCAGTACTTACCGCGGCATGATAAAATATGACGTGGAAGTGCCGCTGGATGAGATAGTGCTGAATTATGTGATTATGGCCGGGATTGCCCAGGCGGTATTTACCAGTCTGTTTTTGGGGACGGAATACAGTGACGGCACGGTCCGCAACAAAATCATTGTGGGTAACTCCAGGTTTAATGTTTATATGGCCGGTTTTATAACCTGTGTCATGGCGGGAATTCTGATGTTTCTTGCGACCTTTCTGGTAAGTTATCTAATGGGGCTCCCGTTATTTGGAAATTTGCAGATGAAACCGGGATATTTTCTGGCGCTGGCAGCAGGCGGAATGTTTCTGTGCGTATCCTATGCGGCCATGTTCAGCCTGGCGGGATCGCTGATTTCCAGCAAAGCCCACGCAGCTGTGGTGTGCATTCTGGTATCTTTTGCGCTTCTGTTCGCTGCTTCTTATCTGAGCAATATGTTAAGTCAGCCGGAAATGATAGAACAGGTAAGGATGGCGGCAGATGGAAACATGGTGAGGGAGATCGTGAAAAATGCCAGTTATGTGGAAGGAATGAAACGACAGATTTATCAGTTTTTGCTGGACTGGATACCCAGCGGTCAGAGTATACAGATCTCTTCCATGGAAGCGGCGCACCATTGGCGGATGCTTGTTTTTTCAGCGGTAAACAGCGGTCTGTTCTGTGTTTTGGGTTACATTTTCTTTAAAAGAAAGGATATGAAATAAAATGGAAGGGACGGCGCTGATAGCGGTCTGTCTGCTGTTGATGCTGGCTTTGGCAGTACTGGCGGCCAGGCTGGGAGCAGTTCACAAGGCGGCGGCAGAGATCGCCGCCCAGATGGAAGAAAGAGCCGGGCAGGAGACGAATGTAGGCATTGACATTTCCACATCAGACAAAAGCATGAGACGTCTGGCTGCCGGGCTGGACCTGCAGCTTCGGCAGCTGCGGGAAAAGCAGATTCAATATAACCAGGGAGATCAGGAATTGAAAACAGCCATTTCCAATATCTCCCACGATTTGAGAACTCCGCTGACTGCTGTCTGCGGTTACCTGGATCTTTTGAAGGATGAACCGGTCTCCGCAGAGGTAAGGGAATATCTGAATATCATAGAAGACCGGACAGAGCGGATGAGGGAACTGACAGAGGAGTTTTTCCGTTATTCCCTCCTGCGTTCTGTTCGACTGCCGGAAGAACGGGAAGAGATTTCCATCAGCCGGATGATAGAAGAAACGGCGGTCGCCTATTATGGATCGTTTAAAGAAGCGGGCATTACACCGGATATCCGGTTGCCGGAGCGACCTGTGACGCGGGTGTTGAACCGGCAGGCCCTGTCCCGGATTCTGGAAAATATTATCAGCAATGGAATTAAATACAGTGAAGGGGATTTTCACATCATATTGCAGGAGGACGGAAGGCTGTATTTTAAAAACCGGACAGCCCGATTGGATAAAGTGCGGGTTGCCAGGCTTTTTAACCGTTTTTATACGGTGGAAGCGGCAGGAGAGGGAACCGGCCTTGGCCTTTCTATCGCCAGAACACTAACGGAAGCCATGGGAGGCCGGATACAGGCAAAATATCAGGAGGGAATTCTGTGCATTTTGCTGGAGTTTCCTTTCTCATGATATCATGAAAGTTTATGATGCGGCTTATCCTTGCGGATATCCTGTACTTTAATTCCGTTGCAGGTGATGGAACCGACAAATGCGATTACTTTTTCGCTGTTTATAGGAGGAGACACCGATGAGACTGTCTTTAAACATACTGGCGGATTGGCTGTCTGCGTATCATCCGGTAAAAAGCATCAGCAGCAGTGATCGCAGCATATGCAATGTCCGCTTATATTCTGAATGCCAGAAAACCACCACGCATCATGCGTACCTTTATGAGATGGACGCACAGCATCCCGGAGGTATCATGTGCATGCATAAAAATGATTTTATATATTTACAATCTTCGGACATTAATGAAGTGACCAACAAAATCATGGAAGCTTTCGATTTTTACAACAGTTGGCAGGATTCCCTGTACGCTTCTCTGACTTCTCTTACGCTTCCCCAATTGCTGGAGAAAATCGCAAAGATCCTGCCAGGCTTTATTATAGTTTCAGATCTTTCCTATTATGTCGCAGGCACTTCGAAAGTATCAGAGAAAGATGCGCAAAATGTTCGAATTCAAAATATGCTTGAAACGCATACCTTGGATATTTCTCACATTTCGGAGACTTCAGGCAATCCCCTTCTTTATTGCCGCAGCGGGCATTCCTACCGCTGTGATCTTCCTTTTGTAGAATTTCAGGGCATAAGTTATAATCTGTTTTTAGGAGATACCCAGTTTGGCTGGATTAGTATCTACACAAAAAAGGTTACGGATGGTATGCTGGATCTCATGGATGCAGCAGCTGAAATTGTGGAACATTGGATGCAGCTTCATGATAAGGCGATGGAAAAATTGAATATGAGCGGTTTGTTTGCTGATATTTTAAACGGAGAAGCAGTTGATGAGAATCGCCTGGAGGCTTGTTTTGCTGTTTTGGGATGTCACCGCCTTGATCCAAAAAAACTTTATGCCTTTCATCTGCCGCCTCAGTACGATGCGTATCCTTTTATCCGCAAGTTGAATACTTTGTCTGCGTATATTTGTTCTTTTATTCATCAATCAAGATATTTCTGTATTTGCATCGGAGAAGATCAAAAAAGGAAGGCTTTTGAACAAAGGCTCACCTTAGTTTTAGGTCAGTATGATTGTTTTTGTGGGAGTTCTCCTGTATTTCATGATATTTTCTTTCTGCAGCAAAGTGCCGATATGGCCGAAACAGCGTTGCAGTATGCCGTTTCAAAAAAAAGTTCGGGTATTCTTACCGACTTCTCCGTCGCCGGGCTTACTTATCTTTTAAACAGTTTGAAAAATTCTGTCGGTGCGGCTGCCATACACCCGGCGCTCTTTCAATTACAAGAATATGATCAAAACAATGGAACAGATCTTTTCGATACTTTGAAAATATATCTGCAAACAGAACGAAACTACGCTGAAGCTGCCAGAAAACTCTTTATTCACCGAAACAGTATGCTTTACCGTATGCAGAGAATCAGGGAGTTCACTCATCTTAATCTGGATGATCCGTCCATGAGGCTTTATCTTTTGCTTTCCTATGAGCTTTTTTATACAAAGACTAATTGACTTGTGCATAATACACAAATCACAATCATGATTCCTTCCTGATAACGTCACTGGTGAATATATACAAATAAAGCACTTCTTGCTATCCTTTTGTTAGGAGAAATGCTCCAAAACAAAAATATGGAGGTGCAAGATACTATGATGACTCCGAAAGAAAATTTGCTGGAACACATTTATGGAGAAAAACCTGAATACGTTCCCATGACCCTGGCTGATATTCAGGTATGTGGTTTTCTTTATCCGCTGGAACAGCCAGTCAAACCAGGGAAAGATATTTTTGGGGTACCCTGGGCAGTGACAAGAGAAGGAGCGATTCCCTCTCCGGGATATGTGGCCTTTGACGAGGTGTCTGATTGGAAACGGCACGTGGTGTTTCCGGATCTTTCTTTGTATGATTTTCAGGCATTTGCAGAGGCAGAAGCACAAACATTCCCACAGGCTGACCGCAGCGAAAAACTTTATACCCTGATGACTGCATGCGGACTCTGGGAACGTCTGATAGCTTTTATGGGATTTGACAACGCATTATGCGCATTGGCAGAAGATCCAGATGGATGTCAGGAATTTTTTGAAGCGATGGCAGATTTCAAAATCGCCTGTGCCAATAAACTTATTGATGCATACCATCCTGATATTTTCTTGATCTGTGATGATGTTGCCTATGCGCGAGGCATGTTTATGGAGCCTAAACTCTATAGAAAAATTTTAAAACCTGCCTACAAACGCATTGTTGAAGCAATTTCTTCCCGCGGCATTATTTTTCAGATGCATTGTTGTGGAAAATGTGAAGAGGTTGTTCCGGACTTCATAGACATTGGTGCAAAAATGTGGCATTCCGCACAAAGGATGAATAATCTCCCTAAGCTGTTGGAGCAATATAAGGGCAAGCTGGTAATTGAAGGCGGCTGGGATACTGCCGGACCTGCATCCAGGATCGATGCCGATGAAGAAACCATTCGTGCAGAGGTACGGCGCTGTATGACAGAGTATAAAAAACCTGGTTTTGTCCTGTGTGCATCCCTGTTCAACGAGAAGGGAAACGGTTTCATTATTGGAGACCCCCGTACGGAATATATCTTTGATGAATGGAATAAGTATAAATTTTTCTAAAGATAAGATTTTTTTGCTGACAACAGGCGGGAGCGCCATTGGTTCGGTTTATCCATCACCTGCCCGGTAAGAGGGATATGGATAAACCGGGCAAAACCAATTCTTTAACTTTCAATTTCTGTTTCTCTGCATTTGCAAAATCTGATTTCTTTCAAGGACTGGATTATTCTATAACTGCTTCCCCCTGCTCCTATATTCATTTTAATCTATAACACCCCGTGAGAGTCAATAGTCAATTTAAACTCTTTGGCTGTACCTTTGCCTGAGTTTATGATATGATCTATAAGGATCAAAAAATGAGGATGAAGGAGAATGACAGATGAATGAGATATTGACAGGCATTAATAATGTCATGTACACATTTATTCTTTTGATTCTGCTTGTGGGTGTGGGTCTGTGGTTTACCATCCGTACCAGGTGTGTGCAGCTTCGCCTGCTGAAAGACGGAATCAAATCTCTGATGGAAAGAACAGATAAGACGGATGAGAGCGGTGAGAAAAAAGTGTCTTCTTTTCAGGCGCTGATGATATCTACCGCTTCCAGGGTAGGAACAGGAAATATCGCCGGGATTGCCACGGCTATTGCCGCCGGAGGACCGGGGGCCGTATTCTGGATGTGGCTGATGGCAGTGATCGGAGGAGCTTCCGCTTTTGTGGAAAGTACGCTGGCACAGATTTATAAAGTCAGACAGAACGGGCAGTTCAGGGGGGGACCCTCTTACTATATGGAGCGTGCGCTGGGAAAACGGTGGCTGGGAATTTTATTTTCCGTATTTTTGATCATCTGTTTTGCTTATGGCTTCAACGGACTGCAGTCTTTTAATATGTCTTCCGCTCTGGAATATTATATTGAAGATTATTCTCATACGATATGGCCAGCGGTTCTGGGTCTGATCCTGGCTGCGGCGACGGCTGCGGTTATCTGGGGAGGCGTTCACAGAATTGGTTTTATCACTTCTGTGATGGTACCGGTTATGGCGACGGTTTACATTCTGATCGGGATTGTCACCATGGTTCTTCATATCCGGGAACTTCCTGCAGTATTCGGTATGATTTTGGAAAATGCCTTTGATTTTCGTTCCATGGCCGGCGGCCTGGCCGGAAGCGCTGTGGTGATCGGAGTAAAACGGGGACTTTTCTCCAATGAAGCCGGTATGGGAAGCGCACCCAATGCTTCGGCCTCGGCGGATGTGGAGCATCCGGTGAAACAGGGACTGGTACAGGTGATTTCTGTTTTTATCGACACTCTTTTGATCTGTTCCAGCACGGCAATGATGCTGCTGTGTTCCGGTGTGGAAGGAAAGACGGGCGTGCTGGACGGAATTCCCTTTGTGCAGGCTGCCATCAGCGCCAATGTGGGGAGCTGGGGCATTCATTTTATTACAGTTTCCATTTTTGCCTTTGCGTTCAGCAGTCTGATAGGAAATTATTACTACGCGGAATCCAATATCCTTTTTATCAAAAATGATAAAAGACTGCTGACGGCTTTCCGTGTGACCTGTGTGATTGCCATTTTCCTGGGGGCGCAGGCGGATTTTTCTCTGATGTGGAATATCGCTGATATTACCATGGGATGCATGGCCCTTGTCAATATTGTGGCAATCTTTTTGTTAAGGAACACGGCGGTCAGGGCATTGAAGCATTACGAGTCGCAGAAAGAACATAATTATCCCCTGGCTTTTAAAGGGACGGATATTGGAATTGAGGATACAGTATGGAAGTAGAAAGAGAAGAAAATGGGACGAAAAAGAAACTGCTGGTGGTCATCATCTTGGAGATCATAGCTCTTTTAATTCTGGGGGCGGTTTTCATTTTACTTAACATCAACAAAGCCAACCGGTATCAGGACAGACTATCCATGGGAAACAAATATCTGGCGGAAATGAATTATGAAGACGCGCAGATCTGTTACCGCAACGCTATCCGCATCGACCAGAAGAAAGCGGAGGCGTACGTAAGACTGTCGGATGTGTACGTGGAACAGAACCGGTACGATGTAGCATGGGATATTCTGGAACTGGCGCAGGAAAGAGTCAGCACAAAGGAACGGCGGGATACCATTAAGATTCAGATGACTATGGTGGAGGATGCCCAGGAGGAATATGAAAACGGGGAAGATGATTCTGCGGCCGTGGAAGAGAAAGAACAGGAACTCTCTGAAAGTGATACGACCCAGGAGGAAGCGGATAACCTGTATACCATCGGATATCGCTTTGTCGCCAGAAACGGCTGGGCTTATTCCACAGACCAGACAGGGCTTTATATCTGTGAAAACAATGTGATAGACCCCGATAAAAATATTACAGGAAACCGTATTGATTATAAGCTGATGGCGGTGGACAACGGTGTCTATTTCGGATACAACCATAATTCACTGGCGTTTTATAACAGGGAAACCAATGAACAGACAGTGATTTACACTGGGAGCCAGTACGTGCAGCCTCTGGGAATGACGGAAAAGTATCTGTATTTTACAGAAATGCCAAGTGAGGATGCAGACGAGCAGGATATCATTCAGATGAACCGGGAGGACGGAAGCACCAGGAGATTTTCACTGGAGAATTTCTGCATTCACTCCAATGAAGCCTTTTGCGGGGAACGCTTTTTTTATACGAGAGGCGTGGCCGATGTGAGCACCTCCGGTCTTTATGAGGTGGATCCGGAAACGGGAAATGTGACGGAGATGGAAGCCAATACCGGAAGTCAGATACTGGCAAAGGGAGATACCCTTTACTATGTCCGGGCGGATGAACGGGGCGATTTCAGTCAAATACAGGGGCAGATGACAGCATGGAATACAGCCACAGATGAAAAGGAAGTGCTTTTAAGCGGGATAGGAAGTCAGGTAAATTCGGTTCTAAAGGTGACAGATCAGGCCGTCTATTACAGAGGGTATAACAGCCTGGGCCGGATATCCCAGGGGAATGTCTCGACGGTGGCATCGGGAGACTGGGTGGATTACCTGGGAGAAGAAGAGAACGGCCTTTATTACCGGTCAGATTACGATATCTACTTTTACGATGAGAATTCAGGTGAAAGCAAAAAGGTTTGGACCATTTCGGAGAATGTGCAGATCGTCGGCATTGCATACGGAAGAATTAATTATATGACGGATACAGGCTACTTCTGGGAGGAACTGGAAGGGTAATTACAGTAAAGCAAAGGAACGTTCAGAATGAGAATTACAATCAAACAGATTGCCAAGGAAGCCGGCGTATCCAGAGGAACGGTTGACAGAGTACTGAATAACCGGGGAAAGGTTCGTCCGGAAGTAGAAGAAAAAGTGCGAAAAATTGCGGATGACCTGGGATACCGGCCCAATCTTCTGGGCCGGGCCCTGGGTATGAATAAAAAGCATGTAAAAATCGGCGTCATTGCCCAGGCGGCAGAGACGCCGTTTATAAAAGCGGCGCTTAAAGGAGTGGAAGCCGCATCACATGAGGTGGAAGATTACGGCGGAAGCGTCATTGTGGAAAAAATAGCCGGAATCAGCGCCAGGAAAACGGCAGCGGCCATGGAGAGCATGCGGGAACAGGAGGTGAACGCGATTGCCATGATGCCTGTGGATGATCTTCAGGTAAAGAGGAAGATTCGGCAGTTTACGCAAGAGTACCAGATTCCCATCGTAACCTTCAACTCAGATCTTGAAGATACGGGCCGCCTCTGCTACGTAGGGCAGCACGCTTTGCGGTGCGGACAGACAGCTGCTGTTCTGATGGGAGAGCTTTTCCGGGAACAGGGCGGGAAGATCGCCGTAATCTCCGGTTTTGCCTCCAACACCTCCTTGAGCAACCGTGTGCGGGGATTTCGCGGCGTGATGAGGGAGCAGTTTCCCAGGGTGGAGCTTCTGGATACGGTGTACTGTGAAGAAAATGAGGAAAAAGCAGAGCGCCAGATGGAAGAAATCCTGAAAGCCCATCCGGATCTGGGGGGCATCTATATGACCTGTTTTGGTGAGGAGGGCGTCTGCCGGGCGCTGAAAAAGAGTAAGAAAGATCAGAAGATCATTATGGTGGCCAGCGACCTGATGGGAAGAAACTATGAGCGGCTTTTGGAGGGAAGTATCAATCTGCTGATCGGACAGGAAGCGGCGGAACAGGGATATGAGCCGGTGATGATATTATACCGCCTGCTTTTCAACGGGGAGAAGCCCCGGAAAGAGTATCATTACACGGATATTGTGATTAAGACGAAGTACAATATCTAGGAGGAGATGTCGCTGTTAAAATGCACAAAAAAAAGAACAGAAATTTATGATCTATTTCCTGTTGTGTGCTCGAACACATTGTGTTACAATAATGATATCAAATAAATGTGCTCGAACACGCAAGCATTTATCAAGAAAGGAAATGGGAAGATGAAAATTGGATTTAACGAAGCAACCGCTTTAAAATGTGAAGGACAGTCTCTGATGGCAGACCTGGAAATGTGCGAAAAATACGGATTTGACTATTTTGAAATTCGCTATGACTGCATCGCGAAATACATTCAGGAAGGCCATACACTGGAAGAGCTGGGCGAGTGGTTCAAAAACCACAACATCAAACCCTGGGCTTACAATACGCTGGAATTCTTTAACCAGCTGGATCCCTTCCAGACACTGGCTATGGACTGGCATCTGGACTGGATTAAAAAAGTATGTGAAGCCATCGGTATGAAGATGCTGATTGCAGTTCCTTCCTTCAATGTAGGACTGGACAAAACAGTAGAGGAAATCAAAAAAGAAGCTGCAGCAAGACTGCGCTATATTGCTGAAAAGATGGGTCCGGATATCCGTGTATCATTAGAGTTCTGCGGTGTTCCAACCTGCTCCATCAATCAGTTCCAGACCGCATACGATGTAGTGGAAGAAGTAGGTCTTCCCAATGTGGGCGTGACTCTGGATACCTTCCATTTCCATGAAATGGGCTCCAGTCTGGAAGCGCTTAAGAAAGCGGATCCGAAGAAAATCTTTGTATATCATCTGAATGACTGTGAAGATCTTCCCATCGGTTCCTGCGGCGATGACAAACGTCTGTGGCCGGAAGAAGGCGTAGTAGACCATGCCGGTATTGCAGCAGCGCTCAATGAGATCGGATTCGACGGCGTATGCACCATCGAAGAATTCCGTCCGGAATACTATGCAATGAATCATGAAGAGAACATCAAGAAAGCGGCTGAAGTAACAAAAGCATTTGTTGCCAAATATTATCCCAATAAATAATCATACATACTTGCTCCGGAAAAGCATCTGTGTCCCACAAAGGATACGGATGCTTTTCCATGTGCGCCTTGCGGCGCACGTCGCTAATGGGTGAAAGTCCCTAATCCGCCCTAGTAGTGGGAAGGATACAGTCAAGACCAAGGGTGTCCATCGTGAGGTGGAATCTGAAGGAAGGTGGAGGCAAATCTCTGGTCTGACGAACAGAAACCACATCAGGCTATAGTTAAGGATAAGGCTGCATGACAAGTCGAAGTCCAATAACTACTCGGGATTAACTGTAGTAAATGTGGCAGATATATGGAGAGAAAGTGGCGTGTGGTACCAAGGGAGGTCTTGTCAGCGGATGGAAACAGAGTATGAAGTCCGTTAGTAATAACGAATGGCAAGAAGTCAGCAGAAGTCATAGTACCATTATGGCTTAAGACATAGTGGGAAGGACTGAACTTTAGGAGATACAGGCTAATGAATGTAACTGAAAGTAGGTTTAAGAACAGACAACTTCATATTGAGGACTATCTGCAAATGGTATCTGCGGAACAGGGAGAGTATGCAGAAGTGTTCGACTATCGTAAGATTACTGAAAAGAGCGGTATCATCACAGACTATTGGACGGATAATCTTCTGGAACTGATTTTGCGCAAGGATAATCTAAACCAAGCCTACAAGCGTGTGAAATCCAACAAAGGTGCTGGTGGGATTGATGGTATGCAGGTGGATGAACTTCTGCCCTTCCTAAGAGAAAACCAAGACACCCTGATCCAGACGATAAGGATCGGCAAATTTAAACCGAACCCAGTCCGAAGGGTAGAGATACCCAAAGAAACAAAAGGCGAGTTTCGTAAACTTGGAGTTCCAACTGTGGTTGACCGGGTAATACAACAGGCAATTACACAGGAACTCACACCAGTCTTTGAGGAGCAGTTCTCAGAGAACAGTTTTGGTTTTCGCCCAAACAGGGGAGCGCATGACGCCCTCAGACAGTGCCAAAAGAATGTAAATGATGGCTATGTATATGCAGTGGACATGGACTTGGAAAAGTTCTTCGATACAGTAAACATAAGCAAACTCATTGAGGTACTGTCAAGAACCATCAAAGATGGCAGAGTTATCTCGCTGATACACAAATATCTCAATGCGGGAGTGCTCGTAAACGGAATGTTTGAAAGGACAGAGACAGGAATGCCACAAGGTGGACCACTCAGCCCGCTGCTCAGTAACATTATGTTAAACGAGTTGGATAAGGAACTGGAAGGCAGAGGGCATAGATTTGTCCGATATGCGGATGACTGTATGATTTTCTGCAAAAGCAGAAAGAGTGCGCAAAGAACCTTGGAAAACATCATTCCATTTATAGAAGAGAAACTTTTTCTGAAAGTAAATCGGAGGAAAACGTGTGTGGCACATATCAGCAAAGTGAAATACCTTGGATATAGTTTTTACAGGTACAAGGGAAAATGCAGATTTAGAGTACACCCGAAGTCAGTAGCTAAAATGAGGAATAAAATCAGAGAGCTTACAGACAGAAACAATGGCATGAGCAATACGAAGCGGGAGGAAAAGTATCAGCAGTATGTGAGAGGGTGGGTAAACTACTTCAAGCTAGCGGATATGAAGAAACTTCTCGCAGATACAGATGAGTGGGCAAGACGCAGAATAAGGGCAGTCTATTGGAAACAATGGAAGAAAATCAAAACAAAGTACCGAATACTAAAGGCATTAGGTTTAGAGCACTGGAGAGCTAAGGAACTTGCGTGTAGTCGAAAAGGTTATTGGAGAATGGCGAAAGTCCTGAACCAAATCTTTTCGAACAAAACAATAGCCAAGCTAGGATATACATCCATGCTCGACTATTATCTAGTAGTTTGTGAAAACTAAAGAACCGCCGTGTACGGAACCGTACGCACGGTGGTGTGAGAGGACGGCTAATCAATTAATGGTTAGCCCCCTACTCGATTGTGCATGCTTTTTCAGCGCTGTACCTGGAGCATATCCATATCTGTGTAAGGTGCAAGAGAAAGACGGACGAAGTGGCCCTGTTCCTCATGGCATACGGGGCATTCGGACGGAATCTCCGGGCCGGTGTAAATGTGGCCGCAGTTCAGACACATCCAGACTGTCTGGGGCTGGTCTTTAAAAAGGCTGCCATCCTCCACCCATTCGGCGTAGGCGCCGAAACGGTCCCCGTGCGCCTTTTCAATTTTGGCGATGGAATAAAAAGAATAAGCCACATCGTCAAATCCCTCTTCTTTTGCAGTATCCCCGAAAGATTTATAAACGGGATCAAATTCTTCATACTCGTTGTGCTGGGCGCAGCGCAGCAGCGTGGCCAGATCATCATAGACCTCCACGGGGTAAGAGCCGTCCACGTGAATGTTTTCTCCGGAAAGGCTTTTCAGATGATTATAAAAAATTTCCGCGTGTTCTTTTTCCTGATTGGCAGTAAACAAAAAGACTGCTTCCAGAAGAGGCATTTTCTGTTTTCTGGCGGCGGAGGCGGCAAACGTGTAACGGTTTCTCGCCTGACTTTCTCCGGCAAAGGCGCGCATCAGATTGTCCTTTGTTTTGCTGTTTTTGAAATCCATACAGTTCACTCCTTTAATTCTTATTTATGGCTTTAGTATGGTTATTTCTTCCAGATTTATACGTGCCGACCGGTTCCTTTTTATTTTCGTTGAATTAAAAGAAGATTCAGTATATAATGGGGGAAGTACAGACAAAAAGATGAGGAGGCGGTATCTTGCGCAGAAGAGACAGAGAAATCACGGATATGGAAGAGATGAGGTACGTGCTGGATGCCTGTAAGGTGATTCATGTGGGACTTCATGACCAGGATGACATTTATATTTTGCCCATGAATTACGGCTATACACTGGAGGAGGGGCAGCTGACCTTTTACCTGCACGGAGGCATGCAGGGCAAGAAACTGGATCTTATCCGGAAATGCTCCAATGCGGCTTTTGAGATGGACTGCGATCATCAGCTCATTGAGGGCAGAATCGCCTGCCAGTACGGGTACGGCTACGCAAGCATTATGGGAAAAGGAACCATAGAAATTGTGGAAGATCCCCAGGAGAAAATAAAAGCGCTGACGAATCTGATGGAATGTCAGACGGGAAAAGAATTTGAATTCAACGAGCGTCTGGTATCCATTGTGACAGTGATGAAGTTTACTGTGTCAGAATTTACAGGAAAAAGAAGACCGACAGGAAAGGACAAAGTTATGAAACCGGGAATTAAGGGAATACAGACACTGACAGTGACAAAGGAGAATACGGCAAAAGCCATGGGAAGCGGCCAGATGGATGTGCTGGCAACACCGGCCATGGTGGCTTTGATGGAACAGACAGCCTGGATGAGTGTGGAAGAGTATATGGAAGAAGGATGCCAGACAGTGGGAACCATGCTGCAGATCAAGCACAGCGCGCCCACGGTTATCGGGGGCACCGTAACCTGTGAAAGCGAGCTGACCGAGGTGGATAAACGGCGCCTTGTATTCCATGTGACCGTCTCGGACGGAGAGAAAATAATCGGTGAAGGTGAGCATGAGCGGTTTATTGTGAATACAGAGAAGTTTATGGAAAAAGCCGCCGGCAAGTAAATTTGAGAGACTGAATATTATGCATGAGAAAACAGTAAAAGACCTGCAGCAGGAGATTGCAGGCGTGTTAAAAGAAAAGAAAAAGCCGGAAGAAAAACTTGCGGCTCTTGGCAGGATCGAAAAAGAATGCCTGGAAATGCTCCCCGAGGGAGATGCTTCCAGGGAAAGACTTTTGATGGTCCTGTGTGAGATGACGGGCAACCTTTATGTGACACTGAAAAATCCGGCAGAGGCCGAAAAACAATATCGCACCATGCTCCAGAAAGGAGCGGCTCTTTATCAGAAGGATAAAAAAGCGTACGATGTTCTGTTTGCCCAGGCCAATTTGAGAATGGGAGTCTTTTATAAAGGTCTTATCAGGATCCAGATGATAGACCCAAGGCCCAGAAAGCTGAACGAGACCCAGAAAAAAGTATACGATATCAGCGACCGGTTTTTCCGGAATGCTGTTTCCGTCTGCCTGGACAAAATCAAGGTCGGCCATCTTCATGCAGTGGAGCTGCAGGGAAAGTGTATGGAAAATCTGATGGTTTTAAAAGGAGCAGTGGGAGAATACCAGGAGGCGGTGAAAATCGGAGAACAGCTGGTAAAGCTTGGAAAATCTGTTTTTCAGGCTACAGACGACGGTCCCCACGCCCTGGAGCTGGCACAGTGGATGAGCATTCTTTCAACGGTTTATATGTTTCAGAAGGAATACGTGAAAGCCCTGGAGATGCTGGAAGACTGTATTTATGTGCTGGAGGACAAGGAAAAGGAGTCTCCCGTGGCCTTTGGGCTGCGGCTGGCAAGCTGTAAAATCAATCTGGGAAATGCCCGCTATCTGATACCGGAAGAGGAAAACGGTGCGGAAGAAGCATACCGGGAAGGAATCGAGCTGTATGAAAAGCTCAACCGTGAAAATTCCGGAAGATTTGAGAAGGATCTGAAGCAGGCCTGTGTTATTGTGGGCAATTATTATCAGAAAAAAGGGGAAAAAGAAAAGGCGGAGCATTATCTGGCCCGGGGAAAAGATTGAAAGCAAAAACACGATGTGGTATGATGAAAAAAAACGGAGGATTGGTTATGAAGTATTCTATGTATTATGCGTCTGTAACAGGAAATACTGAAATGCTGGCAAAGACAGTGGAAAAAGTTCTGGCAAATGAGACAAGAGTGGAGAATGCAGAAGATGCGGATCTTGTCTGTGTGGGATTTTGGACCAACGAGGGAACTGCCAGCGAAGAAGTAAGAAATTATCTGAAAACGTTGTACAACAGGAAAATTTTCCTTTTTGGAACGGCGGGATTTGGAGACAGCAAAACCTATCTGGACGGGATTCTGGAGCATGTGGAAGACAATTTAAATGACACCAATGAAGTGATCGGAAGCTTTATGTGCCAGGGCAAGATGCCTCAGGAGGTCCGGGATAAATATAATAAGCTGAAAGAGGAAGTACCGAATCAGGGAGCTCATTATGATCTGATGATCTCTAATTTTGACAAGGCACTTACTCATCCCGATGAGAATGATCTGAAGCGGCTGGAAGAGGCTGTTTTGGAAACCGTTAAAAAAGTGAAATAAGTGATATGAGAAAATGCCGTTGTACAGACCCATGTACAGCGGCATTTTTGTGGTCAGCTGTGCTGCGTTTTGAACAGCATATGATTTTTCCAGTATCCTTTCCTGTAGAAAAAGAAACACAGAGGCGCTCCTATCACCCAGCCGGCGGGGTAGGCCCAGCAGATAGAGCCAAAGCCAAGAAGACCGAATGCACCGTAGGCAAATCCCACGCGGATGAGAAGATCTGTGAAGGTGCCGATCATGAAAGGTTTCATGGCTCCGCCCCCTCGTAAGATGCTGTCGCAGCAGTTCTTAACGCCTACCAGGGTATAAAATGGCGCTACTGTATAGAGATACTTAATGCCCAGCCGGATAACTTCTTTATTGTCAGCAGAAACGAAAAGACCTAAGATATTCTTTCCGAAAATAAAGACAATCAGATTCAGGAACAGAACAATGGTTTCCGAAAGTCCCAGAGCGGCCCGCATTCCCTGGGATACGCGGGTGAGTCTGCCTGCTCCGATATTCTGAGAGGCGTAGCTGGAAAGGGCGTTTGGCAGTGTATTCATTACCATAATCATAAAGGTGCTGATTTTCAACGCGGCGGAAAACGCGGCTACCGCAGCGGATCCACAGGCGTTGACCACACCCTGAATCATAAAGATTCCCACTGAAATAAAAGACTGCTGACAGATGCTGGGAATGGCAATGCGGGTCATGGACAGTAAAAGCCGCCAGTTCCAGACCGGGGCGGTATGGTGATGGGGAAGCCTGATCCTGCGAATGCGGAAAATTAAAAGAAAGACGGATAAAGCAGCTGCCAGTCCCTGTGCGGTAAGCGTGGCCCAGGCAAGGCCCGCCACGCCCATATGAAAAATGTTTACAAAGATCAGATCCAGAGCCACGTTGAAGACGGAGGAAAAAATCAGAAAATAAAGGGGGGTTTTAGAATCCCCCAGACCGTTGTAAATGGCATTGGCTGCATTGTAAAGAAATAAAAAGAGAAGTCCCAATATGTAAATCTTCAGGTAGGATGCGGCATCGTCAAATATACTGGCAGGTGTATGGATCAGAGACAGCAGTCCGCCGCAGCTTAATAGTCCGGCGATGGTCAAGAGGACTGAAAGTACGGTCAGCGCAGTCATGGCAGTATAGATGGAGGTCTTAACCTTTACCATCATTCTGGCGCCGAAAAACTGGGCGATAACGATGGAGCAGCCGGCGCTGGCCCCGGTGGCGATGGAAAGAAACAGTGTGGTGACAGGATAAGAAGCGCCGATGGCGGCCAGGGCATTTACATTAATGCATTGTCCGGCGATAATGCTGTCCACCACATTATAGAGTTGTTGAAATACCATGCTCAGCAGCATGGGAAGCGAAAAACGAATCAGTATTTTCAGCGGTGATCCGCTGGTCATATGGTACACGACTATCCCTCCTCATTGGATATACTACATTCAGTTTTCTATCTTAGCAAAACATGTATAAAAATTCCAGTTGAAAATTATACAATATTCACAAAAAATGGAGGGCCATATTTTGAAAAATGATGAAGGAGGTGATGCCCATGTCTGTTATACAGGTGACAGACCTTACGTTTTCCTATGAGGACAGCCCGGAGTGCATTTTTGATCATGTTTCTTTTCATATTGATACTGACTGGAGACTGGGATTCATCGGAAGAAACGGCAGAGGAAAAACAACTTTTTTGAAACTTTTAATGGGAGAGTACGAGTACGGCGGCCAGATCAGCCTGAATGTACCGGCAGATTATTTTCCCTTTCCCGTTCCCATGAAAGAACTGGATACCATTGATTGTCTGTACTGCCTGGAGCCGGGGATGGAGCTTTGGCGGGTGAAAAAAGAAATGGCCCGGCTGAAACTGAAAGAGGATATTTTATATCGTCCCTTTGCATCCATGTCAAGAGGAGAACAGACCAAGATGCTGCTGGCCCTTCTCTTTTCGCGGGACAATCATTTTCTGCTCATTGATGAGCCGACAAACCATCTGGACGCACCGTCCAGGCAGCTGGTGGGAGAGTATTTAAAAGAAAAGAAAGGATTTATTCTGGTATCCCATGACCGTGCATTTCTTGATACGTGTGTGGATCATATTTTATCCATCAACCGCAGTAATATCGAGATTCAGAAAGGAAATTACTCATCCTGGGACGAGAACAGAAAGAGAAGAGATGCTTTTGAGATCGGGGAAAATGAACGTCTGAAAAAGGATATCCGCCGTTTGAAGGAAGCATCCAGGCAGGCGGGGGGATGGGCGGACAAAGCGGAATCCGTCAAAATAGGCAGGAAAGGCGTGAAGGGACAGAAAGACCGGCCAAACCGGGACTATATAGGAGAAAAATCCAGAAGGATGCAGCAGAGAAGAAAAAATCTGGAGCAGAGACAGGAAAAGGATCTGCAGGAAAAAGAAAAGCTTTTGAAAAACGTGGAATATGCGGAAGAATTAAAGCTGATGCCTCTGGTTCATCATCAGTCGCGGCTGATTACGGCCCGGGATCTGTCCGCCGGATATGATGGGAAAAACGTCTTTTCACATATCAGCTTTGAGCTGTGTCAGAAAGACCGTCTGGCCATAAACGGCGGCAACGGATGCGGGAAATCCACGCTGATAAAACTGATCCTGAAAGAGCCGGTGGAGCATACCGGAGAGATTGTCACAGCCTCCGGCTTGGTTGTTTCCTATGTATCCCAGGATACCTCGTATTTAAAGGGCAGTCTTTCTTCTTTTATCCAGGAACAGGGACTGGAAGAAAGCCTGGTTAAAGCGCTGCTTCGGAAACTGGATTTTTCCCGGGAACAGTTTGAAAAAGAGATGCAGACCTTCAGTGAGGGGCAGAAGAAAAAGGTGCTGTTGGCTGCAAGCCTTTGCAGGCCGGCCCATCTGTACATCTGGGACGAGCCCCTTAATTATATTGATCTTTATTCCAGAATTCAGCTGGAGGAGCTGATTGCAAAATGGCAGCCCACTATGATATTTGTGGAGCATGACAGGAGGTTTATGGAGAAAACGGCCACAAAACAACTGCAGATGTATTGACTTCACGCATCCTTTATGTTAAATTGTAGGTGCGCAGGAAAGCATAAGATTATTTTTGTTTTCAAGCAAATATAGGATCCAATTTCAAAAGCCCATACGGACAGGCGGGATCGGTTGCCGAGCGTGGCGTGACGCCACATTATTGATTGAGTTAGAAGCTCAAATTTTATAAGTTGATTACTTTATAATCAGCGTGAAAAACGCGTCATCTTGTGAAACGGTCAATAAGAGTACGTAACATATATTTGCAATATACTCTGAAAACGAATATAATCTGTATATACATGTATGGATTGAGAATGATTGAAAGCAGATGATACTATTTCATCTGCTTTTTTCTTCGGCATCATCCATAAAGACACACGGGAGTAATGTTATGAACAACACAGATCAGAAAAGAGCTCCGATTTGTGAAGCACTGGAGCGTTTAAGAAAAAAACGGGTGGTACCCTTTGATGTACCCGGTCATAAAAGAGGAAGAGGAAATCCTGAGCTGGAACAGCTGCTGGGAGACCGATGCGTAAACCTGGATGTGAATTCCATGAAGCCCCTTGATAATCTGTGTCATCCGGTATCAGTGATCCGGGAAGCGGAGGAACTGACGGCGGAGGCCTTCGGTGCGGATCATGCCTTTTTGATGGTTGGAGGGACCACATCTGCGGTGCAGAGTATGATCCTGTCCGTCTGTAAGGCGGGCGACAAGATCATCCTCCCCAGGAATGTGCACAAAAGCGCCATCAATGCCCTGGTGCTGTGCGGGGCGGTTCCCGTTTATGTGGACATGGAAGTGGAGGAACGGATCGGAATTGCTCTTGGCATGGAAAATGACAAGCTGAAAAAAGCCATCGCTCTCCATCCGGATGCGGCGGCGGTACTGGTCAATAATCCGACCTATTACGGCATCTGCTCCGATCTGGTATCCATTGTGCAGACGGCCCATGAACATGGTATGAAGGTGCTGGTGGATGAGGCTCATGGAACCCATCTGTATTTCGGGAAAAATCTGCCTGTTTCCGGCATGGCCGCCGGCGCTGATATGGCGGCCATTTCCATGCACAAATCGGGGGGCAGTCTGACTCAGAGTTCCGTTCTTTTGACCAATAAAACCATGAATGCGGAATACGTCCGTCAGATCATCAATCTGACACAGACCACCAGCGCTTCCTATCTGCTTTTGTCAAGCCTGGATATTTCCAGAAGAAATCTGGCGCTGCGCGGGGAATCCTCCTTTTCCAAAGTGGTGGACATGGCGGAGTACGCAAGGACGGAGATTAACGCCATCGGCGGTTATTACGCATATGGGAAGGAACTGATCAACGGCAGCAGCGTCTATGATTTTGATGTGACCAAGCTTTGCGTCTACACCCAGGATATCGGCCTTACGGGAATTGAGGTCTATGATCTTCTGCGGGATGAATACGATATACAGGTGGAGTTTGGCGATATCGGCAATATGATGGCCTATATCTCCATCGGGGACAGAATCCGGGATATTGAACGTCTGGTGGGGGCGCTGGCGGATATTAAAAGGCTGTATGAAAGAGACGGAAGCGGTCTGATAGACTGTGAATATATTCAGCCGGAGGTGGTGATGTCGCCCCAGAAGGCTTTTTACGCGGAGCGCAAATCCCTGCCCATTGAGAAGACGGAGCACTGTGTGTGCGGGGAGTTTGTCATGTGCTATCCGCCGGGAATACCCATTCTGGCCCCCGGCGAGCGAATCACCAGAGAGATTATCGACTATATTTTATTTGCCAGGGAAAAAGGATGTTCGCTGCAGGGCACGGAGAATCCCATGGTAGAATATTTGAATGTGATACAGGAGCAGTGAAATTATGGAAATGTGGTTTTCGGAAATACATACCCAGAATATCAAGCTGACGATACGCACGGATAAGCAGCTGTTCAGCGGGGAAAGCGACTACCAGCGCATCGATGTGTTTGATTCCCCGGAGCTTGGGAAGTTTGTGACTTTAAACGGCGATATCATATTTTCCGATGCGGATGAATTTGTATACGATGAGATGGTGACCCATGTGCCCATGGCGGTCCATCCCAATGTAAAAAAAGTGCTGATCATCGGCGGCGGCGACGGAGGCGTGGCAAAAGAGCTTTCTTATTATCCTGAAATTGAGGAAATCGAAATTGTGGAGCAGGATGAGCTGTTCATGGAGGTCTGTCAGAAGTTTTTCCCTGACATGGCCCAGGGCCTGAAAGATCCGCGGGTGAAGATCTATCATGAAGACGGTCTGCGTTTTCTGCGCCGCAGGATCAATGAATACGATCTGATCATTAATGATTCCACCAATCCTTTCGGATATACGGAAGGACTGTTTACGAAGGAGTTTTACGGAAGCTGCTATAAAGCTTTAAAGGAAGACGGCATCATGGTCTATCAGCACGGAAGCCCCTTTTACGATGAAGACGAGGCGGCCTGCCGCAGTATGCACCGGAAGGTGTTCCGCAGTTTTCCCATCAGCAGGGTCTATCAGGCCCACATCACCACCTGTCCGGCCGGATACTGGCTGTTTGGCTTTGCATCCAAAAAATACCATCCCATCCGGGATTTCGACGGGGCCCGCTGGAGAAAACGAAACATTAAAACCTGGTATTATACAGCCAATCTGCATATCGGAGCGTTCATGCTGCCCAGGTATGTGGAGGACTTACTGGAAGAGGAGGAAGATAAATTATGAGCAAACTGATGATTGTGGGATGCGGAGGCGTGGCCTCTGTCGCCATTCACAAATGCTGCCAGAACAGCGAGGTGTTCGACGAAATTCTCATTGCCAGCAGGACCAAGTCAAAATGCGACGCACTGAAGGAAAAGCTTGCGCCCAATACGAAAACAAAGATTTCCACCGCCTGTGTAAATGCGGATGATATGCGGGATGTGGCAAGTCTTATCAAGGCATGGGAGCCGGACGCCGTTTTGAATGTGGCCCTTCCTTATCAGGATCTGACGGTCATGGACGCCTGCCTGGAAGCAGGAGTTCATTATATCGACACGGCAAATTATGAGCCGGAAGACACAGAAGATCCCAGGTGGCGTGAGATTTATGAGGAAAGATGCAAACGCCTGGGGTTCACCGCCTATTTCGATTATTCCTGGCAGTGGGACTATCAGGATAAATTCAAAAAAGCCGGTCTGACCGCTCTTTTAGGCAGCGGCTTTGATCCCGGCGTTACCAGTGTGTATGCCGCCTACGCGCAGAAGCACTACTTTGATGAGATTCATACCATTGATATTCTGGACTGCAACGGCGGGGATCACGGATATCCCTTTGCCACCAATTTTAATCCTGAGGTAAATCTTCGTGAGGTATCCGCTCCGGGCTCTTACTGGGAGGACGGCAGATGGGTGGAGATTCCGGCCATGAGCATCAAACGGGAATATGATTTTCCTCAGGTGGGGATGAAGGATATGTATCTGCTTCATCACGAGGAGATTGAATCTCTGGCAAAGAACATACCGGGCGTAAAAAGAATCCGATTCTTTATGACCTTTGGACAGAGTTATCTGACCCACATGAAATGTCTGGAGAATGTGGGAATGCTGCGGACAGACCCCGTTGACTTTAACGGACAGAAAATTGTGCCCATTCAGTTCTTAAAGGAGCTGCTTCCGGATCCGGCATCCCTTGGTCCCAGAACAGTGGGAAAAACCAACATCGGCTGTATCTTCACCGGAGTAAAGGACGGGAAGGAGAAAACTCTTTATATCTATAATGTCTGCGATCATCAGGAATGTTACAAAGAGGTGGGCTCACAGGCCGTCTCCTACACGACGGGCGTTCCGGCCATGATAGGTTCCATGCTGGTGCTGCAGGGTCTGTGGAGAAAACCGGGCGTATACAATGTGGAAGAGTTTGATCCGGATCCCTATATGGATGCGCTGAATAAATGGGGACTGCCCTGGGTTGTCTGTGCGAACCCGAAACTGGTGGATTGATGAAAATGCTGGAACTGCCCACCCCCTGTTATGTGGTGGATGAGAAAAAACTGAAGGAAAATCTGAAGATTCTTGCCAGTGTGCAGCAAAAGACCGGGTGTAAAATCCTGCTGGCCCAGAAAGCTTTTTCCATGTTTTATGAATACCCTCTGATTGGACAGTATCTGTACGGGACAACCGCCAGCGGTCTTTTTGAGGCACGGCTGGGAAAAGAGATGATGGGAAAGGAAAATCATGTCTTTTCACCGGCCTATCCGGAAAAGGATTTTGATGAAATCGCTTCCATCTGCGATCACATTATCTTTAATTCCTTCTCACAGCTGATGAAGTATAAGGATCGCTGTCCCAAAGGCGGCGTGGGAATCCGGATTAATCCGGAATGCTCTACCCAGGGGGAACATGCCATCTATGACCCCTGTGCTTTCGGCTCCCGACTTGGCGTAACACGCCAGGCTTTCCGGGAAGATCTGCTGGAATACGTGGACGGGATCCATTTCCATACGCTGTGCGAGCAGGATGCAGATGATCTGGAGAAGACGCTGGATGCGGTGGAGGAAAAGTTTGGCTCTTTTCTTGGACGGGTAAAATGGCTGAATATGGGCGGAGGTCATCATATCACCAGAGAGGGTTACGATGTAAAAAGGCTGATTGGCTGTATCCGCCGGATGCAGGAAAGGTACGGGCTTGAGATTTATCTGGAGCCGGGAGAAGCGATTGCTTTAAATGCGGGATATCTGGTTACGGAGGTGCTGGATATTGTGGAAAACGGTATCCAGACTCTGATTCTGGATGCGTCGGCGGCCTGCCATATGCCGGATGTGCTGGAGATGCCTTATCGGCCGCCCTTAAAAGACGGTTATGAACCGGGGGAGAAGCCCTGGACATACCGGTTATCGTCCAACACCTGTCTGGCCGGAGATGTGGTGGGAGATTATTCCTTTGAACAGCCGGTCAATGTGGGAGACAGGCTGTATTTTCAGGATATGGCTATCTATTCTATGGTAAAAAATAATACGTTTAACGGAATGGCGCTGCCCTCCATCGCCGTATTAAAGGAAGACGGTGAATGCGAGATTGTGAAGACTTTCGGATATGAGGACTTTAAAGGGCGTCTGTCATAACGGTAGAACGATTGCGCTTAAATGAGGTCATCCGCCGGTCATGAAGCAGTGGATGACCTCATTGTATTGAAGGCAGGATAAGTTACACAGGAGGTCATAATGAATGTATTAAATGGAACGCCGGCGAAGGACGGTTTTTATATGCCGGGAGAATTTGAACCGCACCAGGGATGTCTTATGATCTGGCCGGTGCGGCCGGGCTCCTGGCCATTTGAAGGGAAAGCGGCAAAAAAGGTCTTCACACAGGTGGCGGAGGCCATCGCTGAGAGCGAGACGCTCTATATGATGACGGATCCTGACTATGTGGAGGAAGCAAAGCGTATGCTTTCCGACCGGATTAAGATATTTTCTTTCCGGACGGACGATGCCTGGGCCAGGGATGTGGGTCCTACGTTTCTGGTTAATGATGAACAGGAAATCAGAGGGGTGGACTGGGAGTTCAATGCCTGGGGCGGAGAAGTGGACGGTCTGTATCCCAACTGGCAGCAGGACGATCAGGCGGCGTCTTTTTTCTGCCGTCATCTGGGCGTGGAACGGTATGACGCCCATCCCTTTGTGCTGGAGGGCGGAGCCATCCACAGCGATGGGGAAGGCACCGTCATTGTGACGGAAGCCTGTCTTTTAAGCAAAGGACGCAATCCCGGACTTTCAAAAGATGAGATTGAACAGAAGCTGAAAGAGTATCTGGGAGCCGAAAAGGTAATCTGGCTGCCTCACGGAATCTGGCAAGATGAAACCAACGAACATGTGGATAACGTCTGCGCTTTCGTAAAGCCGGGCGAGGTGGTGCTGGCCTGGGCGGAGGACGAAAGAGATCCCCAGTATGCTTACAGCCGGGCGGATCTGGATGTGCTGGAAAGAGAAAGGGACGCCAGGGGGCGCAGGCTTACGGTTCATAAGCTTCCTGTTCCGGCCCGGCCGGTGTGCATCACTCCGGAAGATCTGCCCGGTTTTGTTTATGAGGAGGGCGAGGCGAAACGGGAAGCAGGGGAACGGCTGGCTGCGAGTTATGTAAACTACTACACCGCCAATAAAAGCGTTATTGTTCCCCAGTTTGGCGATGGGAACGATCAAAAAGCGGTGGAAATACTGACAGGGCTTTATCCGGACAGGAGAATTGTGCCTGTTTATGCCAGGGATATCCTGGTGGGGGGCGGCAACATTCACTGCATTACACAGCAGATTCCCGGAAAGGAGACAAAAATAATATGAGAAAAGTAAATCTGGCAGCGCTGCAGTTTGGCTGTGAGAGTAAAGTGAAAAAAAATATAGAAAAGGCGGATTTACTGGTGCGTAAAGCCGCCAAAGAGGGCGCACAGGTGATTTTGCTGCCGGAGCTTTTTGAGCGGCCCTATTTTTGTCAGGAGAGAAAATACCGCTATTATGATTATGCGAAGCCGGTGATGGAAAACGATGCGGTGCTTCACTTTCTGAAGGTATCCGGTGAGCTGAATGTGGTTATTCCGGTCAGCTTCTATGAAAGAGAGGAGAATCTTCTTTTCAATTCCGTGGCAGTGCTGGATAGCGGAAAGCTTCTTGGCGTTTACCGCAAAACACATATCCCCGACGATCATTATTATCAGGAAAAATTTTATTTTACGCCGGGCAACACAGGTTTCAAGGTGTGGGATACCCGCTATGGAAAAATCGGCGTGGGTATCTGCTGGGATCAGTGGTTCCCGGAGACTGCCAGAGCCATGGCCCTTATGGGAGCCGAGATGATTCTCTATCCCACAGCCATCGGCAGCGAGCCCATTTTAGACTGCGACAGCATGCCTCACTGGAGAAGAACCATGCAGGGCCATGCGGCGGCCAATATCGTGCCGGTGGCGGCGGCCAACCGCATCGGCCTGGAAACGGTGGAGCCGGATGAGGAAAACGGCGGCCAGAAATCTTCCCTTTTGTTCTATGGATCATCCTTCATTACCGATGAACTGGGAGAAGTTACGGTTCAGGCCTCACGGGACCAGGAAGAGATCATCATGAGTGAAATTGACCTTAAAAAAGGCCGGGACAGCAGACTGGAGTGGGGACTGTTCCGGGATCGCAGACCGCAGTGCTACGGCGAAATTGTGCGGTAAAAAATCAGCTGTCTTTTGCGGTGGAAACGGTCATGCCGTTTATCTCGATGTGCTCGTCCACCGGAATGACAAGACAGGAGCGGCCGTCTATGATTCTGGTTTCCACCAGATCCATCCGCTCCGGTTTTACCCGGATCACCACATCCGGTGTTTCAATCTGAAACTGACGGGTATTGACGATGTTGGATACCAGGATAGGCGCATCTTTTGGAACGGTTTCGTCAAACTCCTTTTCAAAAACCTGAATTTTTTCCTCCGGAATTTTGCTGTCTTCCAGGATACAACGGACATCGTGTTTGGACAGAGTCAGCGGTTCCGGGTTATCCTTGTTGACTTCAGCCATCTCATTTAAGTTCTCATGAAGATTCCTGACCACTTCATATCCGCAGTCATCTCCCAGTGATTCTTCGATGATGGACTGGAAGGTTTCTTTCTGAGAAGAAGCCGGCAGAGGAGGGGTGCATCCCAGCAGCTGGTCGATCAGGTTCTGACTGATATCATCGGAATTTTTGGAATAATAGAGAATGGCGTGCAGGTCCGTATTGCGGTCATTAAAGGCCGGAAACAGGAAACCGTTGGCAGGAGGAGCCACGATCCAGTCGCGGATTCTGTCTTCCATACTGTTTTTTTCCATATTGTAATACAAACCGGCTTTGGAAAGATTGACCGGACAGATGCTGCACAATATGTAGTCGAACACGTTGTCGGAGGCATCGAACATTTCCAGATTGTCGGAGGATTTTCCGGGAATGTCATAGACGGCATGAATCAGGATAATATAGTAATTCATGTCGTAGTGGTAGGACTCGATCACCTTACGGTAAAATTCTTCCAGCAGAATATCATCTTCCAGATGACTGTCCCGCAGACGGAGCAGAAAATCCTGGGTGCCGCCTTCCTGTTCAGATGCCAGAGGAAATTCCATGTTCATCATGTTCTTTCCCAGTGTGCCGGATAAGGTCCGCTTAAAGAGATCGAAGTATTTAAAGGCTTCCTCTTCCGGGAGAGAGCCAAAGGCGTCTTTGTGTTCCATTTTTATATTTTTTTCACCGTCAACGTAGCATCCGCAGATGCGGGAAATCGTGCAGTTGTCCGGGGTGAACTGTTTTCGTATTTCCAGTATTTCTTTTTTATTCATAAACTACCTCGCATAATTTCTCTTGCATTTCTGTTTTTACAATATACTTTTTTTGAGAGGGAATGTCAAGAAGAGGAAAGGAAGAAGAGCAGATGAAAATTGTGATAGCAATGGATTCTTTTAAGGGCAGTCTGTCATCACTGGAAGCCGGAAAAGCCTTTGCCGAAGGGGCGGCCCTGGTGTATCCCGATGCCAAAATCCTGATAAAGCCGGCGGCGGACGGCGGGGAAGGCACGGCGCAGGCTCTAGTGGAGGGACTGGGCGGAAAATGGCGCAGGATCACGGTGGATGATCCCCTTCATCAGTCCCGGACAGCCCGGTACGGATGCCTGCCGGACGGCACGGTGGTGATGGAGATGGCGGAAGCGGCAGGACTGACGCTCATACCTGAAGAAAAGAGAGATATTTTAAAGGCCAGCACCTTCGGGGTAGGACAGATGATACGGGATGCCGTGGAAAAAGGCTGCCGCAGTTTTGTGATTGGAATCGGGGGAAGCGCAACCAACGACTGTGGGATCGGAATGCTGCAGGCCCTGGGTTTTACTTTTTTTGACAGCGGCAAAAAAGAGATCGGATGGCACGGGGAAGACTGTGGATCGGTGGAAAAAATCTGCATGGAAAGTCAGATGAAAGAGCTGAAAGACTGCCGCTTCCGTATCGCCTGTGATGTGACAAATCCTCTTCTGGGAGAAAAGGGGGCGTCCATGGTTTATGGGCCACAGAAAGGAGCGGATCCTTTGCTGGCAGCCAGGATGGAGCGGATGCATCGCCATTTTGCAGAAAAAACTGCGCAGGCTGTGGGAAAAGATTATGCCGGATATCCGGGAGCGGGAGCGGCCGGTGGTCTGGGATTTGCTTTTCTGGCCTATCTGGGAGCAGTTCTGGAACCGGGAATTGATCTGGCAATGGAAACGGCGGAGCTGGAAAAAAACCTGAAAGATGCCGACTACGTCATTACGGGAGAAGGGAGACTGGATGATCAGTCCGCCATGGGGAAAACGCCGGTGGGTGTGGCGCGTCTTGCCAAAAAATACGGGCTGCCGGTGATCGCCGTGGCGGGGGGAGTTGCGCCGGGGGCGAATCTGTGTCATGAAAAAGGGATTGACGCCTGTTTTTCCATTCTGCCGGAGGCGATGAGCCTGAAACAGGCCATGGAACCGGAACGGGCGGCGGAAAATATAAGGCGGACTGCAGAACAGATCATGCGTCTGATACATACAGCAGAAAATCGAAAGAATTAAGGACAAGAGTGCAATTTTTGTATTGCATTCACAGGTGGGATAAGATATGCTAGATGAAAAGCGAAAAGGATGTGTAAACGATGATACAGGATATCACACCCCATAAATATGCCAACGAGTACAGGCCGAAGCCGCCCCGGGAGGATTCCTTTATCCTCTATTTTCTGAATAAAAAAGTATTGATCCGCTGGAAAAAGGATAAGCTGACTTTTCCGCGGTTCCGGGATCTGGAACCTTTTAATGAGGAGTTATATGATTCCTGGATCTATCTTTTTTCCATCGATGGAAAAGGGTACTATCTGCTGGACAACATCAATTATCCCATGGATGACAGCTATTCCATGGAGCATGTGGAAATATTCCGCAAGGATCGGCCGGATTATCTGGATTTTGCCGGGATCACGGCCTATCAGCTCCACAGCTGGTACAGAAGCCGCCGCTTCTGCGGCGTCTGTGGGAAACCTATGGTACACAGCGACAAAGAAAGAATGGTATACTGTGTCAGCTGCAAGCAGATGGAATATCCCAAGATCTGCCCGGCTGTCATAGTAGGAATCATAAACGATGATAAGATTCTGATGTCCACTTATGCCAACAGCTCCAAAACCAGCTACGCTCTGATTGCCGGATTCGCAGAAATCGGCGAGACCATTGAGGATACGGTGAGGCGGGAAGTGATGGAAGAGGTTGGCTTAAAAGTAAAAAATATCCGGTTCTATAAGAGTCAGCCCTGGTCCTTTACCGACACGCTGCTGATGGGATTTTTTGTGGATCTGGACGGAGATGAAACCATCACCCTGGATCATAACGAACTTTCTTCCGCCCGCTGGTTTACCCAGGAAGAGATTCCTGTGGAAGAAAATAATTTAAGTCTTACCAATGAAATGATCATGTACTTTAAAAAGAATGGAAATGTTTGGAAGGAGAAGGCCTGAGCGGTCTTCTTTTTCTTACGCATTTTTTACAATAGTTTTATGTAATGCGGATATTGCAGCCCTCAATAATATGATACGTTAATGACAGCTGCAGAGGTCAAAAGGGCAAAGTCCATTTGACCCTGCACAAAGCAGGAATGTGAATGTTCTTTGCTGTCATCAGATGCAATTATGAGACTGTAAAAAAGAAAGGATGAAAAAATGATGGAAGTTATGAAAATTATGCTGGATACACTGGAAAAAGTGAAGGATTTTACGGTGGATGCAGAAAAATGCAATGCTGAAATGGATTTAATCGGCAGCCATGCTTATGTGGATGCCCGATCTATCCTTGGCGTCTGCAGTCTGATCAGAAACCGGCCCCTCACCCTGAAAATTTACGCGGATTATCCGGAGTATCTCCAGGTGAAAAAGAGGATGGAAAAATATCAGGTGAAATAAAATGTCCAAGATCGACTGCTGCGGCAGTCTTTTTTTAATGTCCGGGAATTCATGGAGGAACAATATCGGTGAAATTTTAAGCAAAGGCATGGGGGGCTAATTGCAGGGAAGAATATTTTTTTGTATAATGATGAAGGAATAAACGGTGTATCTTAATTACAGCGCCGGGAAAGTGTGGAAGGAAAATGGTGAAACGTTATAAAGGAATTATCTGCATAATATTGTCTGCTTTTTGCTTTGCTCTCATGAATATGTTTGTGAGGCTGTCAGGAGATATTCCTTCTGTGCAGAAAAGTTTTTTCCGGAATTTTGTGGCTTTTATTTTTGCGGCTGTTCTGCTGTGGAAAGATCGTATTCCTCTGCGCTGCAAAACCGGAAACCTGAAATATTTATTTATGCGGGCCGGGTTTGGAACCATAGGGATTCTGTGTAATTTCTACGCGGTGGATCATCTTGTGCTGGCGGATGCTTCCATGCTGAATAAAATGTCTCCTTTTTTTGCTATTGTATTCAGTTTTTTCATTTTAAAGGAGAGAGTGAAACCCTTTCAGGCAGCGGCAGTGGCGGGCGCTTTTATCGGCAGCCTTTTCATCATTAAACCGACATTCACGAATATGGATCTGGTACCGGCTCTCATCGGATTTCTGGGAGGCATGGGAGCTGGAGCGGCATATACGATGGTTCGTGTGCTGGGAGAACGCGGGGAAAAGGGACCGTTCATTGTGTGTTTCTTTTCTGGATTTTCCTGTCTGGCGACACTGCCCTTTCTGATCTTTGGTTTTCAGGGGATGGAGCTTTGGCAGCTGGGAATGCTGCTTTTAGCCGGTCTGGCAGCGTCCGGCGGTCAGTTTGCCATTACGGCGGCTTACTGCTGTGCGCCCGCCAGAGAAATTTCCATCTACGATTACTCTCAGATTATTTTTTCAGCAGTGCTGGGATTTTTTGTATTTGGTCAGGTACCGGATGCTCTTAGCTGGCTGGGATATATTATTATCTGTATGATGGCGGTGATGATGTTTATTTACAATAACAGGGAGGAACATGGGAATGAAAGTAACAGCGCTGATTGAAAATAAGGAAAGGGATGGGTTTGTCTGCGAACATGGACTGTCCGTTTACATTGAATACAATGACCGAAAATATCTGCTGGACGCAGGAACCAGCGGCATATGTTTTGAAAATGCAGACCGGCTTGGGATAGCGGCAGAGGATATAGACGCAGCTTTTCTCTCCCACGCCCATTATGATCATTCCGGAGGATTGAAAGAATTTTTTGAAAGGAACAAAAGAGCCAGGCTGTATCTGCGAAAGGCTGCGGTGGATTATGGTTATTTCAAAATAACGGATACGGTGAAAAAGGATAATGGTTTTTCCAGGGAGACAATCCGGGATTACAAAGATCGTTTCGTTTTCGTGGAGGAAGACAGGGAAGTAGAGAAAGGCGTGTATCTGCTGGGACATCATACGCCGGGGCTGGAGGAACGTTCCAGGAAAGCATGTATGTACCAGGAAAAGGATGGAGAATTTTCCCTGGACCGGCTGGAGCACGAACAGACTCTGGTATTTGACAGCGGGCAGGGCCTTGTGGTTTTGAACAGCTGCTGCCATGCCGGGGTGGAAAATGTGATTCGGGAAGTACAGGAAGCATTTTCAGACAAGCATGTGAGGGCTGTGATCGGGGGATTTCATCTTATGGGTCTGGAAGGAGCGGGAACCATGGCGGGCAGTCGGGAAGACATTATAAAGCTTGCAAAAGAACTGAAATCACTTGGTAATTTTAAACTGTATACCGGACATTGTACAGGCACTCCGGCTTTTGAGATATTAAAAGAAATGCTGGGGGATCAGATTTCTTACTTTTCCACGGGTACTGTGTTGGAGTTTTAATAAATATGGCTGAGAATACATTTCAGAAGATATATAAGGTAGTAGGGGAAATTCCGGAGGGCAGGGTAGCTTCCTATGGACAGATAGCTGCGCTGGCGGGAAATAAAAGATGGGCCAGAGTGGTAGGATATGCATTGAATGTCAATCAGAATCCGGCTCTTCCCTGTCATCGTGTGGTCAACAGGGATGGGAGGGTGTCGGATGCATTTATGGAGAATGGAGTAAACCGGCAGATTATCCTGTTGGAGCAGGAGGGAATACCCTGCAGAAGCGGAAAAGTTGATATGGAAAAATATCAATGGAAAAAGCTGGTGTTTTGAAAAAGCAGATAATGATTGACGGCAGTATTATTCTAATTTATCATAAAGGATAAGCAGTGTAACAGTATCAGGTAATTGGAAAGGGAAAGACATATGAATAAGAAATGGTGCAGTATTTTGCTGGCGGGAGTTCTGGCAGTGGGAAGTATTCTGCCGGGCGGAAATGTTTTTGCGGAATCACCAGCGCCGGCAGAGACGCTCCTGGAGGAAGAGACAGAGGAGACGCAGATTGCGGATGAAGAGGAAAAGGAATCGGATCTGGAGAATTCAAAGACGCTGACAAAGGAGCCGATTAAGGATTCGTCGGAGACGGGGAAGAAAGCAGAGCAGCTGCAGGATGAAGCGGAAGAACCGTCCGATGATATAAGCGAGGAGGGAACATCTGAAGAAACAGCCGAACCGGCAGCGCAGGAAGCCGGAAACGGGGAAACAGATCAGGTTATTATCTATCATACCAATGATATCCACGGGGCTTTTGAAGCGTCAGAGGGCGGAAGCGTAGGGCTGGCCAAAACCGCAGCGCTGAAAAAGGAGACGGAAAATGCGCTGCTGGTAGATGCCGGCGACGCCACTCAGGGGCTGCCGCTGGTGTCTTTAAGCAAAGGAAGTTCTGCCATTAAGCTGATGAATACGGCAGGGTATGATCTGATGGCTGCAGGAAATCATGAATTTGATTATGGTCTGGATCAGCTGTTTGCCAATGCGGCGCTGGCTCAATTCCCCATTTTGGCAGCTAATGTTTATCAAAATGGGAGTCCTTTGCTGGCTGGAAAAACTGCGGCGGAAAATAACGGGGAAAATGCAGTCCTTACAGTGGGGGATAAAAAGATTGGCTTTTTTGGTCTTCTGACAACGGACACAAAAAGCTCCACCAGTCCGGATGCGGTCAGCCAGCTGGAGTTTAAAAATGAGGTGGAGACTGCCAAAAAGCAGATTGATCTTTTAGAGGCGCAGGATGTGGACGCCATCGTGGCTCTCTGTCATATGGGGGATCAGGCGGTGGTGGACTGTACCAGTGTGAAGTTGGCCAATGAGCTGACAGGGGAGTATCAGGACAAGCTGGATGTGATTATCGACGGTCACAGCCATACCCGGGAAAACACAGAAGAAAACGGTGTTCTGATTGTTCAGACAGGAAGCGGCATGACGCGGCTGGGAAAGGTGACGCTGGCCTTTGACGGGGAGGACGAACCGCAGGCATCGGGACAGCTGCTGAGTGAGAAGGATATGGCCGGCGTATCGGCGGATCCGGAAGTGACGGCTGAAATAGAAAAAATCCAGGCGGAGCAGGAGACGGTGCTGGATCAGAAGGTGGCAGCGACGGAAAATGCACTCTGGGGCGGCTATATTAACGATATAGCGGAAGCCCGCGTCTATGAGACGAATCTGGGAGATCTGGCGGCGGATGCTTTCGTCAGCGCCGCTTATGACTATTTGAGTAAAAGCGGGGAAGCGGAAGAGGTATCATATATTTTTGGAGCCATTAACGGAGGAGGAATCCGAGCTAGCATTCCAAAAGGCGACATTACCATGAGAGATCTGGTTACGGTATTTCCGTTTTCCAATACGCTGATGATAAAAAAGGTGACGCCCAGGATTCTCTATCAGGTGATGGAAAATGCGGTATCTTATCAGACAGGACAGCGTGCGGAGACAGGAATGCTGGAAGGAGGAGCATCCGGCGGTTATCTGCAGATTTCCGGCTTTGAAGTAAGCTATGATCCCACTGCGCCGGCAGGGGGAAAAGTAGTGTCCATCCGTGTGCTGGGAGAGGCGGAAGGCGCTTATACGGAGTTGTCCAGAGATGACGGTACGACGCAGATTGCATTGGTGTCGAACAATTATATCATGACGGGCGGAAACGATTATACCATGCTGGCACAGCTGCCGCTGCTGGCGGAGATCGGCGGAGAGCTGGAGACGGTACAGCAGTATCTGACAGAAGTGCACGGCGGCAGTCTGAAAGATGTTTATCCCGTTCAGGGAGGGCGTATCCAGATTGCAAATGAAAATGCCCCTGAGACCTATGAAGCGGCAATTCAGATCACCGACAGTCAGGGAAATCCGGCCGTCAACTGTGAAGTGACGTATTATATCGACGGTGATTCCGGGCATGAGGGAACTACCGATGACAGCGGAATCTTAAAAATGGTTCTCTCCAAAGGTCCCCACGGCATAAAACTGGCCCCGGATCAGGCAGAAATCTATGTGAACAATTATACGGGGAATGGAATTGAAGGTGGTTATACGTCTCTTCCCGTTCTGGTAAATCCGGATAATGCGGAGCATACCATAACCTACATTCTGGATGGCGGGACGAACCACAAAGACAATCCTGACAGTTTCCGGGAAGATCAGGATACTATTTATCTGAAGGATCCTACGAAAGCAGGATATCAGTTCCAGGGATGGTATCTGGATGAGAACTTTAAAGAGGAATGCAGTGTTATACCATCCGGAACACAGGAAAACATTACCTTGTATGCAAAGTGGAAAAAGGATAACCTGGAGCCAAATGATTCCTGGGAAACAGCAGTGAAGCTGCGAGTTCCGTCAAAAACGGAAAGTTATATTTCCTGGGCGGAGGATGTGGACTATTATCAATTTACTCTGAGTAAGGAAGAAAGAATTTCCATCCGTCTGACCCAGCCGGAAGATGAAAATGTGTACTATGATACTGTTTTGTATAATGAAAAGAAGGAAGCAATCAAAAAGTCTCAGATGAATATGGATCAGTCCATCGTGCAGACCTTGCAGAAGGGAACGTACTATATTAAAGTAGCGTCCCTGAACGGTGAGTCTTCCAGTGAGCCATACATACTCAGACTTGGGCGGATCGCCGCTGTGGGCATGGATTTTTCAGAGCAGAACCTTCTGACCCAGTCCTTACATCCATCTTCCGATACGGCCTTTGACCTGGGGGCAGGATTAAACAGCGGCGGCCATTTTATCATGTCAACGGCTTATTTCGCCCGCTGGGGCGGTCCGCTGCTGGAAAATCAGGATCCATATCCCGAGTATACATCTGTGGGCTCAGGATTTGATCCGTCGGTGGATGAGGTGGAAGTTCTGACAGATGAAACACCGGTATACCACATGCAGAATGCCATCTGGCTTCCCATGCGGGCCAACGCTCTTGACAATGATCATATAAAATCGGCGATTTATACCTATGGCGGTGTAGACGCTTACTATCTGGAAGCTTTCCACTTCAGGAATGATGAAAACGCATCCATTTATGTGCCGGAGCTTTCCCAGGAACAGATCAGTCAGTACGGAGCCGGCGGCCATTATGTTACCCTGATAGGCTGGGATGATAACTATTCCAAAGACAATTTCTCTCCGGCCACACCGCCGGGAGACGGCGCCTTCATTTTTAAAAACAGCTGGGGAGAAGAGGCAGGTGAGGAAGGATATTATTATATTTCCTACTATTCCTATAACCTGCTTCAGAATCCGGGAGCTTTGTATTTCATGGAAGAGGGTACTGACAATTATAATACGATTTATCAGTATGATCCTTTCGGATATGTGGGATCCTTAAGCGGTGAGGGAGAG
The DNA here is from genome assembly GCA_946494335.1 of uncultured Ruminococcus sp. GTDB lineage: Bacteria > Bacillota > Clostridia > Lachnospirales > Lachnospiraceae > Ruminococcus_G. The sequence continues at coordinate 34,350 of CAMMBV010000002.1, read as the reverse complement.
ATTTACGCAGCCAATGTATTTACCGCAAAGTCTCAGGAGGTATTAAGGGCAGTGTCCTTCGCTTCTATAGATGAGAATATTGATTATGAGATTTATGTGGAGAAACAGGGAGAGCGGCAGAAAGTAGCGGACGGCAGTATGCGGTATGCAGGATATAAAACTGTGCGCCTGTCAAACGAGATACCTCTGCAGGCAGGAGAAGAGTTTAAGGTTATCGTCAGATTCAGCAGCGATTCAGGCAGTATAGCCATGCCCGTTGAATATCCGCTTAAAGGCTACAGTCAGAAAGCAGACAGTCAGGCAGGCATCAGCTGGATATCGGACGACGGCGAAACCTGGGAAGATCTGTATAAATTTAAAGCCAATCCCTGTATCAAGGCGTTTACGTATAATGATGCGGTGGGGAACAGGCAGGCTTCCGGCGTCAGTGATTCTACCAACGTGAATGCAAGAGGAAGCAGTGTGGATGTCTCTTCCGGAAGTATTGCCGGCTATGTGCTGGAGGGACCGGAAGGAGAAAGCGGCTCAGGGGCGGAAATATCTGAGGATGGAAAAGCGCTGGGAGCAAGGGTAGCCGGATTCCAGACGGAAGTGGCTTCGGAAGAAGCGCCCATTACCAATCTGCCTTCTGCCTTTGACTTAAGAGAGATTAAGGCTGTGACCTCAGTGAAAAATCAGTATGATATGGGTTCCTGCTGGACCTTTGGCGCCATGGCTTCCGCAGAAAGCATATTGTTAAGAAATGAAAATGCTTCTTACAGCTATCCTATGGATCTGCAGATAAAAGGAGAAAAGACGATTACCCTGACAGAAGATAAACCAGAGGTGGCTTATGAGGCAATGGCGCAGCTTTCCACGGATGTGGCGGCTACAGATGTGATTATCTGGGAACTGACCGGTGATCTGGACAGCATTAAGATGGCGGAGGGCCCCATAAGAAGCGCCAGCGGAGAAACCATTCCTCTGTTTACAGCAGTATCAGAGGGTACCATTACTCTGACTGCAGTAAGTGCGGCGGATGAAACCAGAAGCGACACCATTATGATCAACATACAGGAGGAAGAAGCGTCGGCGGAGGTTGAGCCTTCTAAGACGCCTACTGCCACCCCTACAGATGGAGTTACACCGCAGCCGACAAAGAAGCCTTCCAACAGTAAGACTTCTGCCCGGACAGATAAATCATCGAAAAATAAGAAATCCAGCTCTGTAAAAACAGGGGATGAAACACCTCTGGAGCAGTGGCTGATGCTGGCAGTTTTGGGAGCAGGAGCAGCTTCCGCAATGCTGGTCAGAAGACGAATAAAAAATAAATAACGTGACAGGGAAATCCTTCCGGTATTGTTCCGGAGGGATTTCTTTATGAATTGTCAAAGAACAAAGACCATGGTACAATATTTGATACTGAAAAGAAATGCTATATAAAAGGCGGCGAAATGGTATGAAGAGTGTAAAGAAATTGTTTTTGCTGGCAGTGCTGGGGATATGTTTGTCCGGAGTATGGGGCTGTCAGGAGCAGGTTTTAAAGCAGGCGGAGACGATCAGGGAAGAGGCTGATATTCTGGAAGAAATTCCGGAGTTTGAAGGAGATTCCTATGTGGTGCTGAATGACAATCAGCCGGAATTTACGGAGGAGGATTTCACGGAAGACTCCTATGAAATTTACAGTGAGCTGGATGAACTGGGACGGTGCCAGGCGGCTCAGGCCAACATCGGTTCCGATCTGATGCCGGATAAAGAAAGAGAGCCGATCGGTCAGGTGAAACCAAGCGGATGGCATACAGTAAAATACGACTGCGTGGACGGCAAATATCTGTATAACCGCTGCCATCTGATCGGCTATCAGCTGACTGCGGAAAATGCCAATGAAAGAAATTTGATCACAGGAACACGCTATATGAATACAGAAGGGATGCTGCCCTTTGAAAACATGGTGGCGGACTATATACGAAAAACAGATAATCATGTACTGTACCGGGTTACTCCTGTATTTGAAGGAGACAACCTGGTGGCCAGCGGTGTTCAGATGGAAGCAGAGTCTGTGGAGGATGACGGAAAAGGAATCTGTTTTAATATATACGCGTACAACAGTCAGCCAGATATTGAAATTGATTATGAAACGGGAGACAGTTGGGAAGAGGGCGGTGACGAAACAGATGCCGCAGAAGAATACGTATTAAATACCAGTTCTCATAAATTTCATCTTCCCGGTTGTTCCGGGGCAGATGATATAAAACAGAAAAACAGGCAGGAATATGAAGGAAGCAGAAAATGGCTTCTGCAGCATGGGTATGAGCCCTGTAAAAGATGCAGTCCGTGAGCGGTGATGAGGTGAGAAAAAGATGGAAGACAGGAATTTGAAAATGGCAAAGAAAATTGCTGCCTGCGTTGCCAGGAAGGGCGGAAGGACCTTTTTTGTAGGCGGATGTGTACGAGACAGAATTGCCGGTATTGAAAACAAAGATATTGATATTGAAATACATGGGATTTACCCTAAAGATCTGGCTTTAATTTTGGATAAGCTGGGAAAGAGAACAGAAATGGGAGCCAGTTTTGGGATTTTCGGACTGAAAGGATATGATCTGGATATCGCCATGCCACGCAAGGAAGAGGCCACCGGGCGGGGACATAAAGATTTTGAGGTCTATGTGGATCCTTTCCTGGGAACAAGGAAAGCTGCCATGAGACGGGACTTTACCATGAACGCACTGATGGAAGATGTTCTGACAGGGGAAATACTGGATCATTTTGGAGGAATTGAGGATTTAAAATGTAAGGTGCTGCGTCATGTGAATGATGATACGTTTGCAGAAGATCCCCTAAGAGTACTGCGGGCAGCCCAGTTTGCCGCCAGATTTGAGTTTGCGGTAGCAGAAGAGACGATAAATCTGGCCAAAACCATGGATCTTGGCGCACTGGCGAAAGAAAGAGTATTTGAAGAACTGAAAAAAGCTCTGCAAAAGGCACAAAAACCTTCTATATTTTTTGAAGTTATGAAACAAATGAATCAGCTGTCTGTCTGGTTTCCGGAATTGGAGCAGTTAATGGGAGTTATGCAGAATCCGAAATACCACCCGGAAGGAGATGTGTGGAATCATACTATGCTGGTACTTGACCGGGCAGCGGGCATGAAAAACGAGGCTGAAAATCCTGTTGGATTTATGCTCGCTGCACTGACACATGATTTTGGAAAAGTTCTGACCACCTGCGAAGTGGATGGCAGCATTCGTTCCTGGAAACATGAGACAGAAGGCATTCCCATGATCCGCAGATTTCTTGAAAGAATTACCAATGAGACAAAGCTGATAAAATATGTTCTGAATATGGATGCTCTGCACATGAAGCCCAATATGATGTTTTATCAGAAAGCAAAGAAAAAGACAACGAACAGAATGTTTGATCAGGCAGAGGACCCCCAAGGGCTTATTCTTCTGGCCAAAGCTGATCATCAGGGACGTGAAAGCGCTCCCTCTTATGAAGAAGCGGAAGAATTTTTGAAGCTTCGCTTAGAATACTTTAAAAAAATTATGGAAAAGCCCTATGTTATGGGGGCAGATCTTGTGAAAGCGGGATTAAAGCCAGGACCTGAATTTTCAGAATATCTGGAATTTGCTCATAAACTTCGGCTGGCAGGAGTTGAGAAAGATAAAGCGCTGGCACAGACGCTGGCGTATGCGGAAAAATGCAGAGGAGGAGAGGAATAAAGTGAGTGTTAACTATCATGCGTTTCAAAGCAGGGGTGTAGTATTTGCAGACTCAGAAGCCTTAAGTCAGCAGTGGTGGGATAAGTTTGCCGGATATGATCCCTCACGTATTGCCAAAATTCTGGATCTTACGACAGATGAACAGTATTTGTATCTGACCTATTTCCAAAAGCCATACCGGTTGAATCTGGTTTCCGGTCATCTGGAAAAGCAAGTGAATGAAAAATGGGAAGAGCGGCTGTTTTTTAACGAGACTATGGCGATATATCATCTTCTTTGGTATACGGTGGATCATCCACTGCTTTCCGGTGAATGGGTGGCGGGGCATGTACTGGATGGAGCAGTGAGCCGAAGCGGAAATATGTCTGATCCTCTGCTTACACCTTTTGCAAAAAAGTTTGAAGGAAAAATTAGGATTTTAGATGAAATATGTTCTGGGATGGGAGGAATGAAACTGAAAAAAGGAGATTTATCCTATGAATTTGAGGCATTCCCCCAGATAAAACTGCGCATGATTTTCTGGGATTCCGATGAAGATTTTCCGGCGCAGGTGCAGATCCTGGTCGATAAAAGGGTGACAGATTTTATCCACTTTGAAACGGTGGGTTGCCTTGTTTCCGATTTGTTTGAAATGATTGAGAAAACTTACGAGGAAAGAAACGTGCATATTTGAAGCACAATAGGGTCAGGATGCCTGAAATGCTTTTTCCAGGTTATCAACCCGCATTTCCAGATCAGCGACTTTTTCTCTTGTTTCTGCATTTTCTTTGCGATGACGCAGTTCATCCATGCGGCTGTCGAAAAGAGCATCGATCTTTTTGTTGGTCTCATTTTCAAGCGTTAATTCTATCTTTTTGACAGACTGCTTAAGCTCATCAACAGAATGAGCGAGTGTGTTATGAGACAGTTTGAGTTCGTTATGGGACTGCTTAAGCTCATCAACGGAATGAGCGAGTTCGTAATGAGACTGTTTAAGTTCATTATGGGACTGCTTAAGCTCATCAACGGAATGAGCGAGTTCGTAATGAGACTGTTTAAGTTCGTAATGAGACTGCTTGAGTTCATTATGAGACTGCCTAAGCTCATCAACAGAATGCTCCAGACCGACTACTGTCTGTTTCAGAGATCCCACGGATTCAGAAAGGTCATTAATTTGTCCCTGAAGGCAGTCTCGGGTGTCAGCGATTTCCTTTTGGAGACTGATTCTTGTCTCAACAATTTCGTTGTGCAGGCTGTTTTTTGTATCAGCCATCTCCGTGTGCAGAGTGAGAATACTGTTCTGAATGGTAAGTAGGATATCTTTTACTTCCAGATCGTTCATATGTGTTCACCTCCTTTTGTATTTTGGTAAATAGATTATATCATATGATAGATGTAAAAGCTAATAAAAAATTTGCAAATTTGTATTGTAAATAGTACAGCCAGGATATGTGGAAACGCTGCCAATAAAGGTATGATTACTCTGGATGGCGAAGCTTTTGAGCCGGGATGAAATGATGATCTGCAACAAATGAATCATAATAGAAGAAGAGACATTGTCACTTGTGGATAATATGCTAAACTAAAATAAAATAATGAAATGAGGACTATCTTTTTTCAGGCCGGGGTGAATTTCATGCGAATTTAAGAGACATATCATATCAGGGAAATAACTATACAGGATGAAAGGGTGAGAGACAGCTATGGCAACAATTAAAGATGTGGCGAAAAAAGCGGGGGTATCCATTGCCACAGTGTCAAATGTAATGAACGGAAAAGTATCGAGCGAGAGTGAAACTTTCCATCTGGTACATGAGGCGGCCAAAGAACTGAATTACCGTCCCAATTATAATGCAAAAAATCTGAAAAAAGGGAAAACGCGGCTGATAGGAGTACTTCTGCCGCATCTTAGCTGTCCATATACGGATATATACCGGGGTATCAGTAAGGTACTGGAAGGAAAAGAATACTATCCTGTTCTGAAACTGACAGAAGATAATCGCCTGTTGGAAAAAGATATACTGGAATCATTTTTTGATCTGGGGGTTTCCGGAATCATTGCAGTGCCAGCGGCGACTGAAAGAGGCGGAATATACAGCCAGGTAGAAGAGAAAAAAATTCCTTTTGTGGCAGTAGAACGAAGACTGGAAGGGATGGATTGTAATTATGTGGTGTTTGATAATGCAGTGCTGATTGAGCGGTGCGCGCGCCGTATGAAAGAAGTGTACAGGGAAAATCAGATTTTTTTGCTTCACCAGAAGGGATATTACAGTGCAGATGAGGACTGCCGTGCCGGGTTTATGCGGGCAAAAGCTGGACGGGAAGAAAATTTGATTGCGGTCAATCCGGAAAGAGATGAAGCTTTTAAAAAAATATATGATCTGTTTGTCAATAAAAAAGGACAGATACCATGTGTGATTGCTTCCACGATGAATCTGGCCAAGGCCGTGTGTGAAGTTGCTTTTATGCTGGAAGAAAATACCGTGATTTATGCTCTGGCAGGCAGCGAATGGAATCTTCATGGAATTTATCGAAACATTCACCTGATTAAAAGAGATATGGTCATGGCTGGAATGAAAGCGGCACAGATGTTGGTGGAGCAGGAAAAGGGTGATAAAGATGTCAGCACATTTTATCTGAAACAGCGGAATTTCTGGCAGGAACAGGAGTTAACCTGCTATACCCCCAGTCGGCAGCTGCATGTTCTGGCTCTGGAAAGTGAGGCGACTGATGTGATGGAAAAACTGTCAGAATCGGTCCGGGCGAAATATAATCTGCAGGTGATTTATCATAAAAGGTCTTATGAGGAGCTAAAAAGGGAATTAGACCGGGAAGTGCAAAGTCCGGTATGCAGTTACGATATTGTCATGATGGATAAGACATGGCTGCCATACTATACGGGACAGGATTTTCTATACGAACTGCGAAAAGAACTGGGGCAGGAGATGTTAAGGCAGTATCCGGACGTGATACGCAAAAGCTTTGCGCCCTACGACAAACGACGGTGTGTGTTGCCTGTAATCTCCAGTATTCAGACAATTTATTACCGGAAAGACTGTTTTGAAGATCTGGAACTGAAAGCCGATTTTTTAAGTCAGTTTGGTGTTCCGCTTACACCGCCCAGAAATTGGAAAGAGTATAATATGATCAGCCGCTTTTTTACCCGTGCATATAATCCGAATTCTCCCTTTAGCTGGGGAACAGCCATGGGATGCAGTGACAGGATCAATCTGTTGTCTGAGTTTTATCCCCGCCAGTGGGCTTTTGACGGAACGATTGTGGACAGATGGGGTGATGTGGTGCTGGAACAGGACGGAAACGTGCGGGCTCTCAATAATCTGCGAGAGACCTATTGCTACAGCAAAAAAGAAATGTCTTATGAAACCAAGGATGATGAACTGTTTCTGCCGATTCTGAAAGGCGAAGTACCGATGGTGATGGGCTTTGCTTCTCATTATAATCCGCAGAAATATAAAGAACAGACGTACGCGCACAGATTAGGCGTGGTACCGGTTCCCAGGGGAAAGTCTATGCTGGGAGGATACTGTGTTGGAATCAATAACAAATCGAAACATATCAGCGAAGCCTGTGCATATCTGCGTTGGATGATCAGTGATAAAGTCAGTATTGCCAATATGCGAATGCACGGTTACATTCCCACTGCGGCGGTATACAGCCATACAGGGCTTCGCATGAAGTATCCCTGGATGAATCTGGTCAGCCAGTCTTTTGCCGGCGGTGGAAACAGGGAAAAGATTATTGCCGCCGACGGCAAACAGATTCTGCCGGAAGCTGTGGATGAGGTGATGGGCGATATGCTGATAAAAGCGTTGAAAACAGACAGAAAATCCATTGATTTGCTGAATGAAGCCAGAGAAAAGATCATTGATATGATTGAAAAGTGTGATAAAACGTTTTAGTAAAACAATTCGCTGTTTATTGTGACAAAATGAATTAAAAATGATTGGAAAGCCTGCTATGATTGTGTCAGAAACAATCACAGCAGGCTTTTGTCATATAAAAAGCGAGGTGAGATCAGGAAATGGACAAAATTCGTTGGGGGCTGGCAGGGTCCGGATGGGCGGCAGAGAGATTTGCGAAAGGGCTGACGTATACAAAGGACGGGGTTCTTGAAGCAGTGATCTCCATAACCTCCCTGAATAAGGCAAAGGATTTTGCAGCCCGCCACGGTATTAAAAAGGCTTATGGAAACTATGAAGAATTTCTGGCGGATCCGGATATTGACATTGTATATGTATCAATTCTGAATCCGGCTCATAAGCAGATGGTTTTGGACTGCTTTAAAGCCGGCAAACCTGTTTTGTGTGAGAAACCCCTCGCGTTGAATGCGCAGGAGGTACAGGAGATGCTTGACGCGGCCCGGGAGGCGAATCTATTTTTGATGGAAGCAATGGGGAGTCGTTTCCTGCCGGTAGCAAAAACGATACGCCAATGGCTGAAAGAAGGCAGAATCGGGCAGATAAAATACCTGCGTGCCGATCACGGGTTTCTTTTTGAAGATCATACCAGGCGTCAGTTTGACAAAAAGGCGGGAGGAGGCGCCATGATGGCTCTGGGTGTATACGCCGTTTCTTTTGCCGCCATGGTTCTTGGGTATGAGCCGGCAGAAATCAAAGCGCTGGCAGCCATGGGGGAAACACAGGTGGATGAGCAGTCAGTTATTGCGCTTCTCTATCCGGAAAATGAGATAGCCGTTTTGAGCTGCACTATGCTGGCTGAAACTCCTCAGGAAGCATGGATCGTTGGAGATGAAGGAATGATTCGTTTGAAGAAAGCTTTTATGGACGCTGACACGGTGACGCTGGAAGTGGAATCCAAACTGACAGATGATCCAACCATTGTTGAAGAGGTGAATATTACCATAGATGGTCCCGGTTATCAATATGAAGCGGAAGAGGCCATGCGCTGTCTGAAGGAGGGCAGAAAAGAAAGCAATATTCTTCCACTGGCAGAAACTCTGGGAATTATGAAGATCATGGATGAGGTGAGAAAACAGTGGGGACTGGTATATCCCCAGGAACAATAAAGCATTTTTAATAAGCAGTGAAAAAGGAGGATATACTAATGAAACAGAAATACTTTGATATCAGTGAAATCTATGCAGACATCGAAGCAAAAGACAAATTTGACATGGGAGATATTCTTACGAAATATGAGGATTACGGATTCAGTCACAGATGGATTCAGCCGCCGGTGGCGTGTTATTTTGTCAATACTCTGGATGCCCACGGAAACGTGAATGTGGCGCCGATCAGCATGGGGACCGCCATGTGGGGAGAGCCCTCCGACTGCGGTTGGTACTACTGCTTTGACGTACATAACAGACGACAAACCAGAAGAAATCTGGATATTAATAAAGAGTGTGTCATCAGCTATTATCCTTTTTCACTGATGAAGGAAAGTTGGATCGCAGGCATGCCCATTCCTCATGGAATCAGTGAACTGGACGTAGCGAAAATGACACCCTTTGAATCAAAACAGGTAAAACCACCCTGTATCATGGAATGCGTATCCAATCTGGAAGTAAAGATTCTGGATAAATATCCGCTGAGCAACAACACGCTGTACATAGGAAAAGTTGTGGGCTGTCATGTACAGGAAGACCTTTTGGAAAAAGACAGGAAGATCGAAGACGAACCCGGTCTGGCAGGAGCGGATCTGGTATACGAATGTTCCATTACAGGCGATACGCCGCGTCTGAATTATGGTCGATTGAAAATGGAGAAAAGGTGGCGCACAGACGATAAACTGGGCGATGAAAAACGTTGGATAGGAAACTTCAGTACATGGATGGAAAGCGAAGAAAAACGGGGACGCATTACAAAAGAAGAGCGCGAACATCTGCTGGAGCTGAACAAACAGTGGATGATGAATCCGGATCCTGTAACCAACAAAAAGGTGCAGGAAGAACTGACGGCTATGCTGCGCGATGTTTGCTGGAGAGAAGTGGACTGACGGAGAAAGGAGGAAAAGGGTATGGGAGGAAAAGAAAGCAGTATACCTGCACTGGAACTGCGCCATATTTCCAAATCGTTTCCCGGGGTCAAAGCCTTAAGCGACGTCAGCTTTTCCGTGGAACAGGGGAAAGTCCATGTGCTCGTAGGGGAAAATGGAGCAGGAAAATCCACGCTGATAAAAATTATCAACGGGATTTACAGTGCGGACGAGGGTGAAATCTATATGTTTGGAGAAAAGATCAGCCACACCTCGCCCAAAATGATGAGGGATGCAGGGATCGCAACCATTCATCAGGAATTAAGTCCGGTAAAGGATCTGACAATAGCGGAAAATATTTTCCTTGGGCGTGAGCCTTTAAGGAAAAACAAATTTGTAAACTGGAAAAAATTGTTTGGAGATGCGCAGAAGCTAATTGATGATTTCGGATTCCGTTACCGTGCCAGACAGAAAATGCGGGAACTGACAGTATCGGATATGCAGATTATTGAAATCATCAAAGCGGTGTCAATGAATGCCAGAGTTGTTATTATGGATGAACCCACTTCTTCTATTACAGAAGGTGAGGTAAGGACGCTTTTTGAGCAGGTGAACCGCCTGCGGGATGCGGGAATCAGCATTATCTATATTACACATAAAATGGAAGAAATTATGGAAATCGGAGACACGGCTTCTATTTTACGGGACGGCGAACTGATTTCTACCCACAAAGTGAAGGATCTGACGCAGGAACAGATTATTACAAAAATGGTAGGACGCGAAATGAAAGATATATATCCCCAGAAAACAGCGTCCATTGGGGAAACGATTCTGGAATTAAAAAATCTGAGCAAAAAAGATGTGTTCAGTGACATCAGCCTGAAACTTCATAAAGGAGAAATACTGGGAATGGCTGGTCTGGTTGGGGCCGGAAGAACGGAAGTATTCCGCACGGTGTTCGGAATGGATCCATATGACAGCGGAGAGGTTTTGTATGAAGGGAAAAAGCTGGAAGTAAAAAAAGTGCAGGATGCCATACGAGCCGGTATCATGATGATTTCAGAAGACCGGAAAAGAGAAGGCCTGGTACTGTGCCGGTCTGTGGGGGAAAATATAGCGCTTCCCAACCTGGCATCTTATTTGCGGGGAATTTTTCTGAATAAGAAGAGTGAGAAAAAAGACTCTGTCGAAATGCAGGAAATCCTGAACATCAAAACTCCTTCGCTGGATACGCCGGCAGGTTCTTTAAGCGGAGGCAATCAGCAGAAAATTGTTATTGCAAAGTGGCTGCTTCATCATCCGAAAGTGTTAATCATGGATGAGCCGACGAGAGGAATCGATGTGGGCGCCAAGTATGAAATCTATAAAATTATGTGCGATCTGGCGGCACAGGGGGTGGGGATTGTGATGATATCCTCCGACCTTCCGGAAATTATCGGGATCTGTGACCGTACCATTGTCATGAGCGAAGGTAAGATTACAGGTGAGGTGGAACGAAAAGATTTTTCACAGGAGCATATTATGGCCTTTGCAGTAGGAGGGAAGAAGTGATGAATAAGAAACGAGAGTTTGATTTTGCCGGTTTTTACAGTAAATACGGGATATTTTTTCTGTTTGTCATCATGTTTTTACTGATGTCGATTATCAATGAAAATTTTCTGTCCGGCGTGAATATTACCAATATTGCCCGGCAGATCGTAGTCATTACCATACTGGCTTGCGGTGAGCAGCTGATGCTGATAGCCGGTTTGATTGATCTGTCGGTTGGTTCTGTACTGGCATTATCCGGGTGCGTAGCAGCGTCTGTTGTAGTCAATACAGGAAATGCACCTGTGGCGGTTATCATCGGCCTGCTTGTCGGTCTGGTCTGTGGTATTGTGAATGGCGGTATTCTGGTAGCGTTTGACATTCCGCCATTTATCACAACACTGGCTACTATGATGATTGCACGGGGTGCGGTATATGTATTTACGGATGGAGTACCCATTTCACAGCTGGGAGATGCTTTTTGCTGGGTTGGACAGGGATATATCGGGCCAATCCCCGCACCGGTCGTGATCATGATCATAGCGCTTATTATCACCTGGGTTATTTTGAATCAGACCAGAACGGGACGCTATATTTATGCGGTAGGCGGAAATCAGGATGCGGCCAATGCGTCCGGTGTTAATATCAGATATATTAAATTTTTCGCCAGCGCTTTTTCCGGACTGATGGCCGGACTGGCAGGTGTGATCCTGATGGCCCGTATGAATTCCGGTCAGCCGATCGCCGGTGAATCCTACGAGATGGATGCGATTACGGCCGTTGTTGTGGGAGGAACTTCCATGGCAGGCGGTGTGGGGAACATTCCAGGTACGATTGTTGGTTCCTGCATCATTGGTATTATCAAGAACTTTATGAATTTACAGAATATTAATTCATATTGGCAGCAGATTGTCCAGGGAATTATTGTCTGTGTGGCCGTTATCATTGACGTAAAGGTACGCAAGGCAAATTCTAAAGCATAAATTTATAATTTTTTAAAGGAGGTATTTGGGGTATGAAGAAAAAATTAATGGCATGGTTTCTGGTACTGGGACTGGCACTTACAGGACTGGCAGGCTGCGGCGGACAAAGCAGCGAAACGGAGGGCACTGATTCCGGGGAGGGAGCAGCCTCGAAAGAAAGCGGCTCAGACAGTGGGGATGCGTATAAGTTCGGATTTATCACACTGGCAGACAGCGATGTGTGGTGTAAATCCGTATGCACGGCGTTTGAAGAGTATGTAGCGGAGACCTACCCAAACTGTGAAGTGGTAACAGCTGATGGAAAAGCGGATGCCAATATTCAGATTCAGTCAGTGGAAAACTTTATTGCACAGCAGGTGGATGCGATCATTATCCAACCGGCGGATGCAGATGCGGCAGGTCCGGCCATTGAAGCGGCAAATGCCGCCGGAATTCCGGTAATCAGCACGGCTATTCGTGCCAACAGCGGAGACTACGTGTATGTAGGACCGGAAAATATAGAAGCTGGCGCTATGCATGCGGAATACATTATGGAGCACTGTGATCCGGGTGCCAAGATCCTTTATCTTCAGGGAACAGCCGGGTTAAGCCACTCTACTGACCGTTATAATGGATTTATTGACACACTGGATGAGGCCGGTTTCGACTATGAACTTCTGGCAGCCCAGGATGGTGACTATCTGAGAACAGAAGGGCTGCGTATCATGGAAGACTGGATCCAGAAATACCCGGAATTTGACGCAGTGGTTTCTTCCAATGATGAAATGGCACTTGGTGCCATAGAAGCACTGAAGGCAGCAAACATCGAGGACACGGTTGTTCTTGGTCTGGATGCGACAGATGATGCCAGAGCAGAAATCAAAGCAGGGGCCATGGCCGGTTCGCTGAAACAGGATGCGGTTATCATTGCCAATACTTCTGCGGATCTGGCAGTAAAAGCAGCCCAGGGCGAAGAAATAGAAGATACGTATGTTGACTGGGTAATGATTACAAAAGACAACGTGGATACGGAATAAGGCGGGGTAACAGGATGACGGAAAAAAGAAAAAGCGTAGCTGAAATTATGAAAAAAAGGATGAGCTTTTCCTTTGAAGTGTTCCCGCCCAAGCCGGAGCAGCCGATGGAATCACTGCTTGAAACGCTGTCGCATCTATATGAATTTCAGCCTGATTTTATCAGCTGTACCTACGGAGCGGGCGGAACCAATGTGGGACGTAACACGCAGGTATGCCAGGCGATCCAGGAGTCCGGAAAAATGCCGGCGATCTGATTGCCTATATCCGGGAATGTTTCGGAAGTCGTTTTACAGTTGCCATGGCGGGTGATCCGGAAAAGCATATTCAGTGCCCTACAGAGGAAGAAGATATTGCTCACCTGAAAATGAAGCAGGATGCGGGAGCGGATTACATAATGACGCAGCTTTGCTTTGACGTAAATGAATTTGAACGGTGGAGAGAAAGATTGGGAAAAGCGGGCGTGACGCTGCCTGTTGACGTGGGAATTATGCCGGTACTGAATAAAGATGCAACTATCCGTATGGCACTGTCCATGAACGGCTGCTCCATTCCAAAAGAGCTGGCTCGTATTATCAGCAAATATTATAATGATCCGGAAGGATTCCAGAAGGCCGGCATGGAATATACAGTGAAGCAGATTTACGATTACATGAATGTTGGCATTGATGGACTTCACATATATACGCTGAACCGGTGGGAGCCGGTGACAGAAATTATCCGTATGGCAGGAATACGCAGTTTAACACAGTGGTGACATATTATATAATAGGGGGCTGTCCTGAAAACATTATTCAGAGCTCCGCTATAAACAAACATTCTAAATAGAGGGTGTAAAATAAAGTGTGTAAGGAATGAAGACAGAATTCAAAACTTACACACTTTGTTTTTTCACAGAGTGTGCTAAGATACCAGAAAAGGATTAGTGATGATTCATGGATCCGGATGATATCTTTAAGAAGAGGGCATTCCCCATGCAGCGCGGGCTTTTGGGACGCTTGTTATTCCACTTCCTTTTATCTTGTCATACAGGGCCCTAGAGGCTCTGTTGTCATGAAGATTCCCTGGATGTACGCTGTAACCAAGAATCCATTCATTCTTAATCGTTCTTCATTGATTTCCTTCTTCAGCAGTTCTTCAAAAAACAGGGCTTCCTTCCTGGCAATGAGTCTCTGTACCTTTTTATTGTTTGTCTTGGCTTTTACATGGGTAGCGTCCACAAAAACTTCACTTGGGTCTATCAGTTTAAATTTATAGCATTCCTGGAGGATATGGGAAAATATCTGCTCAAAAGGGTCTGTGCCTAAAAAACAGAAGACCAAGGAACCAGCGGTAAGCAACATTTACTTCGATGTCCTTTACGGTCTGCCTCATACTTTTAAAATGGCTTTATCAATGAGCCGCAGCAGGTGATCCTGGGTGACCATGTCATCCATACAGAACATTTGAATCTGTTATCTTTTCTTGTCTGCATTCTGTGTCATCATAGAAACATTCTGCCTTTCTTTGAGGTCTCCATTATGCCAGAAAAGAGTTATAAAATCCCCCAAACAGGGAACTTTATAACTCTTTTCTATAAAAATCTAAGACATGGGACTTGGATTTTGTCTACAGTCTGAGATGCTGCCGCATCTATGATTTTTTAATCATTGATGCAGCAGCACTATTTTATCTGCATGCTATTGTGCAACGATACCTTATAACCGAGGGTAGTATCTATCCTCTGATTTTTGTATTCTCAGGATCATAGAATACACGATCAGTCAGAGTCGCCTGATAGCCGTGGATGTTGACAGTGTCACCTGGTTTTGCTGCATCAACATCGATCAGGCAGTAGCCAATGACTTTCTCCACTGTGTATCCATATGTATAGCAGGTAATGCGGCCGATCTTCTTCCCATCTTTCAACACCTTGGCTTCAAACTGGAGAGCCGCCTTTGGATCATCAATCATGAAGCCCATCATGGTTCTTCCAGGTCCGCCTTCCGCCTTGATTTTCTCAAGTACATCTTTTCCGATGAAGTCCTTGCTCCAATCGATTGTCCAGTCAAATCCTGCTTCAAGCGGATTCAGTCTCTCCAGATCACTCATCAGAACATAGCCTTTTTCCTTGGGGAGGCTGGTTGTGATGACATCCGTAGTGATGCGCTGAATATTGTATTCTTTTCCGCATTCCTCAAGTTTCATCTCTACCAGCAGTTCATCATCCGGATCACAGTAGATTTCGTATCCAAGTTCACCGGTATAACCGCAGCGGGCAATTTTAACTGGATGACCATCGATTGCATTGTCACAGATTGTATAGAATTTCTGATCCGTAATATCCTTTTCGAGCATCGCATTCAGCACCTTGCGGGAGTTCGGACCCTGTACGGAGTACATAGTTTTTTCGCTGGTGATTTCTTTGTAGGTTACATCCTCATCCTTTTTGTTCATGTCAAACCAGATAAACATCTTGTCAATTTTCAGCGTAGATACCCAGTACGTGTCTTCCTCCGGACGGAATACGATAACATCGTCGATGATGACGCCGTCCTTGTTCAGCATAGTCATGTATTTAGCTTGGGTTGGCTTGATTTTGCTGACGCCCCCAACCAGCATACGGTCAAGGAATTTAGCGGCATCTTTTCCGGTAACTTCCATAAGTTCATGTGTGAAGTCATAGTAGCCAACAGAGCTGCGCACATAGTTGTGTTCTTTTCTGGCCTGTACATCGTTTTTACGTACATAGTCATTATCTTTGATGGGACGCCAGATCATTTCTTTAAGCAGTTCCGTCAATTCCTTCTTCACTTCTCCGTTTGCAACAGGATCAGAATTGCGGATCCAACTCTTGTTGAGCAGCAGGAGCTTCTTGTATTCTTTCTTTGTAATACGGCCTCTGTGAAGCTCGGAAGCCATCCAGGATTCAAAGGATCCTTTCCATTCTTTTTCGTCACCGATTGTACTTGGGCAAGGCAGAATTTTGCTCTGATCAATCAGACCGTAGTTCATACGCGGCGGGTTTCCGGTCAGAGACATCTCAAATACCAGGTCTGTTCCGCCGATACCCAACTGGTATTTACTATGTCTGTCACGATCAAGTGCTTCTTTGTCAACACTCATACCAATGATCTCGACAACGAAGATTGTTGTATTGGAAACTTCCACCTCATCGATAACACGTGCTTCCATATTAGAGATACACTCTTTGATGCCGGCTGGTTTCACTTTTTTTGATGGAAGCGGGGTAAATTTAGCCACATCCATTTCACTGATACCGTATGGAAGCGGACAGCAGGCAATGGTGCTCTCCCTTAATTGTCTTGCATTCGCATAGCTGATAACACATTCCTTATTCAGTTTCAGATTGCGGTTGGTGTTGCGGGTATGCTGTACACCAAGAGTGTAGTAATGTCTTCCCCAGGGGTGCTCTCCCCAGCAGCAGGTTCCCAGAGAAATGGGAGCCACGTTAGAATTGCCATTCTCATCCAGTGTGGAGACATAGTAGATTGGGATGGGCGGTTCGATCCAACGCATGTTAAAATCTGTGTAATCGTAAACAGCTACACACTCGCCTGTTCCACCCTCAACTTCCTGCCTGTTTTTGAAAATGTCTAAAAGATCAAAAAATTCAAACTCCTGTCCGTACATTGTGATTCCTCCTTGTTATTTGTTTTGAAAAAAGTATTTGCTTGATGGTGTCACTATAGCATGGGCGGTTTTACGGAACAACAGAACCGGGAGCAGGAGTTTCCAAAACATTTTAGTGAAACGTTTTAATTTAATATTTAAGCCTTTTTAAGTACGAAAAATACGATCATTTGATAAAAATACTCCTTTATGGTATAATTTATAAAAAGTTAATAAATAGAATTTATTCATCAAATACAATGTCATTAACAGTAGAAATAGGTATTTCACCAGATTCACGGATTTTAATAGGGTAGTGTGAATAATCGGGATACTCAACATGTTCAGTTCTGTGGTAAAGAGAGGGTTGAAATGTACGATTTTAAAGAAACACGCGATAAGATTCGCGACAAATTCAAAAGAATAAGTAAAGGCTATTATATCCTGGCAATTATCGCGGTTGTTCTGCTGGGAACCAGCATTTATTATTCTCAAGATGTATACAAGTACCAAAACGAAGCACAGGATCTTAACGAACAGATCACAGCATTAAGCGCCACGTATGACGAACTTGATACGGAATACCAGAATTACATACAAGATGCAAAAGCTCAAATAACGACGCTTAACGCGACCATAGAAGGGCAGCAAGACGTTGCTGCTAAGTACGAAAAGATATCGGAAGAGCACGCTAAATGCCAGGAAACGATTGATGAGCTGAATGCTCAAGTTACCGATTTACAGTCGCAAGTAGAAGAACTAAATTCACAGATAAACACATTAAAAGCACAAGCACAAAGTGCGGTAACAGCTTCTAATAATACAAACAATACTGAATCATATAGTGATACCACAAATGATGAGGATGATTCCACTAATAGCGCAACGGCATGGCTTTCTGCTACGGGCAGTAAGTATCATAGCATTCCGGATTGCGGGCGCATGAATCCTAATAAAGCACGACAGACTACAGTATCTGCGGCTCAGGCAAGCGGATATGATGCATGCAGTAAATGTTGGTAAAGAAAAGGGCAGGGTTGTTAAACACCTTGCCTTATTTATATGTGCCATTGGATCAGCTTGACTGCCTTGCGGCTTTATAGTAAAGTGAAAACATAACAATGATTCACTGTTTATTGGTACACATAGTGCTATTAGTGCCGGAAGAAGTGTAGGGAAGGTGAGAAAAAAACTCTCAGTTGGAATTGAAAACTTTGAAGAATTCTCAAGTGAGAATTTTTATTATGTGGATAAAACTCTATTTATTGCGGAACTTCTGCAAAATTGGGGTAAAGTGAATTTGTTTACTCGCCCAAGACGTTTTGGAAAGTCTCTGAACATGAGCATGTTGAAATGCTTTTTTGAAATTGGGAGCGCCCCGGCCTTGTTTGATGGTTTAAAGATTATGGAGGAAAAAGAACTATGTGAAGAATACATGGGGAAATTCCCAGTGATTTCTATCAGTCTGAAAAGTGTGGACGGATTAAGGTATGAAGCGGCGGTTGCTGCACTGCGGACTGTAATTGGAAATGAGGCAATGAAGTTCGGCTTTTTGAAAGACAGTAGAGCATTGTCGGAAGAAGAAAAGAGTTCTTATGGACAACTGATAAAGATTGGATTGGGCAATGGAGGGCTTTATGCCATGACAGAAGATGTAGTAGCCGCAAGTCTGAAAACCCTCTCCCAGCTCTTACACAAGCATTATGGGCATAAAGTCATCTTGCTGATCGATGAGTACGACGTTCCGCTGGATAAGGCGTTTCAATCCGGATATTATGGCGAGATGGTAAGCCTGCTTCGGAATCTGCTTGGGAATGTTTTAAAAACAAATGACAGCCTTTATTTTGCGGTTCTCACGGGATGCCTGCAGATTTCCAAGGAAAGCATTTTCACAGGCCTGAACAATTTAAATGTAATGACCATATCGGATCCCTATTTTTGTGACAGCTTTGGTTTTACAGAAGGCGAAGTAATGGAGCTTCTGCGTTACTATGGCCTTGGGGAGTTTCACGATACCATCCGTGGGTGGTATAACGGATATAAATTCGGAAATGCTTCGATTTACTGCCCGTGGGATGTCATAAAATATGTTCAGATTCTATTGCGGGATAAGAATGCAGAACCGGAGAATTACTGGGCCAACACCAGCGGAAATGATCTTATTCGCCGCCTTTTAAAAAGGGCAAATCAGACCACGCGAAATGAAGTTGAGCAGCTGATAAATGGAGAAACGATCACAAAAACTATTCGTCAGGAACTGACTTACAGGGACGTTGAAGATTCCGTTGACAATATCTGGAGTGTTCTTTATTCCACCGGATACCTGACTGAACGTGGACGTCTGCCGGGAAAGCGGATGAAACTGACCCTTCCAAACCGGGAGGTAAGGGAGCTGTTCATCGAGCTGGTAAAAGACTGGTTTGAGGAAACTACTCTGGCAGATTCCGAAAGAATTAATTGTTTCTGCGGGGCCTTTCCAGATGGAGAAGTGGAAAAGATTCAGGAGATGTTCCATGATTACCTGTGGGATTCCATCAGTGTGCGGGATACGGCAGTCCGGTCAAATATGAAAGAAAACTTCTACCATGGTATGATGCTTGGATTGCTGAGAAGCCAGGGAAACTGGCTGGTCAAGTCCAACGCGGAGACCGGGGAGGGATATAGTGACATATCTATCCAGACACCGGAGCGGATTGGGATTGTGATCGAGCTGAAGTATGCAGATGACGGGAATCTGGAGGCTGCCTGCCCAAAAGCATTAAACCAGATCGAGGAAAAGAAGTACGCGGAAGGGTTAAAACGCCGCGGTACGAAAAAGCTGATCAAATATGGAATTGCATTTTGCGAGAAAGAATGCATGGTTATGATGGCGTAAAACAATATAAGGCAATTATCGGGAAGGAGTATGGAGAAGATGAGAATGAAACTTCCCATCGGCATTGATGGATTCGAAAAGCTCAGGACAAATGATTTCTATTATGCAGATAAGACTATGTTTATTAAAGAACTTTTACAAAACTGGGGGGAGGTAAATCTGTTTACTCGCCCAAGACGTTTCGGAAAGTCTCTGAACATGAGCATGTTGAAATGCTTTTTTGAAATTGGGAGCACCCCGGCCTTGTTTGATGGTTTAAAGATTATGGAGGAAAAAGAACTATGTGAAAAATACATGGGGAAATTCCCAGTGATTTCTATGAGTCTGAAAAGTGTGGATGGATTAAGGTATGAAGCGGCAGTTGCTGCACTGCAGACTGTAATTGGAAATGAGGCAATGAAGTTCGGCTTCCTGAAAGACAGTAGAACGTTGTCTGAGGAAGAAAAGAGTTCTTATGGACAACTGATAAAGATTGGATCGGGTAATGGAGGGCTTTATGCCATGACCGAAGAAGTGGCAGCAGCAAGTCTGAAAACCCTCTCCCAGCTTTTGCACAAGCATTATGGGCAGAAAGTTATCCTGCTGATTGATGAATACGATGTTCCCCTGGATAAAGCGTTTCAGGGCGGTTATTATGATGAGATGGTAAGCCTTATCCGCAACTTCCTTGGGAATGCACTGAAGACAAATGACAGCCTTTACTTTGCTGTCCTCACCGGGTGCCTGCGGATTTCCAAGGAAAGCATTTTCACAGGTCTTAACAACCTGAAGGTACACACGATTTCGGATGTCCGGTATGATGAGTTTTTTGGCTTTACAGACGAAGAGGTGGATGAGCTGCTAGCATTCTATGGTTTGTCCGCCTATAAGGAGATCATCCGGGATTGGTACGATGGGTATCAGTTTGGGGCTGCAAAGGTGTATTGTCCCTGGGATGTAATCAATTACTGTGATGAGCTTCTGGCGGATCCAAATGCTGTACCGAAGAACTACTGGGCCAACACCAGCGGGAATGGCCTCATCCTCAGGATGCTGAAAAAGGCGGATCAGACCACCAAAGATGAGGTGGAAGAGCTGTTGAACGGTGAAAAAATAACGAAAAATATCAAGCAAGAGCTAACCTACCGGGAGATAGACGACCGTGTTGAAAATGTATGGAGCGTTCTTTATTCCACTGGGTATCTGACGGGGATGCATGTGGAGCAGGCGGATGCAGATTGGTTCAGGCTGTGGATTCCCAATGGTGAAATCCGCAAGCTGTTTTCTGAATTGGTGCAGGAATGGTTTAGGGAAGTAACCCGTTTGGATTCTACCAGGATCAATCGTTTCTGTGCGGCATTTCCGGCTGGGGATGTGACGGTGATTCAGGAAATGCTGGGCGACTATTTGTGGGATTCCATCAGCGTGCGGGATACGGCAATCCGAAAAAACATGAAAGAAAACTTCTACCATGGTATGCTGCTTGGATTGTTGAGAAGCCAGGGGAGCTGGCTGGTCAAATCCAACGCGGAGACCGGGGAGGGGTACAGTGACATCTCCATCCAGACACCGGATCGAGTTGGGATTGTGATCGAGCTGAAGTATGCAGATGACGGGAACCTGGAGGCTGCCTGTGAAAAAGCTTTAAATCAGATTGAAGAAAAGAGGTATGCGGAAGGGCTAAAACGCCGCGGCACGAAAAAGCTGATCAAATATGGAATTGCATTTTGCGAGAAAGAATGCATGGTTATGATGGCGTAAAACAATACAAAAATGAGAATCCGAAGTTGCACTCTGAATGCAGAGAGTTGAAATGGAAAAAGATGTTCTTCAGGGAGGGGTGAATTATATGACAAATAAGTCTTGATATGAGAGCGGGACACTGTCACTTATGGGGAATAAGCGGCAGTGTCTTTTTAATTGAATTAACCATTAAATTGGGGTATAAATGAGGAGATATAGACTGGTTTTAATACGGATTAAATATTCAGCTGCGAAAAATCAATCAGCAGATCAGGATAAATACCGGATGGAACAGAGTCAGAAAATTCGTATCGGTTCATTTGTTCCGTTTCAAAGTTGTAAACAGTAATCATATCCTTTGTATAGTCTACGATCCAATATTCCCGAACTTTGGCGGTACGGTATTTAAAAAGTTTTGTGTTGTAATCCATAGAAATACTGCTGGGAGAAACGATTTCAATGATCCAGTCAGGCGCGCCATTGCAGCCAAAGTCATCCAACTTATCCTTATCACAGATTACACTGATATCTGGTTCCACATAGTTTTTGCCGTCAGCGTTTAAAAAGACTGCGAAAGGAGCCGGATAAATTTTGCAGCCGCCGTTATTTTTGCGAATATAATCATTAATCACATAAGACAAATTATTTACCAGTTCCTGATGTTTGCGGCCTGGAGGAGCCATATAATAAATCTGGCCGTCAATAAGTTCTGCGCGTTCTCCCTCCGGGAGAGTGTAAATATTTTCAGTAGTATAGATTTTTTCTTTTGGAAGCGACATAAAATCACTCTCCTTCCTGTTCATCGGAAACCCTGGAACCTACACCTTTTACTTTATCCATTTATCTGTCGTTTTCTGTGTGAAATTCTGAGTATGTAGGACTTCCGTATTCGTTGTGATTCGATATTAAGTCTTTTATATCTACACACTTTCTGCTTCTGTCGTAGTATACAAATTGAACCGATTTAGCATCTTTTGTGTCTAATAGGATTACACTGGTTTCGTCGGTTTGATGATTTTCTATATCGCCATTTGGATTTACTTGCCTGTATGCGGCAAGCGAGATGAGTGGCTGCCTGTCATACCCCTCCATGAAATAGTAATATCCACTATATATTGTATTATCCTTCATCTGAATTTTAACATAGGAAGGGTAATCGAAATCAACAAAATTCATCCAAAAATGATCTTTGGTAGTAGTATAAATGTGCAGGCGTTTTAAGATGCGGTACAGTAGGTCGCTCATATAAAATTTGCTAAATAAAAAACTGGCAATAACACTCGTAATTATAATACCGACGCAATCGGCTTGATATGATATTGTAAATGGAATTAGATTCATTATATTCACGATGACATAGCCGATTACAAGCGAAGAAGTTAATAAATGGTTAATTTCCTGTTTCCGTTCTTTGAGAGCAACAAAACGGAAAGTCTGTACAAAAGCGTATCCGGAAGCTAAATACAAAATGATATTTGGAAGAATACTTAATAAATCCCTGATACAAGTCACCCCTTTTTATCTACAAATTTTAAGTTTTTCAGCGCAAGATTTCTAATTCCCGTAAAAGAATATTGGTATTTTTGCGGCTTTGGTGGTTTTGTAGGTCCACCAATGGCTATACTTGATTTGCGTCCTCTTGCGCGTAAAATACATCTTGTGTGCTTAGGAACAGATTTCCTGATTCTGATTTTCCCAGACTGGCTAAAATTGACCTGACCTATTAGCTTTTGTTCCCTGTTTTCTGACATGAATTCGGCACAATGACCTGAGACTACGACTTTAACCTCGGTGGAAATGGCTTGCTGGCTCAAATGAACTTTTGCTGTAGCATATATAGAGGGGTTGTTTTGTATTTCTTCTTTTGAAATAACTTTACCATCTGCGATTACAGTCACAGAATCATTATTATTTAACAGGTCTATGATTAATGCTTTATCAACGTTATTTCTATAATTCATATAATTCTCCTTCAGGGTATTAATTCTATTATACCCTAAGAGAGAATAAGAGTCTATATTGAAGAAACACAACTCATGCGTTTGTCGTGGTGTGCCATTGGATCAGCTTGACTGCATTGCGGCTTTATAGTAAAGTGAAAACATAGCAATGATTCACTGTTTATTGGCACATATAGTGCTATTAGTGCCGGAAGGAGTGTAGGGAAGGTGAGAAAAAAACTTCCAGTAGGAATTGAAAATTTTGAAGAATTCTCAAGCGAGAATTTTTATTATGTGGATAAAACTCTGTTTATTGCGGAACTTCTGCAAAATTGGGGTAAAGTAAATTTGTTTACGCGCCCCAGACGTTTCGGAAAGTCTCTGAACATGAGTATGCTGAAATGCTTTTTTGAGATCGGAAGCAGCCCGGCGTGTTCCGCCTTTGGATCCCCAATGGCGAAATCTGCAGACTGTTTTCCGGCCTGGTGAAGGAATGGTTCCGGGAAACAGCCCGTGCGGACTCTGTGAGAATTAACCGCTTCTGCGCAGCCTTTCCGGCTGGGGACGTGGAAACCCTCCAGGAGATGCTGGGTGATTACCTGTGGGATTCCATCAGTGTGCGGGATACGGCAGTCCGGTCAAATATGAAAGAAAACTTCTACCATGGTATGATGCTTGGATTGCTGAGAAGCCAGGGAAACTGGCTGGTCAAGTCCAACGCGGAGACCGGGGAGGGATATAGTGACATATCTATCCAGACACCGGAGCGGATTGGGATTGTGATCGAGCTGAAGTATGCAGATGACGGGAATCTGGAGGCTGCCTGCCCAAAAGCATTAAACCAGATCGAGGAAAAGAAGTACGCGGAAGGGTTAAAACGCCGCGGTACGAAAAAGCTGATCAAATATGGAATTGCATTTTGCGAGAAAGAATGCATGGTTATGATGGCGTAAAACAATATAAGGCAATTATCGGGAAGGAGTATGGAGAAGATGAGAATGAAACTTCCCATCGGCATTGATGGATTCGAAAAGCTCAGGACAAATGATTTCTATTATGCAGATAAGACTATGTTTATTAAAGAACTTTTACAAAACTGGGGGGAGGTAAATCTGTTTACTCGCCCAAGACGTTTCGGAAAGTCTCTGAACATGAGCATGTTGAAATGCTTTTTTGAAATTGGTAGCACCCCGGCCTTGTTTGATGGTTTAAAGATTATGGAGGAAAAAGAACTGTGTGAAACATACATGGGGAAGTTCCCGGTGATTTCTATCAGTCTGAAAAGTGTGGATGGATTAAACTATGAAACAGCGGTTGTCGCATTGCAGACGGTTATCGGAAATGAGGCAGGAAGATTTCTTTTTTTAAATAGCAGTGACAGACTGACGCATGATGAAAAAGAAGCCTATGCGCAGTTGACAGAGGTAGGTTCCTCACAAGGAGGGATCTATTCGATGACAGAGAAGGTAGCAGCGGCAAGTCTGAAAACCCTCTCCCAGCTCTTGCACAAGCATTATGGGCAGAAAGTCATCCTGCTGATTGATGAGTACGACGTTCCCCTGGATAAAGCATTCCAAGCCGGTTATTATGACGAGATGGTAAACCTTATCCGTAACTTTCTTGGGAATGCGCTGAAGACGAATGACAGTCTTTATTTTGCCGTTCTCACCGGATGCCTGAGGATTTCAAAAGAAAGCATTTTCACAGGCCTTAACAACCTGAAAGTGCACACGATTTCGGATGTCCGGTATGATGAGTTTTTTGGCTTTACAGACGAGGATGTGGATGAGCTGCTTGCCTTTTATGGTTTGTCTGCTTATAAGGAGAGCATCCGGGATTGGTATGATGGGTACCGGTTTGGAAATGCAGAGGTGTACAGTCCCTGGGATGTGATCAATTATTGTGATGAGCTGCTGGCGGATCCAGAAGCGGAACCGGAGAATTACTGGGCCAACACCAGCGGAAATGATCTTATTCGCCGCCTGTTAAAAAAGGAAAACCAGACCACGCGAAATGAAGTTGAGCAGCTGATAAACGGCGAGACGATCACCAAAACCATTCGTCAGGAGTTGACCTACCGGGATGTGGAGGATTCCATCGACAATATCTGGAGTGTCCTTTATTCCACCGGATACCTGACGCAGCGTGGACGTCTGCCGGGAAGGCAGATGAAACTGGCCCTTCCAAACCAGGAGGTACGGGAGCTGTTCATTGAGCTGGTAAAAGACTGGTTTGAGGAAACTACTCTGGCAGATTCCGAAAGAATCAACCGTTTCTGTGAGGCCTTTCCAGATGGAGAGGTGGAAAAGATTCAGGAGATGCTCCATGATTATCTGTGGGATTCCATCAGTGTGCGGGATACGGCAGTCCGGTCAAATATGAAAGAAAACTTCTACCATGGTATGCTGCTTGGATTGCTGAGAAGCCAGGGGAGCTGGCTGGTCAAATCCAACGCGGAGACCGGGGAGGGGTACAGTGACATCTCCATCCAGACACCGGATCGAGTTGGGATTGTGATCGAGCTGAAGTATGCAGATGACGGGAACCTGGAGGCTGCCTGTGAAAAAGCTTTAAATCAGATTGAAGAAAAGAGGTATGCGGAAGGGCTAAAACGCCGCGGCACGAAAAAGCTGATCAAATATGGAATTGCATTTTGCGAGAAAGAATGCATGGTTATGATGGCGTAAAACATTCGCTTTTGAGTTTTCATGCAGTGCTGTACCGAAAAAAGGATAGATTTTATGCGGACTTATGCGAAACTTCCAGAGAGAAACAACATAAAAATGAAAAAAAATTGGATAACTATTCAGCCTGACGACTGAATAGCCGCTTATTTCAGCCAGCAGGCCCCAGACCCGTCGGCTCTGCCGTCGGACGCTGCTCATGCAGCTTTTGTCCGGGACTTAATGGGCGTTCCGCCCATATCAAAGGAATCATCCAGAATGCCGCAGGTAAACCTGCGCATTCTTCCTGATTCTTTTGCTGTTGGCTGAACTGTTACAAAATTGTTGAAAACATCCAAAACACCCCTTGAAAAACTGTGAATAATGTGCTATTCTGAATGAAATAAAAAAAGATGTTCTTCAGGGCGGGGTGAAAGTCCCCACCGGCGGTAAACCTGCAAAAGACAGGACAAGCCCGCGAGCCGCAAGGCAGGATCCGGTGAGATTCCGGGGCCGACAGTATAGTCTGGATGGAAGAAGAAAGCATATTATTCAAAAAGTGGGATGGCCGGGTCATCTCATTATGAGTGCGTGAGAATCAGTCCTGTATGAACGATGTGTTTGTACAGGACTTTTTGTGCTGCAAATTAAAGTTTCGGGAGGGTGATGGTATTGAAGGCCGAAGAGTATATGCGAAGGGCAATCAGGCTGGCGGAGAAAGCAAGAGGTTTTACCAGCCCCAATCCCATGGTGGGAGCAGTGATTGTGAAGGAAGGAAAAATCATCGGGGAAGGGTATCATGAAAGATGCGGCCAGCTTCATGCAGAGCGCAATGCCCTGGCTGCTTGTCAGGAATCTCCGGCGGGAGCCGTCATGTATGTGACACTGGAACCCTGCTGCCATTATGGAAAGACGCCGCCGTGTACAGAGGCGATTATGGAAGCCGGTATCCGAAAAGTGGTGATTGGTTCCAGGGATCCCAATCCGAAGGTGGCGGGAAAAGGCGCTGAAATACTGCGAGAATCAGGTATTGAAGTGACAGAGGATTTTCTGCGGGAAGAGTGCGATGCGCTAAACCCCATATTCTTCCATTACATTACAAAAGGATATCCCTATGTGGCTTTGAAGTATGCGATGACTGCTGATGGAAAAATTGCGGCATGGACAGGGAAATCTCAGTGGATTACGGGACAGGAGGCCAGAAATCATGTGCACTGGCTTCGTCATTGTTACCGGGGGATTATGGTGGGAATCGATACTGTTCTTGCTGACGATCCCATGCTCAACTGTCGGCTGGAAAGTCTTCGCTCACCGGTCAGGATTGTCTGTGACAGCAGTTTAAAGATTCCGCTGGACAGCCGTCTGTGCAGGAGCGCCAGAGATTATCCTTTGATTATTGCCTGCGGTCGGGAGGATGAATACAGGAAAAAAGAACTGGAGAAAATGGGGGCAGAAGTTCTGTGCTGTCCGGATGAAAACGGACGTGTTTCTCTTGATGAACTGTTAAAAGAACTGGGGAAAAGAGAAATTGACAGCGTTTTGGTGGAAGGCGGAGCGACCTTAAACAGCAGCATGATACAGACGGCAATGGTAAAAAAATGTTATGTCTATGTGGGAGGCAAAATTTTAGGAGGAGAGCAGGCCAAAGGGCCGGTTGCAGGCAGGGGAGCCGAAGAACCCGGGCAGGGCATGCAGCTTACTGCTCCGCAGGTTACTGTATTTGGTGATGATGTACTTCTTGCATATGACGTTAAGCAGTGAGAGAGGATGAATGTTTTGTTTACCGGAATTATAGAAGAACTGGGAAAAGTAAAGCAGGTAGTATCCGGAGACGCCTGGGGACAGATTGAGATCACCGGCGAGAAGGTTTTGGAAGGAACAAGGCTGGGAGACAGCATCGCTGTCAATGGGGTATGTCTGACGGTGACCAGAATCCAGGGGAAAAGCTTTACGGCTGATGTCATGGCGGAAACCATGCGGCGATCCAATCTGGGAAGCCTGAAATTAGGCGATATGGTAAATCTGGAACGTGCAATGGCGGCAGACGGCCGGTTTGGCGGTCATATGGTCAGCGGCCATATTGACGGAACCGGTGTGATTTGCAAAATGAATCAGGAAGGAAACGCCGTGTGGGTTACCGTGGATGCACCGGAGGATATTATGAGGCTGATTGTGGAGAAAGGGTCCATAGCCATTGACGGCATCAGTCTTACCGTTGCAAAGGAAGCAGCAGGAGCATTTCAGGTTTCCATCATTCCCCACACAGGGGAAGAGACAACGCTGCTGAAAAAGAAAGCGGGCGATGTGGTGAATCTGGAAAATGATATTGTGGGGAAATATGTGGACAAACTGATAAGAAACGAACAGGAAGAAGAAAAGAGTCAGGGTCTGACGCTTGATTTCCTGAAACAGCATGGATTTTAAGGAGGCGGAAAATGAAATACAACAAAATTGAGGAAGCGCTGGAGGCGCTGAAAGAAGGAAAAGTGATACTGGTGACAGACGATCCGCACCGGGAAAATGAAGGAGACCTGATTTGTGCCGCTGAGTTTGCCACACAGGCAAATGTGAATTTTATGGCAACGTATGCCAAAGGTCTGATCTGTATGCCGATGAGCAGACAGCTGTCCGAAAAGCTGGGTCTGCCGCAGATGGTGGAAGACAATACGGACAATCATTGTACGGCCTTTACGGTTTCCATCGATCATGTGGATACCACCACTGGTATATCAGCAGCTGAACGTTCTGTCACCGCCATGAAATGTGTGGAAGAGGACGCAAAGCCGCAGGATTTCAGAAGGCCGGGGCATATGTTTCCGCTGGTGGCTAAAAAGGGCGGTGTGCTGAAGCGTGCAGGCCATACGGAAGCGACTGTGGATCTGATGAGACTGTCCGGATTGAAAGAGTGCGGACTGTGCTGTGAGGTGATGGCTGAGGACGGAACGATGATGCGTACTCCCCAGCTGTGGGAAATGGCGGAAAAGTTCGGACTGATATTTATTACCATCAAAGATCTCCAGGATTACTGCCGTCTTCATGAAAATCATGTCATTCAGGAGGCATGTGCGAAGCTTCCTACCAAGTACGGTGATTTTCAGATATACGGTTACGTTAATGATATTACAGGAGAGCATCATGTGGCATTGGTGAAGGGAGAAATCGGAGACGGAGAAGAGGTCCTCTGCCGGGTTCATTCTGAATGCCTGACCGGTGATGTATTTGGTTCTGCACGCTGTGACTGCGGGCAGCAGCTGGAAGCCGCGATGAAACAGATTCAGGCGGAAGGCCGGGGGATTCTGCTGTATATGAGGCAGGAAGGCCGGGGAATCGGGCTGATCAATAAGCTGAAAGCTTATGAGCTGCAGGAACATGGGAGAGATACGGTGCAGGCCAATCTGGATCTGGGATTTGCACCGGACTTAAGAGAATATTGGGTAGGCGCGCAGATTCTTCGGGATATGGGAGTAAAATCATTGCGGCTTTTGACAAATAATCCCAGTAAGGTTTACGGCCTGAAAGGATTTGGCATTGAAATCAAAGAGCGGGTGCCCATAGAGATAGAGCCGCAGAAATATGATAAATTTTATCTGAAAACGAAACAGGAAAAAATGGGACACATTTTTAATAAAATTACATTTTAGAATGGGAGGAAAATGCAATGGGAATTCATGTAATGGAAGGAAAAGTAATCGGTCAGGATATGAAGATCGGAATCGTGGCTGCACGGTTCAATGAGTTTATTGTCAGCAAGCTTCTGTCAGGAGCGGTGGACGGACTGGTGCGGCACGGAGTAAATGAAGAAGATATCACGGCAGCCTGGGTGCCGGGAGCCTTTGAGATTCCCCTGATGGCTGAAAAAATGGCTCAGTCAGGAAAATATGACGCTGTAATCTGTGTGGGAGCGGTAATCAGAGGCTCAACAAGTCATTATGATTATGTATGCAACGAGGTCTCAAAGGGAATCGCGCAGGTAAGTCTGAAGTCAGGCATACCGGTCCTTTTCGGTGTGGTAACTACGGAGAATATAGAACAGGCCATTGAACGGGCAGGAACCAAGGCAGGCAACAAAGGATATGACTGCGCACTTTCAGCCATTGAAATGGTTAATCTGATGAGGCAGATCTAAATATGAAAGATTTTATCATATTGGATTATGACGGGACGATACATGACACTATGAAGATATACAAAAAAGCCTTTCTGGAAGCCTATGGATGGCTGGTAAAGGAAGGCAGAGCCAAAAGGCGGGAGTTTGACGACAGTCAGATTTCCCGCTGGCTTGGCTTTAACAGCAGGGAAATGTGGAACACTTTCATGCCTGATCTGGAGGAAGAGTACAAAGAAAAGGCCAGCAGCATGGTTGGAGCTTCCATGGCGGCTCAGGTAGAAAATGGGGAGGCTGTTCTCTATCCGGGTGCGGAGGAGACTCTGAAAAAATTGAAAGAAGATGGAAATCATCTGATATTTTTAAGCAACTGTAAAGAAAAATATCGTGATGTACACCGCCGCTGTTTTGGACTGGATCGTTTTTTTGATGATTTCTACTGCTGTGAGTCCTATAATTTTATCCCCAAAGAGGAGATTATCCCTCATATTATGAGGGAGCATCCGGGAAATTATCTGGCCGCAGGCGACAGGAAGTCGGATTATCTGGCAGCGAAGAAAAACGGGATACCGTTTATCGCCTGTCTTTACGGCTTTGGTTCCCGGGAAGAGTATGAGGATGCCCAGGGATTTGCCGGGGAAGTGGGACAATTGCCTAAATTGGTGAGTGTTCTTAAAACTGTAAAAAATAGCTAAAAAAGCAGTGAAAAATATGTTGAATAATTTTACTGAAAAGTCGTTGTAAAACCAGATATTATGTGTTATTATAACATCATCAAGGATGCGTACACGAGCACGCGGCATAAGGAGCTTGATTTTCAT
The DNA here is from genome assembly GCA_946494335.1 of uncultured Ruminococcus sp. GTDB lineage: Bacteria > Bacillota > Clostridia > Lachnospirales > Lachnospiraceae > Ruminococcus_G. The sequence goes on along the minus strand of CAMMBV010000002.1, from coordinate 3,454 downwards.
ATCAAATTTTTCATGTAAAGGAGAGGAAATTATGACGTCAAAAGAAAGAATTCAGACAACGTTCGCTCATAAGGAGCCGGACAAAGTAGCAGTGGATTTCGGAGGAATGAGCTGCTCCATGGTTAACGCTACTGTTTTAAGTGAGCTGAGAGACTACTATGGACTGGAAAAACGGCTGCCGAAGATCAACGATATGTCTACCATGACAGCATTTGTAGAGCCGGATCTGGCTGACTGCATGGGATGTGATGTACAGCGTCTGTACAACTACGGTGATACATACGGACACATCAACAAAGACTGGAAAGAATGGGTATACCGCGGACAGCCTGTTCTGATTCCCGGAAACTGTACAATTAAAGAAGACGGCAACGGCGGATACTATGTATATCCCGAAGGAGACGACAGTGTAGCTCCCAGCGGACATATGCCGGCAAACGGATTCTATTTCGACAACCTGACACGTACACCGGAATTTGATGAGGATGAAGCTGATCCTGCTGACAACACAGCAGATTACATGCCGGTATCTGATGCGCAGATCGAATTCCACAAAAAAGTTATGGCGGAAGTAAAAGGAAACGGTCGTGCTATTCAGGTTGATCCCTGCTATGCAGGACTTGGCGATGCCAATAATATTCCTGGTCCGAACCTGAAAAATCCGAAAGGTATCCGTGACATTTCCGAATGGTACATGGCTCCCCTGCTGTATCCGGATTATGTACATGAAGTATTTGACAAAGGTACTGATATTGCAATTGAAAACTTTAAGAAATACTGGGATACATTTGGCTCAGATATCGATATTCTGTTCCTGTGCGGTACAGACTTCGGTACACAGAGAGGCCCCTTCATGGATCCGGAAGTTTTCAAAGAGTTCTACATGCCGTATTACAAGAAAATGACAGACTGGGTTCATAAGAATACCACATGGAAAACACTGAAACATTCCTGTGGAGGTATCTTCCCGATTCTGCCATACCTGATCGAGAGTGGTATTGATGCTATTAACCCGGTACAGTGTTCTGCAGAAGGAATGGATCCGCAGAAACTGAAAGATACTTACGGAAAAGATATCGTATTCTGGGGCGGCGGTGTTGATACACAGAAAACTCTGCCCTTTGGAACACCGGAGGAAGTTCGTGAAGAAGTTCTCAAGAGACTGGAGATCTTCTCAAAAGACGGCGGATACGTTTGCAACACCATCCATAATATTCAGGCTAACACACCAATCCCGAATATCGTTGCTATGGTTGATGCCATCAAAGAATTCAACGGCGACAAATAATTTGCATATACATGGAAAAAGGCTGGTTCTGATTGGAACCGGTCTTTTTTCATGGAACATTTTAAAACAGATTAAAATATTCTTGACAGAAATGGAAATGGAGTGTATTATTGTATTAAGTAAATAATACAGTAATACAAAAGGAGGTCTGAGAATGTCATGGATTTTAGATTCGGGACGATCGATTTATCTTCAGATTGTGGAGCGAATAGAGCTGGAAATCGTTTCCGGGAAATACAAACCGGGAGATAAAATACCATCGGTGCGTGAACTTGCAGTGGAGGCGGGAGTAAATCCCAATACGATGCAAAAGGCAATGGTGGAGCTGGAACGGGATGGTCTGGTGCACTCAGAGAGAACCAGCGGACGATTCATTACAGAGGATGAGACTATGATTATGGAGATAAGAAAAGATCTAGCCAGGAAACAGATTGAAGAATTTATGGAAAGAATGAAAAAAATGGGATTCAGCGGAGAAGAAATTGTAACGCTTCTTCGGAAAACTTTGGAGGAGGAAAAGGCATGAGTGGAATTTTAGAATGCAAAGGTCTCTCAAAATCCTACGGCGGCTTCCAGGCGCTGGATCATGTGGATCTTGTTCTGGAGCCGGGAAAGATCATAGGATTGCTGGGACCCAACGGAAGCGGGAAGACGACGTTTTTGAAACTGATCAATCAGCTGCTTGTTCCGGATGAAGGAACAATACTGATCGATGGAAACGTGCCTGGCGTTGAGACGAAAAGTATTGTATCTTATCTGCCGGAGAAAACTTATCTGGATGAGAATCAGAAAATATCAGAGACGCTGGATTTTTTTGCCGATTTTTATTCTGATTTTGACAGAAGCAGGGCGCTTAAGATGCTGGAAAAGCTGGATATCCGTCCGGAAGCCCGCATTAAAACCCTGTCGAAAGGTACAAAAGAAAAGGTGCAGCTGATCCTGGTTATGAGCAGAAAAGCGAAATTATACTGTCTGGATGAGCCAATCGCAGGAGTAGATCCGGCAGCCAGGGACTATATTTTAAATACGATCATTAACAATTATGATGAGAATGCCACTATTTTAATTTCAACACACCTGATTGCAGATATTGAAAATGTTCTGGATGAGGTGATATTTATTCAGAATGGAAGGATTCGTCTTTATTCAGATGTGGATTCCATCCGTGTGGATAAGGGAATGTCAATAGACGGATATTTCAGGGAGGTGTTCAGATGTTAAAGAAATTATTTAAGTATGAGTGGAAAGCTTCCGCAAGAATACTGATGGTAGTGTATGGAATCGTCATACTGTTTTCCATACTTTCCAGGCTGTTTATGGAAGCCAGCGGAATCAACAGAGGGGAAGAAACCCTGCCTGCAATGGAAACAGTTTCGGCGCTTTTGATTATGATCAGTATAGTGGCCATATTCAGTTCCGTGATATTTACCTGGGTCTTTATCGCCTATCGCTTTTATAAAAGCGTGTTTACAGAACAGGGTTATCTGACCAATACGCTGCCGGTGACACAGCAGCAGATTATTACAGCAAAGATGCTGACAGGAGTGATATGGCAGGTAATTAACTGGGTTCTGGTTCTGGCTGCTGTCCTTATTATGGTGGCGAATGGAAGAGATCTGTCATTTATTGTAAAAGGCATTCCGGATATTTTTCGTGCTTTCGTGACCAAGGATATGGCGGCTACTATGTGGCTGATTCTGGCGGCAGTGATTATATCGCCTTTTTGGATGGTGCTGGAAATGTATCTGTGTGTTGCTGTCGGCAATATGCTGAACAGTCATAAGGTACTGGGAGCTGTGGGAATGTATGCCGGTCTTTATACCGTACAGCAGGTTATAGCAATCATTATAATGATGTTCAGCAGTTCCAGGTTTGTGGAAACCACGGACAGCGTTTCAGCAGAGACAGCGGAAGTGGCGTATCAGGCACTCAATCTCCTAAACATAAATTTGATTGCGGGTGTCATACTTGGTCTGATTTTTACAGTGGGCGGCTTTTTGATTACCAAATACATTATGACAATGAAATTGAATCTGCAGTAAATTTAAAACAGTAAAAGCATAACACCGGGACCGGTCATGAATGAAATGATCGGTTCCGGTGTTGTTTTGCTAGTGTGCCTGGCGGCGCACGTTTCTTAAGGGTGAAAGTCCCGAATCCGCCCGG
>CAMMBV010000001.1 GCA_946494335.1 uncultured Ruminococcus sp. | reverse complement strand
TGCGGCGGCAATGTCAGCTAAGCTATAATTTGTATCCATAACTTTTGCTCCTTTGAATTTATTTACAAAATCATGGCCATTGATTTATGTACTATTTGAATAGCCCCTGCATCTGTTGAGCCATCTGCTGGGCCTTGTCAAGCTGTGCTTGAGAGATTTTCCCAGACTGTAAAAGTTTCTGAACTTCTTCCTGTGGGTTTACTCCCTGCATCTGTTTTTTAAACTGTTGGAAATGCTGCAGAACGTTCCCGGAATTGTTATTGTTTTTGTTTAATGCACTGAAAATTGAATTCATATTTTTCCCCTTTCTTCTATATAAAACCTGTGATATAATATCCATATATGATGAAATGGAGGTTTTATATGAAAGCCATTGATATTATAGGTAAAAAATTTGGTCGCCTTACTGTTATTTCATTTTCACATTCAAACGGATACAGAAAATACTTTTTATGCAAATGTGAATGTGGAAAAGAAAAAATAATTTACAAAGGAAGTCTTCTTTCTGGCAGAACATTAAGTTGTGGATGTTTTCAGAAAGAACAGGCAAAAAAATATAATACACTTCCTGATGATAGAGGCCGCCTCCATCAAATACTTGCTCATATGATTCTTAGGTGTGAAGATAAAACAAATAATCGTTATCACAGATACGGAGCAAGAGGAATTACTGTTTGCGATGAATGGAAAAAAGACCCAGAATCCTTTTGCAAATGGGCTTTAAGTCATGGATATTCGCCTGGACTTACAATAGATCGTATCGATAACAATAAAGGTTATTTTCCTGATAATTGCCGCTGGTCAACTCCGTATGAACAAGCAAGGAATATGTCAAAAAATGTTTACATCACCTACAACGGAAAAACGCAAACACTTAAAGACTGGTCTAAAGAATTAGGCATAAAAAATACTACATTGCATAATAGAATTCACTATTACGGATGGAGTATAGAAAAAGCATTTACTACTCCAGTTCGTCCGTATTGATAGTTTCTTCGCCTTTATCCTTGGAATTTAGCCTATTGAGAATATCTGACTTAAAACTTTCAAATTCTTTTCGCTCAACATAATTTTTGTTGCTTTCATTAGGCTTATTGTCTGTTTTTTGGGGCTGGTTTGTTGTTTCAGTATATTTAAACGTCCTTAGCGACGGGATTCCAGACGTGTCGGCGCTTTTTAAGTAAAATACGCAATCATCGCTATCCATTAGCAATACTGTCGCTCCGGGCGCCACAAGGTAAGATTTTGCCCCGGCTTCTCCTTGCACCCAGAGAATCCCCTGGTTTACGTTCTGCTGTTGTGGCTGCTGATACTGAGCCTGCATATTCGCCAGCCTGTCCATTTGCGGCTGCAACGGGTTCACCTGCCCGAACTGATACGGGTTATATCCATAAAGCGGTAATGCCATGTTATCCCTCCGGCCTTGACTAAATTCTTGACTAAACCTTGTTTATTCTTGACTTAATTTTACGTATAAAAATAAGCCCTCAACAGGCTCATAAAGAACCGCCAAAGGCTTCATAAAGTATATAAAAAGTATATTCTATTGTTTTAAAATCCTAGGCCAGTATACACTATCAATCCACTGTTCCATCCGTTTAGTATTAGTTAATTGTATGATTTTCTTATTTACTCTGCGACTAATTTTCTTAACCGTTGTCATTTCACAGTGCATAATTTCAGCGCATTTTTCAAGTGAAACATTTTTCTTTCTAAGATTAAATAAAATCTCTTCCTGCGGACTGAAATTAGCAAATTCAGAATAATATGCTAATTCTGGCTCAGTAAAATCATACACTTTCAAAAGCATTCTCCTTACTGTTGCTGCGATAGATAAGAGATAAGCTTGTCCCTCGTTTTTTTTAATTGCTCAATGTTATTCCCAGATATCTGGCTGTTGAGCATATTTATCAGCGCCTCCATAATAAGCCCGTCACGCTCTTTAATATCCTGAATCGCCTGAAAATCATTCTTGTCGTGTTCTTCCAGAACTTTTACACGGTCATTTAACTTTACCGCCGGGGCAATCCATTTTTTAATAACCGCAGCCGCACCGCCTACAACAGAGATACCGCCACACACGGCAAGAATTGTCTGTATTGTCTCCATTACGTCCATATCATCTCTCCCAGTAATATATTGGTATCTCGTTCCCACTATTCCACGAATCATAGTAATATCCGTCCTGCACGCACACCACATGACCGTCTATTGCCAGTATGTATGTTCCTTTCGGGTTGTCCTCGCAGAAATCCCGGACAGTGTAAATATCCTGCCCGTGGTCGTCTACCAGATGGCGGCGAAATCCGTTTCGCCGCAGGTATGCGCCCCACACAGAATTAGAACTAGGCATATCGGAAAGGGAGAATCCGAAAAGCGATAATCCGGCATAAGTAGTCTCCCAGTCTTGATTAAGTGCCTTACTTATCGCTCTTACCGTACAGTCTCCGACTGATTTATTCTTTGGATTGATATTGTAATATTTCCATCTGTTCACAGCTATTCTCCCTTTGCATTCTGATACCGCCTTGCCGCTCCTGCCGCTTTCGCCGCCTGTTGTCTGTCCCATTTCGCCACTTTCAGGCGTTCAGCGTATTCTTTCAGGTTGTTGTCCTTACAATACTGCTTATACGCTTTATTCTGCTTGCTCAGCGTGTAAGATTTCCGATCAAGTTTCTGCTGCAATTCAAATTTCAGCTTTTCATCTTTGCAGTTATCAACGGCGGTCTGTAAGTTCTGTACTTTTCTTTTGCTATCCCTGATACGACGTTCAAGTGTCCGCTGCCGCTGCTGTGTTTCATAGGCTTTTCGATTTTCTTCGGTGTCGTATTGCTCAAATGGATTTGTTGATATTCCCGGATAAAACGCCGAAAATGAGTGTCTACAGTTTGCCCCGCACAGCCCGTCAACATAGCCGAACCTGGTAGATTCAACAAAATCAGGATATTTCTTATCTGGCTGTGGGAGTTCTTCATTTCCTGTAAACAGCTCCGGTTTTAATTGTTTCATGGTATCCCAGTCAATAGAAAACACTTTTCCTTGCCACGGCTGATGTGTCGGCCTTGCGCCCATATGGCTTGATGTGAGCGCATACCCAACACCGTGTTCTATCATTCTCGCCAGCCCCACCTCTGACGCCGCCTGGGATATGCCAGTTCTTACAATCATCATTGTGGCGGATTCAATAGACATCTTATAGCCAGATGGATAGTTTACTTTCATACCAACTTCCGAAACCTCATTGATAACGTCCCTGACAGCTTCTGTGTACGATACAGCTCCGGAAACAACCATGTTATAAGCATTATCCATCTGGTTAATAAAAAGCCGCTGTGCCTCGCTTGCGGTAGTCCTGGTAAAGTTCCGCCACTCTCCTGCGGTAGCCTCATAATTGCGCTGCATTGTGCGCATAAGTGCCGGAGATTGCAGGAGAGGAACCGGAGACAACCCGGCAGCCTGATAGATTTTATCGTCCCACTGTAACGCCTGTACTCCTGCGTCCTCCATAGCCTCTTGAATCTCTTTGACCTGCTTTTTTGTCTTATCGGCTAGATCCTTCTGAATATCTTCCAGCAGATAGCCAGCTTCCTGCAAGACTTCAATCTGCCACTTGTCTGTGGCTGTCAGAAGATAATCTTCGCCACGCCCAAGACGTATCATCATTCTTTCTATGATTCTTTTTATTATGTTGGCGTGAAGTTCACTTGCTATCTGTTCTGCACCTTCTGTAATTCTGTACAGATAATCAGGTGTAAGCATTTATTCACCTACCTGTCAAATAAGTTTCCAATAGAATGTCCATAAAACACTCTATCTTGTCGCTTTCCGCATTTTTCACATTGACAAAATATAACTACCACTTCGTTACCACTGTAATCATATTTTAAGTGTCTTGGCATACCTATCTTTTTCCATTTATGTTTACAGAACATTATTCCCCCGTTTCGATTTCCGGAACACTTACCTCCGGCAGTCCTGCGATACTTGTCAGAATTGACACCACGCCCGACAGAACAGCAGTAGACGCTACCACAACCCAATCTACTTCGGAAATCATGGCAGACGCTCCAATCGCCGCAATCGCTGACTGTGCTACGGTCTTAATCGCCCTTACTCCCGCTGCTTTCGCCCAGTTAATCCAGTATTCCTTATTCTTCATAGTTATTCCTCCTGAAATCTGCTAAATAATGTTTCCTGTTGCTGTGCAATATCTATGACTTCTATCTCCTGTTTTTTCACGCTTTACGGCCTCCTGTAAAGAATATCCTTTATTCAGATTTCTGCTTAGATTTTTATAATTCACTTCATAGTATCTTGCCCAGTCGGAAAGTGTTCTCATTTCTCCATTATGCTCAATATATTTATTTGTTGTTTTGTTATTTGCATTTAATTGTCTTGTAACCCATCTACAATTTTCAGGAGAATATCCTTTGAATGTATCTATTCTGTCAATTTCAAGCCAATCTTTATATCCATGCTCTAAAGCCCATTTTATGAATATAGATGAATCATGCCAATCATCGCAAACACAAATACCCTTTTTGCCATAATCTCCATATGACTTACTGTTTGGATTTTCGCATCTATTTATCATGCTTTGCCAAACATAATAGAGTTTTGTTCCAGTCATTCCGTGTTTTATCTTTTTACTTCTTGCAACTTCATTTCCGCATTTTTTGCAATGTTTTGTATGTCCGGATCTAAGATTGCTTCCAGAAACGATTACATCGGCTCCGCAATCACACTTACATAACCATTTCTTCTTTTTGCATGGTTCATTTTCTGCAATTCTGATCACAATAAGGTTTCCGTATCTTTGACCTGTCAAATCAATCATTTTAGGCATTTTCATCACTCCTCATCAAATCTGTCAAAAAGACTTTCCTCTTTATTCTCAGAGCGTGCTTCCGCAACCATTGCCTTTGCTTCATCAATACCCATCCCCTCAAATTTAACATAATACAAATATGCTGGGACATCTCCCTGTAAGCGATATTTCCACCAGTTTGCCATATCTTCTTGTCTGTTATATACAATATCTCCAAAGTTAAATATGAGTGACTCTTTCAGTGTCTCCCACAGTTCCGGCGGCGTATCGCTATAAAGGTCTGCCATGACATTGCAGCCGTACAACAGCTGTGTAATTGCGTCCTGCAAAGCGTCACGGATATTTTTGATTGTTCGTATCGTCTCTTGATCGTCAGCTTCTACCTGAGTGGCAGTCATAACTCCCGTCTTTTCGTCAAGTTGGAAGAATCCCTGAGAAAATCCGCATTTAGTGGAAATCAAAGACAGGATAGAGTTAATATCTGCAATACGCTGGTCAGTCAGAAGAGTAGACACATGCTCATGTATTGTACTGTCTGCATCTACTCCCGTTTCCAGTCCTCGAAGAAACCTCGGAAGTTTAACACCATGCTGATCTGCGTACTGAATAGCCGCCTGCGCCACAAACGTCATGTGCTTACTGTCATCTACCTCCGTTGACTTCCGGCTCCATGCAACATCTAAGTCTTTCAGTTCTTTCAAGGCATTGTGCCATACTGGAACACCCAACGGGCTTGTCCTGTCAATCCGGTTCGGCGCCGGATTCTTGAAATACGCAAACAGCGGCATTTCCACGTTCTGAATTGCAATATCCGGCTGAATGTCCGCCCATTCCTTAACCTCTGTCAGTGCGATCTGGTCTCCCGGAGAAGTAGAAACAGTATTGCCAATCTTTCCGGTACGTTTTTTATAGGCATAGTTGGTAATACGGTATACTCTTGACGGCGTACCGTCTTCTGACGTCACATCCTCAAACCTGTGCCACTCCAGCCTTGTATATGTATAATCTCCACGATGGATCTGTGTCTGGAACACACAACCTAATATATTCCCATTACTGTCTGTTTCTGTCGGTGCAAAGTTTCCAGGCTCTACATAATCCACATTCTGGCCGTTTGGTTTAAACATAATTCCGCAGTTACCCACAGCCTCAGACACCTTGTCGTGGATAACTTTTAAGACGTAATCCGCCTGCTTCTGTAAGTAGTCCGCCCTCTCGCTACCAGATATATCAATACCCAAATCCAGCGTAACAAGTCCCGCCGTCACATCATCTATGTACCCGGCAAAGTTGATACTTTCTATATCATCGTCCGGATCAACCCACGGCGGTCTCCCGGCGGTGATGCTGTAAAACTTATTGATTGCTCTCTCCATAGCGTCAGAAAGCTGTATATCCGCCTGAAAGCGTTCCTCTATTTCTCGCCTAAACAATTTATTCCACACCGCCTTTATCCATGTTATCAGCCCCATTTTCATCACCCTAACTGAACCCAATCTTCTCCGCCGTTGTATGAATAGAACATTCCGTTGCATAAGAGCTTTACGATATATCCAGATTCAGAAAGTCTTTCGCAATCGTGAATATATACTTCTTCCTTTCCGTTTGCCCCAACTTTTAAAATAGTTGTATACATTCCAGAATCTTTCGCAGCTTTTCGGTTCCAGGAATCTACTGCATCTTCTAAATTCTTTTGCTGAAATGTGTCAATGTAATCCTGATTTACAACTCCGGTTTGGGATACACAATATCCGCCTTCTGTCACTGCTATAAAAGGCTGTCCGCCTACCTCATTATTTTTAATTACGCTTTTTCCCAAAATATTATATACTTTAAACTCCTGCATATATCCTCCTATACAATCCACCTATTCAGCTGCCTTAATATTTCCATCTCAATCTCTGCCGCAGGAACGTATAACAATAATACCTCACATCATCCATAGCATGATCGTTCTCTTTTATTACTGCGTCCTCTGTACTTTCTTCATCCCAGCAGTACAGACCGAACTCACTTATACAATCCTCACAGCTTTCATGTATCTTAATCATTTCCTTGTTGAGAAATGTCGTCACAACTCGTATTCCGTCCAGCACATCATTATTTGCGCCCTTGACGATATATTTTCCGTGTTTCTTGATAACCTCGATGAATGAGGCTGCTGACGGGTCCACGATGATATATGACACCTTGTGGTTCCCGATCATCTCATCCATCATATGGTAATACTCTTCATCATCCACCCGGCGCCCTTTCTCACGGCTGTTGTAATACACTTCCTGTTCCCGGATACTATTCTTTCCATCAAAGGACCACAGCCCGCAGGAAAACGGATTCACAGTTCCGTAGTCCACAGAAACGATATATTCCTTTGCGCCAGTCATGTGTTCGGAAGTAACGTGCTTTTCTGGATCGAACATGGAATATACAAGACCTTCGGCCACGCACCATAGCCCGAGAATATACCGCTTAAAGAACACTCCCACATACATTCCGCGGTATCTGTTCTTGATCTTTTCGGACAGGCTCAGGTTATCATCCATCGTGAAATGGAGATACAGTAGGTTCTTCTTTTCGCACTGGTCAATCCATTTTGTTTTGAACCAGTGCTGCGGGGAATCCGGGTTACAGTTGAACCAGAACTTAGATCCCTCAACAGAGCATCGTCCCGTTGCCTGATTGACAAATGACTCCGGCATCAGCGCCACTTCATCGAAGAACATTCCGGCAAGAGTGATACCCTGGATCAGATCCTGAGAACGTTCATCTTTTCCGCCGAATATGTAAAAATAATTGACCGTGTCGCCTTTGCTGATAACAAGCAGATTATCAGACCGGTGATCTACTACCTTATATCCACGGCTTGCAAGCATCAGTTTCAGCCAGAACAGAACGTTTCTGCGGAATGATCCGATTGTCTTCCCGGCCATTCCGAAGTTCTGTTGGTTGAAGCTGTTCATAGCCCACAGAACATAAGATAGAGACATACTCAGTGTCTTACCTGATCGAATAGCGCCATCTGCGATAATACCGTCCGCATCCTTTACCGTACTATCCGGGCACCACCATGTAAGTACTTGTTTCTGCTTTTCGGAAAATGGTTTGAACCGGAATGCCTGTTTCTTTACTTTGTGTCTAAAAGCTTTCTTTTGGTTATTTATTCTAGCCCGGAGGTTGCTGATCCTCTGCTCTATCGTCTGAGCCATCTCCCCACACCTCCTGCGCAGTTGCGTTCATCGCATCTATAAAGTTGTCTTTCAGTTCTTCCTCTGTATCTGTGTCTTTGATCTGAGATTCAAGCTTAAGAAGTTCGATTTCAAGTTTTCTATTCTCAAATGATCTGCGATGCTTGTCCGCAGGATTGATCTCAAAGTAATTGGACAGCCATTCAAGTGCTTTCATCCTATCAGCAAGCTTTATCTTCGCTCCGTCACGTCCTTTTGATACTTCGGATATCAAAGTGCCATCGACCGAATTACTGTTCTTCAGATTAACGTATGAGTATTGGATTTCTTCTTGTGTCTCTCCATCTGTATATGTGCTATTTCCAAACTCCACAAAGTCTGTAATATCCGCAAATGCTATATCCATGTACTTCTGGACAATGTCGCTTTCTTCCATCATTTCAGCGTTCAATCTGTTCTGCTTAAGCTTATGGATTTCTTCTTGTATCTTAGTATTTCTTAGTAGCTCTGATCCATTTGCCATAGCTGTTTCATAACTGCTTCCATATGCTTTCCGGTATGCTCTCGTTGCATTGAAACATCGAACATAATACAAGCAGAAAAGCCTTTGTTTATCGGTCAAGTTCTCATTCTTGATTACGCTTTTTATATCTTCCTCTGCTATTCGCTCTTTCTTCTCTTTCCGAGCGTTCGCTTTTCTTTCCGAACGTTCGCTTTTTATCGAGCGTTCATTATCCCATCCCTGTTCGCTTTTCCATCTTCTTACCGTACCGGAAGGGATATTTAATTCCTTTGATATATCAATCAGCTTTGTGCCGCCCTTGTACATCTGATAGGCTTTTTCTTTAATTTCCTTTGGTACTCTCGGCACGCTATCCATTTCCTCGCATCTGCATACAAAATCACCCCACGCACGGTATTCTTGATTATATTTTACCGCATGTGGGGTGGTGTCGTTGTACCCATATTTTTATTCAATTGTCAGTTCATCTGGGAACTCTTGCATTAGCGGTTCTCCCCAAATATCTAAAAGACTTGATTTCATAAATATCGGTATATCAGCTTTCCTGCACTCATTCACAATATCCTCAATCCATTTTCTTTCTGGTACGACTTTATTCTCTCTGCGTCCTGTTTCTGCTCCGATAATTACCCATTCTACGCCTTTAATATGGAATTCTTTGAATGGTCTTAATAATGGCTCAAAGAACACTTTGAAGAAATTTTACTGAACGGCGTTACTTCAGAAATGGACAAGGATAGAATTTTTGTAAAAATGATAAATAATTCTATTTCTTTATCCACAAATATCGCTGTACAGATAATTTTGAATCTTTTAGATGATTCAAATATTTTGCCAATTACTTCTGATGAACATCTGCTGCAAAAGCTTTCTTTAAAGCTTTATACGGATATTTCTGAATCTTAATTTCTTCTTGCTGGCTTTGAACCTGCTTTTCGAGGTCAGCAATTCTTTTTTCTAAATTCCTCCACATTTTTTTAGAAATCCACAATTTTAACACACCACCTCCTAAATAATACTTGCGTTTACTTCGGTTTAGTGATATACTCAGCTTACTAGATGAAGTACATCACTAAACCGTTTTATTTTGTTTGTGTGTTCGGTTTTCTTAAGTACACATACACTATACCACGGTTTTGTTATTGTGTCAATAGTTATATTTCGGTTTTTTTAAGTATTTTGAGGTGTGTGTTATGTATGAAATATTTGCAAAATTATTAAAGGCTAAAGGATTTACAGCATATCAAGTTTCAAAAGCTACTGGAATAGCACAATCTACATTGTCAGACTGGAAAAGTGGAAAAAGTGTTCCAAAAGCTGATAAAATCCAAAAAATTGCTGATTTCTTTGGAGTATCAGCTGAATATATAATGACAGGTAAAGAAGGAGATCAAGGAAGGAAATACTATTTAAATGATGAAACTGCTGCAATTGCGCAAGATATTTTTGAAAATAAGGAATTAAGATTGTTATTTGATGCAGCCAGAGATGCAGATCCGGAAGATATAGAAACAGTGCATAGTATGTTGTTGGCGTTAAAAAGAAAGGAACGTGGAAATGTCGATTGATTACCAGATACAATTGATTAATTTTCCGTCCGGTAAAGTACATGAAGCCGTGACACCAAATGAGGACGGTTCGTTTACAATTTTCATTGATAAACGTTTAACTTGGGAAGCTCAAAGAGAACGATTTTTACATGTAATGAAACATCTATATGGAAATGACTTTGAAAAAGAAGATGTGCAAAAAATAGAATCAGAAGCACATAAATAGAAATCATATATCGTATGAGAGGGGTAACAAATAGCATGACTTGTCCAGAATGCGGAATGAATTTAAAAAATGGAAAGTGTCCTGTTTGCGGTTATGAAGTTGCAATATCAAAAAAAATTAAATCTGATATGAACAACAAAAAATATTGCAAGCACTGTGGAGAAATAATTGATAATAAGTGTATTGTATGCCCTAAATGCGGAAAGCAAGTCGAAGAGTTAAAAGCATCCGACAGAAATATCATCATCAATAATTCTTCCTCTGCTTCAGCGTCAGCATCTGCAAACGCTTATATTCCTGCGTATAGAGGGAAATTATGTAATAAATGGACTTCGTTTTTCCTTTGCTTATTTCTTGGGATATTTGGGGCGCACAAATTCTATGAGGGAAAGACTGGAATGGGAATCCTGTACTTATTTACTCTTGGACTATGCTTTGTCGGATGGATGATTGATATATTCAAGATTTTATCAAAACCCAATCCGTATTATGCATAATAATAAAAAACCGCCCGGGGCGCTATCCCGAACGGCTTAATACATATCCGGAGATATGCAAATACTTTGGTCGGTAATATTGTATCATCTCCGGGCATAATTCGCAATCAGAACTAATGTTTGGAGGAATGAACCATGAAAATTGAAAAATTGAAATCTGGATCATACCGTATCCGGAAAATGTACAAGGGCGTAACCTATTCTGTGGTGACTGATTACAAGCCCACACAGAGGGAGGCGATTAAGCTGCTGGATCAGGAGATGGATAAAGCGCAGAACAAAAAAATCCGTATGAGCTTCAAGGAGGCTTCTGACCGGTATATTGAGTCTCGCAGCAATGTAATCAGTCCGGCAACCGTAAGAGGATATAAGAGCATTGTCAGAAACCTCTCAGACAGCTTTAAACGACTCTTAATAACCGATATTACTAATCTGGACGTACAGACGGAGATTAACGCTTACAGTGCCACACACAGCCCTAAAACAACAAGTAACGCCTGTGGGTTTATAACTGCCGTGCTGGGGATGTACTGCCCCAATCTGACGATTAACATTAAGCTGCCTCAGCGGATAAAAAAGGAACCCTATATACCAACAGACGAGGATATTAAAAAGATATTGGATGCTGCCGCCGGAACGCAATATTATATTCCGCTGATACTCGCTGTGTTTGGACTGCGGAGATCAGAAATATGCGCCTTGACCATAGATGATCTGAGTGGTAATATACTGACCATAGACAAGGCAAAAATAGAAGACAGTGACGGGAATTGGCATATCAAGACTACAAAGACCGTGGAAAGCACGCGTAAAATATATCTGCCGGACGTCATAGCGAATATGATACGTTCCCAGGGATACATTTACAGGGGTCATCCGAACAGTATTATATGCTGGATGACACGAATGCAGAAAACACTTGGCATGGAGCATTTTAGCTTACATAAGTTGCGTCATTATTACGCTTCCACTGCGAGCAGTCTTGGGGTTCCAGATGTATACATCATGCAGGCCGGAGGATGGAAGACGGATCACGTCCTGAAATCTGTATATCGGCACGCGCAGGAAGACAAAAAGAAGGATATGCAGGAATTTACGGCAGAATATTTACAGGAAGTGATTTTATAATTTTGTCACAGAATTTGTCACGAAAAATTAAGGGCCGCATAAATACTGAATCCTTGGCGCATTTTAAGGACTGTTCGACTCCCGTTATCTGCTGTTATTTTGTCCTGATCAGATAAAAGTATGGCGGAGGGCGGATCATGTTTCGGATGTGGTGCAAGCAGTTGAAAAACAATCAGATGCTTAAAGATACGGTAATTGAAAATGATACCTGCGATACCAGGACACATAAGATTCTAAACGGCGTAGTAGACGCCTGTGATCAGTGGGACTTAAGCAAGCCCATATGGCTGGACGTCAATATACAGGAATTTCAGACTTTAAAAAAGACCCGGTTTAACCAGGATAACTTTATTGAAGAGATTCCTTTTGACTATCTGGAAATTCAAATCATCGATGAATAAATATAACCCGGCGTGACAACACGCCGGGTTGTTTAATCCGGATTATAACCGTTGGCAGTTCTTCCCCTTCTGTTTCATACCCCCGGCTCAAACGGATTCACGCCTGAAATATATCCGCTTACGCCGTCAAATCGGGGACACTGCCCTCGGTATGCGCCAGGCTTATTTTAGCCATAGCACTCATTTATAAAATCAACCGTCTGTCCGGCAGGATAATTCAGACCGTCCAGTTCTACCGGTTCTTCTTTCATCTTAATTTCACAACAGGATTCTTCCCGTCCCATGGAATGTAAATCCGTATAAAATCCACTGATACAGCTTCTTCCGCCATTCTGATACATAATGACTCCTTTACAAAGGAAAATGTTGCGGAGCGCTGCAGTGTATCGTTATTTTCAAACGGCTCATTTGGCACAGGCTCCGGCTTTCATAATATTCTTCCACAGCCAGATTTTTAAGGGCCCTCTCTGGCTTTGCCGGCTGCCGCACGTAGCCTCCTGTCCGTTTCCTCTTTGCCGTACTTATTGTCGAAAATTTCTTTCAATGCACAGAAAAAGCGAAATAAATTTTCGGAGTTTTACGGACCTCTTTCGTCAGAGAATTTAAAAAACTCACATTCCGTTAATCAAATGACATCATATGAATCAAATCAGGTCAAATACTCCTTTATCACCTCCCGCATGATATCTTCCTCCTCCGGGGTCAAAAACTGAGAAAACTTTGACGAACTGGCTGCTGTCTGCCGTATCCCTTCTGTCACCTGAGCAGCAAGGGAATCCCTGTCTTCCTTTTTTTCCGAAACCACTTCCGCTTTGGCTGATGCTATACTTCTGTTTTCTGCCGGTATATTTCTGTTTTCTATATAGTCCGTCAGACCATCCAGAATCATATCTTCCTTCTGTCCGAAACACAGAAACGGCCTTAACAGAAGCAGAACAAGAGCTGACAGCGCGCCTGCCATCAGATACTGATAGCGGACTGCTTCCCCATAGGCGTGAATATAGGTACCATACAGTCCGATTCCCATCAGTACGATGGAAGCAAGTCCACAGTATCCGCTCCATCTTTTCAGCCGGTAAACAAAAACGCCGAAGCTTTTACCCTTTATCAACTGCGTGTGGATAAACGCTTCTGCGTTTTGTATCTTTTCGTTCTTTATTGTTTTCATCTGATATGTTTTTATGAAATCTTTTATCCATTTACTTTTCGGCGCATCCATCCGCCCCATATCACGGATTGTCCTGTCATAGAATGCATTTACCATCAGAAGCCAGATCGCTCCTATTCCTGTGAGCAGTGCAATGGCATAGAACAAGGCGTGACTTTCCAAGATACTGTTCAGCATATCGTTTCCCCCTTTTCTTTCCGGAATTTCTGTCCCGGTATGGTCATTATATAGCACAGGGGGCCTTTTGAAAACAAAAATCGTTCGACAGATTCCCGAAAAAAATGCGGATGAACCCTTACAGCATGGATACCATATGGCTTACCAGACGCACTCCGTTCTCAATGGCTTTCTTCTCAAAAGCGGGATAATCCACAGAGGCGCTGTCATCCGCCTTGTCTGATATAGATCGTATTACCACAAAAGGAATATGATTCAGGTAAGCTGCCTGAGCAATGGCGGCGCCTTCCATTTCCGTACAGTAACCCTGGAATTTCTCTATAATAGATTCTTTTACTTTCTTATCTGCAATAAACTGGTCTCCGCTGACTACTCTTCCTTTAAATACGCCCACTTCAGGATTAACCTCATGACTGGATTTTTCCGCCTGGCTGATCATTTTCTCATCCGCCTTAAACGCCAGCACGTCCATCCTTGGAATCTGTCCCGGCTCATATCCAAATTCACGGGCGTCCACATCATGCTGAAGGGCGTCTGTGGAGATTACAATATCACCGATATTAATTTCATTCTTTAAGGAACCCGCAATCCCTGTATTGATAATGCCTTCCACCTGGAAATCATCCGCCAGAATCTGAGTGCAGATTCCTGCATTTACTTTACCGATTCCGGAACGCACAACCACCACCTGTTTTCCGTTCAGGGTACCTACATTAAATTCCATGGAAGCCTTCTCTTCAATTTTTACATCCTGCATTATCTGCTTTAACTTGCTTACTTCTTCCTCCATAGCGCCTATTATTCCAATCCGCTTCATGATGTCACTCTCCTTTTTCGTATTGTCTTTCCCACCCATTATATCAGAGATTTTTCTCCCATGGAATATTTCCTGTGGAAACTTTCCTCCATCTTTGCTATAATACGGGATGACGAACAGGTTAAGATTTTTCTTCAGGAGGTTTTCATATGGTATATAAAACAAAAGGCGTCTGTTCTTCCGCTATCCAGTTTGAGATCACAGACGGGAAAGTACACAATGTTGCATTCCAGGGAGGCTGCAACGGCAATACAAAAGGCATCGCCGCTTTAGTAGAAGGCATGGAAGTCAATGAGGTGATTCACCGCCTGGAGGGCACCCGGTGCGGCTTTAAGCCTACTTCATGCCCCGATCAGCTGGCAAAAGCTCTGAAAGATGCCATACAGTAACAGTGAAAGGACTGTACGTCAATGCAGACGTCAGTCCTTTTTCTTTCAAAATATGGTTTTAACGGTCCCATTTATCACAAAGGGAATTAATCTGTCCGATGAATTTAGCCAGATCCTTATTTGCTCCTCCTTCATTATGGCGGATAACTGTCATCAGCCGCTGTCCCGCTGCCACCAGACGGTCATATACCGTGGATGCTCTTGAAGCAGCTTTGGATACTGCCCGCTGTACAGGAACTCCCTTAGCCTCAACCAGACATCTGTGTTCCTTCAGATCATATACCGTGCCGCTGAAAGGCGCCATGGTGTCACAGCCCAGTTCATCTTTAATCCGATTGGCAAATATCTGACATACGGAATCTTCCCCATGATTGACAAAAACCATCTCCGGCTTTTTATGGTAAGCGCGCATCCAGTTCATCAGTCCCTCGCTGTCCGCGTGGCCGCTGATTCCGGGAAGCACCTGAATATCAGCCTGAACTATGATTTCCTCTCCGAAAAGTTTTACCGAATCCACACCATCCACAAGAATTCTTCCCAGCGTTCCCACTGCCTGGTATCCCACAAACAGGATTGTACACTCCCGCCTCCAAAGATTATGTTTCAGATGATGCTTGATTCTTCCCGCATCACACATGCCGCTGGCAGACAGAATAACTTTGCAGCTTTCTTCCGCATTTATAGCCCTGGAATCGTCACTCGTCACAGACAGATTCAGTCCCTTGAAGCTTATGGGGTTAAACCCGTCCTTTACTATAGCCTGAGCAATTTCATCATAACACTCCTGATGATGTTTCTGGAAAATACTGGTGGCTTCCACAGCCAGAGGGCTGTCCACATAGACTTTAAAGTCTCCATGACCCTTAACCATATCCTTTTCCTTAATCTCTCTCAGAAAATAAAGCATCTCCTGGGTTCTTCCCACAGCAAAGGAGGGAATTACCACGTTGCCGCCTCTGTCAAAGGTCTTCTGAATCACATCCGCCAGCGTCCGGGTATAATCTACGACCTTCTCATGCTTTCTGTCTCCGTAGGTGGATTCAATCACCACATAATCTGCTTCATGAATATATTGGGGATCCTTGATAATGGGCTGATCCGTATTCCCCACATCGCCCGAGAATACAATCTTCTTTTCCTCCCCCTCTTCTTTCAACCAGATCTCGATACTGGATGAGCCCAGCAAATGACCGGCATCAATAAAACGTGCCTGTATGCCGTCTGCAATGTTCAGAACTTCACCGTATTCACAGCCTTCCAGCAGTTCAATTATCCCAAGCGCATCCTCCATGGTATACGCCGGTACATACTCTTCTTTGCCGCTTCTTCGCCCCTTCCGGTTTCTCCACTCTGCCTCAAACATCTGAATATGTGCGCTGTCCTTTAACATGATGCCGCACAGATCCTTCGTGGCGCTGGTAGCATAAACAGGGCCCCGGAATCCTCTGGCAAACAAAAGGGGCAGATTGCCGGAATGATCAATGTGTGCGTGGGTCAGAAGTACAAAATCGATGTCCGCCGGCAATACCGGGATATCCTCATTCTCATAAACGTCCGGCCCCTGCTGCATACCGCAGTCTACCAAAAAACGCTTCCCCGCCGCTTCCAGCAGCGTGCAGCTTCCTGTAACCTCATGGGTAGCCCCCAAAAATGTAATCTGCATGAACTATCCTCCTCGTACTCTGCCAGTCTTTTCGTTACTTCTATTATACCCGTCACCATTTAAAAATACAACAAATATGGAAAACCCTCCGTACACGGGGCGTGTGCACGAAGGGCTGCATATGACTATATTTTTCAACATTATACATTAAGAAAAATCTTATTGGATGTGAATTGTAAATTTCCTGTACACCACTCCTTTCTTGCGTCTGCGCACAGATCCTTTGGCAGAAAAATCAGTACGTCAGGTCACCCATAATTTTGAGTTTCTTTTTTCTTTCTTATTTTTGATTAACGAGTTACAAAGATGCTCTCCTCCAAGAAGACCCGGTAATGCAGGCTTTCATTCAGACTCCCCTTTGAGAACATTTGGTTACATCAGGTTCCGGATTATATGTATTTACCGTTTGTCATCGTTGACGTACTTTCCTTCACGTTGCCTTCCTCTGCAGCGTGGTATCCCCGCAAACGGTACCAATATCCTGTCGGAACTGAATAATCAAAAGATTTATTTAGCTTGGCAGCATTAGATGCTGTATACTCCCAGGATTTATAAGAATAAAAATTTTTTCCATCACTTGACCGTTCTAAATATATATTCAGATAAATCTTATCACAAATCTGAGTACCTGTAGTTCCGCCATAGATACTAACAGTACCATCTCCATTGTTTACCAATTTTACTGTGCCAGAAGACAAATATGCGCCTCTTTGTAAAACCCAAGCCATATCACTTACTTCCGCTTCAGTCTCTACAAAGGAATGATGCACAGGAACCTCAAATTCCGTCACCTCTGCTTCAGCGTAAACACTGGGCGAAAAAGCACATAGTGTTATCACTGCCGCAATCAACAAGCCTCCCAGTTTTCGCCATCGCCCTTTCATATCTTTCCTCCTTTCCTACATTTTCCCCGCATTACAGTAAGAATACGAAAAAAACGACAAAAAATTACACTAATATATAATCGATTCTAAAATTTTTTTCATTTCTTCTCCTGCGATTACTCCCGAAAACGAATAGTAGGCATTTTTATATATCCACTGCGCACAAGCATCTACATCCTCATTTATATCATTTCTTTTTTCCCATATTTCAATCTCAAAACCATCTGTCTCACTTTTAAAACTTTCTATGATATTTCCATCAAAACTTTTGTCAAAAGCAACATTATTGTCATTTCCAGATATGGAAAACGTAAGAATTTTATTATTATACTCAAAATACATATCTGCAACACCTACATTTTCATGAATTTCATATCCAGAAAATTCCATCCCTTCAGGTATGTAATAAAGTTCTGGTACATCCAACTCCAAAGTCTGTTCAATATCTTCCCTGGCATGCTGTTCTGATGTATCTGATATTACAGTTCCTTCTTCGTTGTCTATGTTTACTGTAGTTTTTCCGTTAAAGAACTCCTCAACCTTCTGCACTAAAAAAATTCTGTTAGCCTGACTGGTCATTGACATGCCAAAAATACCCACCAATGTCACGACCATTACCGCCGCCCACTGCAGGGTTTTTCTGCGCACCGTTTTTTTCTGTTTTTCTTTCTGCTCCTCCTGAAGTACCCGCATCAGAATTTCTGCCCGCAGCCGTTCTTTATCTGCCGGATTTTCCTCCAGGGGAATATCTTTAATCTCTTCTTCTATTTCCGCTGCCTCTCGAAGCAGATCATCGTCCAGTTTTAAATCCGTAAACTTCGGTTTTTTTGACTTCATAATTAAACTCCTCTTTGCCCCGGCAACTTTTCTTGACTTTTCCCTTAGAGGGTATAATAATATAAGGATAAAGGGCATTGCCAAAAGCACTGCCTCCAACGAAAAGCAGGAGGTCTATCCATGAAGCACATTGTACTCACCGGTGGCGGCACCGCTGGACACGTTACTCCAAATATTGCCATGGTTCCGCGTCTTCGGGAACAGGGGTATACCATATCTTATATCGGCTCCTATGATGGAATCGAGAAAAAACTGATAGAAGATATGAACATTCCATATTATGGTATTTCCTCAGGAAAACTGAGAAGATATTTTGATCCTAAAAATTTCACAGATCCATTTAAGGTTCTGAAGGGCTATCGGGAAGCAAAAAAATTGCTGAAAGAACTGAATCCCGATGTGATTTTTTCAAAAGGCGGTTTTGTCACAGTTCCTGTAGTCACCGCAGCCAAAAAACTGAAAATCCCTGCCATCATCCACGAATCTGATATGACGCCGGGTCTGGCAAACAAACTGTGTATTCCTTCCGCTGCAAAGGTATGCTGTAATTTCCCCGAAACAGTCAAACTGCTGCCTGAGGGCAAAGCAGTTCTGACCGGCACTCCCATCCGCCAGGAACTGCTGACCGGAAACCCCATCAGTGCATTGGAATTTACCGGCCTTTCACCGGATAAGCCCGTAATACTGATCATAGGAGGAAGCCTGGGCGCCGCAGCCATCAACGATGCTGTACGCAAAATCCTTCCCGAACTTTTAAAAGACTTTCAGATCATTCATCTCTGCGGTAAAGACAAGCTGGATGAAACCTTAAGGGATGTGCCCGGTTACGTACAGTATGAATACATCAAAAAAGAGCTGGCCGATTTGTTTGCGCTGGCAGATCTTGTTATCTCCCGCGCCGGCGCCAATGCCATCTGTGAAATCAGCGCATTGAAAAAGCCCAATCTTCTGATCCCTCTCTCCGCGAAGGCAAGCCGGGGCGATCAGATTTTAAACGCCCGTTCTTTTGAACGGCTGGGCTTCAGCGTGGTACTGGAGGAGGAACAGATCACCGACAATACACTTTATAATGCTGTCTTTGAACTGTACCATAACCGCCAGTCATACATTGACGCCATGACCGCCAATCAGGAGATAGATTCCATTGAAAAAATCCTTCAGTTGATTGAAGAATGTCAGAAACCCGCTCAGGAGGAATAATCATCCTGACTGAAATGTCTGCGCAGCCAAAGCTTCGCACGATGTTGTTTCGTTCTTAAATTGGACAGACTGATACCCATTTCATCGGCCACGTGCTGCTGGTTTTCACCGGCAGCCGCCACCCTCACGATGATTTCGTACCATTGTCTGTCCTTTTTCTGCAATTCTGCCAGCGCTTCTTTTCTGAATTCCTTTTTGAGAAATTCTTTTTCCACATCATCAAATTCCAGGCTGAATCTGGTGCTGACAGTATCGCCGCACACTTCATGTTTATGGTACTTTTTTCTCTGAAAATCAATTGCTTTATATTTGGCTGTAACCAGCAGCCATGATTTAATGTAAGGTTTCTGAACCGCATCGTGGTTCAGATATAATAGTGTAAAGACTTCCTGACATATATCCTGTGCATAATGATAATCCTGTAGTACATTAAAAGCCGTTTTCATTACCATGAGATAGTATCTGTCATAAATATCGTTAAAGTCTGACAACTTCATGGTCATCCCCCTGACAGCTCCTTACAGCTGCTTTTTCACTTCTGTTATAATTTCATCCCGCATTTCATCTGTCAATTTGCCCGGGGTCCATCCCAGTCTCACCTGATCGTTATCGTATCTGGGAATCAGGTGTACATGAAAATGAAATACTGTCTGTCCTGCTGATGTTCCGTTATTCTGAACTATATTAAACCCGCTGCAGCCCAGCGCCTTTGTCATGGCAGACGCCATCTTTTTGGCGAGAACCATCGCCGATGCAGCAGCATCCTCTTCAATCTCATAAATATCCGCATAATGAGCTTTTGGAAGGATCAGCGCATGGCCCTTACTGGCGGGGCCCAAATCCAGAATAACCCGGAATTTCTCATCTTCATATAAAGTCGCTGACGGTATCTCTCCGTTGGCAATTTTGCAAAAAATACAATCTGACATACTTCTGCCTCCTTGTTAAAGAATATTTATTTAATAGTTTGATAAGCCGCAGCCTTAGCTTCTTTATTTGGGATATTATAGCACATTCCAGGCCCTATTTCACCCATTTCTATGGGGTTTTAGGTGGTTCTCTCCCATTCTGCATACAAATGAAAGGCTGTCAGCTGCCCGCTAAACGCCAACGGGCGTATCGCACAAAGGTGTTTTTGTCGTATTCTGTCAGTTTTTGCAACATAATATTGTTTGCTATTTAAAATTTCTAATGATACACTACCCACAGAGGTGAAAATATATGTTATCCAGAGACGAATATGAAAAAATACATAAACTCTGTCAGGAATCTCCCCAGGCTATGGAGGTTCAAAAAATGCTGCAGAGGGAAAATCAGCTGCAGCTGTCCATGGTATCCCATGAGGTGAGAAATCCTGTAACCCTTATCAACAGCTTTCTTCAGCTGATGGCTTCCGCCCACCCTGAGGTGAAAGATTTTCCCTATTGGGATGATATCATGGAAAACATGCAGTTCCTGCGCTCCCTGCTTTCCCAGCTGTCGGAATATAACAATGCTCAGAAACTGAACCGCGAAGAGGTAAATCTTTACCTTATCCTGCAGTCTTTTACAGAGAGCATACGTCCCGCTCTGGCAGAGCAGGATATCACCCTTCTGTTTCACAAAGAAGGACCAATTCCGCCCTTTTTGCTGGACAGAAATAAAATACTTCAGGTGCTGTTCAACCTGACACGCAATGCTGCGGAAGCCATTGGCAACGGGGGATGCATTTCCATTACTCTGTCCGCCGATCTGGATACGGCTTCTATCCGTGTCCGCGATGACGGTCCGGGAATTCCTGCTGAATATCAGGCCGACATCTTTGACTTTTTTGTCACCCACAAAAAAGACGGCACCGGTCTGGGGCTTGCCATCGCACGCAGTACAGTGGAGGCTCACGGAGGTACGATCGGAGTCTCCTCCGTTGAAGGACAGGGGGCGGAATTTATCATCCGCCTTCCCATCGTCTATCAATAGGTCTTTCGGGCGCAGCTTTTTCTTAACTGCTGCGCCTTTTCCTGTACAGCAGCACACAGAGAAAAAATCCCGCAGCCAGGCCTCCGATATGGGCCGCATTGTCCACGCCTCCTGAAGCAAATCCAAAATAGATGGAAAGCGCCGCCATCAGGAGAAGTCTCTGCAAAGAAATGTCCTCCAGTCTTCCTTTGTTTCGGATTACAATATATACCATGGCTCCGATAACGGCAAAGACCGCTCCGGAAGCTCCGGCAGATGCCACATTTCTCTCCAGATCCAGATTTCTGGAAAAGGATAAAAGGCTGCCGCCCAATCCGCCCGCCAAATAAATAATCAGATATCGAAACGGTCCGGCGGCTCTTTCCAGATATCCGCCGATAAAAAACAGCAGAAGCATGTTGTTGAAAAGATGCTCAAACCCAAAATGGAGAAACATACAGGTAAACAACCGATAATATTCCCCCTCCAGAATCAGGGGCGGATATGCCGCTCCGCATTCCAGCATATGGGATATATCCTCGCTGCTTCCTGTAAATTCCACCCAAAAAAACACAGCAATGTTCACTATAATGATTGTAAGATTCACCCAGCTTACAGGACCTTTCCTCATGCGGTCAATGGCATCCTCCGTCCCGTAATTTTCCAGTTGTGCCACAGCTTTTCCACCTTTTTCAATTTTTCATTCATTATAGTTCATTCCTGTCGAATGCGCAAGGAGTCATTGCCTGGTGCGCTGTACTGAAATACCACATCAGCAAAGCTTATCATATCACCTTCCTTAAGTATTCTCCCTTCATGTCCCACGCCCTCGATTTGGTTAACATAAGTCCCATTCCGTGAATTCAGATCAAACACTTCGCACTGCTGATCGCACTTTATCTTTGCATGAACACGGCTGACCGCAGCAGAGGGAAGCACAATATCCACCGCCCCTTCCATTTTCCCCAGAATCACCGTCCCTTTTTTCAGAACAATATCTCTTGTCTGGGGCGGAGAAAGGGCTTTCAGTATTCCGCAGTTTTCCGCCGCTGCCGGCTGATTCAGCAAAGCTGTCCGGGAATCATCCAAAAGACTGGGAATTTCCGGATCTTCTTTTTTTGCAATGTCCCATTTCTCCGACACGGCAGTCTCCTGCTTTATTTCCTCTTTCTCCTTCTTTTCCCCCTTTTTCCCGGTAAACTTTTTCTTTATCCTCTCCCAGAGCACAAGCAGCGGAATCACCAAAAGGATACTTCCGGTAAGTGCAATGCATACGGGAATGGGTAGACAGCGGTTTTGAAGCAAATAGTAGCAGAGCACACCGTCAAAACCTGCAAGGGTAATACAAAAAGTAATTTTCCCAGTCCCGATGCCTTTTTCTTCTTCCGGATTCTTAAGAAGGGACTCCATCATCTCCTGCCGTTTCCGACTCTCTTCCTCCAGCAGCAGGGGATCCACACCGTACTCCTCATCAGATACCGTCTCCTCAGGTTTTGCCGCCTGAGGCCGGATCACCTCACGATAAATCTCCCGACGGATTTCTTCCGGTTCCACTCTTCCTTCCATGGCTCTTCGATACAGCTGGTATCCCAGAACCACCGCATCCTGATCCTGATGATCAATTTTAGGCAGCAGAAATTCTGTAAATCGCAGAAATGCCTGCTCATCCGCATTGCTGCACGGCCAGCAGCAAAATCCCACCTCCCTGTCCGCTTCATTGACATAGATATATTCCGGCTGCAGCAGGAGGCTTGCAGGATCCAGGAGGTACCGTTCCATCTCTTCTATGGTCTTCATTAAAGCCCCGATCACAAGTATCATACAGTCACGATCCAGCTTTTTGCTCTCGCACAGCGTTTCCAGCGGCTGCTTGGAAGTAATTTCATAATAAAACAGCGCCTGGTTATCCACTCTGTGTATGCTGCAGGACAACAGACCGGGAATGGAGCCGTTCAGCAGCATCCGCACAGGATAAGCGTCACAGTCCGGCATTTCTTCATTTTCCAGGATAAGATAACTGTGATGAAAATCTCTCTTGTAACTGACCTCCACCTCCTATTCCTCCTTCCATGCTTCCAACGCCATCAGATTCCGGATAAAAAAGACCGGTTTGATGAAGCTGCTTTTTTCTTCTATCCGGGCTTCCCAGTCTCCCATTCCTGCGACTTTTCTGCCGCTTATCCTGGTTTGAGCCTTTATGTAATCGCTGCCTGCGGCTGCAGTCATCGCAATTTCCCCTGAAGGAAATCCCTGCTTTCCTTTCCTCTCAGCCAATTTTTCCGCTGCAATTTTCTGTGCATTCTGCCTGGAACGCGTCCCTTCCGTGGAAGCTGATATGACAGCCTCCGCTGATACAGCCGCATACCAGGCTCTGTTATGTACATACATGGTAAGGAGAATCAGGGCAAATATCACCATCAGAATCACAGGCACAATAAACGCCGCCTCCACCGTCATGCTTCCCTTCATCCTTTTTTTCATATCGCCACCAGCCTTCCCAAATATGCCAGAAACAGACAGGGGATCCATGGAAACTCCTGTTTCCAGCTTTTTTTCTTTATCATAACCAGCATCCCGCCCCACACCGCCCCCATCAAAAGTCCTCCCAGTACGATCTCACAGATCGTTTCCAGCGGATGACAAAATCCAAGCGCCAGTACCGTCAGACCATCTCCGTATCCAACCGCCTCTTTTGTGATTTTTCCAATAAGCAGAAAAGCAAGTCCCGGCAGCAGGGCGACCAGCTGCCCCACTCCATTTCCTGATTTCCACCATAACAGGATTCCTGCTGCCAGATATACCGGACAGGAAATTTTCAGTATTCTTCTGTATTTTATATCGTACACTGCATTTACTCCCAAAAATACAGCTGTACACAGACTTCTCTCCATATCAGCCTCTTTCTTTGCACCGGCTGCATTCCTGCAGCGATACAACTTCTGATTTTTTTACCAGGCGTACCGTTCTTTTCAGTCCGGAGCATTCCGACGAAACATGATAAGTGTCTCCTCTTGGCGTTATATAGACGGTATCGCTGCCGCCCTCTCCTTTACAGTGACTGCAGGCTGTATACTTTCTGCCGTATTCATTTCTTTTTTTCCGGGCTTCTTTTTCCGTCACACAGTATACGGTCACATTCATATGCGTGCAGTCGCTGTGGGTATGGTAGACGGTCTGCCGTTCTGTGACATAGACCATCTCTTCCGAAATTCCCGGGACGCCCTCCGCCTCTTTTCCCTGATATCCGGTCCAGGCATGTACAACAGCCCGAACCGTAAATACCGCCTGCTTTATCCCCGCAAAAGACACCGGAAACCGATAGGTCACTCTGGCCTTCAGGTCTACCCTGTCGTTTTTATAAGAGGAACCGATGCAGGATACAATAACCCGTTCCTCGTGAGGAATTTGGGACTGAGCGTATCCGATGCACACGCCGGTTCCCACTAAACCCACCGGAGAAGATGACGGCACAGTTTCCCCGGCATAGGCGTACATCCCCAGCTCCTTTGCACTTTGATTTAATGAGACCGTTACCTGCGAATAGACTCGGACCAGATCAATCAGACTGACCAGTATAATGACCATGATAAAAAATATGGGGACGGTAAATGCCGCTTCCACAGTCAGGCTGGCCTTTACCGGGAAGGTGCATGAAGACACCCTGGCTTGGGGTGTATCATGTTGTGCCGGGGGAAACATGTAATGATATGCCTGAAGAGAGATTCTTTTTAACTTTTTTAATGGTTGACAGTTACTGTTCCCGCACCAGGGCATCTTCATACACCTCCCATATCATATCCGAAGCTTCGCCTGGCCTCGTAGCGGATGCTGCCTTCCGCCTCAAATGCAAACTGTATCTGAGCGGCATATAAACAACAATCCAGACGGAATTGCTCTTTGCCGGGCTCGCCCCGTATTGCCATTTCCATCATATCCATACATCGGACCGTCTTATCTTCTGAATCCTTCATCAGAAGCAGTATTCGAAGATAATCTTTATATTCAAGACCGTCTTCCTGCTCTTTTCGCAGAGCATCCGCCCCCTGTAAAAATTTTGGCAGATCTGTCACGGACAGCTGCCAGGAACTGTCGCTTTTCATCAGGGGTACTTTGCCGCCGTCCAGCAGTTCTCTCAGATCGAGAACGCTTTCCCCAAAGGCCCAGCAGACCAGCAGAACCGGTTCCAGCGCTTTTGCCCCCTGGGGCGCTCCAAACAAAGAAGCCAAAATTAACGCGGTCATCTGCGCCTGCGCCCGTTTTCCTTCATCCTGATAAAGATACAGAAGATTCGACGCCTCCCTTATCAGCAGCAGCCTGTTAACCACACCCTTCAGGTTTTCCAGATCACTTTCTTTTCCCTGAAGAATATATTCAAGCTGATACTGAAGACCCGGGTCTGATTTCATCTCTGTGAAACATCCGAAATGTCTCATCAGATATTCATTGAACATCAGATCCGCCGTCCAGGTATCGCAGGAAGAATCGTAGGCGGGAACACCCATTCCTTTTTCCAGAGTACGGCCTGACACCATTGACGCTTTCGCCTGCACAGCCGCAGATATTTCCTTTCCCTGCGGAACTGCCAGTGTCAATATGCCTTTTCCCTTTGCCGCTTTTACCTCTTCTATGGGATTCACAAAATCCTCCGGTATGGGAACCGCGCCCTGCAGTGATTCTTCCGGCACTGTCTGTTCCTGATTCTGATTCTTCAGCGCTTCGTACTGCGCAAAAGCCTCATCCTCTTTTATTTCATCTTTTTTTGCCTCAATCACCTGTACCGTTTCTTCCTGCCCCTGAACTTTTTCTGCCAGGGATCGCACACCCTGCACTCCCAGTACTGTTTCCATATAGGCCACAGCCTGGGCTTTCACCGCATTGCCTCCGTTATCCGTCGCCAGCGTATATCCGGTGATACTGCCGTTTTTCAATTTTACTTTTTTAATTATTCCATTCCCGCCATTCAGATTGTCTGCAGTATCTTTCTCCAGAATGCTGTACACCTGCCCCATCTGAAGACTTCCCTGGCCAAATGATCCATCCAGCAAAAACAGATGGTACCGCTCCAGCACAGGAACGTCATACCTTGCGAACAGAGAATACAGTCCCTGATCCGCTCCATGGACGGCCTGCACCCTGGCCCCCGCCAATTGTACCGAGTACAGCGCCGTCGCTGTCAAGGACAGCAGCACAGCCAACGTAAGACTCAGATAAACCGTAATACTTCCTTTTCTGTACAAGATGTGCCCCCTTTCTTAAATACTGTTGCTCTGACTTGTGATTTTTGAAAGAATATTCTTGACCAGACTGACCAGCTGGTTTTTAAAGATGATTACCAGACCGATCAAAACGACGAGAATCAGAATGATCTCCACTACCCCGATAGCATCTTCTTCCTTCCACAAATCACAGAAGAATGCACCCATAAGCCTCACCTCCTTTCCCACATAATCTTTTATACTGTAAAGCTGCTGCCTGCCGGAAATAAAAGAATTACAAAAACAATCACCAGCATCATGATCATGGGAATCAAAAGTTTTGTCCCCGCCTGTTCACCCAGTATCTTTGCCCGCCTTTTTCGGTTCTCAAAGGCTGCCGCAGCTTCCCGCTCCAGCATGTCTGCAATTTCTCCATTCCCTTTTCTTAAATTCTGCACCAGAAGAGTGGAAAAAGTTTTGTAGGCAGCCAGCCCGCAGCGGCTTCCCAGATGCTCATAAGCTTCCGCTTCCGGTATGCCCTGCTCCATTTCCATGTACACAAAAGCGATTTCTTCATAGGCCGCCCTGCTGCGGAAGTGTTCTCCCGCCGCCTGTTTCTGCTTCCGGTAATCCAGCGCCACCTTTGCAAACGCTCTCCTTGTATTCATGCCCGCATTAAGGAGCAATACAAACTTGTTAAGAATCTCCGGATAGTCCACTGCCAGCTCTTCCTGTCTCTTTTTCCAACTGTTTTGTTCCTCCCTTTTCTTTCCCACCATCCACACTGCGGCCATAACCGATGTGATCATCAGTACCACAGCGCCCGTATGGGATGAGGGCAGTTTCCAGATGACAGCTTCTCCGTTTACTTCTGACGGAAGATACCAGATGTTTCCTTCTCCATCCCCTTCATTTAATCTGGAAAAACTGTTCTGCGCTTCCCGCTCCCACTGATCCTCTTTTGGCAGCCGGGGCGGGTATACTTTAGCCTCCAGTTCAAAATCTTCTCTTTCGTCCTGACAGGTAAAGGATACGTACAATTTTACCGTCGTTCCTTCTTTGGGGATATTTTCTCCAAGACAGCCTTCCCAGTCCAGTATTTCAGGATTGCTGCTTCCCCAGCTGATTTCTATGGGAAGTTCCGGCAGGCTGGCGACAAGATTCAGGTTTGAGTTTACATAATCCAGGGATTCATTTTCTCCCCTAACGGCGTCTTCCAGTTCTTCTTTTGCTTTCTGAAACCAGGCCTGGATTTCTTTTTGACTGTACGTCAGCCCGGGTATGGTAAAGCTGACTTCCTGACTGCTGCCGTCCTCCTTTTGAGCTTCCAGCACCATTGTCTGCTCCTGACCCTGCTGCATTTCTTTTTCTACCTCTGTCAGTTCTTTGCTCTGTTCCAGCATATTTATCACGGTGACAGCTGTTCCCAGTGTATTTCCGGCAATCAGGATCAGCGCGGCTCCTGTGATGATTCCCGGAGAAATTTCCATCTCAAATTTTTTGATTATTTTTTCCTTTATCCGGGGCAGCGACAGAAAGATCAGAATCAAAAATACAGCTCCATGAATCCAGATCATAATCACACCTCAATCTGTACGAGCCTGCGGCCCATCCAGAAAGCCAGCATATACCCGGCCAGACATACCGTCATGACACAGACGCCGGCCGTATTCCGGTATAACGCTTCCAGAAACTGCGGATCAATGATCTGCATATAAAGGATAATTCCCAGAGGAACGGCCGCCATGATGCTCTGCTCCATGCGCTTTGCCGCAATGCAGGATTCCACCTCTTTTTGTACCTCTATTTTGTCCGAGAGGGTTCTGGCTGTATTTTGAAGAATCCGGCTTAAATTTCCCCCGCTTCTTTTCGCAATGCCATAAACTCCGGCAAAATTCCGGATATCCTCCACCTGACTTCTTTCGCCGAAATCCCGCAGCAGCGTCTCCACGGGAACGCTTACTTTAAGCTGGCTTCTGATGTAACTGAATTCCTGCACAATAGGCGTATTCTGCGGATAAATATTCTTAAGATCTCTTATGCATTCGGAAACGGCGTTCTCCATGGAATATCCCGCCTTCAGCGCCACGCTCAGCGAATTCACCGCATCTTTAAAGGCATAGTTCAACTGTCGTTTCTGATGCGCCAGCAGTTTTTTCTTTTTTCCTTTCAGATAAAGCCAGGGTACGGGAATCATTGGCAGAAAGGCCCACCAGGAACGGTAACACAGATAATTGACCGTGATGCACAAAATCAATGCCTCTCCCAGATATCTTGCTCTTTCCCTCACGCTTAACTTATACTGACTGTAATCACATTTCATATCCCTTCATCCTTTCCAGCTTTTCCGTAAATTTCAGCGGGTGCACTTTTTTCAGTATTTTCTTTCTGTCATCCCACGCATACAGCGTCTCCAGCTTTACATCGCCATCCTCAAACCCGGTCACCTCGCTGATCTCCAGGACTCTTCTCTTTTTATCCCGCAGCCGTCCAAGATGCACCATAATATCCACACCGGAAGCAATCTGCCGCCGGATGGCTTCCAGCGGAAGCTGCATTCCCATCAGTACCATGGTTTCCATCCGGCTGACCATATCCTTCGTACTGTTGGCATGCAGTGTTCCTATGCTGCCCTCATGCCCTGTGTTCCAGGCCTGAAGCAGGTCGATGGCTTCCTCCTGCCTTACTTCACCGACAATAATTCTGCTTGGCCGCATCCGCAGCGCCGTCTTGATCAGGTCACGGATGGTGATCTGTCTTCCTCCTTCTATATTGGCGCTGCGTGCTTCCAGACGCACCAGATTT
The DNA here is from genome assembly GCA_946494335.1 of uncultured Ruminococcus sp. Lineage (GTDB taxonomy): Bacteria > Bacillota > Clostridia > Lachnospirales > Lachnospiraceae > Ruminococcus_G. Next base: position 121,421 of record CAMMBV010000001.1, on the reverse strand, counting down.
TCAATGCCCTGAATCTGAAGTTCCGCCGTATCCTCAATGGTGATAATTCTTTCATCCTTTGGTATGGAATCAGACAGTGCATTGAGAAATGTTGTTTTCCCCGCTGACGTTCCGCCTCCGATTAAGATGGAATAGCCGCTCTTTACCAGATCCCCCAGAAAAGAAGCTGCTTCCTTGGTAATACTTCCCAGGGCAATCAGCCGTTCCATGGTTATAGGAGAATCGGGGAACCGGCGAATGGTCATCACTGGCCCCCCTATGCATGCAGGCTCAACTACAACATTAACCCGTGCTCCATTATCAAGTCTTGCATCCACTATGGGACTGCTTTCATTGATAATACGATTGCACTTTCCCACAATCTGCTGAATCACGTCCTCCAGTTTTTCTCTGGATGTGAATTTCTTTTCATATCGGGTGACCCTTCCTCCCCGTTCGACAAAAATCTGATCACAGCTGTTGACCATGATCTCCGTCACTTTCGGATCATCAATCAGATCCTGGATCACGTCCAGTCTGCGGACGGAGTCAAACAGTTCCTTTCTAAGCTTTACCTTGCTGGTCAGCGGCAGCTGCCGCCCCCGCCCTTTTTCCAGCATCATTTCATCGATAAGCTCCTCAATCTGCCGGTCGGACAGATCCGGCGTCTGTTCCAGACGTTCCATCAGAGCTTTCTGCAGTATCTCAAATTCCGTCACTCTTTTTTTCCTTTCTCACAAGTCCCCGGACAAAATCTCCCAGCTGGCTCCAGACCAGTTCATCTAGATACTCTTTTCCGGTTCTTTCTGTCCTGTGGTAGGGAAGCTTCAGTTTTTCAATCCGCTCCAGTAATCCTGTATAATTCCACGCCTTTAGAAGATGTTCAAACTGCTGCAGCTTGGCTGTGGACATCGCATCGCCCCGCACCGGCATGTAGATTCTGCTGCAGTGATTCAGCAGTGCATACAGATCATTCACCCCATCACCGAAATCCAGTATCACCGTCTCATAGGCGGTGTTTTTTTCAATTTCATCCAAAAGCTTCAGCCATTCTTCCAGCGTGGTATTCTGAATATCCATAGGCGACATCGCCGGCGGAAGATAATCCAGATGATTTATGGTCTGTACCATCCCGCTGATCTTCAGCGGCAGGTTGCTGTACTCCTGCCGGATATAATAAATCAGATCCCCTATATTCCGTTCATAACTGCATCCCAGAAGCTGTTCAAATCCCGCGTACTCTTCCAGGTTCAGGTAAAGCACGGGCTTTTCCCGGGCCAGAATCTGACCCAGCGTCAGGGCAAAGGAGGTTTTTGCCGTGCGGCCCACCGGGGAATAGACGCCGATGCGCTCTTTTTTCTGCCGGTTCCCTGTATCCTGAAAGCAAAGCTTTTCCTTTGCCCCATAACAGTTCATCACTTCCCTTATCACCGCATCAGAGGACTGGTACTTATATACGCTGGGGTAACAGTCCAGCATGGGGTGATGCACACCCTCGGACAGGATCACAATCTGTCCGATATCCAGTGTCCTGACTTCCTCGCACATGGCCTTGTCGGAGATCAGTAAGATTTCTATCCTCTGCTTTTCTGCAAATTTTTTCAGGGAATCCAGACCGGTAAAAGCCTGGATATCAAAAGGCATACTGTTTTTTCTGTGTACGTACTCCACAAAATTGCAGGCATAGGCCGCCTCCAGATCACATACAGCCAGTACATTTTTTCCGCTGTTCATTGATAAAACCCTCCTATATGCAGCATGACCGCCATGAAAACCGGCACGCTGAAATGTATATTTTCCAGTCGTTTTCCCCTCTGATAATAGGGAACGACCGTTTTACTTTGAAACATTTTCTGAAAATAACCGGCGAGATGCCGAAGACGAATTATGAGACTTCCCGTCTCAAGAAGAATTGCCGCGCTGATAAACGCTCCCGCGACAAAAGATACAAGAATACATTTTAGAACCGTCTGCGGTCCCATCATGCCTCCCAGAGCCGAGAGCAGCTTGATATCACCCGCTCCCGTCATACGAAAGAAAAACAGCGGCGCCAACGCCGCGGCCGGCAGCATTGCTCCCAAGAGCCAGCTTCCGACGCCTTTCCAGCCTGCCGTCAGAACCTGATATATAAAACCGGTTCCCCAGAACAGACAAATGGCCTCATTGGGTATCTTTTCCATTTTCAAATCACAGCCTGCTGCCAGAAAAGCCATAGAAAACAGCAGTTTGTCGTATAAGGGCACTTATACACCTCCCCTGTACTCATATAAAATTTACTTAAATGGGAATCACCATCAGAACTGATGGCTTTAAGAAGCTTGAACCCATTAAACCACATATCCGCCCTTCTGTCCAGCACTTTTTCCATTTGTTTCAAAATGTCACCATTGCAGTTTTTCTGTCCAGGTAGTACAATGCTATGGTCAGGAGGAATAAAAAATGGCCAAAGAAACGAAAACAAATGTGATGCGGATTCTGGATAAAAACAAGATCCCTTATGAGGCGATCTATTATGAATGTGATGAGTTTATCGACGGACTGCATACGGCGCAGCTTACCCACGCACCGGTGGAGCAGTCTTTTAAAACCCTTGTTGCCCGCGGCAAAAGCGGTCAGTACTATGTCTATGTCGTCCCCATTGCCCGGGAAGTGGATCTGAAACTGGCGGCAAAAGCAGCCGGTGAAAAGTCAGTGGAAATGATTCATGTAAAAGAGATCAACACTGTCACCGGATATATCCGCGGCGGCTGCAGCCCCATCGGCATGAAGAAACAATTTCCTACTTTCATCGAAAGCTGTGCGCAGCATTTTGAAACCATCTATATCAGCGGCGGAAAAATCGGCGTTTCCATCTGTCTCTCTCCCGAAGCTTTATGTAAACTTGTCCGTGGAAAATTTGAATCGATCTGCACCAGGTGATTATATAATTTAAAATTTTCAGTTATTTTAAATTATTAGTTATTTTATTCTGTTACTTAAGAATTTATTTTTATATTTATTTATTTTTATTCTTGACTTTTCGTTTTTTATCAGATATAATATCACTATCAAAAGAAAGAAATATTAAGAATAAGGAGGACGGACCACCGAAAACTTAAAGATTTACCCCGAAATTTTATGAAAGGAAGGTACAGACCACCAAAAACTTAAGCTAACATCCAAAACAAAAATTTATGATTTGAGGTACAATCCAATGGACAACGAAATTTAAAAGGAACTGTCAGAAGTGGTTAATCTGATAGTTCCTTTTCTTTGCTTAAACGTGAAGTTTTTTCAATTCTTCTTTTCTTCTGTGTTTCCGGTACAGACTGGCCGTTTTGTTATACAGGTAGAAAGACTGAACCAGAATCTGATGCCATTTTCCCATCTTATCTTTTGTGGTCTTTGTGTAGGGTGTGCCTCCGCAGGAGACCTCACCGCCGCTTTGTATATAGCGAATCAAATCCGATTCTCTTTTAATCTCTTTGGGAAGCTCTGTATAAGCCGTCCCAATACAGTCATAACGATGAGAATCGCTGCCGCCAAAACCCGGCTTCATGAAATGTTCCGCCAGCTTTGTGGCCGCCTCATTGCTCTGCTCTGATTCACACGCATTAAAAGTTTCAATGAAATCAAATTTTCTCAGAATAGCGTCCTTGTTTTTCTTTTTTTTCGTATTGACGATGCTCAGATATCTCTCTCCGCAGGGGTGTGCCGGCCCCAGAATACCCCCGTTTTTATGAACGACATCTATCAGAATCCGCACCGGCAGTCCGCGCAGCTCAAGTACCCGGATTTTTACGCCCTCCGGCATAATAACCAGAATATGCCCCGCATCAATGGTATCGTATTCAATACCTTTCAGTACGACAAAGTCTTTGTGGCGCTTCCCTTTTATCGTATTCTTCCATTCCCGGTATCCATTGTAGGTATTATGGTCGGATACCAGCATCCCTTTAAAACCCAGCTCTTTCAGACGAATGATATAGTCCTCTATCGGAACCTTTCCGTCCATGGAGCCTTCTTTTGTATGGCAGTGCATATCAAATTTCATTTTTCTCACCACATTTCCCGTTTTACGTTAGCATAAACCAGTTTTCGAAATTCTACTCACACAAGTTTGCAACAACCTGGTTGATAACCTTGCCGTCCGCTTTCCCTTTCAGTTCGCCCATAACGGCTTTCATGATCTGACCTTTATTTTTTGTGGCCAGCAGATCGGCAAACTTTTCCTGCAGCACGGCTTTGATTTCCTCCTCGGAAAGAAGTTTGGGCGCATATTCACTGATAATATCATAGCGTGCCTGATACTCTTCTTTCAGATCTTTCCGCTGATCCGGACAGGTATCTACCTGCTCTTTTACAGTCTTCAGCTCTTTTAAAATCACCCGGTCCACCAGCGCTTCGGGAATGTCATCCCGGCATCCCTCGTCAATAGCCGTTTTTTTCACCGCTGCAATCACAGAGGAGATGGCCTCTTTGCGGACCTTATCCCTCGCTTTCATGGCTGCAACCATATCTTTTCTCATTGTTTCCAGATCCATACTTTTTCCCTCCTATAATCCTCTGACTCGCTCCGGCCGGTATTTTCCGGCTTTCTCCACATCGTCCAGCCTCTGCAGCATATCGTCGATATCCTGATTCAGATTTCCTTTCAGTATCACATAATTGGACGCATGATTGGCCCGGAAAACGGTTCCCTGAGAATCCACGTTAGTAAGGAAGAGCCGCATTTCCTCCACCACTTCTTCCGGTGTCAGAAGTTCCATTTCCCCGGCTGCAATCTGACGGTATATCTCTGTTGATTCATCCAGCATCAGGGTAAGAAATCCCACATAATCCGGCTTGATAGCGCTGATCAGCTTCGCTGACTCCACGGCATGTTCTTTCTTTCGCTCTCTTCCTCCCAGTCCGGAGATCAGTGTGATGGAAGATTTGATTCCGCATCTGCGCAGTTTCTGCCCCGCCTCAATGATCTCCTCTCTGGTAACCCCTTTGTTGATCCTCTCCAAAGTCACTGCGTCGCCGGATTCCGCTCCCATATAAACCATATCAAGCCCGGCCTGTGCCAATGATTTCAGCTCTTCTTCCGATTTACGCAGGATATCTCCCGGTGTTCCATAGGACGTCACCCGCTCGGCGGACGGGAAACGCTCCTTAATAAAATGCAGGATATCCAGAAGATCCGGTGTTTTGACAATCAAAGCATCGCCGTCCGCCAGGAAAATCCGCCGGATACGATCTCCGTAAGTGTCGTATGCCATCTGAAAATCTTCCAGCACCTCTTCTTTTTTCCGCACTCTGAATTGTTTATCTTTATACATGGTACAGAACGTACATTTATTGTGTGCGCAGCCGATGGTCACCTGGACAATCAGACTTCTGGCCTCGCTGGGCGGCCGGTATACCATTCCTTCATATCTCAATGTTATTACCTCTTTCTTACTTTTTATAATTTCATTATAGCACAATCTTTTGACGGTTCAAACACCCTGATCTCATTTCTGCAACGAAATATTTTTTTATTTTTAATTTTTTAAAATAATTTTCTTCCAAAAAGTATATTTGTATGCTATAAATTTTTATAAATCTTAAATATTATAAAGATGTTTCACAGGTCATTACTCTATTGTTTATTGGAGGGTTATATATTATGAACATGTACAAATGGATTGACAGACTTATTTATCAGGAAGACAAAAAGGCTTTTCCCCTGCTCTCTTTCCCATCCGTACAGCTATTGTATGTGACGGTCAAGGAGCTGGTAACAGACAGCAATTACCAGGCCCTTGGCATGAAAATGCTGGCGGACAAGTATCCCATGCCGGCTGTCGCCAGCTTTATGGATCTTTCGGTGGAAGCGGAGGCTTTCGGAGCGCGGGCCGTTTACGCTGCAGACGAAGTCCCCACAATCATTGGAAAAATTGTGGAGACGGAAGAAGATGCCGATGCGCTGCGCATCCCTGAAGTGGGCGAAGGCCGGACCGGAATTTATATCGAGGGTGTAAGAAAAGCGCTGAAACTGATTACAGACCGCCCGGTTTTTGCAGGATGCACAGGACCGTTTTCCCTGGCCGGCCGTCTGGCAGATATAAATGAAATCATGCCTCTTTGTTATGAAGAACCTGATATGGTACATAAACTGCTCAGAAAGGCAACAGATTTTCTGATTGATTACATAAAAGCCTACAAAGAAGCGGGCGCACATGGAATCATTATGGCGGAGCCGCTGGCCGGAATTCTCTCACCCCAGCTGATCCAGGAGTTTTCCACAAAGTATGTAAGAGAGATCGTGGAAGCAACTCAGGAACAGGGCTTCATCATCATCTACCACAACTGCGGCAACTATGCGCTGCAGCTGATCGACAGCATTCTGGATACCGGCTGCCGCGTATTCCATTTCGGAGACGCCGTCCGCATGAAAGATATGCTGGATCATATGCCGGCTGACTGTGTGGCCATGGGAAATATCAGTCCCTCTCAGCAGTTCCGCAACGGAACGCCTCAGTCTGTGCGGATTGAAACAGTCCGCCTGCTGGAAGAATGCAAAGAATACCGGAATTTCGTAATTTCTTCCGGCTGTGACATCCCGCCGCTGACTGAATTTGAAAATATCGACGCATTTTTCGACACGGTAAACTCCTTCTACTATAAACAGCGTCTGTTGGATATTATTATGTAAACTTCATTTGGCTTTTGAGCTTCTTACCTCCTCCGGGCAGCAGATTCATCATTTGCTGCCCCTTTTTGTTGAAAAATTTTTATAAAACCTTTGCTCTTTCATTTATCTTATGATATGTTTATAATATACTCAAATATAATTCCAAAAACAGAAAGAACGTGCAAAACATATGGATTCAATTTTAATTAAGCAGGCACAAAAATACTGCCGCCATTTTGAAACACTCTTTGATATCCACTGCATACCGGTGGACTGTACCAACAACAAACTGTATCTGGAACAGGATGTGACGACCTCACTGTGCAAAACCTGTGAAAAATACTTATCCTCCAAATGTTACGGGATCAATGCGTTTATCCACGGCTGTCAGGAGGCATATCGCTGGGACGGCATGTACATTTATTTCTGTAACCTGGGACTGGTTCTGGTAGCCACTTTCATTTCCGATGAAAAAGGAAACCTGGCAGGGGGCATCATCGCCGGACCGCTCTGCATGGGAAACATGGACGACTATCTGTCTGAAATTCCCCACTCAGATCTGCGTAAACTGGTGGCGTCCATGCCCTGCTATCCCCCGGAAAAAATTCAGAGCCTGGCGGAAGTGATGTCGGCCATTACCTCTTACATCTCCGGTATTTCCCACGGCAGAGCCGGAAGGTATTTTTACAGCCAGGAATCACTCCTTAACAATATCTACGCGGAGAAAATCAAAAGCTTCAGCGAAAACGATTACTATACTTACCCCATTACCCAGGAGCGGCGGCTTCGTTCGGCCATCCGCAACCGCGACAAGGAAGAGGCGGAAAATGTCCTGAACCAGATTCTGGCCTATATATACGTGGCCAACAACTCCAACCTGGAGGCTATCAAGCCCCGCATCACGGAGCTGATGATCGTCATTTCCAGGACAGCCCTGGATGCCGGCGCGGATATGGAAAAGGTAGACCTGATTACCCAGAATTCTCTGAAACACATTGATACCTTTAAGACTATCGAGGATCTCAGCGCCTGGGTATCCAACGTCATGCACAGTTTCATCTCCACCACCTTCGATTATGACAGGCTGAAACATGCGGAGACCATCCACAAGGTGGACAAATACATTCAGACCCATTATCAGAACAAGCTGACGCTGGACGAGATTGCCTCCAAGACTTATCTGAGCAAGACTTACCTGTGCAGTATTTTCAAAAAGGAAACGGGCGAGACCATCACCAATTATATTAATAAGGTGCGTATTGAAAAGAGTAAGCTTCTGTTTTCCGATGAAAAGCTCAGCATCGTACAGATCGCCAATATGTGCGGCTTCGAAGATCAAAGTTACTTTACAAAAATCTTCAAAAGCTACGTGGGTATGACGCCAAAGAAATACAGAGAAAGCCGGAAGCGTTGACTTCCGGCTTTTTTCAAAAAAGATTACAGTTCCCATCGGGCCTGACTTCCTTTTTCTGTTCTGGAAACATAAAGTTTCCGGTCAATCTGATCTTTCAGCTCTTCCACATGAGAAATAATCCCCACCAGACGGCTGGACCCGGCCAGCTCATTTAAAATACCCACAGCCCTTTCCCTGGCCTCTTCATCCAGAGAGCCGAATCCTTCATCGATAAACATGGTATCCATCCTGACAGCTCCCGCTGCGGCGCTGATCACGTCGGCCATGCCAAGGGCCAAGGACAGCGCCGCCATAAAGGATTCCCCGCCGGACAGGGTTTTTACGTCCCGCACCCCTCCCGTCAGAGGACTGTAAACATCAAGATCAAGCCCAGCCTGCCCCTGGGTGGAGAGATTTTTCAGTTCACGCAGCCGCAGTATGAGCTGCCCGGAGGTCATTTTCACAAAACGTTGATTGGCGCAGTAGATAACATGACTGAAAAAACGCCGCTGAACATAGGTCTCAAAATCCATTTTGATACTCTGATTCAAGGTACCGTTGGCAGTTCTGGACAAAGTGAGCATCACTTCGTATTTCTCCCTTTGCCTTTCCTCCTCTTCCTTCAGCTGCTCCAGCCGGCCCATGATCTCGCCGTTTCGTTCCTGCTGTGCAAAAAGCCGGTGGCTTTCCTGTTCCAGAAACTGTTTTTCTTCTTTCCGTTCCAGAACCTTTTCCTGTGCCTCCTTCGTATCCGCCCTGTGTTTTCCGCGCAGTACCTGGGCGCACCGCCTGCAGTTCTCATCGGCGCGGATGCATTCTTCCTGATATGTATCCAGACTTTTCCGCCAGTTCTCGGCCTGCTGCCTGTCCTTTTTTGCGCTGTGATACGCTTCCACTGAAATGCCGGCCTCCCGAAGGGCCTGTTTAAACGCTTCCCTGGCCTGCTCTTTTTTCTTCCGCTCTCTTTCCTCCTGCCCCTTTAGCTGCTCCGCCTTTCCTTCCCGTCTGCCGATTTCCTGCAGACATTTCTGATACTGACGGTCACAGGAATCCTGGGCTTCCCGAAATGAAGCTTCCGCCTGCTCCAGTTTCTTTCTGGCCCTTTCCAGCTCCTCCTTCAGACGCTCCAGCTGGCGCTGGTTTAAGGCTCCCTCAGGGAGTTCAGCCCTGTGGGGATGGTGGATGGAACCGCAGACGGGACAGGGCGATCCTTCTTTCAGTTCCTGCGCCAGCAGACCTGCCTGTGCCTCCAGAAAGGAGCGATACCCGCATTCATAGGCTGTCTCTTTTTTACGGACCTCCTCCTGCTGCCGCTTTTTTTCCTCCTGAAGACGCGCCTTCTCCCTGGTCAGCATCAACAGCTTTCCGGCCTGGTCTTTCATCGATCCTTTCTGTACGTCCGCCAGTTCCCTGTCCAGATTTTCAGGGGCATTCTGATATATATCCAGCAGTTTTTTCTCCGCCTGTATCTGCTGCTCCTCCTTTTGCCGCTCCTCCTTTATCTGTTCCCAGAAACGATTCTGTTCCTCCATCTGCTCTTCTTTTTCCGCCGCAGACAAGGATACACGGACATTTTCCAGCCTTTTTTTTATCTCTTCCATGGCCGGTAACTTTTGCTTAAGTTCTTCTTTGCGTTCCTGCGCCCTTTCAAGCTGGCGGAACAACTCATTGACGGAATCCGCAGCCTCCAGATACCCCTGGAGCTTTTCCAGTTCCTTTTGCGTCTCCTCCATTCGCTGCCGGATTTGATCCTGTTTTTCCTCACCCAGCGCACATATATCTTTCAGAAAAATAAGCGCCTGGCTGATATCCGGCTGTCCTGCATTTTTTATTTCTTCCCACTGTTCTTTTTGCGGATAGTCCGCCGGACATTCCACCCGCTCTATTTCCCTTTGCAGACTTTTTCTTTGGTCCTCCAGCTTTTCTTTTTCCTCCCGTGCCTTCGCTTTCAGCTCTTCCTGAATCCTCCAGTAAATTGACGTGTTAAATATATTTCCAAAGATCTGCTTGCGTTCCTGAGACTGGGCGTGGAGAAGTCTTAAAAAATCTCCCTGGGCAATCATGACGGTCTGGGTAAACTGCTGTACATCAAGGCCGATGATTTTCACAATTTTCCGGTTGATTTGGGTCCTGTTCCCGGGATAATCGCTGCCGTCCGGCATGGTTAAGGATACCTGAGCTCTTTCCGTGGTAAAGGCATCCTGACCGCCGCTCTTTCTTTTTTTCTTTCTTCTGTACTCCGGATTTCTTCTCACCGTGTACCGTTCCTGCCGGTGTGTGAAGGTAAACTCCACATAAGTCTTCGTATCCCCATCGGCGTACTGACTGCGCATCATGGCGCCCTCCCGCTTCATGCCGCTGGTTCTGTCATACAGCGCATACGTCACGGCATCAAAAATCGTCGTCTTTCCGGCCCCCGTATCGCCCGTTATCAGAAAAACGCCCTGCTGCACATCGGAAAAATCAATTCTTGTCTCGCCGGCATAGGAGCCAAAGGCTGACATAATCAGTTCCAACGGCTTCATACTTTTTCCTCCCCGGCTTTTTCCGCCGTCTCCTTCATCACACTTCTTTCTTCCTCTGTCATATCCCGTCCCTGCATTTCCCGGAAAAACTGCTCAAAGACTGTCATGGGATCGTCATCCCAGCTGATTTCGGTTTCTTCCTCAAACATTTTTTTTGTCCGTTTGTTTTCCACCTTTACTTCCAGCAGATTTGGGAAATATTCCTCCAGGATTTCCCGGGGCTGATACAGCTCCTTCTCATCAGTCAGCGTCACGCTGACAAAATCCCCGCATTTTCCCTCCGCCAGAATTTCTTTCAGCGTTCCCTTCTTTTTCACCACGTCTTTTGGGGCTGCAAGCGGCAGGGTCCGGTACATTAATGGTTCTCCTTTTTTTCCCATCTCCACCAGCAGTATTCCCTTTTCCTGACGCCATTCGCTGACCGAGTATTTCATGGGAGAACCGCAGTAACGGATATGGGATTCTTTTACCTTCTGCGCGCCGTGGATATGACCCAGCGCCACATAGTCAAACTGGTGGACGGCTTCAATGTCCACATTATCCATGCCCCCCACGTGAATGGTTTCCGAATCGCTGGTCTGGGGGCGGAATGAACCGGCTGTGAAAAACTGATGGGCAATCAGCACGTTTCTCTTATTCCAGTCCGGATTTTCTCGTTCCAGCAGACCTTTTACCGCCCGGTGATAGCTGTCCGTCTGTCCTTCCTCCAGCGCCTGTCTCACTGCCTGGGGCCGGATATAGGGAAGCATGTAAAAAACAATCTCACCGTATTTGTCCGTAAGAATCAGCTTTGACAAATAGTCCTCTTCTTTCCCGGGCGGCTGTGCCGCAAGATAAATCTGATGTTCTTTCAGCAACGCACCGGCATACTGCAGCCGCTTCGGGGAATCGTGATTGCCGCTGATGATCATGACCGGAATCTGCGGTTTCAGCCGTGACAGCTCCGTCAGAAAACGGTCGAATAAAAGTACCGCTTCACCGGAAGGGGAAGGCTTATCGTAGATATCCCCTGCAATCACGATGGCATCGGGCCTCTCCTTTTTTGCCCACTGAACAATCTGAGCCAGTATCTCCCTTTGCTGATCCGCCAGTGAATAGCCGTGCAGGTATCTCCCGATATGCAGATCAGATAAATGAAAAAAACGCATATGCCCTCCTTGCCTGTAAGAAAAAGCCGCGCAGCCTACGGCTGCTGCGGCAAAGTTTCCTCCAAACTATTCCACAGTTCTCCTATGGTGCGTCCCAGCACCGGATGGCGCACATGGGATGCGATCTGATTTAAGGGTTTCAGTACAAAGTCTCTTCTTTGCATGTCAATGTGAGGGATGTGAAGCTCCTCCGTATCCAGTATGACACTGTCATATAAAAGGATATCCAGATCAAGGGTTCGCGGCCCCCAGCGTACTTTACGCTCCCGTCCGGCCCCCTGTTCGATTTCATGAAGCCGCAAAAGCAGTTCTTCAGGCGTCAGAATCGTAGAAAGCTCCAGCACGCCGTTTAAAAAATCATCCTGCTCCACGCCGCCGTAAGGGCTGGTGACAATAAAATCCGACACTTTGTTTATCCTGCATCCGCAGGTCTTTCCCAACGCTTCCACTGCATCATTAAGATACCGCTTTTTGTCTCCCAGATTGGAACCCAGGGCGATATAAGCCCGGTGCCACCATCTTTCAATTTCCACGGATACCGTTTCCAGAGGCAGTCCCACGGGAGCCCAGGGTTTTTTTATCTCCAGTTTAATTCCTTTCAGTCGTGGAACCGTAAGAAGCAGTTCCGCCGCCAGGCCTTCCGCCACCCTTTCCAGAAGCTTATACGTATGGTTTTCCACATACTCTCTGATCTGATGGCTGACCTCGCCGTAATGGATGGATTTCGTCAGATCGTCGCTTTTCCCCGCTTCCCGGATATCGGTGTACAAAACGGCTGACACCACGAATTTTTGTCCCAGCACATTTTCTTCCGGAAAAACTCCGTGCTTTGCAAAAAGCTCCAGGTTTTTGATATATATTTTGTCCATGCGCTTTTGTTCTCTCCTGCTGCTTATTTTCCCAATATGGCCTCCGTCATCTGGATAGCCCTTCTGTTTTCTCTGATATCGTGCACGCGTACGAAAGCGCATCCGGCCAGCACGCCCAGCACGGTGGTGGCAAGAGTACCTTCCACCCGCTGATCCGAGGGAAGGTCAAGGGCAAGACCGATGACGGATTTTCGTGACGTTCCAAGAAGTACGGGATACCCAAGATCACAGAACTCCTTCAGTCTGCGCAGGGCTTCCAGGTTCATCTCATAAGTTTTCCCGAAACCGATTCCCGGGTCCAGCAATATCCTGTCTTTTTTTACCCCGGCTTTTTGGGCTATGCGAACGCACTCCAGCGTTTCCTCCATCATATCCTTCATAAAGTCCCGGTACTGTGTCCCGTTTTTATTATGCATCAGGCAGCAGGCAGCGTCCCATTCAGCCGCCACCCCGGCCATCTTCTCATCATATTTAAAGCCCCAGATATCATTGATCAGATCCGCCCCTTCCGCAAGCGCAGCCCTGGCCACAGCAGATTTATACGTATCCACCGACACCGGCACATCGAAGCGTTTCTTCACTGCGGCAATCACAGGCGCCACCCGGTCAATTTCCTCCTCATCCGTGATCTGTTCATGCCCCGGTCTTGTGGACTCGCCGCCCACATCGATCACATCAGCGCCCTCATGGATCATATCCTCCACATGCTGCAGCGCTTTATCCATATCGTTCCACTTCCCGCCGTCTGAAAATGAATCCGGCGTCACATTTAAAATTCCCATAATATACGTTTTATGGGAAAAGTCAAATTCTCGGTTACCGATTTTCATAGTTCCTCCAAGTCAGTACTGTATCGTCTCGTTTTTCTTTTCCTTTGGCCAGTCGCACTTTTGCTCTGCCGGGCACGCAAAACAAAGTCTGGACATCTTATCCGCCCGGTACATCAGCCCATTAAGACTTTCCCCCGCCTCTTTTTTGCGGTGACTTAAAATGGCGTCCAGAATAAACGCCCTTTCTTCCTTCGCATAGCCGCATTCCGGAAGAATCTGCTCCGCAATGGCAGCGCTGGCCTTTTCATGGGGTATGCCGTGATCATACTGCTGCTTTCTTCCGATATCATGAAGCAGGGCGGCGCCGTAAATGATATCCTTTGAAATGGAAAGTCCGGCTTCCAGCGCAAAGATATACGTAAGCCTGGCCACGTCCAGAAAATGCTCCGGCGTATGGCGGCAGAATTCCCTTTTCTGCTCCGCCTCCAGCAGCCCTTTCAGGTGCTGCTGATACAGCGGATGATTCCAGATTCTGTCGACACGGCTCATATCCTGCATCAGTTTTTCACCATCTGCATAAACATTTTCTGCAGTTCAAAATCTTCTTTAAAGGCTCCCCTGGTCACAGTGGTCACTGTTTTGCTGCCCGGTTTGCGGATGCCTCGCATGGTCATGCAGGTATGTTCCGCCTCTATCATCACCATGACGCCTTTTGGACTTAAGCTTTCCTCCAGGGCGTCTGCGATCTGGGAAGTCATTTTTTCCTGAATCTGGGCTCTTCTGGCATAAACATCCACAGTTCTGGCCAGCTTACTTAAGCCCACCACTTTTCCATTGGGTATGTATGCAATGTGAGCCTTTCCATAAAAGGGGAGAAGGTGATGCTCACACATGGAATAAAAGGTAATGTCTTTTTCAATTACCATTTCATTATTATCTACAGTAAACTGTTTTGCCAGATGAGAAGCGGCATCCTCATACAATCCTCCGTACACCTCTTCACACATCCTGGCAATCCGATCCGGTGTTTCCAACAGCCCTTCCCGATCCGGGTCTTCTCCGATTCCTTCCAATAACATACGAACGGCTGCTTTAATCTTTTCTTTATCCACGAAACAGACTCCTTTCCTCGAAGTTCTTTGGTTTTTCTGGAGACTGTTTTTATATAAATAAAAAAACATCTCCATAATGTGACAGACATATGACTGAAATATCCCCCACACAATATGAGATGTAATCCTATATTGTTGCAACGGGTGCAGACTTCATATCGTAAGACGAACTTTTCGTTTCGGCGGCAACTCCCCATCCACTGAACACTTGACGCATGAAATCCTATTTTGCATATTATCCTTCATCCACCCCAATTATAGCACATAGAACCAAAAGCGCAAGGAGTATATACACATTTCTTAAAGTATGAGATTTCTGTACTTTTTCTGCACTTTTTGTACAAATATACGTTTTCTGTATTCTGTCTCGCCCAGCCGGCCAACCGGCATGATCCCCATAAGAGAATTGGTGACGAAGGCCTCGTCAAAATCCGCCGTTTCTTCCGGCCGGATCATCTGTTCCCGCACCGGAAAATTTTTTATGACCCAGTCTCTTATAATCCCCGGAAGCAGACCGCAGGAACAGGGAGGCGTATAAATCTGCCCATCCCTCACGAAAAAAATATTGGAGACGGCCCCTTCTGTTATTTCTCCCCGGAAATTCAAAAACACTGGTTCGTCCGCCCCTTCTTTTAAAGCCCTTCGCTTTTCCATGATATTATCCGCGTAATTCAGTGTTTTCAGGTAAGTCAGCGGAGACGTTTCATTGCGGCGCACCTGACTGAACTTAAGGACGAAGCCCCGTTCATAATCCTCTCTTTTATAAGGATTATCCCGCCAGGAAAGCAGGAAATTTTCCCGGGTGGCGATTATTTTCAGCGCGCCCCGGTCTGCATTTTGTTTTTCAAGCCATTCCTCTATCCTGGCGGGGGCCGTTTTCTTTTCCAGCTCTTCCGTCCAAAATCCTAAGGTTTTCGCACCGCTGTGCATTCTCTTAAGATGCTCCTTTAAAAAAAGGGGCCGCCCGCCTTCTACGCCTATGGTCTCAAAAACTCCCAGTCCAAAAGCCAGCCCGTCATCCATTTTCACCGTCATAAACAGCCTCCCTTATCGCCTTTGCCTTCTGCAGTATCTCTTCGTATTCAAACTCCGTGTCGGATTCGCAGGTGATCCCGCCGCCCACGCCCAGATGGTACCGCCCGTTTTCGCAGACGGTCGTTCGGATCACAATATTAAAATCGCAGGAGCCGTCCAGCGCCAGATATCCGATGGAACCGGTATAGATTCCTCTTGAACTGCGCTCCAGTTCGTCGATGATTTCCATGGCGCGGATTTTGGGCGCCCCTGTAATGGAGCCGCCGGGAAAAGCAGCCTTTATCAGATCCATCAAAGAGGCGTTTTCCTTCAGCTCTCCTGTGACCGTGCTCACCAGATGAAACACAGTGGCGTAGGTCTCCACACCGAAATGCTCCGTCACTTTCACAGACCAGGGCCTGCACACATGATTCAGATCGTTTCGTTCCAGGTCTACGATCATCAGCAGCTCGCTTCTGTCTTTTTCCGAATTCGCCAGTTCCTGCTTTAATCTTTCATCCTCTTCTTTTGTCTCGCCCCGTTTTCTGGTTCCTTTGACGGGCCTTGTCTCCACCTGACCGTTTTGTACCTTAAGAAACCGCTCCGGCGATGCGCAGACAATCTGAAAATCGCCGTAATTAAAATAAGCGCCGAAAGGAGAAGGATTATGCGTTCGCAGATAGCGAAACACCTCATAGGGCTCCTTTTTGCTGATCATGGTAAGCTGCTGCGTCATGTTGGCGATATAGATATCCCCGGCGCGGATGTACTCTATCATATGGTCTATGGCTTTTTTATAATCTTCCCTGTCAAAGTCAGCCTGAAAATCCGCCGTCTTTCCATGCTTTAGCGGTACCGGGATCTCCGGCTTTTTCATACACTCAAAGATCCATTTTTCTGTTTGGCTTAAAGAGTCTTCCGCCGCCTTTAACATCCCCCGGGCCGTGATGTAGATTTCCTTTTTTCGACGGTCTTCAATGATCAGATTGTCGTAAAAGGTAAACCAGGCATCCGGCATCCCGGCGCTGCTTTTTCGTTGTATCCCCTCCGCTTTTTTCCCGTATTCATAGGAAAAATACCCCAGCGCCCCTGATACGACAGGAAGGGATGAGAAATTTTCCTCCCGGTTTTCTTTCAGGTAAGAATCCAGCGCTTCCTCAATGGATTCCGGTATTTTTTCTCCGTTTTTGTAGCACTGACCTTCCCGCTCATAAAAAGTCAGCCAGGGATTTCTTCCCAATATAGAGTATCGCCCCTGTTCCCCCTCCAAAGAGGAATCCAGAAAAGCGCAGAGGTATTCGCCGTGACATTGACATGCGAGCCTTTCCAGAGGCACATAAAAATCCAGTTTTTTAACTAACGTTTTCATATTTCTCCCACCATTTTTCACTGAGTCTGATGTAATTTTCCAAAAGTTCATGACCATACTGGGTCAGCACCGCCTCCGGATGAAACTGTACCCCGTACAGCGGCCAGAAGCGGTGACTGAGGGCCTGTATCGTTCCATCCTCCGCCCAGGCGTCCACCTGCAGATCTTTTGGAAGACTCTCCTTTTGCACCACCAGCGAATGGTACCGGGTAGCGTCAAAGGAGGAGGGCAGCCCCGCAAACAGTCCGTTTCCGTTGTGAAATATGGGCGTCACCTTTCCGTGCATGGGACGGCTGCCTCTTATAACCTGGGCGCCGAATACACTGCCGATGATCTGATGTCCCAGGCAGACTCCCAGTATGGGAACTTTTCCTGCCAGACGGCGCACTGCTTCCCGCGAACTTCCGCAGTCCTCCGGCGATTTGGGCCCCGGAGAGATAATCATACCCTTTACCCGTCCCTGGCTGCAATCCTGCAACAGACGCGGTATGGATACCTGATCACTGCGGACCACATACACTTCCCGCCCCAGTTCTTTTATGTAAACCGCCAGATTATAAACAAAAGAATCGAAATTGTCAATCATCACATACATGTTCCTTCTCCTTCGCCCGACAATATAAAAAGCCGAAGGCGGACATAGCAATCTATGTCTGTCTTCGGCAGTCTTCCGAAACAATTTCCGGGCACACCTTGTCCGTTTTTTTATTTTTTCGTATTTTACCATGAACTCTTTTTGCTGTCCAGCCCTGGTTACAGATAATTTAAAATTTCGCTGTAAGCTTTCACAAGCTCCTCAAAGGATACACGGCAGTTGGCCGGGCTGGTGGAGGGCAGACAGACTGCCTCCATCCCTGTCTCTTTCAGACAGTATCGTTTGTAAAGAGCAAAGGCCTTTGTGCCGGTGGCAAATACCGCCTTAATATCCGCTTTCTTTAATATGATGTTCAGGTCATTGGGGACGGGATTTTGAATGCTGCCATCGTCCGCTCCGCAGATATCGCAGCCCGCCAGCACGTCCCACACGGCGATACCCTTCTCCAGAGCAAAGCTTATTTTCTCTTCTTTCGTTATAGGGCAGGGGCATCTGCACACGTCTGCCAGCACAGGCCAGAAGCGGTTTCTGGGATGGCCATAATAAAAGCCGTTCTCCCTGGAAGCGGGAGAGGGCATGGTTCCCAGCATCAGAACCCTGGAATTTTCATCGAACAGCGGTGAAAATTCATGGATTACACGCTGAATCTTCTTTTCCCTTTTCATTTTCCTCTTCCAATACCTCCTCCAGCAAAAGCCAGTGACTGCTTTCGATATCCTCGCTGAATGTATCCATGCAGATGCAAAGCTGCCTGCTGTTTTCATCCAGCCGGACGAATCCGCCCTTCAGCCCATAGGCATTCAGATATTCTTTCAGCACATGAAATTTACGCTCTGAAAAAAGGTCAATATCCTCGCTTTTTCCGCTGCGGCTGAAGCCTCCCTTTGTCTCCAGAATCCAGATTTTCCCCCGGATCCCCACCAGATAGTCCGGATAAAAAGAACGCTGCTTTCCAAAGCTGTCCTCATAGACAATGGAGAAGTATTCCGCTCCCTGATCTCCGTTTTTGTAAAACCAGTCGATTCCTTTTTTCTCTTCACAGAACTTTTCCAGTTCCTTTTCCGAAGAAGAGCGCATCTCTGCGGAAGCCAGATAGCCCCGGTAAACGTTTCTTTTCATTTCTTTCTGCCTTTTGGCTCTGCTGTCGTAGGTGAAAATACAGGTTCCCGGAATGGTAAAGTCCACCAGCGTTTTTGCATTGACATTCATAATCTCCTGTTCCAGCATCTGTGCCATGGCATGGCGGATATCATCTTTTAACAGCTGCTCATTGTTCAGCACAAAGCTGTAAACCTCCCGGGTGGTCAGCTTAAGAATCTTTTTGCCAAAGCGTACGCCTCCATCAAACAGGCGGCGGAAAATGGCGTTCATCTGACGGTAGGAGAGGCTGACTTTGCGCCCGATTTCCGCCACCTTATGATGATAAATCCGGCCGTGCTTGTGGGTATCCAAAGGTTCATCAATGGTAATCACATTCAGATCCCGTCCCTTCACCTTCAGCACTTCATCCAGCGTGGCCACCCGGCCGGATATGGTGTAATTGCGTATGCTGTCCGTGAAAATGTATCCGGAAGCCGAAAGCCGCTTCTGATCCTCCAGCGTACTGTCTTTTATGCCGTACTTTTTCTCAAACCAGGCATGAATAGAATGCAGAGCCGATATGTCGTCCCTGGTGACCGGAACGTCTGTTTTCTTCTCGCTTTTTAAAGTGAGCGCTTTGAATTCCGGTTTCAGATGCAACGTCAGGGCATCCAGAGCATTTTTCCCCAGATGGTGCCGGACTCCTTCTGTAAATTTCTCATCCAGCGTGTAAAGATAGCAGCTGTCCAGCAGATCATTTTCATAATGAACCGCCTCCGGCATACGGCGGATACGGCCGATGGTCTGTATCTCAAAGGTTTCATTCATATTGTCCCGCAGCTTTACCAGAATATAAGCCCTGGGACAGTCCCAGCCTGTAGCCACGGCCTGCTTGATGATCACCGCGTCCTGCCGCCCGCCGGCTTCCTCGATTCCATCCAGATTTTCCTTTCGGTCGGATAGCCACACTGCCAGACGGCCGTTTTCATAAGTCAGCCCTGCTTTCTGCAGATATTCTTCCACTTCCTTTTGCAGAAGAACGGACTTATTGGGAATCTGAATGATAATCAGCGGATTGATATCTTTCTCTCGCTTTACAAATTCCGCCCTGAGACTTCGCTGCCTGTCCACCGCCTTTTCCAGCAGATAGGAAACCTGGCTGTTCACGTTGACATTGCTGGCAAAATTCTCATTGATAATCAGAACCTTTTTAATCAGCCCCTCTGCGATTACTTCCGATTCCGGTATCTCAATCAAAAGGGTATTTTTCGTATTCTTCGGTGTTGCGGAGCATCGTATGATTTTTCTGGCGTGAAAGTAACTGATAATATCATCCGCTTTGATGGTATCATTCTGATGGCTTTCGTCCACGATGATATAAAATGACAGTCCTTCCTCCCGGGCCTGCCGGATATGCTCCAGAAAGTTGGTGTGATCGCCCTCCTTCAGCGCCTGGTTGCCTTTTTTTGTCAGCTTTTCCCAGTTAATAAAGCAGGCGTCGTTTTCCTCGAAGCCCTCGGACAGTACATCCGGCAAAAGTTTGGTCTGACTGCCGTGTATATAACGTTTCATTTTTGCCCTGCTCTGTTCTTCCAGGCTGCCCCGCCCCGGCGTCAGCCAGACAAAAACCGTTTTCTCGTGTTCTTTGCAGTATTCATCCATGAAACTGGTCAGAATGATCGTCTTTCCGCTGCCGGTGCAGCTTTTTAACACGATATCCCGTTTGGACGACGCCATGGCATCCATCAGTCTGGCAATGGCGTCTTTTTGAAACTGTGCAAGTCTGATCTGCATTTTATCCCTCCAGTTCGCTGTAATAATACTCCGGTACGGACTGTACCTCTATCTTTCTCTCCCGAAGCATTGCCTCCTGCTGTGCCGATAAAAGAACGTCACAGTCCAGAAAAACCTTCCTGCATTCTGACGGGCACTGCTCTTTTGTCAGATACCGGTCCGCCTCTTCCTGTGTCAGAATCAGAAGAATCCGGTTTGTTTTTTCCAGATACACTCCCCACTCTATCTGCAGCAGTTCTTTGACATGGGAAGCCAGATCTTTGGCATATTCGTAATACATCCTTCCCTTTGTGGGAAGATAATTCACCTTCAGATAAGACAGGGAACCCTGATACTCTTCCTGCTCCATCACCTTTTTAAGTCGGGGATAGGTAATGTCCCGGCAGACACCGCCCTGATTGTCTGTGCAGAGGATAAATTTCCGGCTGCCGCCATCCTTCTTATTCAGTTTCATCACCGCATGGCCGGTTGTTCCGGAACCAGCAAAAAAGTCCAGCACCGTGATATCTTTGTCCCGGTTGATCATATTGATCAGAAAGGTATACAAAGACGTGGGTTTGGGATAGTCAAAGGAGGGCAGTCCAAGGGCCCGCAGCTCCTTTTCCGCTTCCTCATTGGTTCCCACACCCAGCTCCCCGTTGATCAGATTCTGCGGCGTTTTATGGATCATTTTTCCAGTCCTTTGATAACGGATAGAAAACTGTTTCGATTTAATCAGGAAATACGTTCCCTCTTCCACTTCCCGATTAAGAGTTTCCTGTACCCATTTGTATTCTCCCGTGGCCACCAGTGGCGTTATGTTAACTCCATCCTTCACCTCCACCGGCTGCTCCAGCTGGATTTTCCGGCTTCCATCCGGATGGTAAACGCCGTCTTTGATGCGAAATTGCACGCTCCCTGGGGGAAAGGTCAAAGTCTTGCGCGCATTTCCCTTGTTGAGCAGGGGAGCATCGTCCCCGTCGATGCTTCCCTGGGAAAACTGATGAGCCGAATCCAGGTTTCTCGCATAACAGAGGATATATTCCAGCTTTTTTCTCACTTTTTTAGAGAGAGCTGGCGCCGTGGATGTTTTTTCCCACATATACATCCCCACAAAGTTCTGTTCCCGGAAAACATCGTCGCAGATCATTTTAAGCGTCGTCAGTTCATTGTCGTCTATGTTGATAAAAATATATCCTTCCGGCTTCAGAAGTTTTTTGGCCAGTTTCAGCCGGTAATACATAAAGGACGCCCATTTGCTGTGCCGGAAAGAATCCGTCGTATCCACATAGTCGTCGTCATAGATAAAGTCATTCTTTCCCCTGTTATAAGGAGGATCGATGATAATCAGATCGATCTGTTCCCTCTTTGTTTTCAGCAGAAGCTGCAAAGCGGCCAGGTTGTCCCCCTCTATCAGATAATTGCAGGGATCCCCGCCTTCTATACGAAGACTTTTGTCTTCTTCCAGATAGGGCTGATGGGTTTCCAGCGTTTCCTGAATCTTTTCTTTATGTTCCTCAAAGACCAGTCCGAATTTTTTCTTTCGCAGAGTACTTTCAATGTCACTCAGACAGGCAAGAAGCTGTCCTGTCTTTTCCCCTTGGTCTTCTGATGCAATGTGTCTTCTGAGACAGTCCAGCATTTTAAGCTGTTCTTCTCTTTTTTCTCTGGAGATATTGACGGACATATCAGTCCCCTTTCCTCTGTTCGTATTCTGTCATTGCTTCATTGATTTCCTGCTCGCAGGAACGCATGGCCAGTATGGTCTTTTCAAAAAGCTCGCCAAGATCCCAGCCCAGCATTCTGGCTCCCCTTTCAATCACATCCCGGGAGCATCCGGCTGCAAACCGTTTGTCTTTAAATTTTTTCTTCAGACTTTTTACTTCCATATCCATCACGCTTTTGGAAGGACGCATGATCGCGGCTGCTCCAATGAGTCCGGTCAGCTCATCGGCTGCAAACAGGACCTTTTCCATCTGATGTTCCGGTTCCACATCGGAGCACAGGCCGAATCCGTGGGAACATACCGTATGAATCATATCTTCGCCCACGCCTCCCTCTCTTAAAAGTTCCGGCGCCTTCTGACAGTGCTGCTGGGGATACTGTTCAAAATCAATATCATGCAGCAGACCTGCGATTCCCCAGTACTCTTCTTCCGCCGCATATCCCAGTTCTCTGGCATACCAGCGCATTACTCCTTCCACAGTCAGACCATGGCGGATATGAAAGCTGTCTTTATTGTATTTCTCAAGCAGACTCAGCGCCTGCTCTCTTGTGATTTCTGATTTCATTTTTTCTACCTCCTGTCTCCTTTTACAGAACCTGAAGCAGATTCAGCTCCTGATCCAGAAGCAGCAAATCCGCTTTCTTACCTGGGGTTATGGACCCCACTTTATCAAATATGCCGATGCGCTTTGCCGGATTGACCGTAGATGCCAGTATGGCGTCTTCCTCCTTTATACCAAAGCGCACCGCTCTTTTCATACACTCAAACAGATTGACCGCCGAACCGGCTATGGTTCCGTCGGCAAGCTGCGCTTTCCCTCTGCGAACCGTAACATCCTGTCCTCCCAGACGATACATTCCATCTTCCATACCGGCTGCCATGGTGGAATCGCTGATCAGAATCACCCGATCTCTGCCGAACATGGCAAAGGTGCTGCGTACAACGCTAGGGTGGACATGAATGCCGTCGGCAATCAGTTCCGCCATCACATGAGGACTGTCAAAAGCCGCGCCTACAAGACCCGGCGTCCGGTGCCGGAAGGGCGCCATGGCGTTATAAAGATGGGTCACATGGGAAGCCCCCCTGTCAAAAGCGCTTTTTGCATTTTCATAATCAGCGTCCGTATGCCCCAGAGAGACCGTAACCTCTCCTTTTACTTCCTCCAGAAATCGATCCGCTCCTTTTACATTGGGAGCCAGCGTCACCAGACGAATCTTCCCTTTACAGGCTTCTTGACATTTTCTGAAAAGATCAACGTCAGGAGGTACGATAAATTCTTCCCGGTGGGCGCCTCGCTTTGCCGGATCCAGAAAAGGCCCTTCCATATTGATTCCCGCAATGGCCGCCTGATCTTCCTCAGCGCCTGCCATGAAAGCCGATTCCATAACCTGCAGAAGCTTTTTCGCAGGCAGGGTCATGGTTGTGGGGCAAAAAGAAGTGACGCCGCAGGCTTTCTGATAACGAAGAATCTTTTTCAGCCCCGTTACGCTTCCGTCCGAAAAATCACATCCCACCGCTCCATGGCTGTGGATATCGATCAATCCGGGAATTACTTTAAGTCCCCGGGCATCGATCACCTTTGCCTCTGTCACTTCCTCCCGTGAGCTGACAATTTTGTGATCCTCAATATAGATATCCTGTTTCCGGTATGTTCCGTCTTCCTGAAATACCTGGCCGCCTCTGATTATCACCGATTCTCTCCTGTCCATTCTGTTCATTTACACTGCTGTTACTATTATACGGACTGCGGCAAGTCTTTTCAATACTGACCCATCACTTTCTGAAAGAGATCCCGGTTAGCCTGCCAGATGGCCGGAAATTCTTCTTCCTTTAAAGGACAGTCCCCTTCGCCGTTTTCTATGGTAACAGCCGGTATTTCGCAGTGGAGCACAAAGTAATCGCTGCACCCTGCCTGATCCTGGCCGGATGTGCGGACGGAAACCAGCGGATATCCTGTGGCGGCCGCTGTCAAATGTGCAAGTCTTCTCTGGTCTTTCCTCGCCTTTTCACTTCCCCCGTAATCCCAGAAAATCTTCTTCCCGGAAGAGTGATAGGACAATACGCAGGCCAGCGGATACCGCTGATGAAGGGAAAGCACCGCCTGGGTTTCCGGTTCTGATTCCGCCCGTTTTCCCTTATAACCCTGACAGGAAGGCGCAGCCGGTCCCCGGTACTCCTTCCAGCCCGCAGAAAAATTCCGGTTCAGATCCACTCCTCTGGCATTGGCTTTCCATCGTTTCCAGTAATCCTTCGTTTCCATTATGCCAGGCCGGGATTCCTGGTCTTTTTGCTTACATTGCTGCAGCAGCCTTTTCAGTCCGGGATTTCGTATCCCATTTATGCCCGTCTGACTGATGGTCACGCCGTCGGGATTCACCATGGGAAGCACATGAAGACACACATGGGGATATGTTTCCATATCCCCATGCTCCAGGCTGTGCCATAACTGTCTTACAGCCAGCTTCGTATTGATGTATTCCCGTCCGTGCATGGACGCCTGTACCAGAACATGCACCGGCGCCCGGTCATTTCCCAGGGCAGCTTCCAGAATCTGCCGTCCGTCTGCGCTTCTACCCGCACTGCGGATTTGAAGCAGCGCCGGATATTTTCTTTCCATCTTAACCAGTTCCCGCTTCATCCAGTCATACAGCATCATTCTCCCCGCATTCCTTTCCCTTATATTCACCATTTCTTCTCCCGCTTTGCTGTGGTACAATAGTCGAAAGAAAGGAGACCGTCCATGATTATATTTTTTGCCCTCATCTTGCTGCTGTGCCTTATTACGGCCGCCGTCAATCTGTATATTATAGCAACGTCCAAAAAAAGAATCCTGCCACACGGCGATGCCGTCTGCCAGGATTACGACTGTATTCTCATACTGGGCGCCGCCGTCTGGCCGGGCAATGTACCCTGCCCCATACTGGAAGACCGCCTTCTCACCGGCATCACTTTCTTTCGTCAGAAAAAAGACGCTGTTCTTCTCATGAGCGGCGACGGAAGATTTCCCGGTCACGATGAGGTTTCGGTGATGAAAAACTTCGCCCTCATGCACGGGGTTCCGGCGGAAAATATTCTGACAGACCCCCGCGGCCTCACCACCCGGGACAGCGCACGGCGGGCCCGGGATGTTTATCACGTCCGGAAAACGGTAATCGTCACACAGAAATATCATCTGTACCGTGCACTGTACATAGCCGGAAAACTGGGGCTTCAGGCCTGGGGCGCCGCGTCCGACAGGCGCAGATACCGCAGAAGATGTTACCGGGAATTAAGAGAGATTCTTGCCCGAATGAAATATTTCTTTCTTTACTGAGCTTCCAGCTCCCTGCGCATTACCTTTTCCAGTTCCATCATCTCTTTCACCAGATTGACAGCACGTTCTTTTCCGAAGTCATTTAACACATTCTGATAAAATTCCTTCAGAATCTTTTCCTGATTGTCAAGACGTGTTTTTCCGCTTTCAGTCAATACAATATAGGTTCCTGAATCGGAATCGGGATCGTGCTTCCACTCAATCAGAGCCTGCTCCTCCAGTCTTCCAAGCGTATGGGATAACCGACTCACCTCAACATTCAAAGCTTCCGCCACTTCTTTCATATAAATCCGTTTCCCATCGCCTTTTTCCTGAATCAGACTGCTGATCTGTTCCATCGTCAGATATTCAAAATTTGACATCTGGGTGTACAGCTTATCTGTTTCCAGATTGGACATACCAAACCTTCCAAATACCAGCATTTTTGCAATGGCTGCAACATTTCCTGCTTCTACCATTTTATTTAACGGCATATACAATCATTCCTTTCTTTTCCGTTCGCTGTATAAACTTGTGCCAAAACTTGTGAATTAATTTATCACAATTTTGCAAAATCGTCAAGAAATAGACAAATTGAAGACGGTTCTCCCTTTGATCCATACTCAATGTTATTCTGTTCTCCTTTTCAACTTTATGATATAATACCAGATGTGAAAATGCGAAACAACAAAGCTGCCGCATACACGAAGCAAACTGTCAGGAGGCCCTAACTTGAAATCCAAAAATATAAATGTATTTAAAAAAATCTATCATCTTCTGGAGAAGCGCCAGAAACTTTCCTTTTTTGTGATTGTCATCATCATGATCGTATCCGCCGGTTTGAGCCAGGTGGTTCCTCTTACCGTGGGAACTTTGACCGATCATGTACTGCAGATGGAACATATTTCTTTCTGGTCCATTGTTCCCTATCTGCTGTTTATACTGACGGCCAGCATCGTCAACGAAATTATAAAAATCGCCCGCCGTCTGATCGTGGAGGATACCTGTACGAAAACAGAAAAAAATGCACGGGTACAGGCTGTTCAGGCTCTTTTAAAAGCGCCTCTTTCTTACTTCCGGCTGAATATGCGCGGAAATATCCACGGTATGCTCAACAGAAGTCTGGAAGGAACCACAAAAGTCCTGAAACTTATGTTTATGGATTTCTGCCCCTCCATATTTTCCAGCATAGCAGCCATCATCGTCGTTTTTTTCAAGCTGCCTTTGCTCCTGGCCTTTATCATGATTCTGGTGGTTCCCATCGGCACACTCATCGTAATACGCCAGATCACCACTCAGCAGGGCATCCGCGTAGATCTGGTGAAATCCAAAGCCGGAATGGACGGCACTATCGTGGAACTGCTCAACGGTGTGGAGACTGTCCGCATTTACGACAGCGTGGATCTGGAATGCCGCCGCTGCCGGGACACCTCTGAAAAGCTGCGCAAAAAGGAGATGCGCCACCATAAAGCCATGGCCATGTATGACTGTTTCAAATTTGTCAACGAGGCGGTTTTCACCGTCCTCATCATCGGCCTGTCCGTTTACATGGCTGCGCGCAGACAGATCAGCATCGGTTCCGTTTTAACCGCCTACCTTTGTTTTACCCAGCTTACCAGTCCTTTACGGGAGCTTCATCGTATCCTGGATGAACTGTCGGAAAGCACCGTGCTGGCGGAACAGTATTTTCTTCTGGCATCTATTCCGGAAGATTTTTCTTACAGGGTGTCTTCCGAAAACCGCAAAGAACTTCCGGACATACAGCCGAAGGTTCTTTTGGAAGCCGACCAAATATCTTTTTCCTATCCGGAAGCTTCCGATACGCTGATCCTGAAGGACTTTTCCTTAAAAATACATGCCGGCGAATTTCTCGGAATCGCCGGCCCCAGCGGCTGCGGGAAATCCTCCCTCATAAAAACCTTTGCCAAACTGGAACAGATCTGTCAGGGAAGGCTTTTACTGAATGGCAGCGACATCGACAGCCTTTCCCGAAAGGATATTAACCGAATCGTTTCTCTGGTTCCTCAGACGCCCTTTCTTATTGCCGGAAGCATCTTTGAAAACATTGCTTACGGAATGGAAGAAAAACCGTCGCTTTCAGACGTGGAGGAAGCTGCCAGAAGAGCCTGCATTCATAAAGATATCAAAAATCTTCCCGGGGGATATGACTTCCTCCTCTCCGAGTCAGGAAACAATCTGTCCGGCGGCCAGCGCCAGCGAATCGCACTGGCACGTATTTTCCTGCGCCGTCCCAAGCTTCTCATACTGGATGAGGCCACCGCGGCTCTTGATAATACTTCCGAGCGTTTTATCCAGGCCGAAATTGAAAAGCTGATCCTGGAATCCGGAACTACCGTCATCTCCATCGCCCACAGACTGTCCACCCTGCAAAACTGTGATAAGATTCTGGTAATGGAAAACGGAAAGGTTGTCCAGCAGGGAACCTACGACGTCCTCACCAAAGAAGAAGGCATCTTTCGGGATATGTATCTGGGAATTCTGAAATAATACACCTCAGGATCGGATAGGGGAAGGGATCAGCTCCTTTTCGGGGCTGATCCCTTTCTTTAATCCATAAACAAAGGCGTGGAATAATATCGATCTCCGCTGTCCGGAAGAATTACCACAATGGTTTTCCCTTTGTTTTCCGGTCTTTTCGCCAATAAAAGCGCCGCGTGCAGCGCTGCTCCCGATGAGATTCCCGTCATAAATCCTTCTTTCTTCGTCAGCAATCTGGCAGCTTCAAAAGCCTCTGCACTCTCCACTTTTATAATTTCATCGTAAATTTCAGTATCCAGTGTGTCCGGTACAAATCCGGCGCCGATCCCCTGGATTTTATGAGGCCCTCCTTTTCCCTCTGACAGCACGGGGGAGTCAGCCGGCTCCACTGCCACCGCCTTCAGATTCGAATTTTTCTCCTTCAGATAAGCCCCTGTTCCGCTGATGGTTCCGCCGGTTCCCACTCCGGCCACCAGAATATCCACCTGTCCCCGGGTCGCTTCCCATATCTCTGGTCCTGTGGTTTTTTTATGGGCCGTGGGATTGGCCGGATTCTCAAACTGTCCCGGAATGAAGCCGCCTTCTGTCTTTTCCGCCAGTTCCCTGGCTTTTTCGATGGCTCCTGCCATTCCTTTAGCGCCTTCTGTCAAAACCACCTCGGCGCCATATGCCTTTAATATATTTCTTCGCTCCATACTCATAGTATCCGGCATGGTAAGAACCACCCTGTAGCCTTTGGCCGCTCCCAGCGCAGCCAGTCCAATACCCGTATTGCCGGACGTAGGCTCAATGATTGTATACCCCTTTTTCAGCAGGCCCTTTTCTTCTGCATCCCGGATCATTTCCGCCGCGACTCTGTCCTTAATGCTGCCCGCCGGATTAAAATATTCCAGTTTTGCCAGCACCCGCGCCTCCAGCTTTTCACTCTGTGCCAGATTTCCAAGTTCCACCAACGGCGTGCCGCCGATCAGTTCTTCAATGCCTCTGTAAATTCCTGCCATAACAGACCTCACTTTCCTTTCTCATCATATAGACCCATGGAAATTAAATACTCTTTGCAGCGTTTCATTACCCTGCTCAGATTTTCAATATCCTCCTGTACATTTCCGGTTTCCAGCGAATGATTCGCTCCCTTCGTTTTAAAAAGAGGAATCTCCTTGCCGGCACAAAGCATTTCTATTTTACAGGTGTCAGCCCAGGGATCCTTCGTCCCGTGAAAAGCCACTCCCTTTTTTCTTTCTGCAAACCGGAATGTATCCTCCAGGGGCGTAAAATATATCTGCGCCGCGTCAATATCATGGTTCTTCGCGTACTCTGCCGCAACGACGGTTCCGATACTTTTGGAGATAAAGAGGATCTGGTCGTATTTATCAAAATCCTCCCCTTTCAAAATCTCCTCCGCCTGTGTGCAGGCGCTCAAAAAAGCTTCTTCCATTTTCTGCCTGGATTCCTTTATATTTCCCTGAAATCCTCCGTAGGAAACATCTATAATCTGGAAGCCGGCGGCCAGCGCCAGCTTTTTTCCATAATATAGCAGCGGCTTATCCGTATGATACCCGACTCCCGGGAAAATTACCGCCAGTTTCTTATCCATACCCATACTTTCACTCCCAATGCAGCAATTCTCTTCTTATCTTTTTATCAATAATTCCATTTCCCGCAAAAATATCGGCAGTCTTCGTCACATCCACGGGCCCGCCGCAATAATCGGTGACCGCTCCTCCCGCTTCCGTCACCAGCAGAACACCTGCTGCGTAATCCCAGGGATTCAGCCGTTTTTCCAGGTAGGCCTCCAGCCTTCCGGCAGCCACATATGCCAGATCAAGGGCTGCCGAACCAATGCGGCGTATATCCTCACAATTTTGGAAAATCTTTTTAAAGGCGTCAAAATTATCATCGGCCAGTTCTTTAAAGTAAGGACTGGTTCCGATGGATATCAGGCTTTTGGAGAATTCATCCGTGCTGCTGACGTGAATGGGACGGCCGTTGAGATATGCCCCCTGTCCTTTTTGGGCATAGTAAACTTCATCTGCAAACAGATGGCAGACCACGCCCATGGTCAGTTCCTGCCCGGAATAGAGCGCCAGCGAGATGACACTGTTTTGCAGATCATGAATCAGGTTTGAGGTTCCATCCACCGGATCAAGGATCCATACCGGTTTTGTAAAGTCGATGTCGTCATTATTTTTTTCTTCCCCCATAAACTGAATGGAGGGATACCGCTCTTTCAGCTTTTCCTCTATAAATTTCTGAACCTTCACATCCACTTCTGTCACATAGTTGGCAAATCCTTTTTCCGTAATTTTCAAAGAATGTTCCCGGTCAATGCAGTTCTTCTTTGCCTCCGCAGCCACATCCAGGAGATCGGATATTTTCACTTCCGTTTCCATCATATTCTCCTCCCACTTTTCTTTTTCTGTAAAAGCCTTCGCTTCCTTCTTATGATACCTCAAAACGCCCTTTTCTGCCACCAGGATTTTATCGGATCAGTTTCTTCCACTCTTCATCACCCTGCATAAATCCGTACGTATCCCCGTCCCGAAAGCTTTCCTTTAATTTTTCTTTCAACTCCTCCTTTGTCTCTTGCCTTATTTCGCGGAATGTCATATGCTCGTACAGCGGCGCGCGGCAAAAGCTGTCGATGTCTTCCACACTTCCCAGCATTTTTTTTGCAGTTTCCTTTACTTTTTCCTTATCCTTTTCCAAAACTGCCAGCTCCAGCTGTTGGGAAATCTGATAATATTCTCCCATTTCAAAAAGCTCGGCCAGTTTTTTTCCCTTGTCCGCCATTTCTCCAGCTTTTTTCATGTTTTTTTCTTTCAGCGCAAGCTGATAAATTCCATGAAACATGGCGCTGATCCCCTGAAAACCGGTAAACAGAAGTTCCTCATATTCACGCCAGGCTTCCCCGCTTCGTCCTGTCAGGCCATAAAGCTGTGCCCGTTTTCTTTTTTTATCCGGATCCTTATCGGAAAGATAAGACAAATACTTTTCCGCCTGATCATAATCTTCTCTTATAAGGAAGAAATTAAACAGCGCTTCCGCAGCTTGGTACCGAATATTTTCCTCCTCACTTTCCAGTGCATTGAGATACCAGTTTTTAATGTACCTGTCATACTTTTCCCGGTCAGAATTATTACTTATCATAAGCTGCTGCCCTTCCAGCATCAGCGCCGCAGTCAGGAACAGGCTGTGACAGGCTGGATACTGCTCCAGCTTTTTCTTGCACCACAAAAATGCTTTTTCACACGTTTCCTGTTTCAAACGCACATTAAACTCCGAAACGATCTGACTTATTTCCTCTTCCGTCAGATCCTGCTGAAAGGATAACAGAGTATCCGTCGTGATATCCAGCAGGCGGGCAATGGGCGCAAGCAATGACACATCCGGCAATGAATTGCCGTTCTCCCACTTATTTACCGCCGGTGCAGTCACCCCCAGTCGTACTGCCATTTCTTCCTGGGTCATATTTTTTTGTTTTCTGTATTTTCTGATCACGGTTCCAATCTGCATGTAAAAAGCCTCCTTCTATTATTTTTGCATCGGCCTTTGCTGATTCCATCATATCAAAGAAGGACGCCTCCTACAATTGAGCAGATTTTAATTATCAGGAACCAAAATTAACTGTCGCTCATATGTTATCCAACAGCTCCGCCAGTGTGATACCGTCAAAAAATTCATTGGTTATCCGGTAAAATTTCCGCCACATGGGCAGTGTTTTACAGCTGTCGGCCCGCTCACACGCTTTTGCACCGCTGCCAAGGCAGGCCACCGGGGCCAGGTCTCCTTCCGTAAGGCGCAGGATATCTCCCACGCGATATTTCGCCGGCTCTTCCGTCAGCCGATAGCCTCCGCCCTTTCCCTGTATTCCTTCTATCAGGTGGTTCCTGGTCAGCACAGGAAGAATCCGCTCCAGATATTTCAAAGATATATTCTGTCGCCCGGCAACCACCTTCATGGGAATATAGCCCTCACCGTGATGCTCCGCCAGGTCCAGCATTACACGCAGGGCATATCTTCCCCTTGTTGAGATCATCATAGCGTCCTCACCGCATCGAATCCTTTCTGCAGATCGGCAATGATATCATCGATATGCTCGGCGCCTATTGAAAGACGGATAGTGTTGGGTTTAATACCCTGATCCAAAAGCTCCTCCCCGGTAAGCTGACTGTGCGTTGTGGTGGCCGGGTGGATAACAAGGCTTTTCATATCAGCCACATTGGCCAGCAGAGAAAATATCTCCAGGCTGTCAATAAACCTGTGGGCTTCCTGGACTCCTCCTTTGATTTCAAAGGTAAAAATGGAACCGCCTCCCTTTGGAAAAAGCTTCTGATACAGCTCATAATCAGGATGCCCCGGCAAAGATGGGTGATTTACCTTTTCCACCTGGGGATGGCCGGCGAGAAATGCCACAACCTTTCTGGTATTTTCCGCATGCCGCTCCAGGCGCAGGGACAGTGTTTCAATCCCCTGCAAAAGTAAAAATGCGTTAAATGGCGAGATGGCAGCGCCGGTATCTCGAAGCAGAATCGCCCGAATATAAGTCACAAAGGCTGCCGGTCCGGCCGCTTGTGCGAACGACACGCCATGGTAGCTGGGATTTGGTTCTGCGATTTGAGGATATCTCCCGCTGGCCACCCAGTCAAATCCGCCGGACTCTACGATGATGCCTCCCAGTGCTGTGCCGTGACCCCCGAGAAATTTTGTGGCGGAATGAACTATAATATCCGCGCCGTGCTCAGCCGGACGGATAAAATAAGGCGTGCCAAAGGTGTTGTCCACCACCAGCGGCAGACCATACTTATGAGCAAGAGCCGCCAGTGCATCGATGTCCGGGATATCACTGTTGGGATTTCCCATGGTTTCAATGTAAATGGCCCTGGTATTTTCTCTGACAGCCTTTTCCACTTCCGAAAGATCATGAATATTTACAAAAGTCGCCGTAATTCCGAAGTTGGGTAATGTATGCGCCAACAGGTTATAACTGCCGCCGTAAATGGTTTTCTGAACGACAAAATGCCCTCCGTTCTGCCCCAGCGCTTCCAGCGTATATGTGATTGCGGCAGCGCCGGAAGCCAGCGCCAGCGCTGCCGTTCCTCCTTCAAGAGCCGCCACACGCTGCTCAAGGACTTCCTGTGTGGAGTTGGTCAGCCTTCCATAAATATTGCCGCCTTCCTCAAGACTGAAGCGCGCCGCCGCATGAGCGGAGTTTTTAAACACATAAGACGCCGTCGCATAAATGGGAACTGCACGGGCGTCTGTCGCCGGATCGGGGTTTTCCTGACCTGCATGGAGCTGAAGTGTTTCAAATTTGTAATTGGTCATCATGATACCTGCCTTTCCGTTCTTCCATACAATCATTACTGCTGTTACTATAAAACCGGAAGATCCCGATGTGATCTTCCGGCATATATGGATGAACATATCTTTTATTAACCTACTTTTTAAGTTGGTTTTATCTTATCACAAAAAACCTACCAGGTCAATAGGAATATGTAATCCTTTCCAATTCCGATTCCTTATGCAAACCAGAAACCGGTAAAATTATACTTAATGGTGCGGTAGTTCTGCATGGTACACTCATATGCATATTCACGGATCAGCCTGCCTTCTGAATCATATTCCCCAAAAACCATAGCCACTCCGCTGTTAACTACCCAGTGATCATCCTCCCCGTATAAAGAACCATTGGATACAATACTGGAATATGGAACATCAAAGGAAGATTCCAGGCCGAAGGTTCCGGCCTTTTCATCTATTTTATAAACATATACCTGACTGCTGCTGCCTCCTCCGTCATACAGGTCGGTTCCCACACTGTCAGCCACATCCAGTTCAAAGTCCCTGCTGCTCAAAGCCCAGTAATTATTATTGTACAGAGCAAGATAGTATACGCCATCTTCCTCTCCCTCCTGAATGTATTCCACACAGTGCTGCCCGTACTGCGGCACAAAATCCCCATCCTGTTCAAGACAATACTCTGCGTAGGGCGTATCCTCCCAGAATCTGGTATCACCCGCCAGCCATTCAAGCTGGATAGCGCTGTGGATATTTTTTATCTTTATAATGGCGGAAGTCTCCCGGGACGAAACGATCAGACTGTCGTCCTGCGCCATATACTGAAGGCTGTTCAGGTGAATCCAGTCCCATTCACCCACCTGCCAGAACATAGGATCCGTGGCAGCGATGGGCCGGGTCATTTCAAAATACTCCGGAAGCACCTTAGTAAAATCAATCAGCTCCGTCACTTCTCCGCTTTCAATGTCAATGGAGAGCACCAGGTCTTCCACCGTCTCTCCCCCGTTCTTCTCAGCCAGAGCCAATATTTCTTTATCCTGACCAAAACCGATATCGTGATGAAGGGAGTACCCTTCCAGGTCATAAGTCTGCTCCACCTGTCCCAGGCTATTGATGCGCGCCAGTCTGCCGGCAGAAACACAGGTTATGATATCATCATCATAAAACAGTACACGATCCAGGCCATACCCTTCCAGAACCATCTCATAGCGCAAAACACCCTCATTGTCAAAAAAGAATCCATAACCCAGATAACCGTTGACCCGCATCATGCCATAGAGCCCGTCCGACAGTTCTTCCCCCGATTCACCCTCCGTCATATCCAGTTTTGTGCTGTAACCGGACTGTGTTTCCGGCATATCCACGGAAAAGCTTACTGCCTGGCGCACCTTTCCCCAGGACCCGGTAATTTCCATGGTCACCTCATTGGTCATGCCCGGCACCAGCCCGATGATCTCAAACTCATGTATCTTCGTATAATTTTCCCCGCCGGCATCCATGGCGGTCTTTGTGTAATCGGAAATGCTGTCGTCTTCCACATGTATCGTATAAGTAACCTGTGTTTTTCTGTCCGTCTCGAAATACATATAAAGCCCGTTGCTTCCCGTGCCGTAAGGATTCAGCACCGCCAGGGGCGTCGTGGCAGTCCAGTCCATTCCTTTGCTTTTCAGACTTTCAAGAGCATTTTCAAGCCGTTCCTGCACTGCCACATCATAGTAAGTAAAGCCTTCTTCTTCAATATCCATCGGCACTAACTGCAGTGCACGAATTCCATCGCCCAGCTCCGCCTCCACATACTCGATCTGATATTCTTCATTCTGCGCCAATGTATCTCCCGCCTCTGTAATCCAGTCGGTACGTACCGCCTTTTCCTGTGCCGTAAACAGCTTTCCCACACCTATCACAATGGCCGGCACTGCGGCTGCAAGCACCAGAAGAACGACCACAATGACAATCAGCTTCTTTTTGTGTTTCTTCACATCCATTTCCCCTCTCTTTTGTGCTTATTTATTCAAATGAGTTATCACTATCAATGCGGCGCCCAGCACGGTTAAGATCACACCTACAATGCGGTTCAAAGTTTTTCCGTCGGCCCTGGCTGCAATTTTTGCTGCTATCTGCGCCCAGATCAGGGTAAAAACAACACACCTGATCAACAGATCCATCTGAGGCAGCCCCCTTAAGGCAAAGTGACTCACTGCTCCCGTAAATGCGGAAAAAGTCATGATAAACACACTGGTTCCCACCGCAGTTTTCAGTTCATACCCCAGTACTGTGGTCAGGATCAACAGCATCATCATACCGCCTCCCGCCCCGAAAAATCCGCAGATCAGACCGATAACCGAGCCGCAGACCAGACTCTTTGCCACCTGAATCCATCTCCTGTCCCCGGAAACGCTTCTCCTGGTGGAATTCACAGGAAAAATCAGGAACTTCAGGCCAAGAAGAAATGTCATCACCACAGAAAATCCGCCCAGTGTACTGTTTGTCACAAATGTGGAAAGCCAGCTTCCCACCATGGTCATAGACAGTACGCCCGCCATCATGACCAGACCGTTTTTGATATCAATGCTTTTATTTTTAGCGTACGTACGAGCGCTGGCCGCGCTGGCCAGAACATCACTTGCCAGCGCAATGCCTATGGCCTCATAAGCCGGAACCCCCAGAAATGTAAGCAGCATGGGGCTGATCACAGCCGCCGCGCTCATACCGGCGAATCCGGTTCCCAGTCCGGCTCCCGCGCCGGCCAGAAAACAAATCAGTATCTTATACAAAATTTCTCCCAATTTTCCTCCTCTATCCTTTTGTCAGCTCTTTATGCCAAATAAAAAGCCGACTGTTGGAACACTATCTGCATGTATATCCTGCATTCAGATAGCTTCTTCCAACAATCGACTTCCTGAAATTTCCCGTGTCATCATCGCTGAACTGTATCCTTTATCATAACCTGTATTTTTTCCATTTTTTATGGTAGCACATGGCAAAAAAAGATACAAGTAAGTTTTTGTGAAAATTTTCGTAAAAGATAGCGCAGGCTTCCGCCCTCTACTTTCCGATAAACTGCTTTACTCTTTCGGAACTGGTATTTAAAATCAGATTTCTGTCAAATCCCGTCTCCTCCAACAGACGGCACGCCAGGGTAAATTCCCCCACCCATGCGGGATCATGAGCATCGGAACTTACGATTACGGGCACCTGATACTTTTCACACAGCGACAGCATAGTTCTGTAGTTTTCGTAACAATTCAGACGGCGGTCTTTTTTGACCAGAGAACTGTTATTCACTTCCAGCGCAATCTGATATTCTTTGGCTCCTTTGACCAGCATTTCATAATCCAGCGGCGTATGATCATCATCCGGGTGAGAGACAAAATGAACCTTTTCATTTTTCATACATTCAATGATATTTCGGGTATTTTTCTCCTTCCCTTCATCGCTGTAACACTCTTTATGTATACCCACAATGGCATAATCCAGGTGGTCAATATATTTCTGCTCCAGAGAAAGCCGCCCTCCGTTTAAAACATTAATCTCACAGCCATGAAGCAGCTCCACTCCCTCAATCTTTCCCGGAATCACCTGAAGATTAACAAAGTAAAAGGGATCCGTTGTACCGGGCGTCCCGGGTCCATGTTCACTGATTCCTATCAGCTTGAGATTCCTCTCCCTGGCCGCGTGAATCATCTCTCTTATGGTGCCGTATGCATGTCCGCTGACAAGTGTATGCATATGAACATCCGCCTCTAATGTAATGATATGACTTCACTCCTCTCCGCTGTTTTCCAATGACTTATACATTTTTTCTGCTTCTGGGAAATTTCATTCCCGCCTGCAGTCCATGGCTTCCCCATATACTTCGTATGCGCAGTATGAATGAGAAAACTGATATCCCAGTTTTTCCGCCAGCGCCAGCGACGCCCGGCTATGAGCATCCCAGCTTGGATACAATCCCCGCTCCAGGCATCCCAGGATCAGTTTTGCCCCACAGATATAAGCCAGATTTTTTCTGCGCCAGTCCTTTCTGGTATCTATCTCCACCTCAATACCGCCGGGATAACTGGAATAGGATGAAGCGCCGCAGACCACTTCCGCCCCATGAACAATGGCGAATCCCATTCCCATCCTCTCATACGCTCTGTAATCCGAAAACTGTGAAACCAGGTCCTTACACCACACCTCACCAAGACATATCCGAAAAAGCTCCTCATCCATCTTTTTCAACTCACAGCCATCCGGCAGCAGACAAACCGCTTCCTGCAGCTTTTGTTTTTCAAAAACTGTATCCTTTTTTGTCGCATACCGGGTTATCTTTTTCATTCTGCTTTGATGACACGCAGCAATGATTTCTTCCCAGCTTTCATTTTGAGGAATCAAAATCATGTAATCTTTCTTCCCCCAGACAGAACTTCCCAGCGCAAGCTCCCTGTTCGGTTCTCCCGCCAGAAAACAAAAGTCTCCCAGGACTGCCATAGCCGACCGGACTTTCTCTCCTTCCGGCACGTATACCGCCCCCATCATACCGGACAGACATGACCAGAGAATGGTTTCCTCCCATTCTCCGAAGATCGCTGTAATTTTTTCTGACTTTCGCGCCTTTTTTATCATACAGCCTCCGCGCATCTGCTAAAATTCAAATAAATTCAGACCGATCTCTTCGCTGAATTTCCTTCCGACCGTCCCCGGAAGAATCTGAAGAATAATCTCTGCCGTCGCACTGACAACTGCCCGGTTCAAATGACCGCCGAATACATTTCCCTTTTCATCTCCCACACTCAGATGAACATGCAGATAGGGCCTGCCGTCCTGGCGGGTCAGCGTTCCTGTCAGCGATACAATCTCCAGCGCTCCCTGAAACTCATTGGCATGATACTCCTTCTTTACAGTATCAAAGACTCCTGTGGTAATTTCTTTCACTGCACCAAGGCCGCTGACTGATGCCAGAGCAATGTCCTCCCGCTCAGCCAGATCCAGCAGTTTTTCACAGATCTCTTCACCGGGATCCAGCCTCAGAACAATGTTTTGACCAAATCGTCTGTATTCCATATGGATTCACCCTCCCTGTCGATACTTTCCTTCATGATACTACATCTTTTCCATAAAGATCAATTCAGATTTTGGGGCAGAAACGTTCTTTTCCAGCTCCAGTATTTCTCTTGCCTTTCTGTATATTTGTCTTCCTTTATCCTTTCCAAACGCTTTCAGGCAAGCCAGATACACGGCTCTTTTCCCCTGAGCCGCTGCCAGTATTTCCGTCACCGCTGTCATATCCTCTTCACAGATATTCTCCGAAAATCTGTCCCCGATCCTCTGATGCAGCACGCTCCTTTTTTTCGCTTCCTCCAACAGATAATCCACAGTTACGGCCCTTATATCTTCCCGTATTTTTCTTGTTCTTGCATTATCCTCAGCGGCAGAAGCAATACATTGTTCTATGGATACATTCAAAATAACATTCTGCCGCCCGGCATCCGATTGTTTCCAGTAATCCTGAACCGCTTTAAATCCCTTATCCCTGCTTACAATGGCAACCGCGCCCTCATAACCTGACCCGAAAACCTCACCCAGTCTGGAAGCAATATAGAAGTCCAGTGCGTTTTTACCATTTCTGGTCAGCTTAACCCCTTCCACACTGCAGCGGGAATTCATAATCTGCCTTAATACTCCATGTTCTATTTTACCGCAGCACTGACTGAAAAAAATGCAGAGCGTGTCCTCGCGGGAAAGATATTCCGCCCCCTTCAGACCGCCGCTGCCTGTATTTTCAAAATCAATCATAAAATACATACGTTCACGCGGCCCTTGCCGTCATCCATTTCCAGTAGCAGGCCAGTCTTTTGACAGCCCTTTCCCTGAGCACCAGAAGCATCTGCGCTGCATCCGGATCCGGATCTTCACAGCTGACCAGTAAGGTCTCCATGGGTCTGTTCAACAGACGGCTCAGCGCGTACATATTATCCAGCGCAGGCAGCGTCTCTCCACTGAACCACCGATAAACAGCCTGAACCGATGCCAGCCCCAGAAATTCCTGGATATCCCGTGCAGACAAGTTATTCCAACAGCACGCCTCTTTTATTTTCTGTCCAGTTCTTTTTACATCTATTACAGGATATTTGAACCTTCTCATAACCGACCCCTTTCCGTTTATTATTTATGGTACCATACTAACTTCCAAATGTCATTCAACCTGTAATTGAATCATCCGCCAACTCCAACGCCTTTCTGTTTATATACTCCACAAAAGCTTCCACCTTTTTCATGTCCGGCTCCTCCGGCAGTATACTTTCTTTTGATGCCCGCTCCAGCCTCTGTTCATAATCCGCCAAAATATCAAAATACTCCTGTGCAAAGCCACCGTCTTCCTGCAGAAAACCGCCGTTTCTTATTTTCAGAAGCAGCCCCTGTTCCTTTGTTCTCCTGGTACAGATCTCTCCCTTTTCCAAAATATCAATGGCCATCATAAACAAGCGAATCGTATGCATGGCGTGCTTATTCAAATGATTCTCATCCTTCCTGCCGCGCTTTCCTATCTTGTCATAACTGCTCACCACGCTGCGCATGACGCCCCACATATTTTCGTAATCTCTCAAAGGCAAATGCCGGTAATTGGCATCCACGAAAATTTCCGTCTCAAGCTGAGGATTTTCCGCCTGATCAATGTACAGCCGGATGCTCCCCTTATCAAAGGAAGCGTAATGCCTGTGAAACTCTTCCAGAGAATTCTGAACCGAGTTTAAAATATGCTGTTCCCGCTGCGCCTGGGGCATAGAATCTCTGGCAATGGCATTTTGAAGACGCCGGATCTGCGCCTGCGCATAGCCGCTGAAAGACTTTGCTGCTCTTTTTGTCAAAAACAAAGAACGGTTGTCAAGAAGTTCCTGCCCCAACTCAGAGAGAATCACATAGCCCTCTTTCTCAAGTCCCAGAATCTCACAGGTGTTGGGATTGCACTCCAAAAGCAGACGAACCATCTTGTTAAAGGAATAAATCACCGTATCCGTTTTTCTGTCCTCATACTGTTCAAATTTAGTAAGCCCCAGAAGATCCGACGGTAAATTTAACGTAATGCCCCGAAAATCGATATCACTGTTCTCATGATTCGTCCCATAAGCATAACTCCCGCTCACTCCCAAGAGCATAATCCTGTTTCCCAGCCTGGGATGATCCTTTAAAAAACTGTATTCTTCTGTATCCAGTAATTTTTTAAAATTTTTCAAATTACGTTCCTTGCCCTTTCTCTGGTTTTTGGGGTTATTAAGCATATATCAGATTTTATCATATCGCAGACCGGAATCACATGCTATAATAGTTTCATGACTTAAAAATTACTTCTGCACCATACATACACTACAAAATTCAGAAAGGATCCCCAATGAGAAATCAGATTTTTATCAGCTACAGCCATGCGGACAGTGAATATCAGCTCCGTCTCAGAAAACACCTGTCCATCTTTGAACGCGCCGGAAATATCAAATACTGGTCTGACACCCAGCTTCGGACAGGGGATCAGTGGCGAAAAGAGATAGAGGAAAATCTTCAAAAAACCGCCGTCGCCATTTTGCTCATTTCCGCAGACTTTTTGGCCTCTGATTTCATACGTTCCAATGAATTGCCGCCGCTTCTGGAGGCATGGTCTCAGAATGAGGTTTTCATTCTTCCGGTGATTGTAAAACCCTGCAGTTTTTCTCATGTAAAAGAGCTTTGCTGTTTTCAGGCAGTTAACGACCCGGACCTCACAATTTCCGAAATGTCCCAGGGCGAGCAGGAACGCACCTGGAAAAACCTTGCCGAAGCCGCTTTCGAGAGACTGTCTGAATACCAGTCATCCCATCCTGACACAGCAAAAACTGCCGTGTCCGCCCCTGCCGACTGCAATGTCACCGCGCCGAAAGAGCCTGGCTCCTCCCAACCCTTTTTCCCGGACGTTGCAGATCTGATCAATTTTCATATCGAAATAGAGGATGACTTTGACCCCGATGAATTATCCAATTATCCTTCAACGCTGACGAATCAGGAAAATGATTTTATCTACAATTACATCCGTGATTTGCTGGAAGATCCTGCCCGCATTCAGTCTTATTACGTATACACTTATGAACATATTGACATTCTGAATTTCCTTCCACCGGCAGAAGATCTGCTTGGAGGATATGACAGGTATACCACACTTTTAAAACAGGTGAAGGATCTATTTTCCAGAAATGGCTGGGAAGGAGATGGGGAAATTCGCCTGATGTGGTTTCCGCCTTTTTTGAAAATCGGAGTGGAAGATACCTGGGGAACTCTGGCATGGTTTGTAAAACAGAACAATAATGGAACATCTTTCATAGCGTCACCTGCGCCCATCCCCTATCTGCAGCTTCCACAACTGCAGATATTGACTCCTGATCGAAATGGATATTACACTGCGCAAATTGCAGAGATACGCAGGAATGTCAATCCACGCTACCGCTGCTTTAAGCTTCGCGGACTGTTGGACCGGGTAACCCAGTATGTACCTGATGAAACCCACTGGCTGCTTTACCGCGCCGGTGATTTTCAGGAT
The DNA here is from genome assembly GCA_946494335.1 of uncultured Ruminococcus sp. Lineage (GTDB taxonomy): Bacteria > Bacillota > Clostridia > Lachnospirales > Lachnospiraceae > Ruminococcus_G. The sequence goes on along the minus strand of CAMMBV010000001.1, from coordinate 79,797 downwards.
CCTTCCGTCAACGATTGGATTCGCTTTCGGGTAAAAACAGTCTGTGGACTAAGAGATTTTCCCGATATACAAAACACGCGTAATATTTATTTATATTCTCGAAATCCTGCCGTAGCTCATAACTATACATCCCCTGCAAAATCGTTAAATTGAAAAACCTTACCGACCAAGTTTAAAGATGAAAATCGGTAAGGTTTTTCTTAAACGGTTGTATCCATATTATTTTGTCGTAATTGTTGTTTTTCTCCTGTCATAAGCAGTCTGCTCATAGTATCGCTTCTTTTCTGCGTACATCTTTTTCTCTGCCGCCTTTATCAGATCCGACATGGATTCGACGCCATTTCCGCACTGGATACCTACAGAAATATGGTAATCTTTTTCCAGCAGCGCCGCAGATAATTTTTCACTTGCAGTTTCCATCTCTGTTATATCCGCTCCTGGAATAAAAACAACAAACTCATCACCGCCAATACGGTATATATGTTCGCCTCCAAAACATTTTTCTATCCCCTGCGCCACGGCCCGCAGCATAATATCCCCCTTCTCATGCCCTTCTTCATTGTTCCGTTCATGCAGACCGTTCACATCAATATACACACAGGTCAAAGCATCTTTGCACTCCGAATAAATATTCTCCAGATCCCGTTCATAACGATTTCGGTTATAAAGTCCGGTAAGGACGTCTCTGTCTCTCTGCTCCCTGATCGCGTTAAATCTGCTCAGATTATGACAGAACATACCAAAACTGAATTTCATATTTTTCATCAGCATCATCGGTGCATCTGTGCCTGTCATATTGAATCCCGCCATTATACCACAGATATTTCCCTCTGTATCCTCCAGTGGAATTGCCGCTATACTTTGTATCTTCGACTGAATATTCTCGCCAAATACTGCACGGATCGCCTGTCTTCCAAACACTTCCAGTTCACTGTGCCCTTGCCTGAAATATTTCTCTATGATGTGAATATACCGCTCCTCGCCTCTCACCTCCAGAGAAACATGTTCTGCTGAATCTGCCATCTCTTCTAAAATGCCGTTCTTTTCCCAGTGAAAGGAAATGTGATCCCCGGAAGGCGCAAAAGCCCAGAGTACCACCCTCTCTGCCGAAATAATATTCCCCGCTTTTTCCAGCGCAGCTGCAATATTTTCCTGCTTGTCATGGGCATTAAACAGCATCTTTTCCACATCATATATGTAGTTGAGCGTCTCAAGCTGACGCTGCTTTTCTCCTGTAGTACGCCGCACATACCGAAACATCCACAGAAAATATCCGATAAAACAGACTGCTTCAAATAACAGAAACGCATTCAGAACTGTTTTAACCATATCTGCCCTTTCAAAAACAACACTTTCCGGAACAGATACCGCAATTCGCCATTCGTTGATCTCCATAGGCTGATAGTAAAAGTAGAGATATTCTCCAATCGTTTTGGAAACAAATACTACATATCCCCTCTCTCCATCTACAATCCCCTTCTTGAGCTGGTCAGATTCATACCCTGGCGCCATTTCACGTTCTCCCAGACCCCATATATTTCCGCCCTCACCCGGATGCCATGTATCAATCAAAAAATCTCCATTAGCTCCATCTACGATATACATAGCTGCTTTTCCACCGTAAGGTGTCAAATTCATCTCATCTGTTAGATCCGAAAGACTGATCACTCCCCTTAATATCGCGATCACCTGTGAATCCCTATATACCGGTACGCATTGGCGTACTGTGTATTTTTCGCTGTCTTCAGTGTCTGCCTCCCGATCTGTAATATAGCTTCCCCGTGCAGCTTCACTTTCAAATGAAACACCCTTTTCAGTCGCTACGCGCTCTCCGCCTCTGCCCAGCACGGTATTATCTGGCAGCAGCATCTCAATCTTAGTTATCATGCCAACATTTGAACAGGAATCCATAAGCTTCCACAATTTCTCCGAATGCATGTCATCATATGTAGCAGCCACTGCTGCCAGCGTTTCCAACGTCCCCCTGTCGCCTTTTGCATAAGTCTCAATCATATCCGCCAAACTGTCCGCTTCTTCATAAAGACGTTCAAAACTTTTTTCTTCTTCCATATGATTAATATGATGTATCACGAGAAAAGACACAGCCACAATCAGAATAATCATCAGACTGGTTACCGCCAAAGGGCTGCCCCACCGCAGCCTGTCTCTTTGTTTCTTTTTTTCTATCTCCTTTTTCATTCAAACACTGCTTTCCCATATCGAATAAATCTATGATTCCTCACCGCCATCTACAAGTATCTTTTATTGCGCAAAACCGAATACCGGACTGATCAATGAATGCCTTTACGTAATTCTCTCTTTATTTTTTCAACCAGTACAAGATCAGCAGGAAGCCAATTTACCTTATCTAATTCATCCAACGTAAGCCATTTTGCTTTCTCTGCCTCCTTTAGAATCAGATCCCCTTTTATTACTTCACACCAGAAACATTCCATTGACAGATGAAATTTCGGGTAATCATACTCAACGGTATCAATTAGATCGTAAACCTCTATCTGTGTCTCTAACTCTTCCACTATTTCACGTTTCAACGCCTGCCTGGCTGTTTCTCCTGCCTCTATTTTCCCTCCCGGAAATTCCCATTGGCCTTTAAACTCCCCGTAACCTCTGGCTGTTGCATAAATTTTTGTCTTATTTTGAACGGAGTCACAGATCACCGCTGCCACGACTTTAATTGTTTTCATCTCGTTTCTCCTTTTTATCCTGTAAAATTAACCATTAACAATATATTCGTATATATCTTCTCTTATGGGCGTATCAAGCACCCATTCAATCTCCACTGCTGTTTTATCCGTATTTGGCATAACAATTTCTTTCGTTCTGCCCGTTGCATTTATCCGTCCAAGGAAATAAAATTCCTTAGATATTTTATCCGCTTTGTTCTTTCTTACAAAAAGCTGAACATCTATTCCTCTCTCTTGGGAATTCAGGAAGTTCTGAACATCTTCCGACTGCATGCTTCTTCCAGATTTTGATATGGCAATCAAACGATTACTACCTGTAAAATGATCTTCATACTTTATAGTATCACTTATATCATCAGATTTGTCATAGTTAATAAATACAGGGAAAGTCTTCGTTTTCCTATCATATTTATATCCTCCAATATTAAGAGGAACTTCATTATGCTCCCATTCCAGCAACCTGCAAACATCTTCATAGGTATATTTCTGATAAAGTACCAAGTTTGTATTCGGGTATCTATTTTGGTAGTAGGAAGCATATTTCTCAAGTCCGTAATCAACCAGTTCCTCAATCATATCTCGAAATTCTTTATCTAACAACATTTCTGAAAAAGTATCACTTATACAATACTCCCTGTTGTTCCCCAGCAGTTTTTCAGCATACACTCGCATTCGTTCAGCTATCCGGTAATCTAAATTTGTTTCTCTATAAAATGCTGCCGTTTTTTCCATAGTCTCTGGCTGAATGAAAATACATTCCTCATACGTTTTCTTTTGAGAACCAGACAAAAACTCATTCGTCATAATGTTGATAATATTCTCTACTGTGTTCACATTCATTTCTATTCCATAGTCACGAAGCAATACCTCCTGCATATCACCAATTAAACCATGTGGCCTGGAAAGCATATTTTTAAGAAGAATCAACTCGTGAATTCGCTTCCCATTAGCTATTTTCTTAGATACAAATTCAATTATCAGCTCTTGGCTCTTCGTAAACCTGGCAGTATATTCTTTTTCATACTTTACAAGAAACTTGTAATACGAACCTAAACTCTGATTATCAAATATCCTCTCTATATCCATCTCCCCATACTTATCAAAGTCGGATAATGCCGGAATATGTCCCAGTTTATTCTTAAGATTAAAATAGTTTTCTTTAATCAGTTTAATGTCACTGAAATTTGCATTATCTATTGCCTGGAATATCCGCTTCTTTGATATTTCATCAAAATGCAGAGTACTTTCCCCGGGAATTACACGCGATCCTTCCATAATGTATCTGCGCACATTGTCCTTATTATAGCTTCTGTCTCCCGACAGGGCGATAGGCACCATAAAGTTATTCTTATAATTGCCAATAAAATCAAGTACCACAACATACTCTTTTCCTTCGGCTTTTCTAAGCCCTCTTCCCAACTGTTGTATATAAACAATTGGTGACTGGGTTGGCCTTAGCATAATTACTTGATTAATTTCAACTATATCCGTACCCTCTGAAAAAATATCGACAGAAAAAATATAGTCCAAAGGCTGCCTCTCCTCTGTGGCATCACATGCATCCATAGCTAGCCTCTCTACAGCTTCTGTTCTGACTTCATCTGAATCTGCCCCGCTTAGCGCCATCGTCCGCAAGCCTCTTTCATTGAACTTTCTAGACAGTTCTTTGGCCTCATCTACCCTGCTGCAGAAAATAAGTCCTTTTACTCTTTCTCCACTGTAGCCATAATAATTTGCCTGTTTGAGCACATAGTCTACTCTAGAATCGCAGGTCAAATATCTAAAATTCTCAAATTTTTCCTCGCGGCGCACATTCTTGCCAGTTTCATCCCCAACAAATTCTAAATCCGTAATTCCAAAATAATGAAACGGACATAGCAAATCTTCCTCCATAGCCTGCTGCAATCTTATCTCATAGGCAATGTTGTGTCCAAAGATTTCATAAATATTTTTCCCGTCAAGATGATCATCCCGTTTATCCGGAGTTGCCGTCATACCCAAAGTGAATTTTGGTTTAAAATATTCCATTACCTTCTTATAACTTTTTGCACTTACATGATGAGCCTCATCATATATAATGGCATCAAAATGTTCCGGAGAAAACAAACGCATATTTTCCTCTTTACTCAGCGTCTGAATCGTAGCGAATATATAGTCTTTATTTTCTTCCTTTTTATTAAGACTTCCAGAAAATAATCCCAACGATATTCTTTTTCCGAATACATTTCTATAGGATTTGAGCGCTTGTTTTATAATCTGATTACGGTGTACCACAAAAAGTACTTTTTTGAATTTCAATTCCCTCATGGCAAAAGCGGATGCGTATGTTTTTCCGGTGCCAGTACTTGAGAGCAGCAGAGCTCTGTCCACGCCTTGACTCCTCATCTTAGTTAAGTTGTTAATAAACTCAACCTGCATTTTATTGGGCTTTAAAGTGTATCTATGGAAATCTACTATCTCTTCCGCTGCAGCCTGCCGCTGTTGTTGTCTAATAATCTGCTGCTCTACATACTTCCTGCGGTATTCCTCTATATATTCCTCATAGTCCGCAGATTTATCATCCTCCCAAAGATCACGAAATTCATTTACTATATCACTGGCAACTTGTCCATACTCTGTTGATACAATTTTGGTATTCCATTCTCTATTGGTTGTTATTGCACTAATTGTCATATTGGAACTGCCAACAATAATCCTATAAATTCCATCTTCTTTAAACACATAGCCTTTTGTATGAAAACCGTCTTTCACCGGATTACAACGATATATCTTTAATGATATATTCTTTAATTCTGCAAGTTTATCCAAAGCCTTTGGCTCTGTAAAGATCTGATAGTCTGTTGTGAGAATTTTGCCTTGAATCCCTCTCCGCTCCAATTCCTTTAAAGTCATTAGAAAGGGAGTTATTCCACTCATTTTAATAAAGGCTACACTAATAAAAAATTCGTCACAACGTTTTAATTCTTTATCCAATGAAACCAATACCTTTCTTCCCTGCTTGTAATCATTGGAAAGAAATTCCGGACAATATGCGAGATTTGAATTCTTTTCTTTATCTATGAAAGCGGTTCCCATTGCTTTCATTAACTCTTCTGTATTCATTTCTTTTCCTCTATCAATTAGCAAAATCCGTTAATTTGTTCGTCCTAATAATGCAAAAAGTCCCTCGCCTTACGGGAAGGACTCTATCTTTCTATTCACATTCTAGCAAGTAAAAAGGAGAAAATCAATAAAGCTTTCGCCATTTCAGTATTGAACGTTTTTCTGGCCTGCCCCTGCTTTTCTGCAAGAATGTTGTCCGAGAAAAGAGCAGTTAAAGAACGGGGAGATTTCAGAAGCCGAATATTTTGAATGGAAAATCAACTGGCCTGATACCAGTAACGATCTTTATTCCTCGATATGAGTATCAAAAAGGTATCACAGCACATACGAAGAGCCGGAAAGTTCGCTGTTTATGCGACTTCCCGGCTCTGTGTTTATTATTCAAACTCTATAGTCCCAGGCGGCTTACTGGTCAAATCGTACATTACACGATTCACACCTTTCACCTCATTAATAATCCTGCTTGTTACTTTAAACAGCACCTCATAGGGAATTTCTGCAGCCTCGGCTGTCATAAAGTCACTGGTTGTGACGGCACGCAGTGCAACTGCGTAATCATATGTTCTTTCATCTCCCATAACGCCAACCGAACGCATGTTGGTTAGGCCGGCAAAATATTGTCCCAGGTCCTTATCTATTCCAGCTTTGGCAATCTCTTCACGGTAGATTGCGTCTGCATCCTGTACAATCTTTACCTTTTCCGCCGTTACTTCACCCACGATGCGGATGCCAAGACCCGGGCCGGGGAAGGGCTGGCGAAATACCAGATATTCCGGAATACCAAGTTCAAGACCGGCTTTTCTCACTTCATCCTTAAAGAGAAGTCGCAAAGGTTCGATAATCTCTTTGAAATCCACATAATCAGGAAGCCCGCCCACATTATGGTGACTCTTGATCACAGCAGACTTTCCAAGGCCGGATTCAATTACGTCCGGGTAAATGGTTCCCTGCACCAGGAAATCGACCGCACCGATTTTTTTTGCCTCTTCTTCAAATACGCGAATGAATTCCTCGCCGATAATCTTTCTTTTTGCCTCCGGCTCTGTGACGCCCGCAAGCTTATTATAAAAACGTTCCTGTGCATTGACGCGGATAAAGTTAAGATCATAGGGTCCTTCCGGTCCGAACACTGCCTCTACTTCATCGCCTTCATTTTTTCGCAGAAGACCATGATCCACGAAAACACAGGTCAGCTGTTTGCCGATGGCTTTTGCCAGCATAACTGCCGCCACGGATGAATCTACTCCGCCGGACAGCGCGCAGAGCACTTTTCCGTCTCCAACCTTTTCCCGGATTGTTTTTACAGATTCTTCTACAAAAGAATCCATTTTCCAACTGCCGGAGCAGCCGCACACCTGATGTACAAAGCTGGAGAGCATTTTCATACCTTCCCGCGTATGCATAACCTCAGGATGGAACTGGGTCGCATATAACCTGCGCTCTTTGTTTTCCATCGCCGCCACCGGGCATACCGGTGTGGAAGCTGTAATCGTAAAACCGTCCGGTACCTGTGAAATATAGTCTGTATGGCTCATCCAGCAGATCGTCTTGGCAGACACATCCTGGAAAAGCACAGAACTTTTATCCACATCCACCTCTGTTTTTCCGTATTCGCTGACAGGCGCCGTTTCCACTTTGCCGCCTAACAGATATGCCATCAGCTGGGAACCGTAACAGATTCCAAGGATGGGAATGCCCAGATCAAAAATTTCTGTACTGTACCGGGGAGAATCTTCTCCATAAACACTGTTGGGGCCTCCGGTAAAAATGATCCCTTTGGGGTTCATCGCTTTTATTTTCTCAATATCAAGTGTATGGGGATGCACTTCCGCATATACGCTGCACTCCCGGACTCTTCTTGCAATCAGCTGATTATACTGGCCGCCGAAATCCAGGACTATAATCATTTCTCTTTCCACGTATCTTCCTCCTGATTGTATATTTCCCTCTTTTAAGACTATTTTCATTATAGAGGAAAGCCACATCATTGGCAACTTTTTTTCACATTTTTCCCGCTGCCGTCGGACGTTTCGGATTAAACTGTCTGTGTACAGCTCCCTCCTGCTTTTAAAGTATAAAAAAGAAATACTACCCCAACAGGTCGCAAAACGTTTTGCAGCCCCTGGTTCAGGGTAATATTTCACCGCTTTCCCTTTCCTTTTTTCTTTTACTTATCCCTCCTGCATATGCCGGTGCAGATACTTTTCTCTGGTAGCCATCCCTCCTCTGATATGGCGTTCCTGCTTATTGGTATCCAGAATTTTTCTCGTTGCTCTTGCCAGTCCCGGATTAATCCTCAGCAGACGATCCGTCACATCTTTATGTACCGTAGATTTGCTGATTCCAAATTCCTTCGCCGCCTGACGCACCGTCGCATTGTGCTCGATAATATATGTTGCAATATCAACAGCTCTTTCTTCTATATAATCTTTCAAAAAGAGACCTCAAAAATTGCGTTTTTAAAGTATATGCATCTGGTTCATCCATTAGGACAATTCTGCTTTTCTCTTTTTTTCAAAAAGGATTCCGCCCGGCGCAGTGTACTGCCGGGCGGAATACAAGGAAGGATTATCTTAAGTTTGTCTGATTGGCTATGTTATTCAGGCTGATTTTTCCTGCTTCAGGTAAGGACGTATCTTATCAAGGAATTCTCCGCAGTCCTCTGTGTGGACAACCACATCAATCGTTCCGGCTTTGCTCAAAGCCATAACGCCCACTACGGATTTAGCATCTACAATTTTTTTCCCGCTTACCACGTCCACATCATATTCGAAATTATTGACGATTTTCACGAAATCGATAATATCATGGGGACTTTGGAAATCAAGTGAATATTTCATCATTCATCCTCCTAATATTTTTTACGATCAAGTTTTATCATGATTATTATACAGATCCTCCGCCGCAAATGTAAGAACGCATCATGCAGAAAAAATGTCTATTTTTGCCGTTTTTTCTCTCATTTTTTGTCCTTTTTTGCACTTTTTCCGTCTTTATTTGCCCAGTTCTTCGGTCTATGGTATGATGTATATGAATGATACCCGAATTTGGATATTGTATAATCTTTGGTATCATCTAAATTATAACCAGAAGGAGTCTTTTTATGCTTCAGAATCTCTTGGAAAAACTAAAAAAAATACGCCCGCAGGAAGAAGCCATTTTAAATTCTCCTCTCCCGGTATTATCCCATTATTCTAAAAAAAGCCATCCCGATGTGGTAGATAAGGAAATTGTAATCGGTCCCAACCGTTTTATCAGTCTCCTGCTTCAGCCCCGTTTTGTCGAACTGCCTGATCATACCCATAACTTTCTCGATATTATTTATATGTACAGCGGCTCCACATGCCACACCATCAACGGACACACTCAGATTACTCTGCAGACAGACGACATTTTAATTCTGAAACCCGGTATTATCCACTCCATCAAACCGGCAGGTTATGATGATATCGCCGTACATTTCCAGATACTGCCGGAATTTCTCCAGTATCCCATCGACATGCTCAAGGACGATACCATCCTGAAGAGGTACCTGATGGGCGCCATGAATGACAGTCAGACCCAGGTGGAATATCTCCATTACCATCTGCAGGATCATCCGGAAGCAAAAAATCTTCTGGAGAATATGATACTGACGCTGGATAAGCAGCGTCCCAACACGCAGCTGATCCTCCAGGCAACTGTAGGTACTCTGTTTCTGGAACTGACAAATCTGACCTATAAGGTGACGGTGGGTTCTCCCTCCTCCTATGAACAGGAAATTGTCATGAATGCCATGGCTTACATAGATGAGCACTATGATACCGCTACTCTGGAAGAGTATGCCAGAAAAACGGGACAGCCGCCCTATTATATCAGCCGGCTGATGAAGAAATACTCGCCTTATACTTTTACTGCCTATCTGCAGCGTAAAAGGCTGATACACGCCGTGCACCTGCTGACCGCCACAACGATTCCCGTAGAGGAGATCATCTCCCGGGTAGGGTACGATAATTCCAGCTATTTTCACCGGCTGTTCAAAGAAGAATACGGCACCACCCCCAGGCAGTACCGTATTGCTCATTCGGAATAATTGTTACAGTAACCGTTCCTCCCACTCTTTTTCCTTAAAACCAACCAGAACATAATCATCTCCGATCAGCAGCGGACGTTTTACCAGCATACCGTCAGAAGAAAGAATCTGATACTGTTCTTCCTCCGTCATCTGGGGAAGCTTGTCTTTCAGAGACAGGTTTTTGTACACCAGGCCGCTGGTGTTAAAAAACCTTTTCAAGGGCAGACCGCTTTTCTGATGCCACATTTTCAGCTCCTCTGCCGTAGGATTGTCTTCCTTAATATGGCGCGCCTCAAAAGAAACCCGGTGTTCCTCCAGCCACTTTCTCGCCTTTTTGCAGGTACTGCAGGGCGGGTATTCCAAAAACAAATCAGCCATGTGATTTCTCTCCTTTTTGCTTTTCATTGTACCTGTTTTCGTCGCCGATGGCAAGGCCGGGGAAAGAAGTGGGAAATTATGAAAAAAGAATGAAGTACTGTGATTTTGGCAACAGATAGTATATAATCAGATTTACGAGATATCATTATTATTAAAGAAAGAGAGATGGTTATATGCTGTATCCATTTTATTTTGATTCTACGTATTTTTTAATTATCATCGGTGCGGTTTTATGTCTTTTGGCTTCTGCCAGAGTACGCTCCACCTACGCCAGGTATCAGAGGGTGAGAAGCGTCTCCGGTCTCACAGGATGTGAGGCGGCCCAGCGGATTCTCCACTACTCAGGTATCTACGATGTACGAATCGAGCATGTTTCCGGCAGTCTGACGGATCACTATGATCCCCGCTCCAGAGTGCTGCGTCTGTCGGATTCCACCTACGGTTCCTGCTCTGTGGCGGCTGTGGGCGTTGCAGCTCACGAATGCGGTCATGCTCTGCAGCATGCAAGAGGGTATGCTCCTTTAAGCTTTCGAAGCGCTCTGGTTCCCATCGCAAATTTTGGCTCCACCATTGCCTGGCCTTTGATTATTCTTGGTTTTCTGTTCAATAATCAAAGCTCCCAGCTGCTGATCAACATCGGTATTCTGGCCTTTTCCCTGGCAGTTCTTTTCCAGATCGTAACGCTGCCGGTGGAATTCAATGCCTCCGGCCGGGCGCTGAAAATCCTGGGAGAGACGGGAATGCTTCAGACGGAAGAACTGTCCATGACCAGAAAAGTCCTTTCCGCCGCCGCTCTGACTTATGTAGCCAGCGCCGCTGCCGCCATTTTGCAGCTGCTGCGTCTGATACTGCTGACAAACAATCGCCGGAACGACTAACCGAACTGAACTGATATTTAAAGGAGCCTGAGCGGATATTTCCGCTGCAGGCTCCTTTTATTGTGCTGCATTTTTCAGTTTAACAGACAAAAGGCAGGCATTCACATGAACTGTCAGGATTCCGCCTGAACCTCCTGTATATTCGCTTCTTCCATAATCAACTGGCAGACTCTCTGAAGCATGATACTCTGATAAACATTCTGCTCGCCGTTTTCCTTGTAAAATTCTTCCTTTTCCATCCCATACTGTGAAAGATAGGCATCCAGAATTTCCTGATACGCCTCGTCTTCCTCTGTGTAATTCTCTGCATCGGCGATAGCCTTCATCACCAGCATCTGAGAAACAATATTTTTTCCATACTCCTCTTTCTGCTCATCGTATTCTTCCTGGGTAGTATCCTGCGCTTTCAGATATTCTTCCAGCGTCTGGTTGCTGGCCTGGGCATTGGATGTAACCTGATCTTCAAAAACCGACTTGCCGTACTCCATCAGCTCTTCCGGATATTCGTTGATCGTTGCGCTTTCCACTACCTGCTGCCAGGCCTGGGTCTGAAGATTTTCTTCCGCCAGATTGTTGTTATAGTCTTCCAGGTCTTTGCGGATGCTCTCCCTGTATTCTTCGATGGTTTTACAGTCTGAATTCTCCTGCACCCACTCCTCTGTTATCTCTGTCAGCGGCCGTTTGATGGCGTTGATAGTCACGGTAAATACCACGTCTTTTCCGCTGAGCTCTTCCGAATAGTCCTCCGGGAAGGTCAGATTCAGCTCGACCGTATCCCCTTTTATGTGGCCTACCAGGCCGGACTCAAATCCATCAATAAACTGTCCGGAACCGATCATGAGATCAGTATCCTCTGCGGAACCGCCGTCAAATTCCTTTCCGTCCACCTTACCGACATAATCGATATTTACCGTATCGCCCTCTTCCACCTTTGCGCTCTCATCCGTCAGCTCCATGGGTGAGTAAGAAAGGCTGTAAGTGATGGTGGTGTCCACATCCTCCTCTGTAACCGGGGTCACCGTCTTTTCCACGGTGATTCCCTTATACTCGGGAAGGGTTACGCATTTTTCCACATCAACATCCGCCAGAGACGGCATATCCACCACTTCTTCGGCATCGCCCTCCTCCGCGGACGCGGCGCCCTCCGGTTCTTTCGTCTCTTCTTTTTCTTTCGCGCAGCCGGATATCATGGTACACGCCAGAACCGCGCACAGAAATATACTGCAAATTCTTTTTTTCATAATATAACTCCTCGTCTTCTTATTCTGCTCCGTCCCAGATCTGCAGCCCTGTCTCGGGACGGTTTTTGTCAAATACCTGGGATACGTCGAAAAGATCCGACAGTTTATCCGCTCCGTTGTAAAGATCCTGATACATGCGGTAGCCGTCCAGATTTCTGCGGCCCTGCCGCACGTAGTCTTCCCTTATCTGTACCCAGTAGGGATTGGAATCCACGTTGCAGAAGAAACGGAATCCCTGGTCATGCAGATACTGGTAGGTCTGGTTATCCTGTGAATACTCATTCCAGCTTCCGATATCCGTTCCGAAGGGGAAAATAAGGATATCCGTGGGGCCGATCACATTCGCCACACGCTCCTGCCATTTATCCGCATCCTCTTTTACCTTCTCAAAGCTGCTGCCGTAGCTGATATGTCCATAGCTGTGGCTGGCCAGCTCCCAGCCGTCGTCTTTCAGCGCCTGCACCACCGGCTTGGCCGCTTCGATCTCCGCTTCATAATCAAAGGTTCCATACTCATCCGCGTTATCATTTCCCTCTTCCGCTGTTTTTGCAAGATCGGGATCCGTGCGGTAACCTAGCACGCCGTTGTATCCGGTAAATGCCAGAACAGCCTTGGCGCCTTTGTAGGAGAAATCAGGATGCTCATCGATAAATTCATTCAGCACGGGAACCAGATCATAGGGACCCGTCACAGTGGAACCGTCCGCATTGATGTATTCCGTGGTCGGTCTTCCGTCTTCGCCCACCACCATCTTCGATGCATATCCGTCTCCAATCATATAGAAGTAGTAGCACACATCATCCTGCGACATCACAAAAGGCTTCTTTCCTTCCGGAAGCATAATTTTCCCTTTCGTATACACGGTCTCACCGTTTTCATTCTCCGTCTCTTCCACCAGATCATGAAGGCGAACCAGCACATAGCCTCTGTCATACATCTGCTGCAGTATGCCCTTGAATTCATCAATGGTGGTCATGACCTGATTATAATCTCCGATTTTATATTCATCTTCCCCGGAAAGATTCCAGGTAATGGACGGATCCGCCACCAGGATATGAAAAAACACATGGGGAACAGTCTCCACATCGGCCTCCACCAGTGAAGCTTTGGCTGTCTCGAAATTCTCTATCCTTTCCTGCACGTCCGCTCCGTCTTTTGCCAGCGTCTGCAAAAGCTCAATGGCGCCGTCATAATCATAGCCCGCCGCCAGCCGGTCTGCCTGGGCAAGCTGCCCCTCCAGCTGCTTTTGCTTTTCTTCCTCTTCTTTCTGCGCCTGTTCCTGCTGAGCCAGAGCTTCCTCTTTATTGTGCTTACTTTTTCTGACTCCCAGCGTAACAGCTGCAACTACAACAATAAGTACCAGAACCAGCCCGCCCAATACTGCGGCGCGCATCATCATGGCTTTCCGTTTCCGCTGCCTTGCCCTTTCCCGGCGCTTGCGTTCCAGCATCCGGCGCCGTTCTTCCTCGCTCATCTTTGTGCTTTTCTTTTCCTTTTTTTCTTTTTCATCCATATCCATCCACCCGTTGCTTATAAATCAGGTACCCCGGTCCGTTTGGGATCCAGCACTGTATTGGCGTCAAACAGATCGCTGGTACGGTTCTTTTCTCCATGAACGTCGTTCCACAGCCGGTACCCATCCAGATTTCTCCGCCCCTGCCGCAGGTAATCATCACGAATCTGAAGGAAATACTGGGAAGAATCCACGTTGCAGAAGTAATTAAAGCCCTGGCTTTTGAAGAAGCTGAATTTCTCATTTTCCATGGAATAATCATGCCAGTCAGCCAGATCCTGTCCATGAGCAAAAATAATGGTATCCGTCCCCCCGATCAGCGGCGATACATAATCCATCCACTTCTTTGTATCTTCCTTAATGGTTTCCATGCTGGCATCGCCGATTCGGATATGCCCCCAGGTATGGCTGGCAAAATCCCAGCCGTCTTCCTTGATGGCTTCCGCCACCTTCGTGGCCTCCGCCACTTCCGCATCCCAGTCAAAATCCGGGTTGGCCGCCAGATATGCCTCCTGATCCTCCGCCAGGTTTTCCTTCGTCTTGTATGCAATATCTGTCCGGTAACCCAGGATTCCATTATATCCTGTCAGAGCCACTGTACCCTTTGCCCCGTGATAAGATGCGTCGGGGTGCTCCTCCAGGAAAGCATCCATCAGCGGAATGCAGTCATAAGCTCCCGTCACCGTCGTGCCGTCATCCTGGATATACTCACAGGTAGGCTTCCCATCCTCCCCGATGATCATCTTGGTGGCAATTCCCCTGCCGTCATAGCTGTGGTAATAGGACAGGTCGTCCAGCGAAAGCACAAAGGGCTTTTTCCCTTCCGGCAGAAGGATCGTTCCTTTCGTAAAATGAACCGTTCCATCCTCATCCGTCGTCTCATTTACCAGATCCTTCAGACTTACCAGCACGTAGTCGTTGTCATACATCTGCTGAGTTATGGCATTAAACTCGTCCACCGTAGTCATCCACTGACAGAAACCTGCCGTGGCGCTGTCGTTTCCTGTAAAAGCTTTATCCGGATCCACTACAAGGGAATGATAAAAGATATGAGTGACCTGATCGATATTTACTGCCGTCAGCGTGGATTTTTCCGCCTCGTACTCAGCAATCTTAGCGATAAGATCCGCATCTTTATCATAATTTTCAATGGATTTTAAAAGCTCGATGGATTTATCATAATCGTAACCCACCGCTACACGCTCCGCCTCTTCAATCAGATTCTGCCTTTCTTTGTTTTTTGCTTCTTCCTCCTGTATCTCCTGCTCTTTTCTGGCTTTTTCCTCCGCTCTTTTTGACATTCCTTTGCGGACGCCAAAGGTAACTCCCAGGATACAGCCCGCCAGAATCAGAATCAGTACGCCCAAAGTAATCGCCCGAAGCATCAGCGCTCTCCGGCGTCTTTTTCTCCGGCGCTCTTTTCGCCTTCTTTCCAGTCTTCTTCTCTGCTCAGGATCCATCTGATCCAGATTTCTTCTTTGGTTCTCTGACATAACAAATCCCTCATTCTACATATTCTGTTTCATTATAGCATATCTTTCCCTGTTTTCTATTCTTTTTTCCGGAATTTCGCAAAAATTTATATTTGCCTTTTAAAACAAAGAATGTTACAATTGCTATGGAAAAAAGAGGATAAAAGGAGGTACCCCATGCAGGTTTGGCATGTTTTACTGATTATTTTAATCATTCTTATCATTGCTCTGGTCGTACTGTACTTTCTCGGCAAAAAGGCCAAGAAAAAGCAGGAAGCTCAGCAGGAACAGATTCAGGCATCGAAACAGCAGATATCTATGCTGGTGATAGATAAAAAAAGGCTGCCTTTGAAACAATCCGGTCTGCCTCAGATGGTGATAGATCAGACTCCAAAACTTATGCGCCGTACAAAGCTTCCCATCGTTAAGGCGAAAATCGGTCCCAAAATCACCACACTGGTGGCGGATGAAAAGATTTTCGATTTGATTCCCGTAAAAAAGGAAGTAAAAGCCATGGTAAGCGGTATCTACATCGTGGAGGTGCGGGGAGTCAGAGGACCGCTGGAGACGCCGAAAAAGAAGGCCGGCTTTTTCAAGCGGATGGCAAACAAAGTTTCAGGCAAATAATTTTTTCAGAAAAACAGGGGGAACCAGGCTACAGCGCCAGTTCCCCTTTCTTTTTTGAATGAATATTCATTTCCAGACAACAGTCGCCCACATGCTCTTCATTAATTTCCAGGGCGTATTCAATCCTCACGTCTATATTATCCGGCTCCTCACAGACATTGACATGAGTGGCTGCGATCCCCATCTGCATGGTTCCAAAGGGCGTCGTATAATAGGCAATGTTTTTCTTATTCTCTTCAAATACCATATGTACGTTAATGACGCCTTTCTTTCTGACCTCCAGTACATTGTCTGCTATTTTGACAAGATTCTGTGCATTGTCCGCAAACCCTTCAAACATTTCATCATACCGGATATAATGGTGGCCGTTTTTCAGATAGTGCTCTCCCACCGTAATCACTTCTACCGGATCCGCCTCGTCGTCCATGGTGTCCCCGCTTAAAAACTGCAGTCCGCGGATACTGATCAAAACATCTTTTGTCATGTTGTACCTTTCTAATATTCTTCTATATTTATCTGCTGGGTAACCCTCACATCATAGGGCAGTATGGAGTTGGCAAACTGTTTGAATTTCTCCGCCGCATCGCTCACATAAAATCGGTATGGAAATTCTTCCGGCGCCATGCCGGGATTGGAAATCCCTTTTTTCTCCAGCAGACGCTTCAGCTCCTGGGCCGTCTCATAGGCAGGATTCACCAGCTCCACTTTATCTCCCACTACTCTTTTTACGGTGCTGCGAAGCAGCGGGTAATGCGTACATCCCAGTATCAGAACATCAATGTTTTCCCTGGTCAGCTCTCCCAGATACCGTCTGGCCACTTCGTCAGTGACGGGGTCTTTGAGCCAGCCCTCTTCCACCAGCGGCACAAAAAGAGGACATGCCTTTCCTAAAACGGCAATTTCTGGATCTATGGCCTGAATAAATCTGGGATACATTCCGCTTTTAATGGTACTTTCTGTTCCTATCACACCGATTCTTCTGTTTTTCGTCGCGGCAGCGGCAGCCCTTGCTCCCGGTTTCATCACACCGATAATCGGTATGTCAATCTCATGTTCGATATCCTCCAGAGCCAGGGCGCTGGCCGTATTGCAGGCAACCACAATGGCTTTTACTCCCTGGGTGAGCAGGAAACGGACAATCTGCCGGGAATATCGGATAATAGTCTGCCGGGATTTGCTGCCGTAAGGCACCCGGGCTGTGTCGCCAAAATACACAATCCTTTCGCCGGGAAGATTCCTCATAATCTCCCGGGCAACAGTAAGCCCCCCTACTCCGGAATCAAATACTCCGATGGGAGCCTGATTATCTGTCTTCATGCTTACTTATACTCCACTTTCCTTTATCTATCGTACAGACTATTTTACCCTTATCGCTGTAATAATTCAAGGGCGATTCTTCAGGAAAACCACCGAAAGCGGATTTTCACCTTGCCTTCATTCAGTATGCAGTCCATCTCCTCCTCTGTCAATACGTGATTCAGTTTCTGTTTTCCATCCTCTGGTACCACTCCCTGAATAGAAGTTTCAAAACAAAGTCCGGGATAAAGCACACACCACCAGTTGCGCCCGGAAGCGCTCCCTATTTTTACCTGAAGAGATTCATAGATTCCAGCCGGAAAGGTACAGTCCCCGTAAACCTTCCGGGGAAACCAGACCTGTTCTATTTTGGCGGACACCGTATCAGTAATTCCCTGTTCCCGAAGTACCGTCTCTGCTTCTTTTTCAATATCTCCAAGATGGTCAAGGATTTTCTCCCGGGACTCCTCCGCCGAGGATGATTGGCTCAGCACAGGCTCCATATAGGATACAATCCGGTCTTTCACCTGCATTTTTGCCCTCTGATCTTTTTTACTGTCGCTGTCAGCCAGCACATGAAAACGGATCACCGACGATGCAATCCCCTTTTGTACGGCAGTCTCCTCTATTTTTGTCATTCCCTCCACACAGAGTATTCCCAGAAACCCTGTCATCAGGAACATCTTTATAATCTGTCTCCACATATCATTCCTCCTGTCATACCAGGAGTATGGACAGATTTCTTCGATCTCAGGCAGATATTTTCGGAAAATCTTCTTTCACGTCCAGATCCGGCAGTTTTTCTGTTTTCTTATCTTCGTTCCAGCTTCTGTACATATTCTTCAGAGTGACCATTTCTTTGCTGCGTCCCCCCGGTCTGTTTTCATATATTCCGGTGAGGTATGTCCCCAGAGATTCAATCTTTCCTCCGTTTAATTTCATGATCCTTTCCGGATCACTGCTGGCAAAAACAGCGGCGCCGTCTCCGATGACGGGATTGTCTTCCATATAACTTAAAATTTTGCCGTATTCTTCCTCACTGGCCATAAGATTCTTTCCGAAAATGACAGCCTGAACATGCCCCAGATCCAGATAATATTCCTGGGTTTCATTATACAGCGCCACAATCTCCTCCATATTTTTCCCCTCAAAAAGAATTGTCTGCTGGCCTCCTGCGGAAGTATCCTGGGCGCTTTTTCCCTGTCCTGTGGAGACGGCCAGATTCGCCATGCCGTAAATCACCCGGTACTGCCCCTCCTCCCAGTCAAAAGCCATCACCAGGGGGTAGGCTCTTTTTTCAGGCTCCACACCCTGACAGCCCCATGCCAGAACCGCCAGAATTGCCAGAACCCCCGCACAGATCCATTTTCTCATATTTTCCTCCTGACTTTTCCAAAACACAGACCAAACACAACAAAAAGAGGCATATAAATATACCGGATGAGAAACGGATAAATGTCCTGCACTGTCATTCCTTTCCAGGAGATGAACGCGCTCAGGAACATGGCAGCCGCCAGCAGAATACCCGGAAGTTTCCCCGGATTGTCGCTGATCAGATACTGTCCGTAAAAAAGCACCGTTCCCATGGAGTACAAAAGTGCAAAAATCAGAAATACCATCCACAGCGCATCAAACCGGTCCAGAAAATCACCGGGGAAATTCACAGAGGACATAAGCGCCGTCAGCGGTATTTTCTTTATTCTTACCCCCTTCACGCCAAACAGAAGCTGAAGCACCCCAAGACAGAGAAGGATCAGAAAGGAAGCCATCCCGGTAGCCGCATAAAGATGACGCAAAGATCCCTGGGGCCGCTCCACCCTGTGCATCACAAAGGGCAGCACGCCCACAATGGAAAAAGAGCAGAAGGCATAATAGGCGCTTTTTAAAACCTGGGAAAAGACAGGTGCAGAAAACTCTGCCAGACTGACTTTGTCAATCTGAAAAGCCGCTGTAACCAGCAAAAGAAACAGCCCTCCCACTACAGGCAGACAGGCCGTTTCGCCCAGCCTTGCTCTTCTTTGAATTTCATGACCGGTTCCCAGCAATGCCGCCAGCAGGAACAGGATTCCAATGCTCCAGCTTTCTTCCTGGTTCAAAAGACTGAAGGAAACCATGGAGGAAATATTCCTTACCATAAACCCTCCGCTTAACACCAGATAGCTTAAAAGAATAACTTTTGCTATTAGATGAACCGGCCTGCTCATTCTTTCCTTTATGTTTCTGGTCACAGCCGTCTTCCTCAGCAGAAAAAAGAGATAGATCCACAGAAGCGCCGTTCCCAGAAGGAAACCCAGTATTCCCGACCAGCCGGAAAACTCCGGTATCTGGGGGAGGGTCAGCAGAAAAATACCGGAAAGTCCCAGAAGAAACTGTCTGCCCAGCTGTCTTCTGGATATTCTGTGATTATCAGCGAACACGGTTCTTCTCCTCCTTCAGCCGAATTCTCTGATCACGACGTGAAAAAATGGGCCGGCGGCGCAGCAGGTAAAAAGGCGCGCGGATCAGAGAATCTCTTTCATCATGGTATCCATTCAGGTCAGCGCCTACAAAGGGCATAAGATAGGGAATCTTAAAACTGGTAAGGCCCGACAGATGGCCGGCCAGCCAGTAAAGGCCCAGGCTGATTCCGAAAATCCCCAGATTGCCGCCCAGTATGATGAATCCAAATTTCAGCAGACGAAAAGGCGCTGAAAATTCTTCATTGGGAATGGCAAAGGAGCAAAGAGCGCTCATGGCCACCACAACCACTGACATGGGACTGACCAGATTGGCGCTGACGGCGGCGTCTCCGATAATCAATCCTCCCACAATTCCAATGGTTCCGCCAAGAGGCCCTGGCATCCGCACCCCCGCCTCCCGGATCAGTTCAAAGGACAGTTCCATAAATATGACTTCTATAAGACTGGAAAAGGGCACTCCCTGGCGGGCTTCTGCGAAAGACAGCAGTAGATTGGTGGGAAGAATCTGCGTATGAAAGCGAATCACCGCCAGATATGTCCCGGATAAAAGCAGCGCCAGAAAGGCTGCCAGATAGCGCAGCATTCTCTGGAAAGAGACGATGCCGAACCGGTTATATCTGTCCTCGCTCACCTTTAAAAAGCTGTTGAAGGTGGTGGGAAGAATCAGCGCCACAGGAGAATTGTCGCAGATCAGGATGATCCTGCCGTCCAGTATCTCCATTGCCGCCCGGTCAGGCCGTTCCGTAGTCTGAAACTGCGGAAACAGGGAAGACCAGTTTCCCTCCGTCAGCTGTTCCAGCATGCCGCTTTCCAAAATGCCGTCGATTTCAAATTCTCCCAGTCTTTTTTCTATCTCTTCCAAAAGCTGCGGATACACCAGCTCCTCCATATATACCAGCGCCGTCATGGTATCGGTCCGCTCACCCACAGGGATCTCTTTTACCTTCATCCCTGTACTGCGCACTCTTTTGCGGATCAGCGCCGTATTTATCTTAACCGAATCAGAAAATCCTTCGTTGGAACCCCGCAGCACCTTTTCCGACTCGGCTTTCATCACTCCCATTCCGGGATAACCTTTGCTGGCAATTTTAACGCCTTTTTCATATCCGTCCACAAACAGCACGGCATTGCCTGCCAGCATGGCTTTCATAGCCTCTTCCATGGTGTCCAGCTGTTTGACGTCTGAAATGCCCAGACTGTTATTTTTAAGGAAATCATGCATCTCCTGATCCGGCACGGTCCACAGTTTATTAATCAGTTTTCCGATCACCGAATCCTGTAATGTCATATTGCTGACCGCCACTTCAATGTAAACGACAAAACAGGAAACCTTTTTCTCTTCTCCCAGCTTCATGGGGCGGATCAGGATATCCGCGCACCCTTCACACTGTTTTTGTATATACCGGTAATTATCCTGAATATGAACCGACACTGGTGTCTCTTTTTCCATAAATGCCTCCTTACGTACCGCACGCTCACAGCAAAGCTGTTCGCTGTCCGGCAAATGTCTGCCTGTGCAGGCACGGCAGCCGCTTGCCGGGCGTATCGCGCAAAAAAGAGATGCTTACCGCATCTCTTTTAGGATACACGTTCCCGCCGGTTTTATTCACTTTCATGGAGGCTTTTTATGATAGCCCGCTGCTGATTTTCAATGTGATCTTTCATCCAGCGGTTGGCCCGTTCAAAATCCCGGTCCTTTAAAGCCTGGAAAATCTCCTGATGTTCTTTTGCCAGAACCTTTCTGGCGGCGCTGTCTTTTAAATATTCAATCCGGTAGCGGTACATCTGCTCCCTCAGATTATTGATAATCTGAATCAGGCGCTGATTCTGCGTCGCCTGGTAGATCAGCTCATGGAAATGGACATCAGCCTGAGCCAGCGCAGTAACGTCCCCCTCCTCCATCTGCTCTTCAAAAGCCCGTGCCGCTTTGGCAATCTCCTCCAGATGTTCCTCATCAATACGTTCGCAGGCAAACTGCATAGCCAGCTCTTCCAGACCAAGGCGCACTTCCAGCACGTCGTTCAAATCCTGTTCCGTAATCTGCGCCACCTGGGCGCCTTTTCTCGGAATCATGATCACAAGTCCTTCCAGCTCCAGCTTCCGGATGGCTTCTCTGACAGGCGTTCTGCTGACTCCCAGACGATTGGCCAGCGCAATCTCCATCAATCGTTCTCCCGGTTTGAGCTCTCCGTGAAGAATCGCCTCCCTGAGCGTGTTGAACACCACATCCCGCAGAGGAAGATAATCGTTCATATTTACATGAAAATCAGATGTCATTTGTATTTCCTCCATTCTTCCGCTCTTTGGGGGCAGTTCCCTCTCTTTCCGGAACATTATAGAATGTGGTGAGAAAGCTTTGCCGCACCAGTTTGCTTTTCTTAAGCCTTTCTCCGGCATATTCCGCCTTTTCGCGATCGTCAAACAACCCGAATACCGTAGGACCGCTTCCGCTCATAAGGGCGTTCAGCGCTCCCCACTGTATCATCTTTTTCTTAATTTCAGCAATAACAGGATATGCCGGCACCGTCACAGTCTCCAGCACATTCCCCAGATTTTCGGCCGTCTTTTTCAGATCCTTCGCCCGTATGGCAGCCGCTATGGCATCGATATCAGGATGCTCCGTCAGACTGGCCGCATCCAGACTGCTGTATACGAACCTGGTGGATACGCTGATTCCCGGCTTTCCCACCAGCACATACCCTTCCGGCACAGGCGGGAGGGGCGTGAGAATTTCCCCAATCCCCTCTGCCAGAGCCGTTCCCCGCATCACGCAGTAAGGCACATCCGCACCGATGCTGGCGGCGCGTTCCATCAGATCTCTCCTGGAAAGACCCAGGGAAAACATCTTGTTGACGCCAACCAGAGCAGCAGCCGCATCAGAACTGCCGCCCGCCATGCCTGCCGCCACCGGAATCACTTTTTTCAGCTGAATGGACAAACCTTCTGTGATCTGAAATTCATCCATCAAAAGCTTTGCCGCTTTATATACAAGGTTATTTTCATTCACCGGAAGATAAGGCAAATTGGTTTTGATACGAATTCCCGGCCGGACAGTTTTTGCAAGATCCAGCTGATCATACATACGGATGGTCTGCATGATCATCCGTACTTCATGATATCCGTCATCCCGTTTTCTTACTACATCCAGACCCAAATTTATCTTTGCCAGCGCTCTTAACCGCATAATCACCGTTCCTTTGTTTTTCTTTTGTACTTTGTATACAGTATATTATATTTTTGTCGTGAAAGTCAACCTAATCTTCCACTCTTTTCACCAGGATCAGCGAACTTTGGGGAGTCAGTTCATCTCCTTCCAACTGATTCAGTTCCCGGATATCCTCCATGGTGGTAAAAAAGCTGCGGGCAATATCCCACAGGCTGTCGCCCTCCTGCACCTGATAGCAGATAATCCCCGGCATCCGGCTCTGCTTTTCACGGTCCACTTCCTTTTCTTCCACAGAAGTGATGATATTTTCCGGCATACAGCCAAGCACCAGCGCATTTAGATTCAAAACCACTTTAATTTCAATATCGCTGCTGTCAGCCATACTGGTGGACAGCTGTTCCAGATCCGCTCTTAAGTAATAGCGGCAGGATGCGTCAATCCCCCTGGCCTCCACCACATGAGAGAAGGGAACCGCCGTCTCCATGGAATAAAAAGGCATTTCATCATCACTCACAATATAAAGGATACGGACATGAATCACGCCCTCCACCTCTATACCGTCTTCCACCACTCTGGTTTCATCCAGCTTTACCGTACCGTCGCTGTGGCAGATCTGCAGAATTTTCCCCTGGGTCTCCTGAAGCTGTGCCCGTTCCGCAATTCTGCATTTGGAATAATTTTTCACCAGAAGCCTTTCCAGTGTTTCCCCTTTCCGTACGGGTATACATTGCATATGGGGGGAATATACGTCCTGAAGCAGGGTGAATTCTCCCTCCCGGTATATCTTCATCTCCAGTTCCAGCACCGCTTCTGTCTGAAGAATTCTCTCCTCGCCGTCCACGTCCGGTTTTACTTCCGCCATGGTCTGCTGCAGGGAGGCTTCAATATTGGGAATCATCTCCTGGGTACAGCCCGGACAACCCACCTCCTGGGTGAATGGAATGGCCTGCTCCACCCACTGCAGAGGATCATTTTCGTCATCTGCACTGTAAAGGGCAAAGACAAAGAGCTCGCCTTTTACGATAACGCTTTCCTGTCCTGCACGGATATCCAGTCCTCTCACTTCTATATCATTCCACAAAATTTCATGGATATTCGGTTTGTTGGAAGCCAGCGTAATTTCTTTTTTCAGACGCATGGTGTCTTTTTTATGTACTCCCAGCCCCAACACACAGATATTCTTTATCTTTTTGGAAACGTCCTCTCCCTCTTTGACATCCGTGGGAATCTGCACCTGAGTCAGCTCATCCACCGCAGCTTCAAAAGATACCAGCGCTTTGACATTCAGCTTTCTGGAATTTATCACGTGAAGACTTAAATCTTCAATTTCCCATTTCAGACAGATTTTATCCCCGCTTTCCAGCCCCTGAAGGTGCAGGATTTCATCGATGGGCAGTTCCCCGCAAAGACTGAACACCCGGCTGCCGTCTCCATCGGAAACATAGAGCAGATAAAATTTCAGACTTCCTCTGACATTTGCCTGCCCCTCGCTGACAGCCACCTCATCAATGGCCACCTCTCCCTTCTTCTGTATCATCCGGCCCACATCCGGCTTTGCATCCGGTACATTATAATCCTCATCAAATGTTACCTGATTCACCGCTTCACTTTTGCGGTGCAGCATATGAAAATTCTTTTTTATCAGCTCCACAGACATTCCCTCTCTTTACACAGTTTTTTTTATTCTATGCACAGACGGGCACATTTATGACTCTTTGAACACCACCGGGGCGTCCCTGTATTCCGTTTTGATTACAATATAGGGATAAGAAACTTCTTTTGTCATTTCTTCTTTCTGCGACGGCCCGGCAAGCCGTGTTTCACAGTATATTCCCTCCCCTTTTTGGGTCAGCTTCTCCACTGTAATGCTGTATCCGCCGGAATTTTGAATCCCATATCCGACCATAATATAGAGATAATCCTGGCTCTGATAAGTCATCTGGAATTTCTGTCCCTTTTTTTCCTGTATAATCCCCTGAATTTCCTGGGGAATGTGATCTTCCTGCACCACAGTATACTCCAGCTCTTTTTCTTCCTCATCATTCATATTCCGAATTCCGCACCCTGCGATACATGCAGATAAAAGAACCACCCATAAAATCTGTCCAATGCGTTTCATACCATCACCCCGAATATGTACTACAGTTTTAGTCTATGAAATAACTTGCGGGAACATTCTGTTTTTTGTATAATGGTAGAAATATTAACTGAAGAGGTATAACGTATGCTGAGGTTTATTATCATTTGCATTGTGGTGGTAGGCTATCTGATTCTGTCCATTCCCCTTATGCTGGTGGAATGGATTCTGGGAAAATTCAACAGCCGCGCCAAGGATATCAGTTCTCTTCGCATCATTCAGGGCGTATTCAAGCTGATACTTATTATTGCCGGGGTAAAGGTTACCGTTATCGGCCAGGAAAACGTTCCCTCTGACCAGTCAGTGCTTTACGTTGGTAACCACCGGAGTTTTTTCGACATTATTCTGACATATTCCCGCTGTCCTGACGTGACCGGGTACGTGGCAAAAAAGGAAATCATAAAAGTACCTTTGCTCAATGTCTGGATGATCTATCTGCACTGTCTGTTTCTGGACCGCAAAGACATCAAGAAAGGGATGAAAACCATCCTCGCCGGCATCGATAAAATTAAACATGGAATTTCCATTTTCATTTTTCCGGAAGGCACCCGCAACAAAAATTCATCCTGTACGGAACTTCTGCCCTTCCATGAGGGAAGCTTTAAACTGGCCACCAGAACCGGATGCCCCATCATTCCCGTTTCCATGAATAATACGGCCAGCATTTTTGAATCACAGTTTCCGCGGATTAAACCGGCCCATGTAATTCTGGAATACGGAAAACCTATCTTCCCTTCCCAGCTGTCCAAAGAGGAGCTGCGTCACATCGGTTCCTATACGCAGAACATAATTTCAGAAACATTGAAAAAAAATGCTTCACTGTTGTAAATATCCAGTGAAGCATTTTTTTACTGTTCAGGAGCAAGCAGCTCCACCACTTTTTCAAATCCCATGAAGTGCGACGCCTTGATAAGCAAAGTGTCGCCTTCCCGAATCATCCCCGGCAGCTTTTCCAGCAGCTCTTCTCTGCTTTTTATGTAAACCGCTTCCAATTGGGGATTTTCCTCTTTCGCCGCCTCGGCCATATACTTACTGAGCTCTCCCACACAGATCAGCAGCTGAATATGACAGGATGCGGCAAAGCTACCCACCTGCCGGTGCAGACTGATCTCATCTTCTCCCAGTTCTCCCATATCTCCCAGCACGGCGATTTTTCTCCCCGCTGCATCCTGAAGTACCTTCAAAGATGCTTTCACAGATACCGGATTGGCATTATAGCAGTCGTCTATTATTGTATATTTACCTGTCTCAATGATATGAAAACGGCCGCTTACAGATCTCTGACTTTCAATTCCCCGCTTTATCTCTTCCAGTGACAGGCCATAGCAGCGTCCCACCGCAGCTCCCGCCAGGGCATTGTATACCGTATGCTCTCCCGGCGTGGGAATCTTTACGTCCACTGCTCCAAGGTCCGTGTGGATCCGGCAGGCAACGCCCTTCAGCCCAAGATTAACGATACAGTCCGCATAAATATCACACTGGTTCTTCACGCCGAATAACATGGGCTTTTTCCCGTGAACCTGATCCACTGTACGAAGTTTTTCGTCGTCTCCGTTCAATATCACCTTTCCGTCTTCTTTCATATAATCAAACATCTCTGTTTTAGCCTTCAACACACCATCCAGAGACTTCAGATTCTCCAGATGACAGTAGCCGATATTGGTGATCACGCAGGTATCGGGGCGGGCTGTTTTAGCAAGACGGTGCATCTCCTCAAAATCACTGATGCCCATTTCCAGCACGGCAATTTCATCCTCATCCCGCAGACGGAACACCGTCAGGGGCATTCCCAGTTCATTGTTAAAATTCCCCTGGGTTTTCAGCACCCGGTATTTCTGAGAAAGCACAGCAGCTATCATTTCCTTGGTGCTGGTTTTTCCCACGCTGCCTGTGATGCCTACCACGGGGATCTTTAACTGCTTCAGATAAAACTCCGCAATATCCTTCACTGCCTGCAAAGACGATTCCACCTGAATATAGGGAAAATCCGCATCCTTTAATTCTCTTTCAGAAAGGGTGCCAAGGGCACCCTTTTCCATAACCTGTTTAATATAATCGTGGCCGTCTGCCCTGGCTCCCACAATGGGGATAAACAGACAGCCCTCCTCCGCTTTTCTGCTGTCGGTGGTAATGCTCTTTACCCATTGGTCAGCCGCCTCCCCGGCGCCGTGCAATGTACCGTTACACGCCGCAGCAATATTGCGCAATGATAAATTCTTCATATCTTCTCCGTCTTTATTCATACTTTTTCAGTGAAACCTGCACCAGCAGCTCGCACAGCTGGGGAAAGCTGATTCCCAGCGCCTGCGCTTCCTGAGGAAGAAGGCTGGTGGGCGTCATACCCGGAAGGGTATTGCCTTCCAGACAGTAAATACTGCCGTCCTCTTTCATCAGAAAATCCCATCTGGCGTATCCCTCTACCAGCAGAGCCTGATTTGCCATGGCGGCGAATTTCTGCATCTGCTTTGCCGTCTCTTCCGAAATCATGGCAGGACAGGTCTCCACCGTGCTGCCAGCCGTATATTTATTCTTATAATCATAGAAGCCTTCTTTGGGAGCAATCTCTATCACCGGATAGACTGTGCCGTCCACAACCCCGATTGAAAACTCACGGCCAAAAATGTACTCCTCCACCACAAGCTCGTCTTCATATCCAAAAGCTTCCGCCACAGCTTTGTCATACTCCTCCTGTGTTCGCACGATAAAAACTCCCACACTGGAGCCTCCGCAGCAGGGTTTCACCACTACAGGAAATTCAAGTCCCTGATCCTTAAGCGTCCCTGCCTTTTCCCCCTTTTTCAGGAGAATGCCCTCCGGCACGGGTACTTTGGCCGCTTTCAGAAGCTTCTTTGTCAGTCCCTTGTCCATTGCCATGGCACTGCTTAAATGGCCTGTTCCTGTATATTTGATATTGAGCAGATCAAAAGCTGCCTGAACTTTTCCGTTTTCTCCATTTTCCCCGTGCAGCGCCAGAAAAACAACGTCCGCTCTTTTGCACAGCTCAATGACATTGGGACCGAAAAAATCCCGTTTTTCTTTTCTGGCGTTTTCAGCCTGTTTATTAAAGGACTGGATATAGGCAATCTCCTGTTCCAGACAGTAGTCGCCGGAAAAGGCTTCCTCAGGACAAATCCCCTCCCTGCCAAAGAACACATCTGTCAAAACGGCGTTATGGCCCTGTTCTCTCAGCGCCTGACATACCTTACTGCCCGACACAATGGACACTTCCCTCTCCGTGCTGATTCCTCCAGCCAATACTACAATTTTCATACGTCTGCTCCTTTATCTGTATATGCTCGCTTAATATACGACAACCGCCGTGCCGATGTCCACTGCATTGAATATCTTTTCCGCATTGTCATAAGGTGTATTGACACATCCGTGAGAACCGCTGGTTTTGTAAATCTCTCCGCCGTACTCGCTTCTCCAGCGATCCGCGTCATGGATTCCCACGTTTCCGTTGAACGGCAGCCAGAAAGTAACCGGAGAAGCGTATCCTTCGCCCTCCAGGATCGCATCCTGCTTCTTTGCATCGATGGCCCAGACGCCGTTGGCCGGCGTATCAAATCCTCTGGAAACATTTCCTGTCACCACAGGAGTATCCACGATCTCCTGACCGTCTTTGTAGCACCACATCCTCTGTTCCTGGATACTGATTTCCACATATGTACCGCCGATATCATTTTCTTCCCTGCTCTTGGCGGTGTAAAGATATACCGGCTCTCTCGATTCCACAACACCGTCGTTTATGGCCTGCACCAGTGCGTCCGTCGTCGCCGTCTTGTTAATGCACCAGCCATAATCTCCGCCTGCAGCCAGAGTCACCGTCGTTCCGTCATGTTTGGTAAATTCATGCTTCAGACCGAAAGTATCGTATTTCAGTCCCAGCTGTCTTACATATTCGGCCACCTTGTCCGTATCCAGCGTGTAGGAGCCGTCTTCTCCCTGAACCAGCCAGTCCTTTATCACGGAACGGTCTACAACTTCAGAACGGGAACCGAAAGTATACGTAATGCTTGCCGCCGTCATCTTATTCAGACTGTTCAGCTGCGCATTGAGCTCTTTGTTGTCGCCGAGCACAGTTGGATTCTCATAGCAGCCCAGCTCTTCCAGGGAAATGGAAGTTTTGCCTGTATCAATAGCCTCTGTAATGGCTTTTTTTACCTTTTCCCTGTCCAGTTTGGTACCCATCACTTCCGGTACAATCTCAAATCCCTCGTCCGTTTCCTGAATATAGGCATTTGCAGGTTCTTCGATATTTTCTTCCTGGAAACAGCTCATATTATCCATGACTTCATCCACTGATTTCTCATCAAAGGTGGTATTGGCAGCCATCTCATAGGATTTGCTTTTTGAAAAGGACAAAGGCCATTTGAACTGTTCCTGCTCGTCCATCAGCTCATCTACCCGGCTGTCATCCACGTAGCTTAATTTGACCTGGGGCGCCATGATCGTTTCCGTGGATCCGCCTCTTTCTTCGATTTTTAAGGTATAACTGTTGATCTCTTCAATGATCTTTTCCTTCACTTCATCTACAGTCAGATTGCTGCAGTCGATTCCGTTGATTGTGGACCCTTCAAAGAAATGACTGGAATAGTAAAAAGAAATACCCAGATATCCAATCAGCATAATCGCAACATACCCGATTAATATTCCAAGGACAATTCTCCTTGCTTTACGCTTATCTTTCATTACTTACTTCCCTTACTTATAATATTCTTCTGTTCTGCTTATCTACAGTTCTCCTTATTTTATCACTGAATCCAATGCTGGTAAAGGGGTTAAAAATAGGAGTTTTTGAATTCACAAAAACTCCTTACTTTTTTTATAGATTTTTTATTTTCAGCCTTCCAGCAATTTATTTACGCTCACCAGTTTTACACTGAGTACAAAAATCTGAGCGGCAACCGCAAGTTCTTCCGGAGTCGGGAAAGACGGAGCGATACGGATATTGCTGTCTTTGGGATCCTTGCCGTATGGGAACGTGGCGCCTGCTCCCGTCATCACAAGTCCGGCCTCTTTTGCTTTTGCAACGATATCTTTTGCGCATCCTTCCATGGCGTCAAAGGAAATGAAATATCCTCCCTTAGGTCTGCTCCAGGAACCGATTCCAAGTCCGCCCAGCTCCTCTTCCAGCACGTTCAGTACCGCTTCAAACTTGGGACGCAGAATATCCGCATGTTTCTTCATATGCTCCCGCATACCGTCAAGATTCTTAAAGAATCTTACATGACGCAGCTGATTCAGCTTGTCATGACCGATGGTCTGATAGAACATATATTTTTTCGCTTCCTCCAGATTTGCCTCGGATGCAGCAAGAGCTGCGATGCCGGAGCCCGGGAAACTTACCTTGGAAGTGGAAATAAATTTGTATACCATATCCGGATTGCCCGCTTTTTCACACTCTGTGAGAAGCTCCAGGATTACATCCTGATCATCTTCATACAGATGATGGATCGAATAGGCGTTATCCCAGAAAATACGGAAATCTTTGGCTGCCGGCTTCAGGTTGGCAAATCTTCTTACCGTCTCATCGGAGAAGGAAATTCCCATGGGATTCTGGTATTTCGGTACGCACCAGATACCTTTTATGGATTCATCCTCAGCTACCAGCTTTTCCACGATATCCATATCGGGACCCGTGGGGAGCATGGGCACATTGACCATCTCGATGCCAAAATATTCCGTCACCGCAAAATGACGATCATATCCGGGAACCGGGCATAAAAATTTCACCTTGTCCAGCTTGGACCAGGGTGTGCTTCCCATAACGCCCTGTGTCATGGAACGGGCGACTGTATCAAACATAATACTGAGACTTGAATTTCCGTAAATCAAAATATTCTTTTCCGGAACCTCCGACATATCGGCAAGAAGCTTTCTCGCCTCCGGGATTCCATCCAGCACACCGTAATTGCGGCAGTCCACGCCAGCTTCGCAGACCATATCGGAACTGCTGTTAAGAACATCCATCATTCCATTGCTTAAATCCAGCTGAGCCTTGGCCGGTTTTCCTCTGGACATATCCAGCTTAAGCCCTTTTCCTTTTACATCCTCAAACTCTTTTTCCAGCTCCTGTTTCAGCGCCAGAAGTTCTTCTGTGCTTAATTCCTGATATGCTTTCATACAAGCCTCCTTGTTTTTTCATATATTGTAACGACGCTATATGCTATTTTATGTGGCTTCTGACTTTTTGTCAAGACCATCTTGCATTTTCAGCAAAAATATTTGAATATTTTCCGGTTTCCATCTTTCATTATGCAATTTAGATAATCGAAACTTGCATTTATCACGGATATATATTTTCCTTTTCCATTCCCTTCCTCTTTGTGATATACTAGGGTATCATGATATTGGAGGAAATACAGTATGTGGATTGCAGATAACTGGAAAGATTACGAAGTTCTGGATACATCCAGCGGAGAAAAACTGGAACGCTGGGGTAACTATATACTGGTTCGCCCGGATCCCCAGGTCATCTGGGAAACGCCCCACGCCCATCCCGGCTGGAAAAAGAAAAACGGCCATTACCACCGCAGTAAAAAAGGCGGCGGTGAATGGGAATTTTTTGATCTGCCCCAGCAGTGGTCCATCCATTACCGGGAATTAACTTTTCATTTGAAGCCTTTCAGCTTCAAACACACCGGACTTTTTCCGGAACAGGCTGTAAACTGGGACTGGTTTTCCCAAAAAATAAAACAGGCACAAAAGCCTGTTAAAGTTCTGAATCTTTTTGCATACACCGGGGGCGCCACCCTTGCCGCCGCTGCAGCCGGCGCTTCTGTCACCCATGTGGACGCATCCAAAGGCATGGTAACCTGGGCAAAGGAAAACGCCGCTGCTTCAGGTCTTAAAGAAGCTCCCATCCGCTGGATTGTGGACGACTGTGTGAAATTTGTAGAACGGGAAATCAGAAGAGGAAATCATTACGACGCCATCATCATGGATCCTCCCTCCTACGGCAGAGGGCCCAAAGGCGAGATCTGGAAAATCGAAAATTCCATTCACCCGCTGATCCGCCTGTGCGCAAAGCTTTTGTCCCGGGAACCCTTGTTTTTCCTGGTAAATTCTTATACAACCGGACTTGCCCCGGCTGTCCTGACGTATCTGATCGCCACGGAGCTTAAAAAGTATAACGGCCATGTGGATTCTCAGGAAATCGGTCTGCCCGTCACACAAAGCGGCCTGATCCTGCCCTGCGGAGCATCCGGGAGATGGGAGGCCAGATAGCCTCCCTGCCCGGTGCAAACTCCTCTTATTTCTTTACATAAGCTCCAGTAATCTCGGCGATATACATGGTGTGATAGTCCTTGTCCGGATACCATTTCTCATCAATCTCCGCCGCCTTAAAGAATTCCGGTTTGATTTTATCTTCATAAAGTTTCCGGCAGACCAGCACCAGCTCACTTTCGGCAAAGGTCGGCTGACCTTCCACCATCTCCACATGGAAATCTACCGCCTTGATCTTATCCTCGTCCCGGCCCGATACTTTTCCCAGGTATCCCAGCTCTTTCATATGCCCGCCGCCGAAAAAGGACAGAGTAAACATCTCCCCCGCGTCGATAAACTCTTTGGTATAACGCTGGGGACGGATGTAAAGCGTCGCCACCTCTTTGCCCCAGAGAACGCCAAGTCCTCCCCATGATGCGGTCATGGTATTTACTTTCCCGTCTTTTTGCGCGGTCACCAGCATCCATTCATCGCTGATCATCCGGAATACATTTTTTTCAATCTCTCTTACGTCTTTTTTCTCAAATGCCATTTTAAATTCCCCTTTCTTTTCATGAAATAACGCCGGCATCATTCGGAAATGCCGCGAATTTCCATAATTAACTGCTGTTTTCCACGAACCCCTGAAATTTCAGCGGTTTCCTCCACATCTTTCTCCATGGATGTGTCCGTTTCATGGTAGTAAGTAGCCACACAATTATCTGCTCCGTCGGCCCCCGAAAGCAACAACTCATATGTCCTTCCCGGTTCCACCGGTATCTTTCCCTTCACAATCCGGTACATGCTCTCTTCCTTTACCATGTGAAGCGTGCTGATTTCATCTTCATAGATAATCTGCTGAGTCACGGAATCTCTCACGGTCACATAAATTTTGGAATCATTGATCCGGTTGTGCATGCCCAGACGAATATATATATCAGTCAGATACTCTCCATCAGCGGTAAAATTCTGCAGAATCCGCGCCGAATCCGTGATGTTGACCGTCTCACAGTCCTTTGCCTCTATCTGGGTATTATCTGCGAAAACAACTTCTCCTCTCACGGCATGAACCATGCAGATACCAGCCGGAACCACAAATGCCAGCACACCCGTCAGGAATGCGACCCGCAGATAGTTAATCATGTAGGGCTGAATCTCCGTCCTGCGCAGGGAGTGATATTTGGGATGGTTGAAAATAAAGTAGGCCAGTATGATGATAAAAATGCAGGTACCCAGATTGACCATATTGTCATATCCGTAAACATCCGCCATAGTGACGGCAAAGCTTTTGTCCTTCAGGATAAATTTAAAAATCCCAGCCGTCAGCATAGTCTGGTCCACAATGCCCTGCCACTGGTTCACACTGAAAATGTAAAGCGCCACTATAAAGATATTCATGATCAGAATCATCATTTTCCCGTGACGGTTCATCATGACGCCAAAAACCAGAAAGGGCACGATCACAAGGAACCACTGGGGATTCCAGCGGGAAAAACCAAAGATGGCAAAGCTGACGCCGTTGGCGAGAAACACCGCCCAGGAAATAAATTCTTCCCTTCCTTCAATCTTTTTTGTATAGGCCCAGACCATCAGATAAGCTCCCACCGCCAGAATCAGGCTGATTCCGCTGATAAAGCCGATGGAAAATCCGTTGTCCACAAAGCTTAAAGCGTGAAAACCCAGTACACACCGGTAAAAGTAAGGTGAGTTGATGTAAGGAAGGATGGCCGCCGCCAGCGGTAATAGCGCCGTCGCCGCATAGGCCGCCAGGTGGCGGAATCTTTTTTCCCGCAGAACCAGAAGCACCGCAAAATATGCCAGCGCCTGGTATTTAAAGGTTGCTGCAATTCCAAAAAACAGCGCAAACCGGAACAGACCGTCCTTAAAGTAATAATACAGCCCCAGCACAATAAAGAAAACCATAAAAATATCGTACTGGCTGAATATAAACTGACTGTATACCCCTATGGGACAGACCAGGAATGCCAATTTACAAAGCTTCGCTTTCTTCTCCTCAAATCCGATTTCCATTGCGATTTTATAAATCAGATGGGCCGTTACAAAATACAGGATGACCGGCAGAAGCTTGTACCACATAAGGTTGATAAACGAAGCATCCAGAATCTGCGCCGGAACCCGTCCCAGAAGGTAAAGAGGAAGATTCCACAGGGCAAAAGCCAGAAAGGTACTGGGAAGATAATTGGCATAAAATCCCTGAGACTGCTCATAGCTGGCTTTATAGAAATCCTCAAAAAAACCTTTATAATACAGAAACGACCGGTTTCCGGTGACGATAATATCCCCTTCCACAAAGGTGACAAACAGAAATGCCAGCGCCGCGATGGCCACAATCCAGTCCGTTTTGCTGATATCCTGAAGACTGAAAGCCGGCAGGCCCCTCATCCAGTTAATCTTCTTTATCTTCTCTTTCATATTCCTGCTTCACCTCTCCCTCATCAAAATTCAGCCGCTCCTCTTCCACCACCAGCGGCCGGTTCAGCACCCTGGTATTAATACTCAGTACGTATTCTCCCAGAAAGCCGATAAAAAACAGCTGCAGCGCGCCCAGGAAAAATATTCCGATCAGCATGGGCGCCACCCCCGCTGAAAAACGATCCCAGTACATGATCTTCAGCACCAGGTAAAAGATGCCGGCCAGAAAACTCAAAGCCGCCACGGCAAATCCAAGAAAAGTAGCCAGGCGCATCACCACCTTGGAATAGGAGGTAATCCCCACCATGGCATAATCATAAAGGGTATAGAAATTGTTTTTGCTCTTCCCGGCCCTTCTTTTTTGCTGTACATAGGGAATCGCCTTATAGTCAAAGCCCAGCTCGGCGATGATTCCCCGAAGATAGGGCATGGGATCGTGAAGACTGCGCACCACATCCACAAAAGCTTTGTCGTAAAGGCCGAATCCTGTAAAGTGTTCGATGTGATCGATATCTGTGATCTTTTTAATCAGCTTATAATAGCAGGAACGGATCCAGTACATGATCTTTTTCTCCCGGCTGGCCTTTTTCACACCGATGACAATCTTATGCCCCTTTTCCCACTCCTTCACAAACTGCACGATCATTTCCACCGGGTCCTGAAAGTCCGCGCACATGCGGATCACACAGTCTCCCGAGGCCTGTTTCAGTCCATGCACCGGCGAACGCATCTGCCCGAAATTTCTGGCGTTGAAAATGGCTTTTATCCTTTTGTTTTCCCCGCACAGTTCCCGAAGTTTCCGGCGGGTATCGTCTTTGGAATGATTGTCTATAAAAATAATCTCATAATCGTACCTGGAAAGCTGTTCTTCCATGACCCTGACAATGGCCGCGGACAGAGGAACCACATTTCCCTCTTCGTTATAAGTGGGTATTACCACAGAAATTTTCTTTTTCATTTATCCTTTTCTCCTTAACCACTCCACCGTCCGTTTTATTCCCTCCCCAAAGGAAATCTCCGGCTCAAAGCCCGTGTCCTCCCGAAGCGTCCTGATATCGGCGCACAGATTCATCACCGCGCCGGGGGGATAAGGCCGTTTCCCGATGCCCGGACATATCCCGGGATTCACAGCGTCCCTCATCTCATAAATGTATTTTGCAAGAGGTCTGGCCTGACCGCTGCCCACGCAATAAACAGCGCCGTCATGGCCTTTCTCGCCGATCAGATAATAGGCTCTTCCCGCATCCTCACAGTACAGATAGTCCCACCGCTGCCTGGCCGGAGTAAAAGAAGTTTCCTCGCCTGCCAGCATTTTTTTAATGCTGTCTGAAATCATGGAGGACTCCTTGTCATAAATTCCGTACACACTGAAAATTCTGGGCCAGATGCATTCGATTCCAAGCTCTTTTGCCATCAGAAAAGCCAGCTTCCCCGCAGCCAGCTTGGCAACCCCGTAAGGCGTCGCCGGATGCTCCGGGGCGTCAGGAGCGATAGAATCCATATCCAGAACGCCGTACTCCGCCTGGGAACCGGCTCCGATAAACCGGGTGCATCCCAGCGTCCTGGCCGCCTGAAGCGCTTTTAACGTATATTCTATGTTCCGGCTTTGAAGCAGTGTGCTTTTATCTCTGGCAGCTCCTGTATTCCCCCACGCAATGTGGTAGAAGGTGTCACAGGGCTCTGATATTTTCTCCGGCAGTTTTGAAAGTTCTTCCAGAGAACAGAACACCGGGTGTACCAGATGCGAAGCGGGAATCCTGTCCTTTCTGGAAGAATCCGCCCTGACTGCCGCATAAACCTCAACACCGTGCCTTAGGCATTCCCTGATCAGGGCCGCACCGATCATGCTGGTGGCCCCTGTCACTACAATCCGTTTCATCCTCATCATGTTTCCTCAACTAAATCAATGATCATATTTTCCTTCAGTTCCTCCCGGTCCAGGAAGGGATACATATCCTCCAGGGGCGCGGAAACCATCCGCCCGTCGGGAAGCCGCCGGGACGCCGTTTTGGGCTGAGTGTACTGCTGCTTTGTCACAAACACTTCACAGATCACCGCCCCCGGTCTTTGCAGAACCTCTTCCACATCTTCACCCAGCGTTTCGCTGTCTTTGCAGGAAGCGTAAGAGATGCCATAGGCCCAGGCCAGCTTTTCCAGATTTGGAAAGCTTAAATCCCCGCTCTGGGGACCCACTCCCACCAGCGGCTCCCCGAAGAAATTCATCTGGGTCTGACGAATGGAATGGTACCCTTCGTTATTGATCACAAAGATCTTGATGGGAAACCGGTTCTGAACAATAGTCTGCAGCTCCTGCAGATTCATCTGCAGACTGCCCTCTCCGGTCACACAGATCACTTCCTCCTTTGCCCCGCGGCAGACGCCGATGGCAGCCGGCAGCCCGTATCCCATGGAAGCCGTATTGGGATTGGTGATAAACCGTGTTTTTCTTTTGATGACCGCGCTCTGACTTCCGGCCACCCGGGAGGTTCCCACGCTGACCACCAGTTTGGCACCTTCTTTTAACCTCTTCGTCATCTCATGGAAAAATGCATAGATGTTGGTTCGCCCCTCTTCCACCGTCCGGTAATGTTCTTCGGTCACCACCGGATATGCTTCCTTCCACTTTTGGCAGCGGGCAAGCCATTCTTCCTTCTGAAACAGGGGCCTTTCTTTGGAAAAACCTGCCCGGATCAGCAGAATCAACATTTTTTCCATCAGCTCCAGCACATTTCCCACCACCGGCATATCCACGTGCAGGCTGGGCTTTTTCAGCTCCTCCCCGTCGATATCGTTTAATATAGTATAGGCGCCTCTGGCCCAGGTCTCATAGGCAAATCCCGTCTGCAAAAAGCTCTGGCGGCTGCCCAGAGAAAGAAGAAGATCACAGTTTTGCACGGCAAAATTTCCGGCCCGATCCCCTGTGCTTCCGTTTCTCCCCACATAAAGGGGATGCTCCGTCTCCACCGCATCCACACTGCTCATCCCCGTCACCAGAGGAATCCCCAGCATATCAGCCAGACGCCGGAAGGAAGAATACCCTTTGGAAAGGCGCACGCCGTTTCCCACAAAGATCACCGGACGGCTGCTGGTCTGGATTTTGTCCAGCACAATGGCCGCCGTCTCCCAGGAAATGCCGGCGGGAATTTCATCCTCATCCTCTGCCGGATCATACTTTCTTAAGTTTTCCGGCTCCACCATAGCTCCCTGCACATCCAGGGGAATATCCAGCCATACCGGGCCCGGCCGGCCATGGACCGCCAGATAGAGCGCCCGCTCCAGATGATAACGGATATCCTGTGCCTTTGTCACCATCACCGCATACTTTGTCATAGGCGCGACGGATAAAGTGATATCATATTCCTGCACGCCCATGGTGCGCAGCTTCAGCCCGCTGCTGCGCACTGTGGTATCGTAGCGTACCTGTCCGGAAAACACAATCATGGGGATGGAGTCAGTCCATGCGCAGAGCACTCCCGTGACGGCGTTGGCCGCCCCCGGTCCGGAAGTGACACAGACCGCCGCCATCTGGTTATCCACTCTGGCATAAGCCTCCGCCGCCATGGCCGCCGCCTGCTCATGATGATGATACGTGCATTTCAGTACCGGATGACGGCCAAAAGACGCGTTCATGTGCATGGCTCCTCCGCCTGTCACCGTAAATACATCGCGGATTCCCCGCTCCGCTATATAATCAGCAATATAATCTGAAACCTTCTTTTTCATTTCCTTTTCCTTCTATTGATAATCGGGGCACCGGTTCTCGCAAACCATCCGTTTCCCCGACGCCTGCACCGGGATTTCATCCACGTAAGTCACATCGATCCTGGCATCCTCTCCCAGGTATTTCCGGTAGGATGCCACTACCTGATCCTCATCGATTTTACTGCGGTCCGCATTTAAAAGCAATTCATACCTTTGTTTTTCCCACTGGATGCATTTCGCCTGATGAACCACACCCTCCAGATGAAGGAGCACATTCATAAATACATGAATGGACAGGGGTTCCCCCTTACAGTTATACAAAAGAGAGCCTCTTCTTCCGTAAATCTCCTTAAATACGCCGTGTTTTCTTCCTTTTTCATCCTGGATGATTTCCAGAATGCCTGTATCTCCCGTATCATAGCGAATCATGGGAAACGCCCGGTTATAATAATCCGTCACCACAATTCTTCCCAGTTCCCCGGGCTCTGCCGGCTCATCGCTTTGCAGTTTTAAAATCTCTATATAAAAGTTATACAGATCTACGGTATATTCCTTCTGATCCTGAAGCCCTATGGCAATAAAACCGTTTTCATTGTTTCCATAGGATCTGACAGGAGAAAAGCCGAAGATTTCCGTCAGAAGATCAAAGGTGGCCTCCGGCAGCGCTTCTCCCATGGAAAATATCATCTCCACATCCCATCCGGAAATATCCACCTGATGATCCCGGATGTAAGCGGCCAGCGCCGTCAAAGCGCTGGAATAGCTGACCAGAACCTGAATCTTCTGCTTTTTGATTCTCTCACAGATGCCAGCAAGAGCCTCCTCTCCCATATTGGAGATGTCAATCATCAGCAGATTGTTCTTAAAAGATTTCCATTTGCTGATGGTATTCTTCCCTTCAATCCATACCCGGAACTCTCCCCGCTTCATGCCCATGCGGAAACCATTCAGCTCCATGCAGGCAATAAAGTTCATGTTGATCCGGTCCATCTTGTCTCCGTCACAGAGCACGGTAAAAGGAGATCCCGTGGAACCGCTGGTGGAAAGACGGTATGTTTTCTTTTTATCATCCCTCCAGGGATCACATAAGATTTCATCGAAATGCTCGTTGTAATCGCTTTTATTCATCACCGGAAAATCCGAAAGACACTGCGCGTCCCCATACGCCCGGTAAAACGGAGAATTTTTCTTTGCAAATTCCAGCAGGGCTTTCAGTCTTCTCTTTTCATAATCCAAAGTGATCCCGTCTGTGATTTCTCTTTTATTTACTTCCTTTAGCTGGTTCAATCTGCCTCCCTGCAGCCGATCCAGCAGATTAAAAGCCTTTCGCCGTAATATTTCACCCGCCTGCATATCTTGCATATCTTGTTACCTCCTGATTTTTCCATATCCCAAAATAATTACCGCCGCCACCCGCAGGGCATTGGCCGTCAGCGCGGCCCAGGCAAACCCCGTAATCCCGCCCCTCACTGTGAAAATCAGCACCAGTGCGGTCATAATCACCAGATGAGCTCCCTGCAGTATCAGCTGCCAGGTTTCATCGGTAAAGGTCAGCACCAGAATAAAGAGAAAGGCCGAGTAAAGGGCCAGCACCTGGGTCAGATTTACCACAGTCACCAGGGAGCGGACTGATTCATAAAGATCCGGATAAAAAATCCGGACGAACAGGGGAGTTCCAATCTGACAACACAGAAAGAACAGCAGCGATACCAGAAATCCGGCCCCGGCGGCCAGAGTAAATTCCTTTCTGTTTAATGTTCTCTCCCGTCTGGTCAGATAGGAAATCACAATCGTATTGATGGGCGCTACCAGAAGAACCATGGTTTTACCGATCAGCGATACCACATAATACCAGGTGACCGCCTCATTTCCCACCAGATGCTTAAGCGCAAGCCTGTCCATGTTCAGCGTGGTGTTGGTAATCAGATAGGAGATGGTCAGGAAAAACCCCCGCATACATGCGGTCCGGAAGTATTCGCTCTTCTTCCAGAAATTCTTAAAAACATTTCCGGTGATTCCCACGTAAGCAAGGGCCGCGCCCTCTCCTGTCAGAAAAACCAGAAACCAGTTTCCCGTCAGACGATACAGGCCGTACCCAGCCAGATAGCCTGCCGCCGTCAACGCATAGTAGATAAAATACCTTTTATAATTCAGATTCAGCCGGTACTCCACATCACCGTAATAGCGAAAGGCAGTAAACAACACCAGAATAAGCGTAAGCGCCATGGAGCCAAAGCCGCCTACGAAAGAACCGGAACCTAAAATGGCAATCACTCCGCCCACACCGGCAAACAAAAGCAGCAGCCGGTCATAATCTCCATTGGATACCTGACAGGTGCGCCTCACCACCAGACGGCTGGTGTTCAGCGCCTGTCCCACAGAAGGACATAGGATACTGACAAGCCCCATGATATAGAGCACATTTCCCAGCTGCGCCTGCCCCATTCCGGCATTGAAAAGGGGATAGACGGCAAGCTGCAGAACCCCGTTCATCAACAGCATGCCGCCCATGGTATAGGCCGTATTTCCCAAAATCTGTTTTCCCTGGGTTTTTTTCACCGTTTCTCCCCTGCTTTCCATCTGTTTTCTATATATTTGCGTTTTCCGGAAGCCAGCACCGGAATCTCATCCACGAACTCCACGGAAAGCTTTGCCACCTCTCCCAGGTACGGCCGGATCCTTCCTGTGATGTTATCCACATCCATCTCTTCTTTATCCCCGTTCAGCCACAGTGTATACACACCTGCATCTTCCTGGATAAAGCGAAACTGCTTCACACCCTTTACATCCCACATATTATTGGTGATGATATAGGGGGTCAGCGCTTTGCCGTCGCAGTCATAAATCAGATCGCTGCGTCTGCCGTACAGGCTGGAAAGATAAAGCTTATATCTTCCGTTTTTCACTTTTTTTCTGGCCACTGCCGTGTCTCCGTTGTCATACCGGAGAATGGGAAAAGCGTAATTATAAAGATCCGTGATGACAATCCGACCCAGCTCTCCAAGATCGGCCGGTTCGTCGCTGTCCATCTTCAGAATCTCATAATAGTAGCTTTCCGTATCGATGTGATATCCTTCCTCCACTGCATCCTGGATTCCCATAATGCCGTTCTCTTCATTGGAATACCAGGCCCGTACCGGACAGCGAAACTGATGCTGCAGATCTTTGCGCAGAACAGGAGCCATGGACTCCGAGATGGGAATGATGGCCGCCACCTGAAACCGGGACACATCCCTTCCCGTCCTGGTGATATAGCGGCTGATCTGCTCCAGTGCAGAAGAATAACCCACCAGACATTTCACCTTTTTCTTTTCGATCACCTGAAGCATCTTCTCCACGCCTTCGTCGTCCATGCGGGAGCTGTCCATCATGATCATATTTTCCATCAGAAGCTGCAGCTTTCCTTTTTTTACATTGTTGACCCACACCCGGATAAAGGCTTCCTTCATGCCGATATAATAGCCGCCCGCCGCGCTTAAGAAAATACCGCCCGCCGTGTTGTGGTCAATTTTATCTTTATTCTGTATCATGGTCAGGGGCGTTCCGGTGGAGCCGCTGGTGGACATCTGTCGGTTGTCCCTGGCATCCTTATACTTTGAGGACAGAAACGCATCATAATGCTGTCGAAAGGTGTCTTTATTTACCACGGGAAGCTTTGACAGCGGTGTATCCTCTGAAAATTCCCGGTAAAATTCTGTGGTGTTCACCGCGTGGCTGATCAGTCTGCGGATTTTCTCCTCTGTCCTGGCAATGGAAGTTCCGTTTTTAAAGCTGTTCTGAATCTGGTTGTAATACCGGCGCACTTTTCCGCCTCTTACGCCGTCCAGCCCCCAGAATCCAAACCATCGCAATTTTTCATCAAATGCCATACTTATACTGTTCCTCCGAGTCAGTCTTTTTTGTCAGTTTACTGTTTTTTTACCGCGTCCTTCAGTACCTGTATCATCCGGTCCAGCATTTCATCTGTCATACCGGGATAAACTCCGATCCAGAAGGTATCCGTCATGATTCGGTCCGTCACTTCAAGGCCGCCGGCGATCCGGTAGCCCCGCTGTTCCTTTCGCATCTGGTCAAAGCAGGGATGCTTCGTCAGATTTCCGGAGAACAGCATTCTGGTCTGCACGCCCTGGGATTCCGCATACTGAACCACCCGGTTTCTGTCGCAGCCTTCCTTGCAGGTAATCAGAAATCCAAACCAGCAGGGATCGGAATTTTCACAGGGTTCCGGCAAAGTATAGGAATCCCCAAGCTCCCAAAGCCCTTCTTTTAAGCGGGTGAAATTTTCTTTTCTTCGCTTTACAAAGGACGGGAATTTCTTTATCTGGGCGCACCCCACGGCCGCCTGCATATCCGTCGCCTTTAAGTTGTAGCCAAAATGAGAATAGACATATTTGTGGTCGTACCCCACCGGCAGCTGGCCGTACTGACGGTCAAACCGGTGACCGCACAGATTGTCCCGGCCCGGAGGGCACATGCAGTCCCTGCCCCAATCGCGGAAGGAACGGACAATCTTGTGAAGAAGCGGATCATTGGTGTATACCGCGCCGCCCTCTCCCATGGTCATATGATGAGGAGGATAGAAGCTGGAGGTTCCGATATCTCCCACCGTTCCGGTAAGGTAAGTTTTCCCGTCCAGCGTATAAGCGCTTCCCAGCGCATCGCAGTTATCCTCGATGAGCCACAGGCCGTGCCGGCTGCAGAAATCCTTTACCGCCTTTAAATCAAAAGGATTTCCAAGGGTATGGGCCAGCATCACACCCTTCGTCTTTTCTGACAGGGCTCCCTCCAGTCTGGTCACATCCACGTTGTACTGGGGAATAGTCACATCCACAAAAACGGGAACGGCGCCGTACTGCACCATGGGCGTAACCGTGGTGGGAAATCCTGCCGCCACCGTGATAATCTCATCTCCGGGACGCACCTGCCGCTCTCCCAACAGAGGGGAGGTCAGCGCCATGAACGCCAGCAGGTTGGCGGAAGAGCCGGAATTTACCAGGGAACAGTACCGTACGTTCAAATACTTTGCAAACTCCGCTTCAAATTCATCCGTATACCTGCCGGAGGTCAGCCAGAACTCCAGCGCGCTGTCCACCAGATTTGTCATTTCCTCCCGGTCGTATACTCTGGACGCATAGGGAATCCTATCTCCCGCCCGGTAAGGTTCTTTTTTATGATATTTATCACAGTAAGCGCCCACCAACTCCAGCAGCTGCCGTCTCGCTTCCTGCTCCGTCATATTTTCAAACATATCACGATTCCTCCGTAAATTCTCTGATCTGCGCTTCCATGCAGGATGCCGTATCGCCTCCGGAAGCGTATACTTTAAACCATTCCACCGTTTTTTCAATGGCCTGTTCAATATTCCAGCGGGGCGTCCAGCCAAACACCTGCCTCATGCGGGAGCAGTCCAGTTTGAGAAAACCGGCCTCATGAGGTCCTTCCTGCGCCTGATTGATCCAAGTCTGTCCCTCGCCCCAGGCCCGGCAGAACATATCCGTCAGCTCGCCTGTGGTAACACAGTCCTGATCCTTTGGTCCCACATTATAATATCCCGCGTATTTACTGTCTTCATACTGTTTCCTGGCAATCAGAAGATATGCTCCCAAAGGCTCCAGCACATGCTGGAAGGGGCGGATGGACCAGGGATTTCTTACTTTTACCGGCTCACCGGCAAGGGCCGCCCGTATACAGTCGGGAATGATCCGGTCATTGGCAAAGTCTCCGCCTCCGATGACATTTCCCGCCCTGGCAGTAGAAACAGCCGTCTCGGAGTCCTTAAAAAAGGAATTCTGATAACTGTGGGTCACCAGCTCCGAACAGGATTTGCTGTTGGAATAAGGGTCAAAGCCATCCAGCGGGTCCGTCTCCCGGTACCCCCACTCCCATTCTCTGTTTTCATACACCTTATCCGTGGTTACATTCAAAAAAGAGCGCACTCCCCCCAGTGTCCGCACTCCTTCCATGAGATACACCGTGCCCATCACATTGGTCTCATAGGTATATACGGGATCCTT
Source organism: uncultured Ruminococcus sp. (assembly GCA_946494335.1). Lineage (GTDB taxonomy): Bacteria > Bacillota > Clostridia > Lachnospirales > Lachnospiraceae > Ruminococcus_G. The sequence goes on along the minus strand of CAMMBV010000001.1, from coordinate 35,411 downwards.
ATAGGAATCCCGTACAATGGGCTGAGCCGCCAGATGAAAGACGATCTCCGGCCTGGCTTCTCTTAAAACCTTCCAGAGGTGTTCCCTGTCCCGGATATCCCCGATGACGGAATTTATCTTGTCCTGTACCCGGCACAGCGGAAAAAGAGCCGGCTTCGTAGGCGGCTCCAGGGAATAGCCTGTCACATCCGCTCCCGCATCAGCCAGCATTTTAACCAGCCAGCTCCCTTTGAATCCGGTATGTCCTGTGACCAGCACTTTCTTTCCTTTATAAAAACTTAAATCTGTCATTATTTCCACACTTTCCAGGGAGCATGGCCGCTCTGCCACATCTCCTCCAGTTTTTCTTTCTCACGCATGGTATCCATGCACTGCCAGAATCCATTATGGCGGTAAGCGTTTAACTGTCCTCTTCTGGCCGCTTCTTCCAGCGGGTACTTTTCAAATACCGTATCGTCTCCTTCAATCAGATCCATAATTTCCGGTTCCAGAACCATAAATCCGGCATTGATCCAGCCGCTGTCTTCTTTTTTCTTTTCTTTGAAATTGGTGATGGTTCCGTCTTCCAGAATATCCAACACCCCAAATCTGCCCCCTGGCTGGGCCGACGTGATGGTTGCCATCTTTCCATGAGAACGATGAAAGGATACCAGCTCCTTTATATTTACATCCGATACTCCGTCGCCGTAGGTCAGCAGAAATGTATCGTCCTCCAGATATTCCTGAATCCTTTTGATCCTTCCGCCGGTCATGGTGTACAGACCGGTGTCAATCAGCGTGACCTTCCAGGGTTCCGAAATATTGTTGTGAACAATCATTTTATTGTCCTGCGTAAAGTCAAAGGTAATATCACTGTTGTGCAGATAATAATCCGCAAACCATTCTTTAATCACATGCTGCTTGTACCCGCAGCAGATGATAAACTCATTATATCCGTAAAAAGAATATAATTTCATAATGTGCCACAAAATCGGTTTTTCCCCGATTTCAATCATTGGTTTCGGCTTCAGATGACTTTCCTCGCTGATCCTGGTTCCAAAACCGCCGGCCAAAATTACCACTTTCACATTTTTTCTCTCCCATGCCTTTTTTGCGCTGTAAATATTTGACAGCTTATATTGCCTATTTTACATGATTTGCCCCTGTGTTGACAAGAGTGTAAGCAAATGTAACAGGGGACTTTTTCCATATATTCTTAATAAAGTCTGTCAAATCCCTTTATCCGTCATATTTTATGATTGACAGGAATAACCGCCGGATTCTATCTTGGCGCTTTCAATGTCAGCAACAGTTATCAACGAGTCTTTCTGTAAATACTTGATTGCTCTCAATGCATATTCATGTGCCTCTTTGCTTGAACCGGCAACCGCGTCAGTTACAACCCTGATATAGTAATCATGTTGATGAGCATCTACCGCTGTGTAATGAATGCAGACGTCAGTCAGACCGCCAATAAGATACAAGGTATCCACATGTAATCCCTTTAACAAAATTTCCAAGTCCGTTGCAAAGAATGCACTGTATCTTCTTTTAGAAATCAGATATTCTCCCTTGATGGGATAGGTCAATTTCGCATAATCGGTGTATGGTGAATCTTCTATACAATGAATTGATTCTGCTCCGTCTAATTCTCGGCCAAAATCCACCATATCCGGTCTGTGAACTTCCTTGACTTGAATGACAGGCAAGTTGTTTGCACGAAAAACATCCAAAACTCGTTTAGCATTACGAATACATTTCCATTCTGGTGCATCTGAATTTTCTGGCGTCATTCCCCTAAAATCTTCTTGTTGTATATCTATTACAAGTAATGCACTATTTTTGCTTATCTTCATTTCATCACCTCGAGTTTCAATTTTATCGCCCCAAAAAACTGAGATTTATCTTTCAAAATCTTGCAAGATATTTTTCTAAAGCATAAACAAACTCACCAATGTGAATTCCATCAACAAATGAATGATGCGCCTGCACAGAAACAGGCATTATCCATCTGCCGTCTTTCTCATAATACTTTCCCCAATCAAACAACGGTGTAGCATTATCTTGTTTGCCTGAGTTTGTGTGCGAAATATGTGTGTACGTCACCCACGGCATTGGTGAACATTGAAAAACATCATTTCCAAGGGTCCCAGTAAAATAAGTATCTTGTTCATCAGCAATCGTCTTCGCCCTGATACAGTATTCTTTAATGTTGTCCATCATAGGTACATTCACAACCTTGAATAATTTTGTTTTTTTATTCAAATAAGTAAATGCCGTATCAACATTATCGAACAAAACAATCTTACCATCTACAAATCTATATCTAAATTCTTCTATTTGATTTGCACATTTACACACTGCGTATACCATAGCTAATGTAAATGAAAGATTATTTTCCTTCACATATTTTTTTAAGCCTGTAACCTCCACTTCAAAAGTAACGCAAAAAGCGGGTTCTATACTGTTTCGGAAAATCATACAATGCATGGCTCTTTCCCATGTATTTTCATTTATTACCTTATATGAATTTGCCATATATCCGTCCTCTCAAATTTCATTTCCATTACCACCAAGATAATTTATCCTTTCAAATTCTTCAAAGCAGACGGATTATTTTCTAAGATTGCCCCAACAGTGGGACAATTTTCCAAATCCGAACATTCGCCGCAAGTAGCAACGCCTTTTTTCAATGCACATTGACGAATACCACAAATACTATCACAAAATACGGTTTTAATTCCATCAACACGACAGCCTTGGCAGTTAATATGCTCTGGAAGAATAGGTGCATTATTTAATTCAGCCCATAGTTTCGCAGTTTTTTTACGCAAGTCCTGATCGTCATTGATTGTTGCAAGATATGCATCACATTTTTCACAATCAAGTCCACAATATGCAATATTTTTTTCATAAATTATGTACCTCCACCTGTTAAAGTTTTATTTGTTCATAAAATCCGCCCAGGAACCTTGATAATCACACAAATGTTCATTCCAATACATTATCTTTTCAATATATTCCTGTTTCCGTTGTTCCACTGCATTTTTACAATTTTCAATCCCACATTTGTATATAATTGCAGTAAGGTCATATATTGGATAGCCTATTGCATGTCCGGCAGTATGCACCACTGCACATGCCTGACCTATGGCATGACAAATTGCAATATCTTCCTTATTATCAATTTCTTTTGCAAATGCATGACAATCTAATATTTTTCGTTGTGCTAATCGCATCTTGATTTTTCCAGAGGCCCAGTCTTTCGCGGCTTTTAAAGCTTCTCGCGGACGTTTTTCATCAGGGTATTTTTCTTCAAGTTTTATAATTGATTCTTCGGCAAAATCAAATGCCCATAATACCATAACCTTATGATTCTGATTTTCAAACAACATAATTAAATCTTGTAAATATTCTGAGTTTTTAGCAAACAGAACCTGGTTTTTCTTTTTAAGTTTTGCAGATGCTTCATCTATCCAATTCATTTTGACACCTCCGCACATTTCATCTTTTCCGGCATTTGAGATTTTTTAATATCTGGCTCCATATTCTAATTTTGCTATTTCGGTATACTTTTGAATAAAATCTGTTTTAGAATTTGTATAACCATCTCTATTAAATTCATATTTTTTCCATAGTTTCAATTTCATTCTCTCATACTTGACAGCAATATCAGTATGCTCAATTAAATAATCTCTAAAATATAATTCATCATTATCCCCAACATACCTTAAGTGCAGATGAAACACTCTCTTAGCAAACCCTTTTTCTGTATATCCTTTGTTAAAAGAAATTCTATCAGAAGTTTCGGACATACAAATATATCCACTTTTCAAGATCATTTCTTTATAATCAGACAGCATATAATCTTTTGAAATTTCCCCAAGAATATCAATAATAGGTTTTGCGCAAATAGAACTAATCGCTGTACTTCCTATATGACTTATTCTCTCTATTTTAGGAACTTTGTTTTTCAAAAAATTTTCTTCATCTGTGTACCATTCTTCCCAATAAGGCTGATGCTTTGTCAAACAGATAGGGAATAGCTTCCACAATTCTTCTAAACTCATTTCAGATAATCTTTTTTCCATTTTGTCCCTGCTAAATTTCAATTCGTCATCCTGACTTTTTTTCTATTATAGCATTCGATTATTTCTCTGTCATTGCATTTCCCGCTCGTACAAAATTTTTATCATCAAGAGCGCTTTTTCCAGGGACCATTCTAAGAATCAATTTTACAAATACACTTTTCTATTATATACTGGGATTCATGGAAACTCTCATAGAAAACACCATATAAAAATAAACATACAGACAAAAACGGAAGGGAAAACGAAAATGGAAATATTCAATACAGCTGTACAGGCGATCGTACAGTTTTTTGAAAAGATTTATGCGCTATTATGGGGAGATATCGTAACCTTTGATCTTCCGGGCGGAAGTCAGCTTGGATTGTCTTTGCTGGTCATCATCCTGGTACCTGCCGGGATCTATTTTACCCTGCGGACAAAATTCCTGCCATTCCGCCTTTTCCCGGAAATGCTGCGGGTTACGGTGGAAAACAGAAGTTCTTCAGAAACAGACGGCATTTCAGGCGTACAGGCCCTCATCGTCTCTACCGCCACCCGGGTGGGAATGGGCAACCTGGTGGGCGTCGTATCAGCTATTTCCGCAGGAGGCGCAGGAGCCGTTTTCTGGATGTGGCTCATTGCCCTGCTCGGTTCATCCACAGCCTTTGCGGAGGCTACCCTTGCTCAGATATATAAAGAAAAAGATCCCCTCTACGGCGGTTACCGTGGAGGCCCGGCCTACTATATCCATGCTCTCTTTATCACAAAACGCGGGAGCAAACGAAAGAAATCTGTCATTGCAGTCCTTTTTGCCCTATCCGGTCTCCTCTGCTGGTGCGGCATCAGCCAGGTAATCGGAAACTCGGTTTCATCGGCATTTGACAACGCTTTTCATATCCCTCCGCTCTACTCCACAATCGTGCTGGTGGCTCTGGCGGCGGTGATCGTGCTTCGAAAAAATGCCACGGTAAAGGTGCTGGATATCATCGTACCTGTAATGGCGGCCCTCTACCTTATCATCACTATTTTTATTATTGTCACCAACATCACACAGCTTCCGTCTGTCTTTGCCAGAATCTTCGAGGAAGCATTCGGATTCCGCCAAGTGGCAGCGGGCGGCTTTGGCGCCGTGCTGATGAACGGGGTCAAACGGGGGCTTTTCTCCAACGAGGCAGGCTCCGGTTCCGCGCCCTGTGCAGCGGCTGCCGCGGATATCAGCCATCCGACCAAGGAAGGCCTTCTGCAGTCTTTGGGCGTGTTTATCGATACGCTTGTGATCTGCAGCTGTACAGCCATGATCATGCTGCTGGCTCCGGTGGAGCTGACAAATGGCCTTGAGGGAATGAACCTTTTACAGACAGCTATGCAGTATCATCTTGGAGAATTCGGCGTGGTGTTCATTGCCGTGATCCTTTGGCTTTTCAGCTTCTCCACTTTTATCGGCATTCTGTTTTACGCCCGTTCCAATGTGGCCTACCTTTTCGGCGATAAATGGAAATACCAGACCATGTACAAAATCCTGGCACTTGTGATGCTGTTTATCGGAGGGCTTGCCGCTTATTCCTTTGTGTGGGATCTGGGCGATGTAGGGATCGGACTTATGACCATCTTTAATATGATCGCACTGGTGCCGCTGGCAAAGGAGGCGGTTGGTTCGCTGAAGGATTACGAGGAAAATATAAAAAGGAAGAGTCATTGACTATCAGCCGTAAAATCAATCGTAAAAAAATACGATTGATTTTACGCGTATTTCTGCATATAAGTTTATCGCAAAACCACATCCTGCATTAAAATTTTCTCCGAACAGCTATTTCTGACATAGAAACAATACTCTCCTTCCTCCGGCGCCTGGCTTCTGACTTGAAATATCAGCCGCTCTTCATCCTCTTTCTCCTCAAAGGTATAATCCAGCGGGCAGAACTCTCCCTGATATACATATCCCACCTCCAGCGCCTGATCAATTCGCATACTGTGCTGTCGGTAAAACAAGCTTTCTGTTTCAAAAGTCAGCGTAATCTCCTGGGCTTCTTTCAGTTCCCACCCCCAGAGAAGCGCTTCCTTTGCATCGCTGACAAAAATAACGCGTTCTCCTATAGGCAGTTCCAGCTCTTGAGAAGGCGTCCCCCAGTCCAGTTTCTGCACCAGACTTTCCGTCTCGCTGCCTCTCATAATATATTTTCTGGATGCCGTCACTGCCGTCACGGAAAGCAGCACTGCAGCGGCTATCAGAAAGATTCTTCTTTTCCCCATCTTTTTCCTTTTCTTTTGCGTCCCGGTTTTCCGTTCATTGAAAATAAAATCGGTTTCATACCGGTTTGCCGCTGTTAAAGCATCAATCCATTCCTTTTTCCGCTCCATCCTGCTCCTCCCATTCTTTCCATCGTCTTGCCAGTATCTTCCTCGCCCGTTCCAGTCTTTTTCGTACTAAAGCCTCCGTAATTCCCAGAAGATCGCTGATTTCTCCATTTGAATACTCTTCCACATACTTTAAAGTCAGAACATCCCGGTAAATAGGAGACATTTCCAGGAGAAAGCGCACCAGCTCCTCCCCTTCTCCGGTATCATAGCGGTCATAGACCCAAAGCCGGGGCAGATGGCAGAGCGCCTCGTCATCCACAGGCTGCGCCTCCCGCCGTTTCCGTTCCCGGTAAAGATTGACAGCCCTGTTGCGGACTGCAATCAGCACAAAGGACCGGGTTCTGCTGTCGTCTGCTTGGGGCAGATCGGGAAGCCTCTCTATTATTTTTAAAAAAGCGTCATGAACGCAGTCCCGGGCGCTGTGTTCATCTCCCACAATCTGCCGTGCCGTACGGTACATGGGCTGATAATACCGTTCATAAATCTGCTGAAATTTATCCTTATCATGCTGTGAATCCAGCAGCGCCATATAAGATAACATACTCTTTCCTCCCCCTGGTAAAAGAAAAATCCTTTCGCCGTTTATTCTTTATAACAAACAGCAAAAGGATTCTGTGACATTATTGCCGCAGCATATTAAGCTCCTGCAGCGAAATACAGTTGGGTATGCTTCCCGCCTTCACCGCGTCCACGCATTCCTGATAATCCATCCACATGACGGATTCCACCTCTTCCTCCTGCAGACGCAGCTTCGTAATATCAATTTCCTTCCACAAAAGATAGACCCGGCTCACCTGCCGGTCTTTAAACATTTCACCGTGAAACTCTTCCTCCCAGCGAATCCGGCGAAGCCCCTTATCCAGAAGTTCCTCCGGGCGCGCTTTAATTCCCAGCTCTTCCTCAAGTTCCCGCAGGGCCGATTCCAGATAGCCGCATCCGGCAGGGATGTGTCCGGCGGAGGAGATATCATAACAGCCGGGATGGGAATCTTTGCAGCGGCTGCGTTTCTGTAGCAGCAGGTCCATCCCGCTTCTGTGGTTTTCCCTTGCAATCCACACGTGGGAGGTTCTATGCAGCAGACCTTCCCTGTGGATCAGACTTCTTTCCTTTACTTCCCCTGTGGGATTTCCATTTTCATCCACAATATCTAAAAGTTCCAAAATTCTGGTTTCTCCTTATCCTCTTCATGCACCGCCCTCACCCTTCAAAATGAACGGTGATGGAACAGATTTCCGCAATGGTTCCCACACGCATATTGGGTCCAAAGACTCCCACGCCCGAAGTGACGATATTATGCATGCCGCCCTTTTTCAGATATCCGCAGGAATTCTCCCACATGGCGGCGGTAAGAATATTCCCGGGGAACATCTGCCCGTCATGGGTATGACCGCAAAGATCCAGATCAGCTCCCGCGGCCGCCAGCTCCTGAAGCTCTTTCGGCTGATGATCGATCACAAAAACCGGCCGGGACAAATCCATGCCTTCTGTGATTTTCCCGGGACTTTTACGCGTTTCGATTCCCCTTCCGGGCCGGGCCGCGTCCGGGCGGCCGTAAAGATATATCTCGTCATTGATCATCACAAATTCATCCCGCAGAAGTTCTATGCCCGCCTCTTCCAGAAATTCATCCATCCGGATATCGCTTTGCTTTTTTCCTTTCCCGCCGAAGGTAAATCCTGCCAGAATTTTTTCCTGAATGTCGTGATTGCCGTAGCAGGCGTAAACTCCGAAACGGCTTTTGATTCCCTTTAAAATGGAGGCAAGCCGTTCAGGATCTTCCAGGGATTCATAGGAATTATCAAAAATATCTCCGGCAATAACCACCAGATCCGCGTCTTCCCGGTTGATTTTTTCCACCATCCGTTCCATCTGACGGCATCCGATGTTGTATCCCATATGAAGATCCGCTGCCAGCACCACCTTCATATCTTTTGTGTTTTCGGTCTTTTTATCTATGGTAATCTCATATTGGGTGGTCCGGACAATTCTGGCATTGACCACGCCCCAGATGCTCACTGCCGCAATCACCAGAATGCAGATCCCTCCGGCCAATGCAAAAGTCCCGGGAGCCCGCAGCTTTTCCTGATTTATCCATCTGCATCTTTTCAGAATAAAGCGCAGGATATCAGCAAACAACACCGTCAGCACCACATAAGCCAGGACTCCCAGCCAGTAGTTGCCCACATGCATAAAGAAACGCTGCGCCTCTCCCGCCGGCAGCAAAAATCCCACCAGCAGAGCCGTGGCAAAAAACAGATACACAATCAATACCGGAATCCGCACCCAGGGTTTCTCCAGCTGGGGACTGAACACCCCCATCCAGCGAAACAGCCATCGGAGCAGGTAAACATTAATCAAGACATAAACCGGCGATATCAATACGGCAATCATTACTATACATTCCTTTCTGTCTGCAGTTCGATACGGCTTTTCTGATCATAATCGGTAATCCCTTTTCCCGTATTCGGGAACCGGGAGGAATATACGGTATCGCCTGCAAAGAGAGCAATCAATATCAGACAGACAGGGATCAGAATGCTCATTCTGATTTTTCTGATCCAGTTGTCAAGCACAGGAGCGGCCAGATAAACAAAGGCCATACCGCCCAGTCCGAATACAAACAGCCCTTCCGCACAGATTCTTCCATTCAGGTTCAGAAAATAACCGCTGTAGTCCCACCATTTTTTTCCATCGTGTAGCACTTCCAGAAGACAGGAGGTGCTATACTCCACCGCACCGCATAAAACAATAATAAGGAAAAATTCCAGAACCGGTTTCCTGCGCGCCCGGTTCAACAGTGTAAGAATCAATATGCCGCCGCTGCCGTAAATGGGAAGCCAGGGACCATGGAGAACGCCCCGGTTTACAAAACTTCCGTCCGTAATCAGATGCAGACTCACTTCCCAGGCCCATCCCACAAAGGAGAAGACGAAAAACAGCAGTATCAAAGACCAGATGGTATAATGTCTCAGATAATGAATAATCTCAATCCATTTTCTCTTTTCTTCCTCGGCAATGGGGAACAGTCTGCCAGGATAAATTTTTTTCTCCACCGCGTTTTTTAACACCTGAATCCGCAGAAGGCGGGCCTGACTCTCTTCATAATCCCGCTCCTTCCTGCTGCTTTTTGGCAGAATTCCCAGATAATCGGCAAAAAATTTCTGAATGCCTTTCAGCTGCTGAATTTCTTCTTCCGGCTCTTCCATAATCGCAATCACATCTGCATACCGCTTTTGAATCTCTTCATCCCCAGGCAGCTCATACAGATACCGGTCATTGAGAATATGTACATTTTCAACGCCTTTCTCTCTGGCCATTTCTCTGAGTCGGACATAATATTCACAGTATGAAGCAGTCTCATAGGGTGTGGAATATAAAACCTCCGTAAGACCAAGAGTCAAAAGCCCCAGAAGACGCCAGCCAATAAATGACATCTCCAGCACAAAACACTGCCATTTATGGCCCTTCATCATCCTTCTTGATAAGGTGATGGCCTCCCCCGCGGATATATCCGGGTTTTCGGCCACAATATAGGGCACAAGGAAATAGGAGTAATGTTTTATGATTCCGCCCACAATCGTCAGCGTCCACAGAAAACCGTAAAACCATTTCACAAACAGTATCCAGGCTGCTTTGCACCATCTTTTTATCCGCAGCAGAAATAAAAACCTCTGCACAGGTATTTTTTCATAGCAGCGTCCTTCCAGAAAAATCCGGGCGGATACGACACAATATAAATTCTGGACCAAAAACCAGAAACCGAACACAACTGCCAGACCGGCCAGCACCAGCACCCATTCTCCTGCCGTTTCAGAACCCACAAAAGAGTTGATTGCCGAAGCCACTTTCATTTCTATGGAGCCGGAAGCAATCCCGTTGATAAGAGGCCTTAATACTCCCTGCTTTTTCGCCGGAATCTCTTTGCCCTCCTCCTGGCGCTTTTCCTCGATAATATTTCCAATCCCATATTCCTCATGGACACTTCCTGCATCCACCACCTCTTCATCCGCAGCATTTTCCGGTGAATATAAGTGAATCACACTGTTAAAATTAGAAACCTGAGTTCCCAGAAACACAGCAATCATGCAGACCGCCACGTACATCAGATAATGCTTTTTTAAGGATTTTCTCGCCTGTACCTTTAACTCTTTTCTCATCTTTCCCTCTCATTCGTATTTTTTAATTCTTTTCAATCATACATGATTTTCATGGGATTGCAAGAGCCGGGCCTGTGATTTAAGGAAATCGTAAGAAAAATTACATGATGTCTCTCTTTTTACGGGTCTCATTTGGATTTTCACCGAAGTATTTTTTAAATGTGGCGGAAAAATAACTGTCGTTATTGAACCCGGTCCTTCCGGCAATTTCCGTCACAGACAGGACAGTAGTCAAAAGAAGCCGCCGTGCCTCCTCCATGCGGATTTTCTGCAGAAACTCTGAAAATTTGTATCCCGTCTCTTTTTTAAATCTCCGGCTGAAATACTCCGCATTTAAATGAATCTGTTTCGCCACATCAGACAGAGAAATATTTTTTTCAAAATTACTTTCCATGTAAAGCACCGCTGCGCTTACCGCTTCCGAATATTCTGCGCCCTTTTCCGACTCCAGGCTGTGCATGTTCCCAAGGCACTGCAGGAGCTGTTCCACATCCATGGACCTGTGAATCCCTTCCAGATCCGGAGTCATCCCGCTTTTCATACCGTAATCCGCCAGAATATCATGGAGACTCTTTTTCAGAAGATAGATATCCACGTTATTTCCTGCGGCAAATGACACCATCTCATCCAGATGCCGGAACAGCCTGCGGTACTTTTTTTCGGAAATCAGCCGATATGCCCCTCCGGCAAAATCTTGCATTTCCATTTTTTTGTCAGCTGTAACCCTGCCTTTTTCCGGCATTCTTTTCCTGTAGTAAAGTCTGCTGTAGGAGTTAAGCGCCTCCAGGACTGCCTGCTTAAGCATATTGATCCGATAATAGACCATGCTGACTCCCACCGGCCCGTCGATAATGTCCCGCAATTTACTGATGGTTTCGTAAAGCTCCTCCTGCATCTGCCCCCGGGAGGATTTCGTCAAATTTGCTATCATCACCAGATTGGTATCATAATAGGGAAAAATTTCCTGATTTTCCAGCAGCGAGGATTTAAAGGCGACAATATGTTCACGATTCTCCCTGGAATCTGTCAGTGCAGCGGCAAAAAACTCTTTATCCTTCAAAAATATTTTATGCTTTTCCAAATCATAGGAATCAAAAAGAAGGGTATCCTCTTTCATAAGCTGAATAAAAAATGCGCTGCTTTCAAACTGATGCATTGATTTTTTCCGGCTCTTCTCCCTTTTTTCTTCCGCCGCTCTTAGGAGGTTGTCAAGGAATACCGGGGAAATTTCATCTTTTAATATATAATTGTCCGCCTGCAGTTTTATGGCTGCCCTGGCAAATTCAAAATCATTATGGCACGTGAGCATAAAGACATCGGTATCCGGATAGAACTCCTTTATTTTTTCCAGGAGCTCGAGGCCGTTCATTTTGGGCATGGTGATATCCGCCAGAACCAGATCCGGCTTTCTGTGTTCCATGATCTCCAGAGCCTTTTTCCCCGAACCCACACTGCCGATGATTTCATAATCACCGCTGCAGTTTAAAATCATCTGGGAAATATATTTCCGGATAGGCACCTCATCATCCACAATCAAAATTTTCATCCTCTTTTTCTCCTTTTCTGCTGTATACCGTCATGTAATCTGCAAAGCAAAGCGTCACTTCCGTTCCTTTATTTTCTTCGCTGCTGATGGACAGACCTGCTCTGCCGCCATAAATCAGCTTCAGTCTGTTTATGACATTCCAAAGCCCCACTCCATGATGGGAGTTGGGATTTCTCTTTCCTTCCATCACCATCTTTATCTGCTCTTTCGTCATCCCCTCGCCGTTATCACTGATATGAATCAGCAGATCCTGGTCATGGACACAGACTTTTACCAGGATAACGCCGTCCGCCTCTTTTTCCGCAAAGCCGTGAAACAAAGCGTTTGCCACTACCGGCTGCAGAATCATCCGGGGAATCAGCACATGCTTCAGTTCTTCTCCCATCTCAACACGCAGCAGAAACTTTTTGTCAAACCGGTACTCCATAATCGCCATATAATGCATCACCAGTTCGATCTCATCATAGACAGGCACAAACTGCTTCTCCACCATCATGGGAATTTTCAAAAGTACATTGAAGTCATCCAGCATGGACATGGCCTTATCATACTCTCCCAGGGCTATCAGACTTTTCAGCGTAAGCAGCGTATTTCTCACAAAATGCGGTTCTATCTGCGCCTGCAAAAAATCAAACTCCGCTTTGCGTTTTTTATGCTCGTTGATCTTGATATTCAAAATCAGTTCCTGTATCCTGGCCAGCATCTTGTTAAAGCTCTGCGTGATAATCTTTATTTCACTGTAGCCCTCCTGCACGGGAATTTCCGCCGTCTCACTGCCCTCCCCCAGCTGCAGATTTTTAATTTCTCTGGAAAAACCGGTGAGCGAATCCGTGATTTTGTTAATCAGCAGATAGTCCAGCCCCAGCATCACGAGGAAACAGGAAATCACTCCCAGAAGAGCAAGCAGAATAACCTGAGAATAATCTTTCAGTTTGCTGGAAAAATCCAATTCCTCCACAAAAGTCCAGTTATTCTGATCATTGCGGTAATTGGAAATCAAAACCGCTTTTCCCTGTTTTGTCTTCACAGTATAGGAATTAAAGGGAGCCACATTCTTTTCAAAGGTAGGCATATAGTAAAAGGAAAATCCGATTACATTGGGATTGGAATGGCTGATGACAATCCCGTTTTCATCCAGAATATAGATTACATTATCTTCATTTAAAGCGTTTTCATAGCTTCGGTACAGAGTTTTCTGAGAGGTACTGATTACCACGATTCCCACCGGTTCCTGGCCGTCATTATAAATGGTTTTCCCCAAAGACAAAAGGATCCCTTCTTCCTCGTCTTTCCGGTCTGAAAAATTCATATACCAGCTTTCCGGCTTGGCTCCACTGATCAGCTGTGTATACCAGGCCGTCTTTTTCAGAGCCACCACGCGGCTCATATTATCGTCGGAGGTAAAGACCGTCCCGCCCTTCAAAATAATATCCACCACAGAGTCCACTCCCATGTTAGAAAAATACCGATTGGCTTCTTTCATCACTTCCTCCGCTTTATCCCTTGTCAGCCAGTTTGAATCCTGCTTATACACATGGGACTGAATATTTTCATAGAGGCTGCTCATGGTATTGGTCATGGCGTTCATATTCAGCTGATTCAGATCGCTGATCTGCTGAAGCATCTCTACCCGGGACCGCCCCACTTCGTTCCGGATAAAAGAAAACGCACAGCCGGAAATGATAAGAAGTCCAAAAAGGATCACCGCCGCGTTTCCATACACAATGCGGGGCAGCAGCAGTCCTTTTAGACTCTTCATCCTTCTTTCCTTTTTCTTTCTCCTCATTACCTTATTCCTCCCCTGATGGATAAAAAAGGATGTTATAAATCCTGCATTTATAACATCCCCCTCTTTATCTGCCCTGTCTTTGCCGCCTTACGATTTGGGCCGCTTCCATAAGTTCTTTTTCCCGTTCTGAAAAGAAACGATAGATGGCCTGACAGTAATAATTTTTCAATACGCCGGAAGAACCGTCCGGCACCCGGTCCCTTTTGCAGCCGTTCCGGCAAAGCTCTTTATACCGGCACCCAAGACAATCCTGTGGAACCTTTAACGACTCCAGAAGAAAATCTTTCGCCCTTTCGCTGTCCATGATCTCCTGAAAAGACTGTTCCCCCACCGTTCCCAGACGCCATTCGTCCAGCACATAGAAATCGCAGGGATAAATCCCCCCGTCTCCCTCCACCACAAACTGGATGCTGCACCGGCCGTTCATGTTGCAGGCCTCCGGTGGCTCTCCCAGCATCAGTAAAATCCAGTTGTCCAGATGTCGGATGCTGGTATATTTCCCCATCTTAAAATCCGCAAACCAGAGATCAAAAATATCGATGAGAAACTGTCCGTATTCCTGCACGGACAGATGATAGCTTTCCGTCCCTCTTTGGGATTTTAAGGGCTCCAGGCACGGTATAAACTGAAGATATCCAAAATTATGTTTTGCGAAAAAGCGGTAAATCCTTTTGATCGCCATGGCGTTCTGCCCGGTTACCACACTCAGTACATTATAATCCACCTGATACCGGTCGAAGAGCTCCGCCGCCTGCATCACCTGAGAAAAGGTACCTTCTCCCCGGGCGTCCAGCCGGTTTTTGTCGTGTACATTGGCCGGGCCGTCCAGAGAAAGTCCCACCAGAAAATGATGATCATGAAAAAATTCTGCCCATTTCTCATCGATCAGATACCCGTTGGTCTGAATGGCATTGTGAATTCTTAAATTTTTCTTTCCAGATTCCTGTAAAAACTGCTGCTGCCAGGATACTACTTTTTCAAAATATGTAATTCCCGCCAGGGTAGGCTCTCCCCCCTGAAAAGCAAAGCTAACCACATGGTCTCCATAATCAATTCCGCTTTTAATCAGTTCTTTCAGGGTGTTCTCCCTCATCACTCCCAGGTCCGCCACTTCTCGCTGGCTGGCCACATCATGGTAGAAACAGTACCGGCATCTCATGTTGCACTTTGACGAAGCCGGTTTAATCAGAATGTTTACAGGCGGCATGATTATTCCCCCTTTTATCTTCCTGTATTTTAGACGTATTTGAAGATATTATATATATTTATCAGAATAATTACAAGCATCAACCCAATAAACAGACGATCCGCCTGATTTTCCCTGATTTTTTTATGGACCGCGGAGCCTGTCAGACCGCCAAGAACGCCGCACAGAACCATCATCGCCAGCACTGCCGGAGAAAATGCGGGAACCTCATGACCGATCAGGCTGTTGGCCAGACTGGCCAGCTGGGAAAACATGATAATATACAGGGAGTACATGGCAGCCTGTTTCGTGGTCATGGAGAAGAAATAAAACAGTACCACCAGGTTAATGGGACCTCCCCCGATGCCAAGAAAAGCGGACATCATCCCCAGAATCAGTCCAATCAACACACAGCAGGCGCCGCTTTTCACCTGCCGGGTGGAAATCCGGCTTTTGCCAATCGTATATACCAGCGTCCCCACTGTCACCAGAAGCAGCACCGCCGCCTGTATAGCGCCCACACGCTGGGCGTCCGGCAGGCACTCCAGGATCATCTGGTACAGCTGTTTCCCCAGGACGCCGCCCACCGCAGCTCCCAGGGCCAGAAGTGTACCCATACGGCCGTCAAAGGTTTTTTGGTCTCCACTTCGCAGCTGCCGCCCCACGGAAATTACCGACATGGACAGCACGGTACACCCTGAGAGAAAGCTGATGGTATCCACCGGTATGATGCCCGCGGCGTCCAGCACCGGTTTGATGATGACGCCGCCGCCAATGCCGCAGATGGCTCCCGCCACGGAGGCGAGAAAGCTCACCAGGATGATTATGATATACTCCGCCATCTGCCCTCTCCTTTACATACCAAGTCTTTCATACTGCTCCGGGGGAGCATCGTGTTCCTCCATGCATCTGCGAAGCCCTTCCCTTATCTGAAGCTCCAGTTCCCCGTCCTGGATGGGATGCTCCTGGGCGTAATCTTCTCTCAGATCAAACAGCAGCGATTCCCGGTTAAATTCCGACCGGCTGGAGAACTCCTGGGACGGATTGCCAAAATGAATGATATCCGCCGGGAACCGGTAGACCGGATAATCGGTCCAGGACAGATACCTTCCCATCTCAATTTTGTCGTAGTCCTCTGTCTTTACCCCGTCGTTTCCTCCCAGGTACTGCCGCAGCAGGCTGGGGATGGCCGTGTAAAGATAGAGGGGCCGGTTTGCCTCGTCTTTGGCCGCCCGGAAATAAGTGTACCTTCCATCGGTATAGCCCACCTGTTTCCCGTAGTAGCCAAAGATCGCCCCCTCCCGGACCTTGTCTTTCTCTCCTTTCAGCAGCGGGAACAGGTTCTTCCCGTGGATGGGATTGATCAGGCTCTTCTCTCCCACGCCGAAATACTCCATCAGCGTAGGCATCACATCGATGTTTTCCGTCACCGCCGCGCACCGGCCCGGCCGGATGTCCGGATGGTAAATCATAAGCGGGATGTGGAATACCTCGTTGTAGGGCGCCATATAGTTCTTCGCCATCAGCCCGTGTTCCCCCAGATGGAAACCGTGGTCCGTGGTGAAGATCACCATGGTGTCTTTCCACATATCGTGCCGGTCCATCACCTCCAGGATTTCCCCGATATGACGGTCCGTCATGGTCAGCAGCGCCTTATACCGGTTCCGAAGGTGCCGGGTTTCCTTCTCATCAAAGATATTGGGCTGGTAATCAGGGTGGGTGAAGTCCGTCCCCTCATACTCCCCGTCCTTTTCATAGAGATCCAGGTAATGCCTGGGCGCATCGTAGGGCTCATGGGGATCGAAGGATTCCACCCAGAGGAAAAAGTTGTCCGCTTCGTGGTTTTCCTTAAGCCACCGGGCCGCATGGTACATGGTCTTCACGCTGGGATAATCGTACTCTGTCTGGAACCGCCGGCGGTTGGCCGCCTCGGATTCGGAATACTCCCCTTTCCATCCTTCCGGTCTTTGTTCCTTTCGGATTCCAGTCTCATCGGGCTGTACGCACCAGGGGTCGCCCTCCTGTCCCCGGTAGACGTCCCAGGCAGTAAAGCCCTTGGTGTAATTTTCTCCGCCGGGGATCAGATAGTGGGCGTGATCGGAAAACAGCATGCTGTGTACGTTTTTCTCCTGCAATACCTGCTGCAGCGTCTGATCGTAGGGCTCCATGCCGCCCCAGGGCTTTTCCAGGAAGGAAAGACGCCCCGTCATCAGGTCCTTTCTGGCGGGCATGCAGGGGGCGCTGCCGCACCAGTGGCTGTCAAAGACGACGCTTTTTTTGGCCAGCCGGCTTAAATTGGGCGTAAAGGCCGCATCCTTTCCGCCGTAAAACTCCAGCATCCGGCGGTTGACCGTATCGCATAATATTAAGATCGCTTTCATATCCTTTCCTCCCGCTTCTTCTCACACGGTACAATGACCGGAGTATACCGTTCAAAACATTCTATTTCCGTGATCATGCTGCGGCGCAGGCAGTCTCTGACCTTTTCATACTCAGGCTCTTCTATCAAATTACAGTTTTCATCAGGATCCCGGAACAGATCATAGAGAAATTCCTCTGTGTATTCACCGGATCGGCTGTCCCTTACCCCGTTAAGGCTGGGATCTGATATGGAATACTTATACCGCCCGTCACATATGGCCCTTCCCACTTGCGCCTCGCTGATCTGGATGAAGACATTTTCCCGCCAGTCTTCCGGCTTCTCTCCTGTCAGAAACGGCCTTAAAGATCTGCCATGGTAATGGGAGGGAACTCCCACCCCGGCCACATCCAGGATGGTGGCCGGCAGATCCAGAAGACTGAACAGATGCTCCCGCTCCTTTACACCCTTTGGCACCCCCGGTCCATGCATCACGAAAGGAATTCTGGTGCATGCCTCGTGGCAGGAACGCTTATATTCCCCGTTTCGGGTTCGGAAATGGCTGCCGTGATCGGAGGTGAAAAAGATCACTGTATTTTCATACAGACCTTTTTCCTTCAGCTTCTCCACCACCCGTCCCAGATTTTCGTCGATTCTTTTGATGATGCCGTAATAGTCCGGCAGATTTTCTTCCCAGTCTCCCTGCCCCGGCCGGCATTTTAAATCCCCCGGTACCCATGCGTCTCTGTATTTCTCCGCATAGCCATCCGGTGCAACGTACCGGTGCATACAGTTCTGATGATGGGGTTCGATCAGCGACATCATCATGAAAAACGGCGCTTCCTCATCCTGTTCCTCCAGAAAATCCAGAAGAAGATCCGTGACGAAATCCGGACGGTACCTGTCTTTAAACCCGATGCGCTGATTATCCTCATCGTAAAGCTGCCCCTCATAGGGGAGGGACGCATACTCCAGAACGTCCACCGCTTTCCAGCAGTCTTTATACCCCAGACGCAGTTCCTCCGGCACCGGTCCGTCCATGGTCAGAGACCAGTGATTTTTTCCGATATAGCCCGTCTTATACCCTGCTCTGTTCAAATACTCCGCCAGGCTGGTCGTCTTGTTGGGATCGATCTGGCAGCAGTTGTGAAAGAAATCTACTGACGTAGGATACATCCCTGTCTGGATCGCCACCCGTGCCGGTCCGCAGACCGGCTGGCAGGTATAGGTTTTTTCAAATACCATCCCGTCCTTTGCCAGCGCGTCTAAGTTTGGCGTCAGATTCAGATTGGGATTATAGCAGCCGCAGGTATCCCACCGCTGCTGATCCGTAAAAAACACCAGAATGTTAGGTCTCACACTCATAGCTTCCTCTCCTTTTCTGCTAATTCCTGTTGGGATAAGCTTTTATCCAGTCAAAGACTTCCTTTATGGTTTCCGGCCTGCATCCCGTCGGCATCACCCCGGCAGAGGTAAGGACAATTCCACGATGATGGGGAAGAGAAGCCAACTGCTTTTCAATATACGCGATAATTTTATTCGCATCGTCCGTCACCCACTGTCCTGCGCCGCAGCCGCCGATAAAGCACTTATCCGGGCAGACACTGCGGCCTTCCGTCAAAGTAGCGGCTCCGAAAGGCGGCGGTGTAAATGCCTCCTGGGCCTGATTGGGAAGACGATTCAGATCCTCCAGCAAAAGCTTTAGATGGCCGCACATATGATAGGCCACTGGCCGTCCCTTCTGCTGCATTATCTTTGTGTATTTCTCCAGGTAAGGCATACAGTATTCCTGAAACTGCGCCGGTGAAAGCGTCGTGGTGGAAGTATTTTCTTCTATGTAAAGGATATCTGCCGGGCTGTGCTCCGTTTCCACCTGCACTCTTTTTTCGCACCAGCGATCCTGTGCCTCAAACAAAGCTTCCACTTCTTCCGGATAATCCGCCAGAAGAAGGTGACCTTCTGCGATTCCCGCCAGATATTCCAGATAATACATGAAGGGAGTCTCCACAACGACCTCTGAGACAACCGCATCCTGTCCACATGCCTCATATTGCTTTTTCGCCTTTTCATTTGCCTCGCTGTCAAAGACAAACTCGCTGCTGTCATACCATTCCGTCATAATCTTGATATCTTCCAGCGTCTTGATGCACATATCCGCAGGATGCATGGATTCTGTTTCCGGATCGATTTTTCTCTGATTGACACAGGTTCCGTACCGGGTGATGTATTTGATGGTGATATCGCCCTTCTCCTTTGATTTCTCAAGCCCGGCTCCGTTTTTAAATATCAGCTTTCCAGAAGGCGGAATCCACTCGTGGCGGTCGCTTCCCACATATTTTTGCAGTTCCAGAAGAGTCATATCTTTAAAAGGCTGCTTCTGATATTTCGGGTAGGATGAGCCCAGCTTGGCCCATACCGGTATCCGGTCCACCGGCTGCATCTGCAGAGCAGCCAGCCAGCGCTCCTTTGGTGTCATACTTTCCTTCATTCTCTTACTGTCCTTTCTTCAAAGTCCCAGCCGTTCAAACTGCTCCGGCGGAGAGTCCGCTTTTTTCATTTCTTCCTTCAGCCTGCCGCACCAGCTACTCTCCATGCTTTCATCCTGCAAGGGATGCTCCTGGGCGTAATCTTTTTCTATATCAAAAAGCATGCTCTTGGCGCAGTGTTGAAACCTACCATTGAATCCCTGGGTGGTTTCACATATGACATCCTTCGTGGAAAATTTCAGCATGGGATAATCACTCCAGGACAGACGTACGCTGTCAATCCTGGAAAAGCTTTCTTTTTTCATCATATCCAGCCCGATGGATTCCCCCAGAATATAGGGCATGGTGGTATAGATATACAAAGGCTGATTTTCCTCATGAACCGGCGCCCGCATATAGACGTAGCGGCCGTCGGTGATGTTGACATTCTTTCCAAACTGTCCGTACAGGGCGTACTCCCGGTTCTTTTCCCTCCGGCCGTCCATCAAAGGCAGGACACTGCTGCCATGGATGGGATTGGCAAGCCGGCTCTCCTCTAAACCAAACATCTCCAACACTGTGGGAAGCAGATCGATATTCTGAGTAATGGCCTTTACCCGGCCCGGCCCGTACCCGGGATGGCAGATAATCATGGGGATATGCATCAGCTCGTTGTAATCCGGCATGTAATTTTTGGCAAAGTATCCGTGTTCTCCCAGCAGATACCCATGGTCCGTGGTAAAGATCACCGCCGTGTCCTTCCACATGTCGTACCGGTCCATCACATCAAGGATCTTTCCGATATAGTAATCCGCCATGGTAAGCAGCGCCTTGTAGCGGTACTTAATCTGCCTGATCTGTTCCCCGGTATAGCCTTGTGTCACATCGTAGGGCGGCCAGAAGAAATCAGGGTCAAAGTCACAGCAGTCCCGATACAGCTTCAGAAATTCCTCCGGCACATCGAAGGGCTCGTGGGGATCAAATCCTTCCGCCCACAAAAGAAACTGGTCCGCATCCTTTGATTCTTCCAGCCACGCGGCGGCCCGGTCAAAAGTGCGGGCGGTGGAATAATTCTCCTTCTTCCCCTGATATTTCTTTTTGGTAGCGCAGTAGCTGCGGGAATAAATCCCCAGCCAGTCCTCCTTTGGCGTCTCGGCATGGCTGATATCGGGAATGCCGGTTTTACAGGGACGCAGATGGATTGTGTCATGTTCCGTTCCCCGATTTAAATGCCAGGAGGTAAACTGATTCATATAATTTTCCCCGCCCATCTCCGCGTAATGGAAATGATCCGTCTCCATGTGGCTGAAGATGTTGTTTTTCCGCAGCGCCCGCGGCAGCGTGTCGTCGCAGGGCTGTATCCCGCCCCAGGGGCATTCCAGAAAGGAAAGCCGTCCGGTAAACATATCCCGCCTGGCCGGCATGCAGGGGGAGCTTCCCACCCAGTGATTGTCAAATACCACACCCCGCTGGGCCAGTCGGTCAATATTGGGTGTGATGGCCGGCTCCTTGGAGCCGTAACACTTCAAAAATCTCCGGTTGACGCTGTCCAGCATCAGTACAATTGTCCGCATATTCTCACCACCATTTGATCATATCTGTCACATAGTTTCGCAGCTTTACAAACTCAGGCGCCGTAACATCCCGGGGATGGGGTATCTCATCAGGTATCACAGTCTTTACCTTCGTGGGCTTGTTGGTCAGCACCATGATATTCTGTCCCAGGTACACCGCCTCTTCGATATTATGAGTGATAAACAAAACGGTGGTTCCCAGTTTTTCCCAAAGCTTGATCAGCTCGTCCTCCAGCTTGAATCTCAGCTCTATATCCAGCTGCCCGTAGGGCTCGTCCATCAAAAGCAGATCCGGCTTGGTGGCAAAGGCCCGGGCGATGCTGACACGCTGCAGCATACTGGCTGAGAGCTGGTGGGGATACTGCTTCCGGAACTTCTCCAGGCCTACAATCTCCAGCATCTCCTCCACATTTTCCTGAGCCTCCTGCTTTGGAACCCCTTTGATATCCAGGCCGAACCGGATGTTGTCCTCCACCGACAGCCAGGGCATGGCAGAGTATTCCTGAAAGATATAAGAAATGTTGTGTTTTTTAGGATCTACCGCCTCGCCGTTTACCAGAATTTCCCCGGCCGTCAGATCGTAAAGCCTGGTAAGACTGTTTAAAAAGGTGGTTTTTCCGCAGCCCGTAGGTCCCACAATGCAGAGAAATTCTCCCTTTTCCACATTAAAAGAAATATCATCCAGCACCAGGAGATCGCCGAATTTCTTGGTCAGATTTCTGACCTCCACCCGGGCTCCCGCGGCTTTTGTTTTCTGTTCTCCCATCATTTGCTATCCTCCGTTTTACAGTGTGTGATCCACCACTTCGCTGATTTCCTTCCGCAATTTCAGAAAATCAGGGTCCGTGTAATCCCGGGGTCGGGGCAGATCAATCTTATACTCCGCCTTTACTTTCGTGGGACAGTTGGTCAATACCAGAATCCGATCCGCCAGATACAGCGCCTCCTCAATGTTGTTGGTGACAAAGATAACCGTCCGTTTTTCCCGCTCCCAGATCTTCATCAGATCCTCTTGCATCAGATAGCGGGTCTGGGCATCCAGATGGCCGAAAGGCTCGTCCATCAGCATCACCACCGGTTCGTTGCAGTAGGCCCGGGCAATTCCCACCCGCTGCTTCATACCGCCGGAAATCTTGACCGGAAAATGGTTTTCAAAGCCCTGCAGCCCCACCAGATCAATGTAATGCTGCGCTTTTTTCCGGCGTTCCTTTTTGCCGACGCCGCGGACCTTTGGCCCGTACTCCACATTCCCCATGACAGTCAGCCAGGGAAACAGACAGGTGGTCTGAAAGACCATGCCCCGCTCGGCGCCCGGTCCCTTTACTTCCTGTCCGTCCACGGTGATACTTCCGCTGGTGGGAAGATCAAAGCCCGCGATCATATTTAATATGGAAGTTTTACCGCACTGACCGGGGCCGAACAGAACCAGAAATTCATTTTCTTTTACTGTAAAGTTTAAGTTTTCCGCCACCCGGAACATTCCTTCATCGGCTTTCGGGAACTCCTCCATCACGTCTTTGCATACGATGAAATCCTTTTTTACCTTCCCTGTTTGTTCCATGCGCATAATTTATTCTCCAATCCTCTCATAATCATGACTAGTAACATGCCGACAACAGCGATGCACACAATACCCGTTACAATCTGCACCATATTGCTGCTCTGCTGCCCCGTGATAATGATCCATCCCACTCCCATATTGGACTGTACCATTTCAGCCGCCACGATGCTGGCCCAGCTGTTTCCCAGTGCCACCTGCAGGCCGGAGAATATGTACGGTACAACGGAAGGGATGATAATCGTGGTAAACAGCTGGTTGTCTTTGGCCCCCAGCATCCTGGCCGCTCGTATCAGCATAGGATCCACCGATTTAACACCGGAATACACGCTGATGGTAATGACAAAGAAGGAAGCCAGAAAGATCAGGAAATACTTTGACATCTCAGAAAATCCATACCACAGAATAGAAATCGGGATCCATGCAATGGGAGGAATGGGCCGCAAAAACTCAATGATCGGCTTAAAAATCGCTTCCACCACCGGATACCAGCCCATGGTCACGCCAAGGACGATCCCTCCGGCGGCAGCCACCACAAACGCAGCCATCACACGCCGAATCGACACCAGAATGTGCCCCGCCAGCGTCACCTTTCCCAGCGGATTTACAAATTTATCCCCGATATTGGCAAGGACGGTGACAGGATCCGGGAAAATCTCGCCAAAGGCTGTCAGCTTCGTCACAAGATACCAGATCACCAGAAAAAGAAAGACCGCCAGTGTGCCAAATACAATTTTGTCTCTTCTTTCCTGAGCAGGAGTCTTTGTCTGCATTACCATTTACCCCCTTTCATCACCTTTTTTTCCAGCAAAGAGATGGGAAGCATCAGCAAAGATCCCACAATGCCGATCACAAACATTCCCACGATAATGATATCCGGACGAAGAATCCCTCTTGCCTGCTGAATCATATATCCGATCCCTCTGTTGGACGCCAGAAGCTCCGCCGCCACAATCGTCGTCCAGGCGCCTCCCAGGGAAAGCTTCAGCCCGTTGATAATCATGGGAAAGGCGGAAGGCAGAGCAATCTTCGTCAGCAGCTGCCAGTTAGAGGCTCCAAAAGTGGCTCCTACCCACAGATGTACCTGTTTCGTCTGTTTGATGCCGGAATAGGCATTGATCACATTGGCCACAACCGCTCCGATAAAAATAACGATGGCCTTTGACGTGAAACCAATACCGCAGAATACAACCATAACCGGAACCCAGGCAATGCCGGGAACGGTACGGATCATGTCAAATACGGGCCGGATCATCAGATCCGCTTTTTCATACCATGCCATCACAATCCCCATCGGAATGCCGATCACCACACCCAGGAGGTAACCGGAAAGCACGATTTTCAAACTGGAAAGCAGGTGGGCTCCCAGCGTTGCTCCATCGGGATTTGGATCCGTCAGTTTTTTGATAAATGCCTGTACGATTTTGATGGGACTGGGCAGCGTATTGGAAGTAAAAATTCCCAGTCCGTCTGTCACCAGCCACCAGATAAACAGGACAAAGACGACTGTGACTGCGCTTAATATCCACAAATATTTACTTTTTTTCTTCTGCACAGCAATGCTCCTTTCTCTTTCAGACAAAACAGCAGGGCAACTGTTCATAAGCCGTCCATGACGTTACCCTGCTGTTCTTCCGCCCGGTTCTGCCCGGTATCTGGCCGCCTGCTATTCCCGCACCGCCGCTTTCACATTCAGATCCAGCGCTTTGTTCAGGAAATCAGGATTAATGTTGCTCAGATTATCCAGATTGGATTCTTCGATCACACCGATCTCAGCAAAGAACTCCGCCGCTGAGATTGTGCTGATGCCCAGCTCATAATCCGCCGCTTCCATTGTTTCTTTCGTAAACAGCGGACGTGCTTCGATCTCCTCTGCAACTGTTTCTTCTGTATATTCTCTTCCGTTTTCCAGAACATACTCCAGATAACCTGCTTCAAACGTATCAATATCATTCATCAGCTCTTCTGCTGTCTCATAAAAGACTTTCAGGAACAGGCTTACATCGTCCGCTCTTTCTTCACTGACATCTCTTCTGGATACAATACCGGAACGATAAGGACTTCCCGTAGCTGATGCATAATCGCAGACTCTTACCATTCCCGCCTCTTCCAGCTCCGAAATGTAATTCAGGCCGTCTACAGAGATCAGATCGCCTTCTCCTGCAATAAACGCCTGATTTGCGGTAGAGTAATCCATATTCAGGAACTCATAATCTGCCCCTGCCGTAAGTCCGAATTTATCCATGTAAGCGTATGCCTGCTGCTGTGTCAGCGTACTGGTAGCTCCCAAAATAGTCACGCCCTTTAATGTTTCCTTGCTGCCGTTCATACCATCAACTTCCGCCGCTTTGGCAATTTCGCTGTCCGGCCGGGCGTAAATAGCTCCCGTGGCACAGGATTCGGATTCTCCAATCAGATCACATACACCGCCGCATACTGTATAAATTGTCGCCAGGCCATTTACACCGATGTCCAGCTGCTGTGCCGCCAGGCCTTCATTCATGGAAGAACCATTGTCAAAAACAATGTATTCTACATTCAATCCGACCTCTTCAAAATAGCCCTTTTCACAGGCATATATTACCGGGTAACAGAAGCTGCAGGGCTGCACGCCCACCGTCAGGGTCTCTCCGCTGCCTTTTGGTTCTCCGTCGTCTGCCGTCCCGGCGCTCTCTCCTTCCGTATTCTGGCCGGCCTCTTCTTTCGTATCAGACTCCTTGGAACCACATCCTGCCATCATGGAGACCGCCATCATCACGGATAGAGCAACTCCTGTCAGTTTTTTCAATGTGTGTTTTTTCATACGCAACTCCCTTTCTTTTTTGATTATTGTTTTCTGATCGTAGTTTTATTATAGATTTCTCAATGTTTTGTAACTATTAATATTTTGACCTGTTTTTTAGAATTTTTGACTTGTTATCCTGTAATTTTACAAAAAGAAAAAGACTGCTGACATATTTCATCAACAGTCCTTTCATCGGCTGTGCACTCACAGCAATTCTTTGTACCGGCGGATATATCTTTTCTTAACCAGCGTCACCAGCGCCATATAGCCCAGGATTATCACCGCCAGCCCTGCAAAATACATCCCGGGAAGAGGAGCCAGCTCCAGTGTCCCTCCCAGAGGAGTAAAGGGAATCAGGGTAACAATTCCTATTCCCATAAATGACAGCAGCGTAACCGGCGCTGACGCACGGCTCTGCACAAAAGGAATCTTCGCTGTCCGTATCATGTGGATGACCAGACTCTGAGTCCACATGGACTCCACAAACCAGCCGGTCTGAAACAGCGCCGTATACAGCGCCTGCATCTGCGGATCCGAAATCTGCGAAAACAGCTGCCCGCCTGCAGCCGCCGGGCAGATCACAAAAAACAAAAACAGATAGGTGATGATATCAAACACTGAGCTTATGGGGCCGATCCAGAGCATGAAGCGGCTGATGCCGGACGCATCCCATCTGCGCGGAGCTTTCAGATAACAGTCATCCACATTATCCCAGGAAATTCCTGTGCAGGAAATATCGTAAATCAGATTCAGCAAAATCAAATGAATGGAGGCCATGGGAAGGAAAGGCAGGAAAGCGCTTGCAGCCAACACAGAAAACATGTTGCCGAAATTGGAGGAGGCCGTCATCTTGATATATTTAATCATATTGGCGTAGGTCTTTCTTCCTTCCATCACCCCCTGCTTTAATACGGTCAGATCCTTTTCCAGCAGTATGACGGAAGCCGACTCCCTGGCAATATCCACTGCTGTGTCAACAGAAATCCCTGCATCAGAAGCTTTCATGGCCGCCGCATCGTTAATGCCGTCTCCCATATAGCCTACGCTGTGTCCGGTTTCTTTCAGCACCCTCACGACACGGGCTTTCTGCGCCGGGGAAAGTTTGGCAAATACCGTGACCTTTTCTGCCGCTTTAGCCAGGATACCGTCATCCATCTCTTCCATCTGATCACCCAGGATGATGTGATCAGCATCCAATCCCACCTGACGGCAGACAGCACAGGCAACTTTTTCATTATCTCCGGTCAGCACCTTGATCTTCACGCCCCATCTGTTCAGCTCCCAAACCGCCTTTTTGGCTGTTTCCTTGGGAGGATCCAGAAAGGCCAGAAATCCCATCAGCACCATGTCCTTTTCGTCTGCTGCGGAAAACTGACCTGCCGGCGACGGGTTCGTCTTCTGTGCCACAGCGATGACACGCATTCCCTGCTCATTCAGTTCGCCGGATCTGGACAGTACAAGATTTCTTACCTTATCTGCCAGCGGAAGGATTCTTCCGCCGCATTCAGCATACGAACAGCATTTCAGCATCTCTTCCACAGCGCCTTTTGTAACCATCTGCGTCTTTCCATCCCTGTCTTCCACAACCACGCTCATTCTGCGTCGTTCAAAATCAAAAGGAATCTCATCCACTTTTGCGTACCCCTCAATCAGCTCCTGAAACCCCACTTCTTCCTGCCTGGAAATCACTGCCGCGTCAATCAGGTTTTTAAGTCCCGTCTGAAAATAACTGTTCAGGAAAGCATGCCGCAAAACCCTGACATCTTCTTTTCCATCCACATTCAGATGATACTCCAGCACCACCTTATCCCTGGTAAGGGTTCCCGTCTTGTCCGTACAGAGAATGTCAATGGACCCCAGATTCTGAATAGCATTCAGATCCTTGATAATAACTTTCTCTTTCCCCATGGTCACGGCTCCTTTTGCCAGAGAGGCAGTCACAATCATCGGCAGCATTTCCGGCGTAAGCCCTACGGCGACGGAAATTGCAAAAAGTACCGCCTGCATCCAGTCTCCCTTCGTAAAACCATTGATGAAAAGCACTACCGGCACCATAGTCAGCATAAAGCGGATCAGGATCCAGGAAACCGCATTCACGCCCTTTTCAAAGGTAGTCTTAGGCGGCTTTTGATTCAGGTTTCCTGCGGTTTCACCCAGCAAGGTATCATTACCGACTGCAATTACGATAGCTTTCGCTCTGCCGCTTATGACATTACTGCCCATAAACGCCAGATTTTCCATCTCGGCAAGAGTCTTTTTCTGTCTGGCCGGTGCGCCGCATTTTTCCACCGGCTCACTCTCACCTGTCAATGCCGACTGGCTGATAAACAAATCCTTTGCCTCCAGGATTCTCAAATCCGCCGGTATCATATCACCGGCTGACAAAGTGACCATGTCGCCCACAGCAATCTCTTCCAGAAGGATTTCCGATTCTTGCCCTTCTCTTTGGACACTGGCCGTTGTGTGAATCATACGGCCCAGTTTTTCCGCCGCATTGCCGCTGCGGGTTTCCTGTATAAATCGAAGAACTCCGGAAAACATAACCAGAACTGCAATAATGCTTACGGAAGCATAATTACGTTCACCCGGACTGGCCAGAAGGATATCGGTAAAGACGGATATTACCGCCATAGCCAGCAAAACAACCGTAAAGGGATTGATAAAGGCACAGCACAGTCTCCATACGGCCGGGATCTTCCTGCCGTATGTAATAATATTTTCACCGTACTTATCTCTCGACTTCCCCGCCGCTTCCTGCGTCATTCCCCCTGGACACGTTCCATATCTTTCCAAAATTTCCGCTTCGTTATGGAAAGCCGCCCAATACAGTCTTTGTGCTGCTTCCCTGTTATTATTCTTTCTCATCATTTCTGCACCTCCCAAATAATAGATTTAACCAACAGCTGCCCGGCAAGGGTACAGTGCTCCCAAAACTCCTGAAAAAGGGCGCAAAAAAACCACCGTCTGCAAAAC
Source organism: uncultured Ruminococcus sp. (assembly GCA_946494335.1). Lineage (GTDB taxonomy): Bacteria > Bacillota > Clostridia > Lachnospirales > Lachnospiraceae > Ruminococcus_G. Next base: position 6,612 of record CAMMBV010000001.1, on the reverse strand, counting down.
GCTTTTCACAAAACGATGGCTGAGAAATTCATGTTCGGACAGGGGAAGAAAATCCTCCTCTATTCGCCGCGATACTGCGGCAATCGTTACAGACGGACGCACCTGTAACACAGAAATACCCATCGTTTTGCAGACCGATTATAACTTCGCCCATGATCCACGGTGCGTCACCTCCTTTTTTCCAAAATAAAAATCCCGTATGTCCGGAGAACATACGGGAAACATACCACTCATGTACATTCGTTTGAGCTTTAACTCTGAAGGGCGGTGAAACTGTATTATGATACACCTTACGTACGATGTACCCTGTTCAAACCAACTCATAGTGTCTCCACTATTTCGCGGCAACAGTCCATATCCCTGCAGGAGCCTTACCTACCGAACACCGTAACCCTATCATCATTTTTACTGTTTGTCAACCGTCCCAAAAACAATTTTACAAATTTTTCATACTCGAATCAACAATATCTGTCCAGCAGCCGCAACAGTTCCGGCATGTTCAGGGGCTTTGCAACATGGCCATTCATGCCGCAGTCCAGGCAAGCCTTCACATCATCCGAAAAAGCGTCTGCCGTCATGGCGATAATGGGGATCCGCCCGGCATCCTCCCGCTCCAGAGCCCGGATATTCCGTGTCGCATCAAATCCATTCATTTCAGGCATCCGCAGATCCATTAAAATTGCATCGTAGTACCCCGGCTGTGCAGCGCTGAATTTCTCCACACAGAGTTTTCCATTTTCCGCCCATTCAAGAACGAAGCCCACATTGGAAAGAAGCGCATTTGCAATCTCCCAGTTCAGTTCATTGTCCTCAGCCACCAAAAGCCTTTTTCCGCCAAAATCCATCTGCGGTTCAGCCGGAAGATCGATCTCAGATATATCCTGCTCCGTAAAAGGTTTCAGAGAATGGTAAAGCGTGGACTTAAACAGCGGTTTGGAGATGAAACCTGTTATACCTGCTTCCCTGGCCTCTTCTTCAATATCGTCCCAGTCATAGGCAGACATCAGCAGAATCGGTACATCATCGCCAATACGGCGGCGCATCTCACGAGCCGTTTCGATACCGTCCATTCCTGGCATTTTGCAGTCCAGCAGAACAACATAGTAATCTTTATGCTGTTCATGGCGCTTCTGCGTCATATCGACGGCTGCGGCCCCATCCAGCGCCCATTCCGCATGAACCCCGATCTCATTAAGGGAATCCGCCGCGCTGCGGCACAACTCTTCATCATCGTCCACCACAAGAACTTCCCAGCCTGGCAGACTCATTTCTTCAGCCCTGGCTTCTCCCCGCTCAAAATCAAAAATGAGGTGGAACTCGGTACCCTTATCCAGTTCGCTGTTTACTTCAATGCTGCCTTCGGATTTATCTACAATATACTTGGCAATAGCCATTCCCAGGCCGGTTCCCTCTACCTTATGCACACGGGCATTGTCTTCGCGCACGAAGCTCTCGAAGATTCTCTCCTGGAACTCCTTTGACATACCAATGCCGCTGTCCTTTACCCAGAAATGGGTGCGGACGTATTTTTCTCCTTTGGGCGAATCCTCCTGCGCCACAGTTACGGAAATATCACCGCCTTCCGGTGTGAACTTCAACGCATTGGAGAGCAGATTCAGTATCACCTGATTCAGGCGTACACTGTCTCCATAGATATTCTCGCTCTGGATCCGACGGATAAAAATGTCAAAGGACTGATGTTTTGCCTTAATCTGCGGCTGAATGATACTTACAATGCCTTCCATCATATCCCGCAGAGAGAGCGGCGCCAGATTCAGGGTCAGCTTTCCGCTTTCGATTTTTGACATATCCAGCACATCGTTGATCAATCCCAGCAGATGCTTGCTGGACAGAGTGATTTTCCGCAGACATTCTAAAACCTTATCCCGATTGTCCACATTTGTTCCCGCAATGGCCGTCATGCCTATGATGGCGTTCATTGGCGTTCGGATGTCGTGACTCATATTGGAAAGGAACTCACTCTTAGCTCTGTTTGCTGCGATGGCCTCCTCCTTGGCATTGGCCAGCGCCTTCATCTGGCGAAGGGAATATCTCCAGTAAATAAGATAAACAATCAGCATAATGCACATAATGATGCCGCAGCTCACCAGGGAGGAAATTACCCTTTGCCGTCCAAGATTGGAAAGCGCTTCGTCAAGAACGCCATGAGGCATGACAGACAGCATCATCCATTCCGTATTATCCAAAGGCGTACAGCGGAAATGACGCGTTTCACCGAGGATCGGGACAACGCCGCTGTATGTTTTTCGTTCCTCTATAGCTTCCTGCAAATCCTCCGCATTTTCTTCCGCATTTTCCATATTGGCTTCCTTAGCGTTTTTAAGGACCCAGTCATAACAGTTTTCCGCTGTATTTTCAAGATCAGAATTGTTTACGACATACGTACCATCAGGACGTACAATATTGGTAAAAATCAGTGAACCATCCGCCCCCAGAGAAAGGGCATTTGTCAGATTTTCAATGGGAACGCCGACTAAAAGAGCCGTGCAGTGGCTGCCGTTGGATAACGGATAGCCTGTGCCCTCTGGATAACCAACGGAAAGTCCGTAAAGAAGGACAGATGTTCCGTCCTCTTCCACACCGATAGTTACCATGGTTTCCCCTTTATTCATTGCTGTAAGAAAATTATCTGCATTCTCAATCTCAACAGGTTCTCCCATAACATTCTCCATGTTGCCGTTTATATCCAGCAGATATGTATGAGTGAATCCTCTTGACTGCGCAATTGCGGACAGACGTTCCCGCAGATCGTCATTCATGACTTCGACTTCCTCCGGCGGAAGTTCCTGTATAACATTTTTCACCTGTATAAGCCGCATATTCAGCAAGGTATCAAAATGGCTTTGGATCTGAACACTCATCCCCTGCATATAGGTATCGGCAACCTGATTCAGCGTGTTGGTATTCTGCCTGGTCATGTAAGTTGTAATAAAATAGAACACAAGTATACAGAGCAAAAGCATACCGACAATGGTAGCTCGAAAAACTTTTAAGGCCTTTTTATCCATGCAAATAACCTCCCATAAAACGCATCTTTACAGACACGCCGCAGCATAATATAGCCTATTCGGCACAAGAATATATATTTTAAATTATATGTGAAACGACACTTTTTTTCAATATTTGCTTTGGTTATTGCAAAAGGCCTCTGATTTATTTTCTGCGAAAAATGAAAGATCTCAGCCCCATCCCCAGGCAAAAAACCGCTGCAATTCCCAGCACAATCAGAATGACCATTATCACATTCCAGGGGGTGTGTACAACATCCCAGGCAGAAAAATCAAAGGGGAGCAAAAGCCGGTAAGGGTTGTTCGACTGTCCATACACAGAAGACAGAATCTGTTCCAGAATCCAGGGCGCCATCCAGATCCAAAGCCCTGTAAACGCCGATACCGCAGAGCCTTTCAGCCATCCGTTTGCCGGCAGATACCGAACCACTCCCATGATACCCCAGGGAAGTATCAGACATAAAACCGCCACGGGAAAGCTTACCGCCAGGTTACGCATTCCATTTTGCACTCCGTCCGTCAGCAAAATCAAAAAGAGCAGAACGGTTTCCGCTGAAAAGTATAGAAGCGCCTTATGCCGATAAAGAAGCCGCCCGCGCAGAGTCTGGTGCAGAATAACCGGCAGCAGGAAAAGTCCCAGGCCAAAAAGGACGCTGACCGCAGCCATGGGAAACCAGGTTCCGCCTGTATAAATACAGCTTACTAAAAGCAGAAGGAGTAACAGTCCCGTTACACTCAACAGATAAACCGATGCTTTTTTATCCGCCATACTTTCCGGCAGCGGCAGAAGCGGCAGCAAAAATGGCAGAAATACAAGGGCAGTTCCGAAAAGCACGGATATACCGGCCATTAAAAACCAGTCCCCGCCTGTGTAGATGCAGCAGACAAGCAGCAAAAGTTCAAGAGCCGCCAGGAAGGCACCCAATGATAAAGGCAGCTTGTAATTTTCCAGCCTGGCGTCAAGAGCAGCAAGGGCCGGCACCAGCGTCAGGGATGCCGCCATCATAACAGCGCAGACCACGATAAAAAACCAGTCCAGTCTGTGCTGTGCCGCCAGATTCCCGACTGCACATCCCAGGAGAATCAGTCCATATATTATGTACTGGGACATCCGGTAATTGCGCGTCAGTTTCCTGTATTTCTCCGCCAGTTTCTCTGATATTCTCCGGCTGGTATCTTCACTTCCGCTCAGTAATTCATGCTCCGTCACCTGAAGCACACTGCAGATGTTCTGAACCAATGTAATATCCGGGTAGCTTAACCCCCGTTCCCACTTGCTGACCGCAGATTCCGTCACATACAGTTCCCTGGCCAGCTCTTTTTGGGTCATGCCAAGTTCCCGGCGGCGCTGCAGGATATAAGCGCCGAAAGTTTTTTTATTTTCCATACTGATCAACTCCTTCTTCTTTTTCTCGTCCTTACGCAAGTCCTACGTAAAGGATAAAAAAGCAAAGTTAAAAAGTCAATCATTTGGCTCAAAATCGCCCCTCGACCGTCAGGAAAGTCCCGGAAATCAGGGGAGTTTCCTGACGGGTTTTCCTGACTGCAGCTTTCCATTTTATCTGCACTTGCCGAAACGGGCGTCCTGTGGTATTACCTGACTTCCGTCGTTTCTCTAAAATCCTAGTACTCAGGAGTCAAGAAGCATGCAGTTTTGAAAGAAATTTTCAACTTCTTTTTCAGACAGATACAGCGCATCCAGATTTGCCAATCCGGTCAGTTCTTTGACTTTTTCATTGACAGCCTGGTTCCTGGATATATTGATGTAAAATCCATCCTGGGTCTTTACGGCCCGGAAGTCCCGTATAAAGTGGATTAGATCATAGGAATTGATCTTGTTTTTAAAAACTTTGATTTCTAATACCCTTAAAAGAAACAAGCTAAGGTAGCAGATTAAAAAATGCCCATAGATTGTTTCTTTTTTTTGGACATAAACAGGGCGTGCATCCAGGTAAGATTTTGTGATCCGGAAGGATTCCTCGATCTTCCATAAGCTGTGGTAGGTTTGATAGACCTGAAGCGGGTCCATATCCAGTTCTGATGTGACCATAAGGTTATATCCCGCATACTTCAGGTCTTCCTTGAGCTTGTCCTGGTCAACCTCTATCGTGGGACTGACCTTTTTTCCGTTCCTGTCCTTGTTGGTAATCTTGACGTACTTCGCACAATCCCCCAATTCCTCCCGGGTCATTTCCTTATGGGTCGTATAGTTGGAAGCCTTGTCAGCCATTTTCAGGATCTCAGCTTTTTGTTTTTTCGCCAGTGCAGGATTGTAGGAAACAATCCTTTTTTCCGTCACGGAAAAAGTCTTCGTAACCTCCCTGCCGGTTTCCGGGTCCGTTTCTTTGAAGTGGTAAGAAAACGTATCGATGCAGGACTTGAGCCGGTATAAGAGTTTCCCGTTTTTATCCGTATAATTGGTCCATACATTCCCCTCATTTTCCAGTACGACCCATTTCTTTTCCTTCCTGCTTAAGTTTTTTCCGTGTATGGATTTGGAGAAAATATACCCGTCATCCGCTTCTTTCACGGCCGCATAGATATTCCTGGCGCAATTAAGCCCCTTATCCGCGACCTGTACCGTCTTTCCGGAAATCTTATACCGGCGCTTCATTTCTTCTACCGTCTTGCGGATGTAAGGTTTCTCTGATTCATTGCCCGGATACATCTGCATGGCTACCGGCACCAGGTCTGCATCCAGGAGGAGTGCCTGCCCGATGATGGGGTCGTGCCTGTTCTCTTTGGAAGGGCCTTTCTGCTTGTCTTCGCAGGGAAGATCGATCTCGAAATAATAATTGGTGCAGTCAAAAAATACATTGCTGAAATCCCTTTGAACATGCTGCTCATAACAATGGTTAAAGAGTTCAATGTATTTTTTATAGGATTCACCGATAAAGGACAAACCATCGTAAACCTGGTCTTGGGAGATCGGGGAGCTGTTGTAAAGATGGGGAAAAACAGTAGAAACTGTTTTGGCTTTCGAGCATGGATAGATTACCCTGGAGAAAATGAGCTGGGCAATCATATCATATACACGGAACTGGAAGCGCATCTGTGCTGCCAGGATGTCGATGACCTCTTGGACCTCCAGCTCTTCTAAAAGTGTATGGAGGAGGAAATGCCCGAGATTGTATTCCACAGGGGAAGCAAAAGCGCGGGGACGGGTTTCCTGCGCGAGAGCTGCGGCCCGATCCTCATTTTTCTGTCTTACAAACTCTTTATAATAAGCGACCGGATCAGGCATCTCATCGGAGATGAGATCCTGTACATAGCCGAATGCCATGACGCTTTTTGAACGTGCCTGATTCTTTTCTTTGTCCCAGTGGGATTCGTACATTTGTAAATAGATACCTTTTTTCTTGTTTTCTTTTCTTAAATAGTATGCCATAACTGCTCCCTAAATAAAGTGCTATAAAGTACTATTATTATAGCATATCTAAAAAATTTTTTCAATAAAAAAAGCCCGAAAAAGGCATTGAAAATTTGGCGTAAATAAAAGGAAAATTGAAGATCAGGGACGGCAACAAGAAAAAGAAGGAAATGAAAACGTCGGAATTTTCCTAGTACTTCGACGGAAGACGGG